>JBOHFF010000095.1:0-90792 GCA_050699515.1 Pseudonocardiaceae bacterium
GGGGAGAGACCTACTAGGTCTCTCCCCACCGCCATGTTATATCTCGCGGCCTTGTGAATCTTCTTACAAAGGGACCTCATCGGGTCCGCGCTGGGAGAGCGGGCCCGTTAGCTCGGATTTGTAGCTCCCAATCCAATGGTCGTCCCACGCCTTGTCATACTTCACTTCGTTGCAGTGCGGGTTATAGATGGCGGTGAGCTCTTGAGTGATCTCCTCGCGGTGGGCTCGCGACCAGCCCACAACCTCATAGGTGCAGATATGCAGTTTCCACTTCGAGCTCGCCCGGTTGATCCAGCAGTTCGACCGTGGATGCTTGAACGGGAAGCCAGCCTCAGCCATGTTGTCGGCGTGGCCGACGTAGATCACCGCGTAACGGTCGGGCTTGTTCTCGGGATCCGGCTTGTACATAATGGCGAAAACCGCTGACCGGCTCGGAGGAGTCCAGCCCCCCAGGATCCGCGGCCCCTCGAACGAGTAGCCAGCCAACGACCCGAGGCGGATCATGTCCCGACCTGCATATTCATGGATGTCCTTGGATGTATGAGACGTCGTTTCTTACCAGTATAGGAGAGCCGGACCCGGCTCACATGTCGTCTGCTTCGTCATCTTCCTCGCTGACCGCTTCGACCCGCACGATCGGGAAGATCGGCAGGCCCGCCTTCTGCACTGCGTCGGCGAAATGCTCCTTGCCCTTCTTGATCGCCTCCTCGCGGCCGTCGGCGAACACGACGACCTGCGCGCCGTAGCGATTGGTGCCGATGCCGGTGGCGATGCCGCTCATGGGGGCGACGGCGTCCGCTAACTCGACTACCTCCTCGAGCTTCATGATGCGGTCGCCCTGAGCCTCGATGCCGACGCTCCATCTCATCAACATGGGGATCTCCGCCTCCTTATGAACCGAGCTTCGGAAGCAGCGTGGCGAGTTCCTCGAGACTGCTCAGATCGTGACCGGACAGCAGGACGTCGACATGCGGCTCGGCGGCTATCATACCGACGCTCTGCGGCTGGTAGTTGGGGTTGTCGCCCTTGTGCGGGTTCATCCACACGATGCTGTAGCACAACCTGGACAGCCGTTCCATCGAGTCGGACAGCAACTCGGGATCTCCACGGTCGAGACCGTCGGAGCAGATCACGACGACCCCACCGCGGCACATACCGCGACGGGCCCACAAACGCACGAACTTGTCGATGGAGTCGCCGATCCGGGTGCCGCCTTCCCAGTCGACGACGAGCTTGGCGGCACGCTGGAGTGCCTCGTCGGGCTTGCGTGTTTGCAGCGTCTTGGTGACGCACGTCAGTCGCGTGCCGAAGCAGAACACCTCAACCCGCTGGGCGGTGCGCTGCGAGGCGCCGCGCTTGGCGGAGTAGGCGAACTGCAGCAATGCTCGAGAATAATCCGACATGGATCCGGACACATCGAGAATGAGGATCAGCGGTCGCAGACGCGTCCGGCGCCGGCGCCAGTACAGGCTGACCATCTCGCCGTTGGTGCGCATCGATTCGCGGATCGTCCGGCGCATGTCGGGTCTACGGCCGTCAGATGCCGTCCGAGTTCGCCTGGTGCGACGTTTGGGTGGGGTCAGCTTGACACGTGACATGATACGCCGAATCGCCGCGAGCTCTTCCTCGGTGCACTCACCGAATGCCCGGTGCTTGAGGGTCTCGACGTTCGAGGCCATCAGCCCGAGCATCTGTTCCTGCTCTTCCTCCTTACCGGAGGGCTCTGCTGCCGGAATCTCGAACGCCGCCTCGGCTTCGGCGGTGGCCTGTGCCTTGATCTTCAATACCTTCTGGACAGGGCTGTCAGATGCGAGGAAATATGATTTGAACACCTCATTGTAGACGAGCACGTCCTCGTGGCGAACTATCATCGTGGTCCGCCCCGCCCAATACAGATCAAGGAGGTCGGTCGGATCCAACGGAACCATGGCTGCGCAGTAGGTCAGAATGTCGCCTGAGCCGACGGACAGCCCCTTGGCGCGTAGCGCGCGGCCGAAGTCGATGAGTACTGTGACAAACCCGTGGTGGTCGCGTGACATCGGTCAGTCTGCTCCATGAGGCGTGTCAAGCATTGGATGTCACTTCCGTGAGATTGTCTCGTACGAGCTCGAGGTCGTCGCGATCCTTCACGATCGAGCCGAGGGTGACGTCGGCTACCGCGGGACTCAGGGAGGTCTCGCCGAGGAAAGCCAAGGTACGGGACCAGTCAATGGTCTCGGCCACGCCAGGCGGCTTGGCGAGGTCCATCTCACGGAGCCGATTGACCGCCGTGACCACCTTGCGGGCGAGTGTCTCGGACACCTCGGGAGCCTGAACGGTGACGATCTCCACCTCACGGTCGGGAGCGGGGTAGCCGATCCAGTGGTACATGCAGCGCCGCTTCAACGCGTCGTGCAGATCGCGGGTCCGGTTGGAGGTCAATATCACTAGCGGTGGGCGTTCTGCCTTGATGGTGCCGACCTCGGGGATGCTGATCTGGAAGTCGGACAGGACCTCGAGCAGGAATGCCTCGAACTCGTCATCAGCCCGATCGACCTCGTCGATCAAGAGTACCGCCTGGTCACCGGACTTGACGGCCTGCATCAGCGGACGCTCGAGCAGGAATCGCGGACCGAACAGTTTCTCGACGGCATCCTCGCCGCTGACGTCCCGATCCGACAAGGCCCGGATGTAGAGCAGCTGGCGCGCGTAGTCCCACTCGTAGAGGGCTTGGTTGGTGTCGATGCCCTCGTAGCACTGCAATCGAATCAGCTTACGCCCGAACACCGACGACAGCACCTTGGCGATCTCGGTCTTGCCGACGCCCACCTCTCCTTCGAGGAGGATGGGTCGCTGCAGGGACATCGCCACGAACACCGCTGTTGCCAATCCTCGATCCGCCAGGTAATTTCCCCGTCGCAACGTTTCGGTAAGTTCTTTGACGGAACTTGGGTAGTTCATTGAATGGGTCTCCTTGATGATGCCGACGGCCGCTGGCTGGCGAGGTCGATCATGTCGCGAGGTAGCAACGTCGATGATGCTGACGTCGACTGACGCAGGGGCCACCCGTGGGGACCCGGCCGTCAGGACAGCGAGATCCCCCGGGGCCTCAGTTGATCGAGTCGAACCCGCGCTCATCCAACTGCATGGCGTTGACGTACGACGTGGTCTTCTTGACGCCGACGGTCTCCGGTGCCGTATCCTGACCCACCCGGTAGGACGTGAGGCGACTGGAATCCGTGGGTGTCACAAGCGGCTCTTCGGTCTTGGCCTGGGGTATCTTGCGTCCGAACATTGTGTTGTCCTTTCGTGTATCCGGCCACTGCATGCGTAAGCGGTGTTACCTACTCGTTCTGCTCAGACGGCCCGAAGACGAGGTCCCTGACGCTACCTTTCTGGGTGTTCAGCTTGCCCTCGCGCTCGAGTTTGGTCTTCCAGGCGGCCCGCACGTTGTTCCCGACTGACGGCTCACCTTTGGCTGCTTCGTCGTCGGCCAGCCCTTGGAAGCCGACGCTCTCCATGCTCTTGCATATGTTCGTGTTGCCGCAGGCCTCGTCGAGAGCAGCGCTCGTCTGACCTTGGGCTTGCCAGATGCCTCGCAGCGCGGAGAGCGCCTCCGGGCTCTCTTCAGGGCTATTTGTCGGCTTTGCGTCTTGACTCATGTCAACCCTCTCCGATGCAACTGGTCGGGGATAGATAGGAAACCGTACCTGTCCCGGGCTTCTCACGCGAAGGCCCGGAACGCATTGGTAGCGACCTGGTTGGGCTACGATCGCGTTGCCTCCTCGAACCTACGGTTTACCTCTTCCCAGTTCACCACGTTCCAAAAGGCTTCAACGTAGTCGGCACGTGAAGCCTGGTACTGCAAGTAGTAGGCGTGCTCCCACAAGTCGAGCCCGAGGATCGGGATCTCTTCTGCGGTGAGCGGGGAGTCCTCGTTGGGGAGGCTGTAGGCCACCAAGCGGTTGCGGACCAGTACCAGCCATGCCCAGCCGCTACCCACGTGCGCGCCCGCGACCCCGGTGAAGCGGTCCTTGAATGCTGAGAAGGAACCGAATTCCGCGATGAGGGCATCAGCGAGGGGACCGGAGGGCTTCCCGCCACCATCCGGACTCTGGATCGACCAGAACAAGGAGTGGTTCGCGTGCCCACCGCCATAGTTGCGCACCGCATAGTGACGGTCCTCGGGGATCTTGCCGATATTCCACAGCAGACCATCGATGGATTGGTCATCCCCCGTGCCCGCGTCGGTGACGCCCTTCAGGGCGGCGTTGAGACGGTCGACGTAGTGGCCATGGTGCCGGGTGTGATGCAACTCCATAGTCCGCGCGTCGAAGTAAGGCTCGAGCGCGTCGTAACCGTACGGCAGGTCGGGAAGCCGGTAGGCGCTCATAGGCCCCTTCCTGAGCTGGGACTCTCGTAGTCCGGGTAGTGGCTCATCGTACACGGAAAATCAGCGTGAGCACGCGGAGCGCGACCCTGCCGGGTCACGATAATGATCATTTCGGTGGCCGGCTTGTTGATCATTTCTCGATGTTGGGCAGGGATTCAGGTCATCCTCGTTCTGCAGTTGGTCTGCCGAACGTACGTATGTGGACGAGGATTGGTTCGGCCATCCGGCCGCTCGGTGCTGGTTGCGCTGCGGCAGCTGCGCGATCGACGGTCCGCTGCGGCAGACGACCGGCTATCTGAGGATGATGGCTGGCAAATGGCCGTATGGAGTGCGGCGTTCGGAGTAACGTTCGGCTGCTCGTCGCCAGGGACACCCCTGTGAGCGCCCCTGAGTGCGAAGCGCTCTCAGGTCCGGGCCGGCGGGCGACCACGCGTCCTAATGTCCGTCGCGGCGAGAGCTGGTTACCCGGACCACGTGGTCCGCTCGACGATCCCTACAGGTACGTCCCGGCTCTGCGCGGTCACCGACACTGACTCGAGAGAAGGGTGCGCTGGTGACTCCCCGCACACCACGCTTCGTCCGCTGGAGCCTGTCTGCCGTTGCGGTTGTGTTGCCGCTGGCACTTATCGCCCCCTGGGAAGCGCAGGCCGGCCCCGCGCTCGGTGTGTCCAGCACTGTGCCGGCGCTGGCGGACGACGAGGACGAGCAGGAGGAAGCCAACCCGAACTGTACGTTGATCGTCCCGGAGGCGCCGCTCACCGCGCAGGGCCTGGCCACGCCCTACGAGTTAGTGGCCACGAATCGCCGCAACGGTCCGTGCCGCGAGGCCGACGTCGACCAGTCGGCATTCGTCGAGGCCACCATCCTCGACCCGGCGACAGGGGCACTGTCGATCTACCGGCCGCTGGTCACCGACCGGGGCAGGATACCGGCGGCACCGCCGATCGTGCCGAAGCTACCCCCGGGTGCTGTGGTCGGAGTGTGGTTCGGTTTCCAGGGTGACGTCCTGACCCTGCGGGGGGCCACGGAGGGCTGTGTCAACGGGTTGCCCCGCTCGCCATTCGGGCAATTCGCTTATTGCGGCGCCCCGGAGTTCTTCAGCGCGGCCAATAACGTGATTCGCGCCGGCAAGCTGAAGATACCGCCGATCGGTATGGCCCGGGACGGCAAACCGTGCCCGACTACTCGCGACTTCTCCGTTGTCGATCAGGATCAGAGCGACAACCTCGACACCAGTTACCTGGCGCTCGCTGACGGGCGTATCGCGCAGAACAATCAGAAGAATATCCAGGCGTTGCCGGCCACCACCATTCTCCGCAACGCCAGCGACAATGGGCTGCTGAACATCTTCATCGGCCCGGCGCTGGGGTGCCAAGCGTTCACGGCCCCGGACCTCACCGCGGGCGGGGCACCGGCTCCTGCGCTGGCGCTCAACGAGCTGCAAGCAGCCGCCGAGCAGGCCGAGCCGGTGGCGCTCATCCCGCCGAACAACCCGATGGCACAGGTCAACGGCAGGGGCAGCGTGGCCAAGGCCAATCTGTACCGGGCTGGGGTGAACATGCCGCCGCTGGATCCCGCGGTCGATACCGCCCGGGCCTACTGCACCAATCTGGCCACCGTCGGAGCGGCGCGCATACGCCTCGGCCGGCTGTTCACCATCGTTGCCCCCTCCCCGGATCCGGCTGCGGCGAGGAACCTCTTCACCTTCTTGCAGCAGCGGCTCAAGGGATCGTTCGCTGACCTGGCCTGCGGTCAGGCCCGTCAGCGGCGCTGAGGTGCACTGCCCTGAGGTGCCCGTTGAGGCCATGTTGAGCGCACGATAAGCGTGCGGTTGCACGATAGGGCACAAGAACGTACCCGACACGGGGGTGATGGTATGGAGCGTGTCGCGATCTGTGTCTGCGCCCGTGATCCGGTCTCGCAGGCTGGGGTGGCCAGCCAGCTGCGTCCGCGCCCGGAGGTCACCTTGCTGGACGCCGGGGATGAGCGGGCCAACGTGGCAGTGGTGGTCGCCGACAGCGTCGACGAGGAGACCGTCCAGGTCTTACGCAGCCTGCAGCGCAGCTCGTGCAGGTCGATCCTGGTTGTCACGCACATCGACGACACCGGGCTGGCAGTGGCGATCGAGGCCGGCGTCGTCGGCCTGGTGCGGCGAGCCGAGGCGACCCCGGAGCGGTTGGCCACGGCGGTGTGCGCCGCGGCCCGCGGCGAGGGCAGCGTGCCAGGGGACCTGCTCGGTCGGCTGCTGGCCCAGGTTGCGCGGCTGCAACGCCAGCTGCTCAACCCGCGCGGCCTGACCCTCAACGGGATGTCCGCGCGCGAGGTCGAGATCCTGCGCTTGGTCGCCGAGGGACTCGACACCGCCGAGATCGCCGTCAAGCTGTCCTACTCCGAGCGGACGGTGAAGAACGCCCTGCATGACGTGACGACTCGATTGCAGCTACGCAACCGCTCGCATGCCGTTGCGTACGCGCTCAAGCAGGGACTCATCTAGCGATGGCGCAGTCTTTTGCCTCTACGGGCAGCCGCGTTGGTCCCCGCGGATGCCCGACAGTGCCTGCCCATCCGGGCCGATCACGGCAGGCTTGATCTGTGTTCAACGAGGTCGATGAGGCGTTGCGGACCCTGGTCCGGGCCGAGGCGGTGACCTCCTCGGATATCGACGTGGTCTTCGACGCGCCGACGAAGGAGTGGTCGTCGCGGCGCAACTCGCCCACCATCAACCTCTACCTCTATGACATCCGCGAGGATCTGCGCCGGCGAGAGCGTGGCCTGATCAATAGTTACGACGACCGGGGGATGATCGTCAGCAGGCGCCAGCCGCCGCGGCATTTCAAGGTGAGCTACCTGATCACGGCCTGGACCCAGCGACCCGAGGACGAGCACCGGCTGTTGTCTGCACTGCTGTATTGCTTCCTGCGTAACGAGACGCTGCCGGCCGAGCTGCTCAGCGGGGCGCTGGCCGAGGTCGGGTTGCCGGTGACGCTGTCGGTGGCCCTGCCGCCGCCCGAGGACCGCGCGTTCGCCGATGTCTGGTCAGCGCTGGGTGGGGAGCTCAAGCCGTCGCTGGATCTGGTCGTCACCGCACCGGTCGATGGTGGACGCCCGTTGCCGGCCGGCCCGCCGGTGCAGGAGCCTCTCACCATCGACTTCGGCGCTAGCGAGGGCGAGCAACGCGATCCCCCGCGACGCAGGACCGATCTGTCGGCGCTGGGCAGCAGCGAGGCGACACCTGCCGGCATGACCGATACCGGCGAGCCGGGGCGCCCCGGCGGGATGAGACGCACCGTGCGGGCCAAACGATCACCACGTGGTCGCGATGCGTCGCAACGTAGGCCTGGTACCGGTGATGGCTAGCCGGGCCGCCTCGACGTCGAGCCTGGAGCATCTGTTCGCCCGGCTGGCGCTCGTCGAGTCCCGGGTCCGGCGGGCCGTCACGTTGCGCCGTACCGGAGATCCCGACCCCGACGATGCCTTTCGCGGCCTCTACCTCTCCGAGGCCGCCGTGGACCGGCTGCTCGCGGCCAACTCGTCGACGCTGACGCCGGACCAGACGGAGGCCCAGCACCTCACAGAGATCGAACAGGCCGCCGACGATGCCGAGGACTCCGGTGAAGACCTGCGGCTGCGGCGGCTGCAGCGCAGCTTCGGGCTCCAGACGCTGGACATCGAGGTGTTGCTGATCGCGCTGATCCCCGACATCGACCCGCGCTTCGAGCAGCTCTACGGGTACCTCAACGACGACGTCACCCGGCGCCGCGCGTCGGTCGGGCTCGCGCTCGATCTGTGCGGGGTGCCGGAGGCCTCCAGCGCCGCCCGATCGCGGTTCGGGGCAGACTCGCCGCTGGTAGCCGGGGGTTTGATGGTGGTCGATGAGCCGGACCGGCCGCTGCTTTCCCGGGCGCTTCGGGTCCCCGACCGGGTGGCCGCCCACCTGCTCGGAGACGATCAGTCCGATCCGGGGATCGCCGATATCCTCGCGCCGCTGCCCCCAGCCGTGCAGGTCGACAGCGCTGGGTCACTCGTGCGGGGTCTCGCCACTGAGGTCCGCCTGCTCTACCTGCGCGAGCGGGCGGGCGCCGGCGCGGCGGCCTCGGCCTGCGCGGCTGCCAGATCCGTCGGCCGCCGGCCGCTCGTGCTGGATCTGCGCTGGCTTGCCGGCCGGGCGGATGCGGTCGACCTGGTCGCCGTCGCTGTGCGCGAGGCGCGGCTGACCGGTGCTGTCCTCATCGGCGCTCCGGTGGACTCGCTTGTCGAGCACCGAGACGTCATCCGCAGGCTGTCCAGCTCTGCGGGGACCGTCGTACTCGCCGGCACGGTGCACTGGGACCCGCTGTGGTCGGTAACACCGGCGCTGCTGATCGAGGTGCCCACCCCGACGGCCGAGCAGCGCTCGGCGCTGTGGCGGGAGTGCCTGGACGGGCAGCTCGCGTCAGATCTCAATCCGGGTGCCGCGACGGCCCAGTTCGTGCTCTCTCCCGAGCAGGTCGCGCAGGCGGCGAGCTCGGCCCGGTTGCAGGCGCAGGCGCGGGGCAGCCCGGTGACCGAGACGGACCTCGGTCACGGCGCGCGGGCACAGAACACGATCGGCCTGGCCCGGCTGGCCCGCCGGATCGAGCCGGGGGTCGGTTGGGTCGACCTGGTGCTCCCGGAGCCGACACTCGTCCAGCTCCGGGAGATCGCGGTGCGGGCCCGGCACCGGTCGCAGGTGCTCGACGAGTGGAACATGCGCCCTGGCGGTGGCCGCGGCCGAGGCGTGACCGCGCTGTTCGCCGGCGATTCGGGCACCGGAAAGACGATGTCCGCCGAGGTGATAGCGGCTGACCTCGGACTCGATCTCTATGCGGTCGATCTCTCCGGTGTGATCGACAAGTACGTCGGTGAGACGGAGAAGAACCTCGAGCGCATCTTCACCGAGGCAGCCGGTGTCAACGCGGTGCTGTTGTTCGACGAGGCGGACGCCATCTTCGGTAAGCGCTCCGAGGTGCGCGACGCGCATGACCGGTATGCCAACATCGAGAGCGCCTACCTGCTGCAGCGGATGGAGTCCTTCGACGGTTTGGCGATTTTGGCGACCAACCTCCGGGCGAACCTCGACGAGGCGCTCACCCGCCGGCTCGACCTGATCGTCGATTTCCCGATGCCGGACGCGGCGCTGCGCCACGGACTGTGGGATCGGTGCCTGGGGCGCCGGATTCCCCGCGCGGACGACCTGGACCTGGACTTCTGCGCCCGCGCCTTCGAGCTGTCCGGGGGCAATATCCGCTCCGCGGTCGTCTCGGCGGCCTATCTGGCGGCCAAGGAGAACCGGGCTGTGACCACCGGCGACTTGGTGACCGGCGTGTACCAGGAATACCGCAAGCTGGGTCGGCTCACGCTGGAGACGGAGTTCGGCAAGTATTTCGCGCAGCTCCGATAACCACCGGTTGACAATCAGCTCGAGAGCCGAGTAGACAGATCGGGCTCGGTAGCTTTCAGAATTTACCGCCATGGGGGATTATCGTGACATCCTGCTCACCCTATGTGACCAGGTCGGCTGACATGTCCAGCCTCCGCTGCCCCCTTGATGACGATTTGATGACGATGACGAACGGGGTCACCGGGTGACGTGGCGTGATGTCGTGACCCGCAAGGAAGGTGAAGGCACCATTATGCGTATCAGTAGTTTGCTCCACTGGCGCGCGGCGAGGTCCTTCGTGATCTGTGCCGCAGCCGTGGGAATCTTGTTGTGCATCAGCGGGGCAGCCAGCGCCACGTCGCGAGGTGCCCCTCGGGTCACCGATGCCATCGCCCCGACCCCGACGATGACGATGCTGACCACCTCACCGGCGTCATCGGCTGCTCAGGGCATCATGGTGATGTTGAACGCGGCTGTGACCCCGCCGACGGCAGTCGGCGCAGTGCAGTTCAAGGATGGGACCGACAATATCGGTAATCCGATTACCCTCAGCAACGGCACCGCATCGGGAACCACATCTCGGTTAGCTGCCGGGTCGCGCCAGCTGAGCGCGGTGTTCACCCCCACCGATCCGGCAGCCTTCAGCATGTCGACGTCACCAACGGTGACCTTTATGGTCACCGCCTCGCCCGCTACCTCCTCTCTCTCCACCGGACCGGCGGCCACCAACACCGTGCTGACCGCATCCTCGACCTCGATCACTCAAGGCAACTCCGTGACGCTGACCGCCATGGTGACCCCGCCGGCAGCGGCCGGCACCGTGCAGTTCAAGGACGGGATGGACAATCTCGGTAGTCCGGTTACGGTCAGCAACTCCACCGCGTCGGTCACCGCGGTGATTCAAAGCGCCGGGGCGCGCCAGCTGACCGCCGAGTTCACCCCCGCCAACACGTCGACTTTCAGCCCATCGAAGTCTCCACCGCTGTCGCTGACAGTGATACAGTCGCAACAGACAGTCACCCAACAAGCGCAGCAATCCGGTCAGTCCCTTGACGGATCGAGCAGCCTTGACGGTCAGGGGCTGACTGTTCTCGACCTCGGGGGACTGGGGGACGGAGGCGGCATACGGATTCTGGACGGCGGCGGGAATGTGGGCGGCGGACTGACTATCCTCGATCTCGGGGGACGCAACGATGGACGCGGTCTGCTGGACGGCGGTGGACTGACCCTTCTTCGTAGTCGTGACGGCGACGGCGGAGGGCTGATCAGCGATCTCCTCAACGCCCTGCTCTGACAGATGAAGTGGGCCCTGCTCTGACAGATGAATGTGGTGACGCAGGTTCGAACAGTGCGCCGGGTGTCTCGGCACCACTGGCGGTGATCATGGAGGGGGAAGGCTGATCATGCGTAGCAGCAGATCATTCCACCGGCCTACGGCCGGCACTTTCCTGGTGGCTGTCGCGGCCGGGGCAGTGTTACTGCCCCTCGCCGGACCCTCCAGTGCCGCGCCACCGGTCAGTAACCTCCAGATCACCCGCGCTACCGCGGTGCAGGTCTCCAGCGACGTCCTGGCTCCGTCCATGACGTCCGCGGTCACCCAGGGTGCTCCGGTGACACTGATCGCGGCGGTCACCCCGGCGACGGCGGCCGGCACCGTACAGTTCATGGACGGGATGACCGCCGTCGGCGATCCGGTGACCGTCACCAACGGCGCCGCATTGGCCACGACGTCCACGTCGGCGTTGGCCGTCGGATCGCATGCGCTGACCGCAGTGTTCACCCCCGCTGACAAGGTCTACGGTCCCTCCACCTCGCCGGCGCTGTCGTTGACGGTGACGGCGTCGGAGGACGGGGGGTCGTTGCAGGCCTCTTCCCAGGCGCAGCCATCTGGCCAGTCACTCGACCAGGTGACTCCGTCGAGTCTGCAGGACGGACCGCTGGGCATTCCGGGTGTGATGCTGGACGCCTACCAGCGTGCCGAACGAGAGATGGCAGTAATCCAGCCGGGCTGTAACTTGTCGTGGACCACGCTGGCCGGGATCGGGCAGATTGAGTCCGACCATGCAAGCGGGGGACGGGTAGACGCCGCCGGCAACACTCTGGGACCGATCCTGGGTCCGCAGCTGAACGGAACGCTGGACGTCGCCGCTATCTCGGACACCGACGGCGGCACGCTGGACACAGACCCGGGCTGGGACCGAGCGGTGGGCCCGATGCAGTTCATCCCCTCCACGTGGCGTGCCTACGGTGCCGGGAGCCCGAACAACATCTATAACGCCACTCTCGCGGCAGGTCGCTACCTGTGCGCCGGTGGCACTGACCTCTCCGACCCGGCCCAGCAGGCAGCGGCCATCTACCGCTACAACCACTCGGCGGCTTACGTGAACAATGTGCTGCGATGGACACAGGGATACCTGACGGGTGTCATCCCCACACCGTCCAAGCAGGGACCCGTGCAGGCGGCGGACGGTACTCTGACATTCCTCGCTACGGGTGCTCCGCAGGTGCGGACCGTGGCCCAGCGCACGCCGCAGGTTGTGGCGCAGCTCGATTCGCCGGCCGTAGCACAACTCGATCCGCCGCCCGTGGCGCAACTCGATGCCCAACCGGCGAGCGCCCCCGCACCGGCACCGAGCCCGACATCCCTCGACTGACCCATTAGCCACCAGCGGCAACAGACGCTACCGATCACTGACTGCGCACGTCCGCGCAGCGAATCGACAGTCCACCCGATCGGGACCCGGCACGACGTATTTACCGGGTGACGCTTGTCCTCAGTTTCCTGTGGTTGCTGTTCGGCACGGGCTCTGTACCAGATCGTGGATGGGTTCCCAGGGCTGTCACGATCGACGATTACCCGATTGGGCACTGGTTATTTGCCGGATCGGGTGTCAACCATGAATCGGTACGGTTCACCGGGGGACCCCTGCGCGGCGGCAGCTAGTTCGCACACTGGACTTGCTGGACTGACAGTTCCACCCGGGTAGATATACCGGGCATATGGGACACACCTCGGAGGGAGGTGCTGCGGTGAGGGATTGCCCGAAGTGCGGTGTGCTGAACTCTGACGTCGTCGATTTCTGCTCGAATCCGCAATGCCGGACCTATCTGGGCTGGGCCAGTTCCGCTGCCCCACCACCGCCCACCGGTCAGCGGTCGGTGGACGAGGAACAATCGACCACTGCGCTGCCCCTCGCCGCTACTGACCCACCTGCGGTGCAGGAGCTGCCTAGTCCGGTGTCCCCTCCGGCGAGCGCGACTCCGGTGCGAGCGGCCGAGGAGCAACCGGAGAGCCAGCTCCCCGCGAGTGCACCCCTCGCGAGTTCGTCCCGGGTGCCGGCGGCCGAGGTGTCGCCTGCTGCTTCGCTGTCTCGCCAACCCACTGGTTCACCGGTCGTGCCGGTCGTGCAGCAGCAGTCCAAGAACGCGGTGACATCCCCGGCACCCTCGGTGGCTCGGGAGGCTTCGAAGGGAGGCGGCGCTGTGGGAGATTGTCCGAAGTGTGGTTTGGTAGATCCCGGTCCCGTTGATTTTTGTCCCAATCCCCAGTGCCGGACATATCTGGGATGGGCCAGCGCGGCGGCGGCCCAGATTCCGGTGCAGCGAGCGGGCTCGGGTGCGCAGTCGGCTGCCGCGCTACCTGGTCAACTGGCGAACGCGGCAGGGGTACCGGAGCTGGCGCGTCCTGCGGGCGCGGGGTCAACTGGGATGGGGCCTTCTGCGGGTACCGGCGCGGCCGGTCCGGCGCAGAAACGTGGTGTTCGGGTGACCATGGAGCCCGATGACCTGACGGTCGATCCGGGTGGTCAGGTCACCACGAAGGTGACGGTGCGCAATCTCGGTACCCGGGTGGAGGAATTCGAGCTGCTGGTGCAGGGTCCGGGTGCGTCGTTCGCCACGGTCACCCCGGCGACGGTGTCGATCTATCCTGATGTTGAGCAGCGAGCTGTCGTGCGGTTCGCACCGGTGCGGGGTCCGCAGAGTCCCGCTGGTGTCAATACTTTTGAAGTCGTGGCTCGTTCGGTCGTCCATGCCGATGTCAGAGATGTGGCTCGTGGGAGATTGACCGTCACTGCCTTTGAGGATCTTCAGGCTGTGTTGAAGCCTGACGCCAGCCGTGGTCGTAAGCCGGGGCGCCATCTGGTGAGCCTGACCAATGGTGGCAATACGCCGGTGAACAGTCAGGTCGCTTTCACCGACCAGGATCGGGTGCTGACTTTCGAACCGCGGGACACTGCAGTGGCGCTGCAGCCGGGGGGCACCGTGGACGTGCCGGTGCTGCTCAATGGCCCGCGCCGGTGGTTCGGGCGTACCGAGCGGTTGCCGTTCGCTGCGGTGGTCAGCCCCACCGGCTCGCAACCTCCGATCACGCTCAACGGTGTCCGGCAGCAGACCGCGGTGTTTCCGTGGTGGGCGCCTCCGGCCGCGTTCGCCCTGGTCGCTGTGATGATCGCTTTGGCGGCGTTGCTGATTCCGTGGCTCAAACGTACGCCGACGGTGCCGGTGATCGGCGCGGTCGACCAGACGGCCGCAGTCAAGCAACTCACAGACGCCGACTACCTCCCCGAGCCGATTATCAGGGGGGATGACAATGTCCCGAAGGGATTGACGATCAGCACCGATCCAGCGGGAGGTGCGCCGCTCAAGCGCGGTGAGCGCGTCAAGCTGTTCATCTCCAGCGGCGAGTGCGCCCAAGGACCGTGCCCGGTGGAGGTGCCCAGTGTCGAGGGACTGCCGGTGAGCGAGGCCCAGGCCAAGCTGGAGGAGAAGAAGTTCACGGTTCGGATCGATCGAGTGCCCAGCGAGGACCGGGCCGTCGACCGGGTCGTCTCCTCAGAGCCGGCGGCCACGACGTTGCGCCCACCGGGTTCTGATGTGCAGCTGAGCGTGTCCACGGGTCCCCCGGAGAACCCTGCGGAACAGGCTGCCGCGGACAAGGCTGCCGCCGACAAGGCTGCCTCTGACAAGAAGGCCGCTGACGAGAAGGCCGCGGAGGAGAAGAAGGCGGCTGAGGAGAAGAAGGCCGCCGACGAGAAAAAGGCCGCCGAGGAAAAGAAGGCCGCTGAGGAGAAGACCGCTGAGAGCAACAAGGGGCCTGCGCCAGTGCCAGTGCCGGTACCGCCGACGCAGGTTCAGGTTCCGGATTTGAAGGCCCAATCAGTTGAGGATGCCACCAAAGCACTGACCGACCTGAAGCTGAAGGCCAAGACGGAGACGAAGACCGCGCACAGCAATGCGGTCCCCGATGGTCAGGTGCTGTCGACCAAGCCGGCCAAGAATGAGAAGGTCGCTCCGGGGTCAGAAATCGAACTCACCGTGGCGAAGAACACCACCCCCGTCGACCTGATCGCCACCGCAGACGACGCCGACCAGGCCAGCTGGACGGACCAGGACAAAAAAATACTGACGGTCGCCGACAACGACACCGGCAAAGCCGGCGTCGCCCAAGTCAAGGCCGATGGCAGAACCATACTTGTGACCACCCCGACTGCCGATGGCGCAATCATCGGAACCTACACGTTGTCACAGGCACAGGCAGTCGTGCCCGGCGACCACCTGAGCGCGCAGATCGGTTTGCTCAAGGCCAGCCTTGACAACACTCCGGACACTCCGGCGAATCTCGACCCGAGCGAAATTACGGTCATCGTCAAGGCCAACAACGTCACCAAACCCATCAAAACGGCGAAAATCAACAGCGGCACGCCTCAGAAAATCGACGTCGACCTCTCCGCGGCCAAGGGTGCCACCAAGATCATTATTACCGTAGAGGACGTCAGGAAAAATCCAGGAACAACCCCCCAGCGAGTGGCATGGCAAAAGCTGCGACTTGAACCAAAAATCGGGTGACCACTGATAATTGGGCGCGCTTCGAGGTCCGGTCGTTTCAACAGCGTCGAGCTGATCAGGCAGAGGGCCTGCCGTCACGTCCACTCCCGATGGACTTCCGGTGGCGACCACTTTGTTCCGCGCAACGTCGTCGGCGCCCTGGCACCAGCAGGTTTGCGAAGACTGCGTGACTCGGGTACGAACCAGCTACTGCTCGATCGGGCACTGAGCATGGACCGGCGCCACGCGGTTCGGATGCTGGACAGGTAGTTGATCTGGGCGGACAATTCGGACGTTCGGCAGCCTGGAATAAGGAGTGGCGAAGTGGGCGATTGTCCGAAGTGCGGTCTCGCGGACCCGGGCGCTGTCGACTTCTGCCCGAATCCGCAGTGCCGGACCTACTTGGGTTGGGCAAGTGCTGCGCCCACACCCGAACCGGTCGCCCACGGCCCGCGGGCCGACACGCAGGTGATCCCGGCCGTATCAGGACCACCGCAACCACCGGGGGGCCCGCCGACCATGCAACGACGTCCCTCCCCGAGCCCCACGGCTGGTACAGACCAGAAACGCGGTGTTCGGGTGACGATCGAGCAGGACGAGCTGACCGTCAGCCCTGGCAGTGAGGTCACCACTACGGTAACCGTGCATAATCTGGGTACCCGGGTGGAGGAATTCCGGTTGGTGCCCGGTGGCCCGGCGGCCGCTTTCGCCTCCATCACGCCGACCGCATTGTCGGTCTACCCCGGTGACGAGCAGCGCGCCGTGGCGCGCTTCGCACCGGCGCGGGGTCCGCAGAGTCTTGCCGGCGTCGCTCCCTTCGAGATCGTCGGCCGCTCAGCGATCCACGGCGACGTCAGCGACATCGTCCGCGGCCGGCTCACGGTCACACCCTTCGAGGACCTCACCGCCGTCCTCACACCCGAGGTCAGCCGTGGCCGCAGGCCAGGGAGCCACCAGGTCAGCGTGACCAACAGTGGCAACATGCCGGTCAACACCCAGCTCATCTTCCGCGACCAGGCCGGTGAGCTGACCTTCGAGCCCCGGGGCGGCGGAGCGATACTGCCGCCGGGGGCCACCCAGTACTTCCCGGTCCTGATCAACGGTCGGCGCCGCTGGTTCGGCCGCCTCGAGCGGTTGCCTTTCTCCGCGGTGGTCACGCCGGCCAGCCCGCAGCCACCGATCACGCTCAACGGCACGCGGTGCCAGACTGCGGTGTTCCCCTGGTGGGTTCCCACCGCCGCACTCGCCGTCGTCGGTCTCGCGATCGCCCTGTTCGCTCTGCTCAAGCCCGGCACGCCCACGGTGCCGGTGATCGGGCCGGTCGATGAGGCGACCGCCGTGCAGATGCTGCGGGATGCCCACTACGAGCCTGATCTGATCAGCTTGCCGAGTAACGACATCGCGCAAGGACTTGTGATCAAGACCGACCCGGAGGGAGGTACGGAACTCCCGGAAGGTGAGCATGTCAAGCTGTATGTCTCCGCTGGGAAGTGTCAAGGACCCTGTCCGGTCGAGGTGCCGATCGTGGAGGGTCTGCCGTTGAACGAGGCCCGTACCAAGCTGGAGAACGACAAGTTCACGGTTCGGCTCATCCGCGCACCCAGTGATCGCCCCCTCGACGAGGTCATCGAGTCGAACCCGAAGGCGACGACGCTGCGCCCACCGGGTTCTGAGGTGGTACTGACGGTGTCGTCAGGCCCGCCGGCGCCATCGGCGTCCCCAGGCCCGCCGGGCCCGCCACCGCCACCACCGCCCCCGGCCCAGGTCGAGGTGCCCGATCTGACCGCTCAGGTAGCCGCGAACGCGATCAAGGCGCTGACTGGCTTGGGCTTGAAACCGAAGGCGGTGACGGTGCACAGCAATGCGGTCGCTGATGGTCAGGTGATCTCGAGTCAGCCCGCCGCGGCGTCCAAGGTCGGTCCCGGGTCCGACGTGACGCTCACCGTCGCGCGCAACACCGCCCAAGTCGATCTGATCGCCACCGCCAGCCAGGCCGCCTGGAAGAACGGCTCCGGGACGCTCACCTTCCCTGGCAAGGAAGCGGACACCACCGGTTTCGTCCTGCCTCTGGACGCGGCTGTGCTGGAGGACGGCACCACGGCAACGGTGCTGGAGACTTCCCCACCGGCCAATAGCTTGATCACCGGCGTGTACACGCTGGCGGAGCCGGTCATCCCGGGCGACCATGTGCGCGCCCGCGTCGGATTGCTGAAAGGCGCGACCGGTCAGGTGACGTTCGTGGTCAAGGCCAACGGCAAGATTATCCAGCAGGTGACCGACACCGCCGACGGCAAGCTCAAGGAATTCGACGCCGACCTCTCCGCAGCCAAGGGCGCCACGTCGATAGAGATCACCGTGCTGGCCGGCGCAACCTCGACCGGCAACGCTGCGGTATGGCAGGATCTGCGGCTCGAGCCTCAGATCGGCTGATCGCAGCGACGAACGCAGGATGCCCGATCGGGCACCCACCGCTGCCCGATGGATCGGGCGGAAAGCCTGGCCGCAGCCGTGCGCTGCTGGGAAGATAAAACGCGGACCCGTACGAGGAGAGCCCGATGCGCAAGCACGATCATGATGTTGACAGTGTCCGGGATCTGCGGCCCAAGTCGGCTCGGATCGATCTGGAGGATCCCAGCCTGACGTATCGGGCAGCAGCCGCTGGTCGGACCGATGTGCTCGGCCCTGCGGGGCTGCTCGGACTGCAGCGAGCGGTCGGCAATGCCGGTGTCGCCGGCCTGGTGGAGGACGAGCGCTCCCCGGTGCTGGACGTGGTCGGCTCCGGGGGTGGGTCGCCGCTGGATAGGGACACGCGAACGGACATGGAGTCGCGCCTGGGTCATGACTTCGGTGATGTGCGGGTGCATAACGACTCCCGCGCGCACGAGTCGGCGACGGCGGTCAACGCCCACGCCTACACCGTCGGATCGAACATCGTTTTCCAGCGCGACAGGTACGACCCGTCCTCGACCGAGGGCAAGACGATGCTCGCCCACGAGCTGACGCATGTGGTGCAGCAGCGCGGCGGACCGGTGGACGGCACCCCGACCGGCGGCGGCATCCAGGTCAGCGACCCCTCGGACCGCTTCGAGCGGGAGGCCTCCGCGAACGCGGAACGCGCGATGTCAGCGCCCGCCCCGGCAGCGTTGTCCGCTTCCGGGCCGGCGGTGCAGCGCCAGGCCGATGAGGAAGAGGCACCGGAGGAGGCGGCGGTGCAGGGTGCCTTCGTCCAGCGCCAAGAGGGCGAGGAAGAGGAAGAGGCGGCACCGGCCTGAGATCGGTGAGGTGCGCTCCTAGCCTGCGGGGGAACGATGAAGCACGTCGCTGACCCCGCTCCCGAGCGGGCCGCCGAGCGGCGTTCTGCATTCCATGCGCCGTCGACCGAGCCGGCTCCCACGGCGCCTGCCCAGCGCGAGGTGGCGGAATCGGCAGCGAAGTCGACGCGACCGTTGTCGGCGCGCAGCGCTTTGCTGTTGCAGCGCCAGGCGGGGAACCGGGCGACCGCGCGGCTGATGGCCCAACGGCAGAAGACCACACCGCCGGCCTCCGGAGATCGCGGTACCACTCCAACAGGTCAGTCGACAACAGGTCAGTCGACAACGGATCAATCAGCGGCGGCTGGCCCAGCCCTGGCTGCTGTGGACGACCTGACGGTGCAGCGGCTGGTCCCCGGGCGTGGTGGGCCAGGTCAGGATCCGAAGTTCACCGCACTGAAGCGGGACGTGAAGTCCAAGCAGCAGACCGTGGGCAAGCATCCGCCGGCCGCGGCCGAGGCGAAGGCGGCGCAGGGTGCCGCCAAGCCGCCCCAGGATGACAAGGAAGCCCAGGGCAAGGCGGCGAACGCGGAGAAGATGAATGCCGCGAAGCCGGGGGAGTTCGACAAAGCCGCCTTCATCAAAGCAGTCAATGACGCTATCGCGAAGCAGGCGCCGAAGAACCTCGATGAAGCGGATAATTTCGGTGATTCAGGAAAGGCCGACGCGGTCAAGGGGGAAGTGCAGGGCAAGGTCGGGCAGGGCAAGCAGACCTCGGCCAAGGCCATCGAGACCACCACCAAGGCGCCCCCTGATACAGCCGCCGCCAAGGATAAGCCGGTCACCCCACTGCGGCCGGATCAGCCCCCGCCGAAGCCGGGTGCGCCGAACCCCGAGCAAGCAGTTCCCGACAAAGCTCCACCTGCTGCGACGGACTTCTCTGACGGTCCCAAGCAGGTCGACCAGCAGATGGCCGATGCCAAGGTCACCGAAGACCAGTTGGCGAAGTCCAACGAGCCGGAGTTCACCGGCGCGCTGAAGGAGAAGACGGCGGGCGAGGCGCACGCCGCGACCGCGCCGGGTCAGGTGCGCGCGGCCGAGACCAAGACCCTGGCCGGGGCGAAGGCTCAAGCCGCGCAGGCCGGGGCCGCCTCGATGACGACCATGACCGCGGACCGCGCCAAGGCCGGCAAGGACGTGGCCGCCGGTAAGGAAGGCGCGAAGGGCGACGACGAGTCCAAACGCGCTCAGGTCACCGCCACGTTGCAGAAGGTATTCGACGCGACGAAGAAAGACGTCGAAGACATTCTCAACGGGCTGGACAAGAAGGTCGACGAAAAATTCTCCTCGGGAGAGAAAGCGGCCCGGGACGCGTTCACCGCGGATTACACCCAGAAGATCGACAAGTACAAGGACGACCGGTACTCGGGACTGATCGGTAAGGGTCGCTGGATCAAGGACCAGTTCGCCGGTCTGCCGAGCGAGGTCAACGTCTTCTACGAGCAGGCCCGCAAGGGCTATGTCGACCGGATGCAGGGTGTGATCTCATCGGTGGCCGATGTGATCGGCGCCGAGCTGACTCGCGCGAAGCAACGGATCGCGACCGGGCGAACCGAGTTGGCGGCCGAGGTGAAAAAGCTCCCCACCGATCTGCAGGCCATCGGCAAGGAAGCCGCCGGTGAGTTCGAGGGGAAGTTCGACGAACTGACCCAGTCGGTGAACGACAAGGGCACCGAGCTGGTGGACACCCTGGCCTCGAAGTACACCGAGGCGCTCAAGGCCGTCGATGAGGAGATCGACGCCGAGAAGGAGAAGAACAAGGGCCTGATCGCCAAGGCCATCGACGCCGTGAAGGGCGTCATCGACACGATCCTCAAGCTCAAGGACCTGCTGCTGAGTGTGCTCGCCAAGGCCGCCCAAGCCGTCATGGCGATCATCAAGGACCCCATCGGCTTCCTCGGCAAACTCGTCTCCGCCGTCGGCGCCGGGCTCAAGGCCTTCATGGCCAACATCGCCAACCACCTGCAGAAGGGCCTGGTCTCCTGGCTGCTCGGCGCCGCTGCCAAGGCCGGCTTGCAACTGCCCGCCAAGTTCGACCTCAAGGGCATCCTGATGCTCATCGCGTCGCTGCTCGGGCTGACCTGGGCCGCCATCCGCGGCCGGATCGTCTCAAAGGGGGTGCCCGAGCAGGCCATGGGCGCCGTCGAGTCCTCGGTGCCGCTGGCGCAGAAACTCCAATCCCCCGAAGGCATTGGCGGGATCTGGGAAGATATCAAGGAAAAGGTCGGCGACCTCAAAGAGAACCTGCTCGGCAAGATCACTGAATACCTCATCCCCACCGTGATCGTCGCCGGGATCACCTGGATCATCTCGCTGCTCAACCCCGCCTCGGCGTTCATCAAGGCATGCAAGGCGATCGTCGACATCGTCAGCTTCATCATCGACCGGGGCGCCCAGATCGCCGCGTTCGTCAACGCCGTCCTCGACGCCGTCATCGCCATCGCCGGCGGTGGCGCCGGCGGCGTCCCCGGCCTCATCCAGACCGCCCTGGCCACCGCCCTCCCGGTGCTGATCGGCTTCCTCGCGGCCTTGCTGGGCATCGGTGGCCTCGCCGAGAAGGTCAAGAAATTCTTCCAGGCCCTGTCCAAGCCCGTCATGAAAGCCGTCGACTGGGTCGTCAACAAGATCGTCACCTTCGGCAAGAAGATCTGGGCAAAGATCAAGGGAAAGCTTGGGAAGGGCAAGGAGGATCCTGAGCACGCTCGCAAGGTTGCTGCCGGCCTAGCGGCAATCGATCAAGAGGAGCAGGCATACCTCAAAGATGGAAAGATCGCCCGAGCAGACGCGGAGAAGATCGCCCGGACGGTGAGGAGCCAGCATGGAGTCTTTAAGTCCATTAACGTAGTCGACGGAGGGGAGACGTGGGATTACGACTACGTGGCCAGTCCGGGAAAGAAAAAGAAAGGAGAAGAGAAAGAGGTTGCCTCAAAGAAAGCGGCGCTTAAGAACGCCCAGCTTCCGACGAGCGGACGGATTCGTTACGTTCCGCCTGGCAATTGGACGCCTAATCAACCGCTGCCAAGAGGGCCGCAGAACGGTTACATCGACAAATTCGGCAATGAATGGGTAAGGGGATCGTCCAGGACGGCCGGAGAAGCGTTTGAGTGGGACGTGCAGCTCTCTAGTCAAGGAAAATCCCAACTTGGCTGGCTCGCCGCAGACGAAAAGAAGTCACATGCTAATGTTTCACTGGGAGGGGAAGTGACGCACGCGCCCGCGGCTACCAAGAGAGGGAAATCAAGAAAGTGACAGGGAAAGCAACGGCGAAATACGAATTTTATGAAGTGGTGAGACTGGAGCCACGGGAGCGTAGCCTTGAGCGACTTCGGGGGCAAGATGGGGCTGTTGTCGGAAGAGCCGAGGACGATTTAGGGAATTGGACATACGGCGTTCATGTCTACAAATTAAATGAGGTCTGGAGTTTTCAGGAAGAAGACCTGCGGCCGACCGGTAGAATGGATAGGCGAGAGACTTTTTATGATTCAACGAGTGTGCGCGTGGCCGTAGACCCGGACACGGGAGAAGGGGAGGTAGTACCCGCACCATAGCGGGTACAGGCGGGACTTTCGCGTATGAATCAGAGAAACGCGAAGGGTGGGACCAATGCCTGACCAGGATCAAGGGAGCCGGCGGCGATTCACGTAATCCACGAAACCAAGCAGGGTGAGCATCGCGGCAATCCGTCCAGCCCGTTGCGGGTTGGAAGCTGGGCGTTGCATGCTTCGTCTGGACCTATCTTGACTGCCATTTTGTCGATAGTCGTGGTGGCTGGTGCGGTGTTCGGCTGGGTTGTCAGGTTCGGACTCCGGCGACCTGGTGGGCCATTCGGGACAGGTCTTTGGCGTCGGTGCCGGGCCGGGCCGCCAGCGCGTCGGCCAGCAGGACGAGGCGCTGGCGGACTCGTACTGAGCTGAGTTTGGGCACGGTGGTGATGGCACTGTGGGCCAACGAGAGACCACCCGGTTCCCCAGCCCGGACGTGAACGGTGGCCAGCACGACGGCGGAGTGGGTGCGACTGCCCTGGCTGACCCCCTCCCAGCGGCGCAGCGACGCTGCGGCCAGCGCCTCGGCGGTGTCCAGCCGTCCCCGGCCTAGCGCCAGGAGCGCGGCGGGACGGTCGAGGTCGCCGTAGCGGTCAGCGCGGGTGGGTGACCACAGCTGTCGCGACTTTGCCACCTCGACGTCGGCGGCGTCTGGGCATCCCAAGTGGGCCAGGGCGGTCGCGGCCTCCACCCGCACGCACGCCTCTTGAGCCGCCCTTCCGGTGTTCCCGATCACCACCGCGCGCTGCTCGTTCTGGGGGATGTCCCACGCCTTGACCAGGCTGAACTGGATCATCTTCAGCCCGTCGTCGGGATGGCCGTGTTCCACGGTGACCACCCCGGCGTTTAACAGGGCGGTGGACTGCAGGTAGGCGTCCCCGGTTTGGGTGGCCAGCTCCAGTGCGGTCGTGAAGTGGTGTACGGCCCGGTCGTGGCGCCCTGTGTCGAACCCCGCCCAGCCGGCCTCGATGTGCAGCTCGGACACCGCCACCATCAGTGCCCGCTTCACCGGCTCGGCGCCCGGCACAGCCAGCAGTTGCTCGGCCCACCCGGCGGCAGCGCTGAGCACCGCCGGTCCGGCGCCGCAGACGTTGCCTGCTTCGCCGAGCCGCCGGGTCAGATCCCGCACCTGCCCCACGTGCACGGGGCTGAGCTGGGACGGCAGTGGCACCGGTGCCGGGCCAGGTAGCTCGACCAGCTCACCCACCACTACGGCGTCCACCGCGGCGATCGCGCCGAGTGCCAGCAGGTGCCTGCGGAACATCTCCGCGATCACCTCCTCCGGGGGATCAGCGCCCTCTCCACCGTAGGAGCCCTCCTCGCTTCCCGCGACGCCGGCCAGCCGCATCCATGCCCGGGGAATGCCCAGGCCATCGGCGATGCGCTCCAGCACTGTCACGTTCCGAACCGTGCGGCCCGTGAAGATGTCGGACACCTCCGACTGCGACTGCCCAGTGCGCCGGGCGATCTCCCGCTGGGTCACCCCGCCCTGGCTCAGCAGCCGGTAGACGAGGGTGACGTCGCGAGCGACCAACGCCGCCCGCATGGCCTCGCCCGCGAACACCTCGGGATCATCGAGTGTGATCAGCGGCTTGTCCGTCGCGGGCGGCCTGGTCGGCGCTGGCTCCGCGGACGTGGCAGGGGCCCGACCAGGCCCTCGGTCCCGCTTTTCCGCGTGCCCGTCGTTCACCACCAGTTACCCGCCTCCCTCGGTGTGTGCCCGGTAGCACATTAACCTCCCGACATCCTCGTGATCGATTCAGTGGATCGGTGCTAGCGCGTCGCGTCGACGATGAAGTCACGGTGAAGGCCTAGGAGCACGCGGTCGGCGGTGAGGAGTCGCAGCCCAGCTTGGCTCGCCTGCGCGACGAGGAGCCGGTCGAATGGGTCATGCCGAGCGAGGTCGGGGAACTCGCGAATGCCCTCAGCGTGTTCTGCGGTGATGCTCAGCAGGACCAATCCTTGCTCGGCCAGCCGTGAGGCGAGTTTGTCCGGCATCGACAGCGTGCCGAGCATCGCTTTGATGGTCAGCTCCCAGACAGTGGCGGCCGACACGTGGACTGTCGTCGCGGAGGCGATGGTCTGCCGGGCAGCTCGTCCGAGCCGAGGGCTGTCATCGAGCACCCACAGCGCCACCTGGCTGTCAAGGAGCAGCAACGTCGTCGCCGTAGAACAGACGTTGGATGTCCGGGTCGAGATCGGCGAACGATTCGTCGGTGTAACTCATCTCGCCACGCAGACCTCCGAACACCACCGGCGTCCGCTGATGCGGAACGAGGTCCGCGATGGGCTGGCCGGCCTTGGAGATGACGACTCGCTCGCCGTTTGCCACGCGCTCCAGCAGGCGGGAAAGATGCGTCTTGGCCTCATGGATGTTGACATTGACGGTCATCCGCCCACACCTCGCTCCAAGTCGACTTAGTCCAGTCTAGTCACTCCGAAGCATCGCGGCAATCGTGCTCGGGTGCCGGTAGCTCAGCGTGATGGGGGTATCAATCCTTGCCCGATCGGGCATCGAGTGTGGACCGGCTGGGTTCCCTGGGAGCCCTGCGCCGGGGCCAGCCGGGACGGACACTGGATAGCGAGTCGTACCGGACAGACAATCCGGACGTTCGGCAGCGTCAGAAGGGAGGCGCCGTCGTGGGAGATTGCCCGAAGTGCGGTTACGCGAACCTCGGCGCCGTCGACTTCTGCCCGAATCCGCAGTGCCGGACTTACCTGGGCTGGGCCAGCGCCGCTAACCCCGCACCCCCGCCAGGACCATCCGTTCCGCCGCCGCCCTACCCCTCGCCGGGCCCGCCGGTTCCTGGATCCCCGATGGGTGGGCCCGATCAGCGACGCGGCGTTCGCGTGACGATCGAGCCGGCCGAGCTGACCGTCGATCCTGGTGGCCAGGTCACCACCACGGTGACCGTGCGCAACCTCGGTACCCGGGTGGAGGAGTTCGAGCTCATACCGCAGGGCCCGGGCGCGGCTTACGCCTCGATCACGCCGACCCCGTTGTCGATCTACCCCGACCTGGAGCAGCGCGCCGTGGTGCGGTTCTCGCCGCCACGAGGACCCCAGAGCCCAGCTGGCGTCACCACTTTCGAAGTCGTGGCCCGCTCAGCGGTGCACACCGACGTCATCGACGTCGCTCGTGGCCGGCTCACCATCACACCCTTCCAGGAGCTCCGCGCGCTCCTGCGGCCCGAGGTGAGCCGGGGCCGCAGGCCAGGGCGGCACCGGGTGAGCGTGACCAATGACGGCAACACGCCGGTCAACGCCCAGCTCGCCTTCCGTGACCAGGACGGCGAGCTGGCCTTCGAACCCCCGGGCGGGGCGGCCATGCTGGCGCCGGGGGCCACCCAGGACTTCCCGGTCCGGATCAACGGCCCGCATCGCTGGTTCGGCCGCACCGAGCGCCTTCCGTTCTCCGCAGTGGTCACTCCAGCCGGCCAACAGCCACCGATCACGCTCAATGGGACCCGGCGCCAGACCGCGGTGTTCCCCTGGTGGATCCCCACCGCCGCGGTCGCGATCGTCGCCCTCGCCATCGCTCTGTTCGCCGTGTTCAAGCCGGGCACACCCACGGTGCCCCAGGTTGCCGACTTCACGCAGAGCGCGGCCGAGCAGGAGTTGCGGGACGCCGGCTACGTCGTCAGCGGCGCGACGCCGATCTCCGATGCAAAGCAAGCCGGCCTGGTGGTCAGGACCGATCCTGCCGCGGGAGCACCGCTGGACGAGGGGCAACGGGTCCAGGTTCTCGTTTCGACAGGACTGTGCAACCCCGTCTGCAGGGTCGCCGTGCCGGCGACCAAGGGGAGAACGGAGGCGCAGGCTCGAGCGCTGCTCGGCGAGGCCGGTTTCACCGTGGGCCAGGTCGTCCCGGGCCCGAGTGACCTGCCGGCCGGCACCGTGAAGGAGACGAGCCCAGCAGAGCTGACCGAGGCCCCGACGAACGTGCCGGTGGTGATGTTCACCTCCTCGGGTGCCTCTCTCAAGTTGCCGCCCGACCAGCTGGCCGGTTTCCAGGGCCAATCCGCGGCGAACGTGCGGCGGGCGCTGGGTAACAGCTTCCGGGTCGAGCAGGTCTTGGAGCGCAGCAACGAGTTCGGCGCAGGCAAGGTGCTGCGCGCCCTTCAGGACGCCGGCGATCCCAGGCGCGTGACACTGTTCGTCGCCGCGCCGACGGCGACCGATCTGGTCGCCCTGGCCAGCAGGGCCAGCTGGCGGAGCAGCGCCGGCCCGCTGAGGTTTCCCGGGAGGGTGACCGACACCAGGGGTGCCGTGCTGGTGCGCGGCAAGGTGCTCGAGACGGTCCCGCCCAGGACCGGCAACGGATCGGTCACCGGGGTGTTCACATTATCCGCCAACCAGCGGATCATCGCGGGTGACCGGCTGCGAGCCACCGTTGGGATGCTGGCCGGCGGTACCGGGCAGATGCAGTTCGCTGTCACGATCGGTGGCCAGGCGCTCCCCGTGACGCTCACCGCCGGGCCTGGGCAACTGGTGCCGCTCGACGCGCCTCTCGATGCGTCCGCCGGTGCCAACACGATCGAGATCACCGTGACCGGCAGCTCATCGGCACAGCCGGAATCATCGTCCCCGGCGCCCGGCAATGCGACCGCAACGCCAGCGCCGGGCGCAACCCCCGCCGGGAAGGCGAGTGAGGCCGTCTGGCAGAACCTCCGGATCGAGGGCTCGGTGAAGAACCCATGAGCGCCGGCCTGCAGTAACAGGACCTGCCAGCCCTACCGATGTCTGCCCGGCCCAGGGCATCAACCCTAGCCACCTGTTAATCCTGGCCAAGGCGGTTTATGCAAAACCCAGCGTGACATCGCCCGACCGCTCTGAAGCTCCCGAACTCAACAGCAGAGTTTTTTGATCATGATGGAGCAGCTCTGCTGTTGAGTTCGGGAACTCCAGGGTTGCCAACGGCGGTCCCGGCGGATGTCTGATCTGGTCCGGATACGTGTGGTGTCAACGCTCGCGGTCGCTCCCTGCCCGATCGGGCAGCACGCGCTGCCGCCCCATCGGTGCTGTTCGGGCAACCCGGTGTGCCCTCAGACACGTCCGTGCGGACGTTTCGCTGGCGATCGGGCCGGGAGAAGCTGATGCCTGAGGCGGTTCTGATCGTCGAGGAGGCTCCATGCCCAACTATCTGTCCCCAGGTGTGTACGTCGAGGAGGTCGAGGCCGGCTCACGGCCGATCGAGGGGGTCGGCACCGCGGTTGCCGCCTTCGTCGGTTTCGCCGGGAGCGGACCGTTCAACCAAGCGACGTTGGTGTCGAACTGGCGCCAGTTCACCAGTACGTTCGGCGACTTCATCGAAGGCGCCTATCTTGCCCACGCCGTGTACGGCTATTTCTCCAACGGTGGCGGCGCGGCCTACATCGTGCGGGTCGGCCAGGATGGCGCCGGCGCCAGCGGCTCGAAATCGAAGCAGGACAAGCCAGCGATCTCCGGTCCCCGCCAGGTGGAGGTGGGCGGCTACCGGATCACCGAGCTCGAATCGGGTGACAAAGCAGAAGATAACAAACCGGACATCTCCATCGAGATCGCGGCGCCCGGATCCGCCGAGGGCGAGACCGCGCCACCCGCCGATATGTTCAAGCTCGTCGTCAAGCGCGGCCGGAAAGTCGAGGAGACCTTCGACCGGGTCAGCACGAATCGCGGCAAGGACAACGTCGTCACCGTCGTTCAGCAGCGCTCCAAGTTGATCGGCATCGAGGAGATCGGCACCACACCGGCACCGGCCAAGCCAGATGTGGGCACCGTCGCGCTCGCCCCACCGCCGGCCGCGCCGGCCGCGCCGGCCCGGATCGCGACCGACGACTATGTCGGTGACGTGGGCGAGCGGACCGGCTTCTCCGGCCTGGCCGCGGTCGACGACGTGACCATGGTCGCGGTGCCCGATCTGATGAGCGCCTATGAGCGTGGCGCGATCGGGCTCGACGGGGTGCAGGCCGTGCAGAAAGAGATCATCACCCATTGCGAGCTCATGGGTAATCGGGTCGCCATCCTGGACCCGCCACCTGGTCTAGGTCCGCAGCAGGTCAAGGAATGGCTGCGCGAGGAGGCGAACTACGACTCGAAGTACGCTTCCCTGTATTACCCGTGGATCAAGGTGTTCGACCCGGTGACCAGCAAGAACCAGTTCATTCCGCCGTCCGGGCACATCGCCGGCATCTGGGCACGTAACGACGACACCCGTGGTGTGCACAAGGCCCCGGCGAACGAGATCGTCCGCGGCGCGATCGAGCTGCAGACACAGCTGACCAAAGCAGAGCACGACCTGCTCAACCCGATCGGACTCAACTGTATCCGGTCGTTCCCCGGCCGCGGTATCCGGGTCTGGGGGGCGCGCACCATCTCCTCCGATCCGGCGTGGCGCTATCTCAACGTGCGCCGCCTGTTCAACTACCTCGAGGAATCGATCCTGATCGGCACCCAGTGGGTGGTCTTCGAGCCGAACGATGACGCACTGTGGGCCCGGATCAGGCGCACGATCAGTGCGTTCCTCGTCAACGAGTGGCGCAAGGGTGCCCTGTTCGGGCTCACCCCCGACGAGGCGTTCTACGTCAAGTGCGACCGGGAGACCAACCCCGCTGAAGGTATCGACGCCGGTCAGGTGGTCTGCGAGATCGGGGTGGCGCCAGTGAAGCCCGCCGAGTTCGTGATCTTCCGGTTGGCTCAGTTCTCCGGCGGTACCAGCTTGGTCAACGA
This sequence comes from Pseudonocardiaceae bacterium, assembly GCA_050699515.1. Classification (GTDB taxonomy): domain Bacteria; phylum Actinomycetota; class Actinomycetes; order Mycobacteriales; family Pseudonocardiaceae. The sequence goes on from JBOHFF010000095.1 coordinate 29,158, forward strand.
ATAGTTGCTCCTCGAGTCAGAAAAGGTAGGCGAACATGGCGCTTCCCGATCTCGATAAGGCCGTCGGTCACTCCTTCGGTCTCGAGTTTGACGGCGTAATGATCAAGCAGATCCAGGAGGTATCCGGGCTCAAGATGGAACAGGATGTCGTCGAGCTCAAGCAGAACAGCAACGACGGCAAGTACATCATCAAAAAGCTGCCCGGTCGGCCCAAGGCGGGCGAGGTGACCCTGACTCGTGGTCTCACGGATGACACCAGCTTCGAGAAGTGGGTCAAGGCAGCCCAGTTCGGCAAGATGGGTGACGCGCGCAAGGGTGGCGCGATCGTCGTTTACGACTACGAGGGGACGCCTCTCAAGCGCTACAAGCTGACCAATTGTTGGCCGAAATCACTGGAGATCGGCACCCTGAAGGCCGGCGACACGAGCGTGCTCACCGAGAAGCTCGTGCTCACCTATGAAATGCTGGAACCGCAGTAATGCGCAGGACGATCGGGACGATCGCTGCGGTCGAGTCGGTCGACCGCAGCGAATCGCACGTTCGCGTGCAGGAGCAACCGGTGTTGCGCACCGAGTTCTCCTTCATGCTCCCGCGGGGATACGTCGACGAGTCGGGCACCGTGCATCGCAGCGGCGTCATGCGCCTGGCCACCGCCCGCGACGAGTTGGTGCCGCTGCGCGACGATCGAGTCCGGGAGAATCCGCCTTACCTTTCGGTGGTGCTGCTCGCCCGGGTGATCACCCGGCTCGGCACCATCGACGACATCCACGCCGGCATCGTCGAGAACCTCTTCGCGTCGGACCTGGCGTTCCTGCAGGATCTCTATAAGCGGGTCAACGCGGAAGGACACACCCGCGCGGCGGTGACCTGCCCATCCTGCCGGCACGACTTCGACATCGACCTCGCCGGCGGTGCCCAGGTGAGGTCAGCATTGGGGAGATCGTCGCCGGGGGAATCGTGACGTACGGGACTGAGCGACTGCTCGAGGAGGTCTCGTACGTCGCCTACCACTTCCACTGGTCCTTCACCGAGATTCTCGACCTCGAGCACCCCGACCGGCGCCGCTTCGTGGAGGAGATCGGCCGGATCAACCAGCGGCTGACGACAGGACGGTGAGCGGTGAGGCTGCGGGACCTGTTCCGGTGGCGCGCGGATCCGCCGCTTCCGGATCCGCCCGTGCCCGCACCCGCGCGGCGGCCCGACTGGCCGGCCATGCAGCCGGTACAGCGGGTCATCAGCACCCCTGATCTGATCACCGCTCCCGACCGGTTCCTCGATGGCCTCGTGTCGTGGCAAAACCCGTCACAGACAGGCACTCTCGGCCACTACGTCACTCCGGACGCACCCGCCGGGGTGAGCGACGGGCTCGCCGCGGCCTCCCCACGCGGCGAGCTGCCCGCTCCTGCGCAGCCACACTGGTGGCCGCGGCCACCAGCCGTCCAGCGCCAAGCCTCGACACCGGCTCCGGCTCCGGAGATGGCGCCCGTCAGCTCCGATGACCAGGCGCCCAGTCCGCCACCCGCTGTCCCGTGGCACCCGGTCACAACCCACACTCTCGTCAGTGCAGCGGGTGCCGAGCCGCCACCACTGAGGTTGGCCTTTCCGGCCGTGCAGCGACAGACTGCCGAGCCTGGGACCAGCCCGGCTGTCGCCGATCCCGACTTGCCGGCCGGTGAATCTTCGCCGGAAGCCGCGCTGCCGTCGGTGGCCGCAACACCGACCGGGCCGCCTGAGGCATCCGCCGGCCCCGCCATGCCTTCGGATGGTGGTCGCCCTGATCTGCTCAGCGCTCGTCGCTTCGGGCTGGGTGCTCCGCTGCAGCGGATTCCCGATACGACTGGTGAACAGCCGGTCGATGGCGCCACGGGACAACGCCCGAACGAGCTCGGTGTCCACTCGAGGGCCGGGGAACCGCCAGCGCTCCAGCAGCCGGCGTCCGATCACCCGTGGTCGCCTCCGGTTGCCGCTGCACCGCCTACGGTGCAGCGGCAGGACGAGGTCAGTTCCGAACCGATGGACCTGGCACCGCTGGTATCCGACTCCTCCGCGATGGCGTCGGCCGCCCCGTCACCACCGCCATCCGACCCTGTGGTGATTCCCTCGCCCGCACCGATGCGGTCGAGCGAGCCGGATTCTGCCGTGCAGCGCGTGGTCGACGCTGCTCTGCGATCACGACCGGTGCGGGTACCCGAGACTGAGCGGAGCGAGCTCACCACGGTGGCTCCGATCGTAGCTGTGCCATCGCCGGTGCAACGTCAGGCCGAGGTTGAGGTGGCCTCGCCGGTGACACCGGCTGCTGGGTCGGGGGCGGGGTCGGGTTCGGCGGGGTCGGGTTCGGCGGTGGGGTTTCCGTTGGGGTCGTCTGTGTCGGGTTTCGCTGTTCAGCGGGTGAGGGAGATCGCGGTGGGGCCGGGGTTGGCTCCGGCGCGGTTGCCTTCGGGCGAGGTGGCTACGGCGGTGACCCCGCTGGTGGCCTCTGTGACTGGGCCGGTGACCGCGGCTTCGTCGATGGCGGTGGGGGACGGGTTGTCCCCGGTGCAAGGTGAGGGGGCCGAGGTCGCGCCGTTGGTGTCTGGGTCTCCGCCGTTGGCGTCGGTAGAGGCTGCTTCGCTGGCAGTAACTCCCGCCGAGCCGGCGGGGTTGGGTTCGGCGGGGTCGGGTTCGGCGGTGGGGTTTCCGTTGGGGTCGTCTGTGTCGGGTTTCGCTGTTCAGCGGGTGAGGGAGATCGCGGTGGAGCCGGGGTCCGCTCCGCGGTTGCCTTCGGACGAGACGACCACGGCCGCGACCTTGCCGGCGGTGGCGACTTCGCCGATTGCGGTGAATAACGGGTTATCCACGGTGCAACGTCAAGCCGAGGTCGAACCGGCCGTGGTGGCTCCGTTGGTGTCCGGGTCTCCGCCGTTGGCGTCGGTTGAGGTGGTCTCGCCGGTGACACCGGCTGCTGGGGTGGGGGCGGGATCTGGTTCGGCGGGGTCGGGTCCGTCAGCGGGGTCACCAGCGCGGTCGACTGTGCCGGGTCTCGCCGTTCAGCGGGCAGCCGAGACCGCGGTCGAGTCGGGATTCCCTCCGGTGCGAGTGCCCTCGGGCGAGCCGCCCACAGCTGTGACCCCACCGGAGGCCGTCGCCCCATCGGCGATAGCGACCTCGCCGATTGCGGTGCGGGACGGGTTGTCCACGGTGCAACGGGAGAGGTCCGAGATCGAGGTTGAACCGGTGGCGGTGGCGCCGCTGGTGTCCGGTTCCCCGCCGATGGCGTCGATCATGGATCCACAAGCGACAAAATCTGCTGGTGAATCGGAAGCGAGGTCCGGTTCCACGGAACCGAGCTCGCTACCTGGGTCACCATTGTGGCCCGCTGGGTCCGGTCGCGCCCCGCAACCTGACTCACCCGCGATGGTGTCGCCTTCCGCCGCGGCCAGTGCGGCGACGCGTCTGCCGGCCGCGGCAACTCCGCCGGCCGGTGCGGCGTCCGTGGTGCAACGTCAGGTTGAGGCACAGCCACTGGAGATGGCACCGCTGGTATCGGATTCGCCGCCGATGGCGTCGGTGGCCGCGTCTGGGACACCCCCCGAACTCTCGCCGGCACTGCCCGACGTGGACCACACCGACGGTCACCGCACAGTGACCTATGACGGCGCGGCTCCCGCTGTCGTCAGTCTGGTCGGCGACCGGGCCATTGCGCCCATCGCCGGCGACTACGCCGCGGCTGGTGATTCCGCAGGCATAACCGGCGCAGCGCCTGCGGCCGAGCAGAGCCGATCGCCGGCTGTGCAACGCCACACGAGCGCCGTCGCCCAGGAGACACCCGTCTTCGGACCGAGGACGCCGGCTACCACAGTGGCGCAGCGCAGCGTGGGAGCCGGCGCCCACCCGGCAGCGCAGTGGTCGCCCGGCGCGCTCCCGCTGAGCCGACCATCACCCGGCCTCGACCAGCGAGAGCCGGTCCAGCCCGTGCACGTCGTCCAGCTCGCCGCGCCCGCTCCTGCCGAGGCGCAGAGCCACCCGCCGCAGCTGAGCACCGAGCTGGTTGTGCAGCGAGTGGAGAGCGAGCCCGCAGCAGCAACCGAGCCGGCGGCGACAACCGAGCCAGCGACCACCACCGGCGCGGCGATGGCAACGGGCCCCGGTGGCACCCCGCCCGCACAACCCACGGGCCCGACCTCACCGACCGAGGTGGACGCGTTGGTCCGCCGCCTCTACGACCCGATCGTCCGGCGCCTCAAAGCCGAGCTGCAGCTTGACCGGGAGCGCGCCGGGCGCACCCTCGACCTCTGGCACTAGGAGGAGAATCCATGGTACGAGACCCGGATCCCGCCGTCAGCGTGTGTTTCTGGGTGCAACTCGACGACGTCGGCCTCGGCTCCTTCAGCAGCTGTGAGGGGTTGGGCCTCGAAGTGGTCATCGAGCAGCGCGAGGAGGGCGGCAACAACAGTTTCGTCTGGCAGCTGCCGACCAGGATCAAGTACCCGAACATCAAGCTCTCCCGGCCCTTGACCAAGGACACCGAGAAAGTCCAGAAGTGGTTCAGCAAGGCCGTGCAGGGGCTCGGCAAGCGCTCCGCCACGGGCAAGAAAACCGGTTTGATCAAGGCCATGACCCTCGACAACACGGTGATCGCCAGCTGGGGCCTGCTCGACGTGATCCCGGTGCGCTGGACCGGGCCGTCGCTGAACCTCGACTCGCCGAAGGCGGCCACCGAGACCATCGAGATCGCCCATCACGGATTCGTCACCTGAGCCACCTTCACCCCCGTAGCAAGGGAGCAGCGCATGTCTCAACCGGTCGCGATGATCGCAACCAGTGCCGGACCCACGGCTGGCGGCGCCGCCCGGCCGAAGCTGGAACGCGCGTTCCTCGAGCTCCGCAAGCCGCCTACGGCGCCGGGGAGCCTGGATCCCGGTCCACGGTATGACCGTATCGATTTCCAGTTCAATCCGAAGGAACTCTCCATCAGCAAGGCCGCAAAATGGAGCCGCAACGCGCAGAAGAATAGCAAGAACAGCGGGATACCCGAATTCGGGGGGCCGGAGCCGAGCAAGCTCGCGCTGGAGATGTTCCTCGATGCCAGCGATACCCAGGACGATTCCGTGGTCAAGACCGTCGAGAAGTTGTTCTCCTGTTGCGTGCCGACCCCCGACAGTCAGACCAAGAAAATACCCAACCCGCCTTGGGTGATCTTTCATTGGGGTGGTCTGACCAGCTTCACCGGCTACATCAAATCGGTCACCGTCAAGTACACCGTGTTCACCGCAGGTGGCCTGCCGATCCGGGGCACCGCGACCATCAATCTCGAGGAGATCTCCAAGGAGGAGAAGAAGCAGAACCCCACCTCGGGGGCACTGTCCGCGCACCGCGTGCACACCGTGCTGGCCGGGGACAGTCTGGCGTCCATCGCCTGGAACGAATACGGCGATCCAGCCATGTGGCGGGTGATCGCCACGGCCAACCGCATCGAGGACCCGATGCGGCTGCGCGCCGGCTCGTCGCTGTTCGTGCCGGCCGTCGAGGATCTTCACGGCGGGCGGGTCACCTGATGCCGGCCAAGGAATTCACCAACCAGCTGATCGTGGAGGTCGCGGGCAAAGCGCTGCCCGCCGACGTCGCAGGATTGCTGGTCCAGGGTGTCGTGGACGACAGTCGCGTGCTCCCCGACCTGTTCGAGCTGCGATTCCGGGACCGCGACCACATCGTGCTGGACAAGGCCAGCATCAAGATCGGCTTGCCGGTCAAGCTGTCCGTGGTGTCCAACGAGAACAACACCCCGCTGCCGCTGCTCGAAGGAGAGGTCACCGCGCTGGAGAAGGAGTTCGACGGCACCGGCACGTTCACCGTCGTGCGCGGCCTGGACAAATCCCACCGCTTGACCCGCGGTCGCCGGGTGGCGAGCTTCCAGCAGATGACGGTGTCTGACGTGGTCCGCAGGGTCGCTCAGGGCGCGGGCATACCCTGCGGCAAGATCGACCCGACCTCCGGCGTGCACAAGCAGATCTCGCAGGGCAACCTCACCGATTGGGCGTTCCTGCGGCAGTTGGCCGCCGATGTCGGCGCCGGGATCGCGATGGTGGACGGCAAGCTGGAGTTCCGGTGCCCGAATGCCGCCGGCGCCGCACCCAGCACCGCGACCTCGGCGACCGACGACGCCATGGTGCTGGAGCTGGGTCGCAACGTGCTGCGGATGCGAGCGGTGGTCACCTCCGCGGAACAGGTCCCCACTGTGGAGGTCCGCGGCTGGGATCCCACCACCAAGAAAGCGGTCGTCGGTAAGGCGCCGGCGAAGACCGTCTCCGCTGAGCTCGGCGCCAAGCCCGCCGAGCTCGCCGGCGTCTTCAAATCGCCGCCGCTGGTCGCCACCGATTCGCCCTACCGCACCCAGGGCGAGGTCAAGGACGCTGCCAAGGCACTGGCCGAGCAGGTGGCCGGCGGCTTCGCCGAGCTGGAGGTGGTCATGCGCGGCAACCCGAAGGTGCGCGCGGGCACCGCTGTCACGCTGGGCGGCGTGGGAGCGCCGTTCGAGGGTAAGTACACCGTGAGTGCCAGCCGGCATGTCTTCGATCCCGAGGTCGGCTACACGACGTGGGTCACGGTCAGCGGTGCCCAGGACCGTACCCTGCTGGGCCTCACCGGATCCCGCCTCGGCGCCAACGCCGGTGGCTCCGGCGTGGTGATCGGGGTGGTGTCGGACTGCCGCGACCCGGAGAAGCAGGGCCGGGTCCGGCTGACCTTCCCGTGGCTCAACGACAACTACGTCAGCGATTGGGCGCGTACCGTGCAGCCCGGGGCGGGCAAGAACCGCGGCGCGGTGATCGTGCCCGAGGTGAACGATGAGGTGCTGGTGGCGTTCGAGCAGGGCAGCTTCCAGCGCCCCTACGTCCTCGGCGGGCTGCACAACGGGGTGGACACCCTGCCCAAGGGCGACGTCGAGCTCGTCAACTCCAGTGCCGGAACCATCGACCGGCGGGCATTCGTGTCCCGCACCGGCCACGCGCTGGAGATGCTCGAGAGCACGTCGGGGGCGCAGGGCATCAAGATCCGCACTGGGAACGGGAAGCTGTTCCTGGACCTCGACCAGAAACAGACCAAGATCACGGTGCACTGCGATGGGACGGTGACCGTCGAGGCCAAACAGGGTGTCACGGTGGACGCCGGGACCGGCACCCTGCGCCTTCAGGGCCAGGACGTCACGATCGCCGGGAAGGCCGGGGTGAAGGTCGACGGCGGTGGCGGCGAGGTGAAGGTCAGCAGCAGCACCAAGGTGAGCGTCGAGGGTGCCATGGTGAGCGTGAACGGCTCGGGCACCACCGAGGTCAAGGGTGGGGCGATGTGCAACATCCAAGCCGCGATCGTCAAGATCAACTAAGGAGGCGGCAATGCCACCAGCAGCACGGGTCGGCGACCCGACCGGGCACCCGGGCGTGATCGGCCCACCCGGGGTGCCGACGGTGCTGATCGGCGGGATGCCGGCGGCGACGGTCGGCACGCCACACATCTGCTCGTTCCCGCCGCCGGCGGTCCACCCGCCCAGCGTGATCGCGCCACCCGGTTGCCCGACCGTGCTGATCGGCGGAAGGCCGGCGGCCCGCATGGGTGATATGTCCGCTTGTGGTGCGCCGATCATCATGGGCTGCCCCACTGTCCTGATCGGCGGTTGAGGGCAGTGGCCGCGGAGTTCGTCGGCGCCGGTTGGGCATTCCCGTTGCGCACCGACCGGACCGGGAGCATCTCACTGGTGACCCGCGAACGGGAGATCGAGGAGAGCATCCGGCTGATCCTGGCCACCGCACCCGGTGAGCGGCCGATGCGCCCGGACTTCGGCTGCGCCATCCACGACTTCGTCTTCGCACCCGCCGACGCGGCCACTGCGGGACAGCTCGCGTTCGAGGTGCGCTCCGCGCTGGACCGCTGGGAGCCACGGATCGACATCGTCGACATCCAGGTCAAATTCGATGTCGTTGATGAGGGCACCCTCTACATCGATGTGCAGTACGCGATCCGCGGCACCAACGATCCGCGCAACCTGGTCTTCCCGTTCTACATGATTCCCTCACACGAGCCTACTGACGACACTGGGAGTGGATCATGACACTGGTCGCACCGAACCTGGACGACCGTCGCTTCCAGGATCTCGTCGACGACGCGAAGCGCTACGTGCAGCGCCGTTGCCCGGAGTGGAGCGACCACAACGTCTCCGACCCGGGCGTCACGCTGATCGAGACCTTCGCCATGGTGGTCGACCAGCTGCTCTACCGCCTCAACCAGGTGCCTGATCGGCTCTACCTGCGATTTTTCGAGTTGCTCGGGATGCCCTTGTACCCGCCGGCACCGGCCGTTGCCGCCACTACGTTCTGGCTCTCCGCCCCGCGGGAGGACACCATCACGGTGCCGGCCGGGACCGAGGTGGCCAGCCAGCGCACCGAGACCGAGGAGGCGCTGTCGTTCACCACCATCCAGAGCCTGGACATCCTGCCGTGCTCCCTCACCGTGATCGCCACCGCCAACGACGAGATGGGGGGCGAGCCGACGGACCGGACCAGGGCGTTGAGCACCGACGAAGCGTTCGCGTGCTTTTCCAGGACACCGGCCTACGGCGATGCGCTGCTGATCGGGCTGTCCGCGGCGGTGCCCCGCTGCACGGTGGCCGTGCGGTTCGACTGCCAGGTCGAGGGCGTCGGCGTCGACCCACGCCAACCGCCCCTGATCTGGGAGGCCTGGACCGGCACCCGATGGGACTTCTGCGAAGTGGACAGTGACGGCACTGGCGGGCTCAACCGGCCGGGCGACGTGGTGGTACACGTCCCGGCGGGCCACACCACATCGGTCATCGCGGCGCAGCCGGCCGGCTGGCTGCGGTGCCGGGTGATCCCCGCCGCGCCGGGGCAACCCTTCTACACGGCGTCGCCGCGGATCCATGGAGCGAGCGCCTTCACCGTGGGCGGCACGATCGACGCTGCCTATAGCGAGACCGTCCACAACGAGGTTGTCGGGGTGTCCGATGCCGTGCCCGGCCAGCGTTTCGCACTGGCACAGCACCCCGTCGTCGCCGGCCCCGAGGCGCTCGTGGCGCAGGTGGGGGCTGGTGAAGGGCGCCAGGACTGGCACCAGGTGCAGCACTTCGCCGGCAGCGGCGCGCAGGACCGGCATTTCGTGCTCGACCCGATCGGCGGTGAGATCGTCTTCGGTCCGGCCGTGCGGCAACCGGATGGCCAGCTCCGGCAGTACGGCGCGATCCCCCCCAAGGGTGCCGCGATCAAGATCCCGTTCTACCGGGTCGGCGGCGGTCGCCGGGGCAACGTGGCCCGGGGCGCGATCACCGCGCTGCACGCGTCGGTGCCGTTCGTCGCGCGGGTGGAGAACCGCAGGCCGGCATCCGGTGGTGTCGACGGTGAGGACGTGGAGAACGCCAAGCTGCGGGCGCCGCAGTTCCTGCGTGCCCGGCGCCGCGCGGTCACGATGAGCGACTACGAGTCGCTGGCCCGGGAAGCCGATCCGCGAGCCGCTCGGGTGCGGTGCATCACCGGCCAAGGTGCCGACGCGGCGGTGGTCCGGTTGGTGGTGCTGCCCTCGTTGCCGGGGGAGCCGTCCGAACCGGTGCCCTTCGCTGCGCTGCAACCCCGTCCTGAACTGCTCAGCAGGATCGCGGCGTATCTCGACGAGCGGCGGGTGCTCGGCACCCGGCTGCTGGTCGAGCCGCCCAGCTACCGATGGGTCAGGGCAGTCGCGACAGTGCGGCTCGCACCGCTCGCCGACCCCGACCGGGTCACCCGGGACGCGTTGGCCGCGCTGTACCGCCAGCTGCATCCGTTGCACGGCGGGCCGGAGGGCTCGGGCTGGCCGTTCGGCCGGGATGTGCAGGCCGGCGAGCTGCTCGCCACGGTGCAGCGCGTGCCCGGTGTCGAGTTCGTCGAGGAGGTGAAGCTCTACCTCGTCGACCCGGCCAGCCGCCAACCCGTTGAGGGAGCGCGGCTGAAGGTGGAGCTGGCACCGGGCATGCTGCCCTTCTCGCTCGAGCACGTCGTCGGGTTGGCGAGTTCATGAGCCGCGGCACCGTCGATGGCCTGGCGTCGGCGCACCCGCTGGGTGAGCTGCTGCCCGGGGTGTACCTGGAGGACTCGCTGGCCCAGCGTTTCACCGAGGGGCTGGACACGGTGCTCGCCCCGGTCTTCGTGACCCTGGACTGCCTGGACGCCTACCTCGACCCGTGGTTGACGCCGGGTGACTTCCTGCCCTGGTTGGCCTCGTGGGTGGGCATCGAGCTCGACGAGACCTGGCCGGAGAGCAGGCAGCGGGCGATCGTGGCCGCCGCCGCGCGCCTGCACTGCGACCAGGGCACCCACCGCGGCCTGGTCGAGTACCTGCAGCTGCTCACCGGGGGTGAGGTCGAGCTGATCGAAAGCGGTGGTACCCGGTGGTCAGCGGAGCCGGGCACTTCCCCTCCCGGCGAGACCACTCCCTTGCTGCAGGTGATCGTGCGGGTGAGCGACCCGAACTCGGTCAACCGGGCCAGGCTCGATCATGCGGTGCGCGACGCGAGCCCAGCCCACCTGCCCCACCAGATCCAAGTGCTACCGCTGAGATCAGCGAGTCGGGGCTGATCGGGCAGTCCTCCGGCGCCCCACCACGCGGATCCTGTTCCAATAGGTGATGAGGGATTCCGCTCATCGGGCGACAATGTGCACGGTTGCGAAGCGTGCGCCCGAGTGCGTGAGGCGGGCTGACTCGACACCCGGCCACCTCAAAAAAAGATCTCCACACCCGCCAGGAACTCATAACGATCGTCGGAGCCGTACTACCAGAGGATTGCTAGGGCTCCTTTCTTAGCTATAGTAAGTGTCAACTCAAGACTAACGATCTATTAAAACACCAGTTCAGGGGCCATCTGACACCTGGAGATCAGTCTTGTCTCGTGTGAAGAGTGCTCTCGCGGCTGCTAGCGCCGGCGTCGCCGGCGCGCTGGTCTTGGTACTCACACTCCCGGCGTTGGCTGCTGATCCACCACCGTGCTCCCCGGCCGGTGCGCTAGCCGGGCCTGGTGTACCGCTATGCCCGGCGCCTGCGCCAGAAGGGGCTGTGGGTCCCGTCGGTCAGCAGGGCCCCAGGGGCAACCCAGGTCCCCCTGGGCCGGCCGGCAAACCGGGTCCACCTGGTCCACCTGGTCCACCTGGTCCACCTGGTCCGCCGGGTCCACCGGGACCTGCGACAATCGGTGGAGGCCTGGACGCTGTCACGTCTACAACAACGTCAGCACCAACGACGACGACGTCGTCTCTAACGACAACGTTGTCTCCAGCGTCGACTTCCGTACCGCTAACCAGCGCGACAAGCCCTGCTGATCTTTCAGACCCTACTGCAACGTCAATTCCTACTACGACGTCGACTTCAGGTGATTCAATCAGTTCTACCTCGACGTCTACATCGGCGAGGTCACTAGCACCTTCCTCGTCGTCCAGCTCGGATAGTCCGCCATCGAAGGCGCCTGCCTTTGTCAACCCGCCTGCTGCTGAGAGCTTAACGACGGTCACGACCAGCCCGCCTGTTGCTGAGGATTCGACGGCGGTGACCGGTAACGCGCCTGTTGCTGAGAGCTCGACGGCGGTGCCTAGCAGCCCGCCCGCTGAGAGGTCGACGGTGGTCGCGAGTAGTCCGCCTGCTGAGAGGTCGATGGCGGTGACCACGCCTGCATCTCCTGACAGTTTCACGCAGGTTGAGACAATCCCCGTCGGGCCGATTGAAACAGGCGATGGTTCGGTGGGTCCATGAATCGAATCCTAGGGCTGCTTTTTGTTGTTGCCTTTCTCGCTGGTTGCTCAGCTACGACCAGCGAAGCCCCCCCACTCATCCCGGAAAAATCCGTAACCGGTCCGCCGGCCGTCGACCCTGCTGGTGTTGATATCCCTAAGATCTCGGCACGGTCAACGCTGATCCCACTCGGCCTGGACGATCGCGGCGCTCTGCAAGTACCTGACGTCAACCGTCCCGAGCAGGCCGGTTGGTACAGTCTGGGTGTCAAACCGGGTGAAACCGGTCCGGCGGTTATCGTCGGGCACGTTGACGGCGGTGGACGGGCTGGGATTTTTTATCGACTGAAAGAGCTTTCGATTGGAGATGAAATTAATGTCGGTTTGGTTGACGGCAGGATGTTGAAGTTTGAAGTGAGTTCAGTTGAAAAAGTTCTTAAAAATAACTTTCCAACGTCAAGGATTTATGGAGACGTCGATCATCCCGCGCTTCGCCTGGTGACATGCGGTGGTCAGTTCGATCGGACTCGTCGCAGCTATCTGTCAAATGTGATTGTTTATGCGGATATCAAGTAACTTCGTCGCGGCTCCAGGTGTTGCCGTAGTCAACGGGTGGGGGCCGGGGCCAGCAGCCTGGGAGAGGGCGCCGGGACGTCGAGCATGCTGAGCACCTCGGCGTAGTCCCGCCTGGCCCGAGCGGCTGCGGCGGGCTCACCGGCCTGCACGCAGGCCTCGATCAAGACCTGCCACGACGCGTCGCGGAACGGGTCGATTTCCACGCTGCGCCGGGCGGCTTCGATGGCCGACCGGAGGTCACCACCGGCCAGCCCCAGCTCGGCCAGACGCCCGGTCGCCGTTGCCGCCTGCTGCCGCAGGCGCTCGCGAGTGTCGGTGACCCACTCCGCAGGGCCGTCCTCGGGCAGCAGCTCGCCGCGGTAGACGGCAACGGCACGGGTCAACGCGGCATGCTCCACCTGGGCGTCCCGAGCGTGCCTGGCGTGCGCCGCTGCTTGCAATTGGACCGCGAACTCGACCACGTCGGCCTCGCTACCGGGTGGCAGGACCAGCACGTAGGCGTCGCCGTGGCGTCGCAGCATGCCAAGGGAGCCACGCGGGGTCCCCGGCACCAACAACGAGCGGAGGCTGGACACCGCGACCTGCATGCTGCGCACTGCCCGTTCGGTCGGCAGATCCGGCCACAGCTGCAGCAGCGACTCGCGGTGCACCGGCTGTGGCATATGGATCGCGAGCAGACGGAGCATCGTCGCAGCCCGCGGGCGCAGCGGGCTCCAATCCAAGCTGGATCCGACGAGCTCGAACGTGAATCCGCCCAGGCATTGCAATCGCACCGGCGTTGGCGCTGGTGCGATCACCAATGCTTTCCTGGAGGGTGTCGCGGAGCCGAGCAGCCTGGTGGCCAGCCCGTCCGGCCATGGCAGCCCGTGTGTCTCGGCCAGCGAGCGAGCCTGCTGCTGGTGCGCGGCGCCGGCAGCAGGCTCGGTGGCGGCGAGTACCAGGGCGGTCAACGCCTGGGCACCCCAGACACCCGTGGTGCGGCTGAACGACTCGGCGAGCTGAGCCATCGACGCGGCGTCCGGCTCACCCTGCTCCGCGGCGGCGAGTGCGGCGAAGGCCAACGACCACGCCTCGATGCTCCCGGCGTCGAGCGCTCGACAGCGTGCGGCCACGTCCCGCCATGCCGCGTGTGCGGGCTCTCCGGCCAGCAGCCGGCTCAGCGCGTGGGCAGCGCGAGCGAGCAGCGTGCCCCACTCGTCTCCGGCACTCGCGCACTCGGCCACAATCCGCGCGATCTCATCGGCGTCGCCGGCCCGCTGCGCGCAGACCACCCGAGCCTGACGAGCGAGCCACAGGACACCGTTGTGCTCGGCGTCGGTGGCCAGCTGCTCGGCCGACCAATCCTCCGTTTCGCCGGAGATCACATCGACGATCACGAGCACGAGTCGAGCCGCGAGGGCCAGCGCGGTGTCGATGTTCAGATCGTCGAGCAACTGTCGCGATGTGCGGCCTGCCTCGCGGACGTTTCCGGTGAGCAGTGACGCCACTGCGGTGCAGAGCCGCTCACCGTGGCTCTGCCCGCTCGGGACCGAGCCGGGATGGCGGTGCACGGCAGCCCGCAGCCGGTCCAACCAATGCAGTTGGGGCTGGGCTCGACCGTCGGTCCACAGCTCGACCAGCCTGCGGTCCCAGGCCGCGCGCTGCCGATCCGCCGGATCCGGGAACAGCGCCTCCGCGTGGTGGTAACGCTCGACGGCCTCGCGCAGCCGTCCCTCCGCGGTGAGCTGGCGTGCCACGGCCATGCTCAGCCAGGGGTCCTCATCGATCATCTGCTGTGGCACGAGGTCACGCCACACCGCACTCGGCTCGGCCGCGATCACCCGCGCCCCATCGTCTCGGAGCAACCGGGTGGCCTCGGTCCAGCACTCCGCCCGCAGATGAGCGCGGACCGCCTCGCCGAGCGCACCGGACTCCTCGAGCAAGGACGCCGCCTTGGAGTACCACAGCTGGGTGTGCTTCACCCCGAGCTCGTCAAGGAGCGCGCCCTCCAGATGGCGCCGCAAAACCTCGTGGTAACGAAATGACTGGCCGCCATCGGTCGAGGTGGTCAATGCCCCGAGCCCTTCCAGCTCCTCGAGCCGCTGCTGGGCGTCGGCCGTGCCGAGCAGGCGATCGCAGCGCCGGGCGGTGAGTAGCTCGAACACGCAGGTTCGGGTGAGAAAGTCCCGCAACCGCTGGGGAAGCTCTTCAAGCACGGTCCTGACCAGGTAGGTGCGAACCAACCGGGGTCCGCCGGCCAGCGCATGCAATGCCTGGCGCCGCTGCGCCAGCGGGCGGCACTGGGTGGACAGATGGAACAGCTGCAGGCAGGCAGCCCAGCCTTCGGTGCGGCGGGTCAGCGCGGCGATGTCATCGGGCGGCAGCGGCTCGCGGTAGACATCCCGGAACAGCACCTCCACCTCCCACGACCGGAAGCGGAGGTCGTCGGCTGTCACGACGGTAATGGGGGTGATCTCCATCCGGCACAGGTTCAGTTGGGGTGCGCGACGGGAGGCGAGGACGACCGAGATGCCCGGGACGTGGCAGAGCAACGTCTCGATACAGCTCTCGGTCGGCGAACCGATCAGGAGGTGAGCGTCGTCGAGCACCAGGGTGACCGGTCCCGGTTCCGCCGCCCGGACCGTGTCGAGGAACTGGTCGAAACAATCTCCTCCGGTGCCCGCCTCCGGCATCTCTTGCAGCACGCCGCCGTCGAGGAGCCCGCCGGCGAGCTTGACCGTGAAGTGGGCAGGATCGGCGTCCAATCGGTCGGTCCGGTGCCAGACGATGGGGCTCGCCGCCTCGTCGCTGTACTGCGCGAGCAGGGTGGTCTTGCCGCAGCCCGCGGGCGCCAGGATGAGCGTCAGACGCGCCGGGGCCCGCAGCCGTTCCAGTAGCCGCTCCCGCCGTAGTCCCTGCGCCGGCGGTCCCGTCTTTCGGCAGCGCATGGGCGTCCCGCCGGATCCACCGCCCGGCGTCACCGCTTCGCCAGGCCCCGATGGTCCAGCCGCCGTTCGGTGTGACATCGGTGGTCAACCCCTCCGTGTCCTGGCGCGGCAGCGTGGGCTCGTGCGCCTTCCGGTCTACGACCGAGCTGACCGCGTCGAAGACTAGAGTCGCGGCAGCGTCGGATTAGTACAAGCCGTTGGTTCGCATCCGTCTGGATGGTGTTTCGCTGTCACGGCAGGCCGGTGGTTCGTCCCCCGGCCACCTACGCCGGAGCAGAGCCACGTACCTCCTCGGGTAAGGGAACCCCTTCCACACCGTAGCAAAATTACCCAATCCGGTGACGACGCGAACCCTTGTGGGTGACTGCGTATTCGACTGGTTACGCGCACGATAGTTCGTGCATTGGGGTGTGTTGGCGAGGGGGCAATAGTCGTCGCGTGGCTCCACATGTCGTCGTTGCTGCATCTGCGGCGGCATTGGTCGTGACGTTCTGATCTCGGGCGCGCTCGTAGATCCGATGATGCCGAGGAATGGGTGACCCAGTCTCAACGGGCTGTCCCGTCTCCTCTGGCCCACCTTGCGACTGGAATGGAAGTGAACCCATCATGCCTAGCAGCAGAACTCTCCACTGGCAGGCGGCGGCGGTCTGCACGGTCCCTGTCGCAGTCGCGGCAACGGCGTTGCTCCTCGGTGGGGTGACCAACGTCGCGCCGCCGGTGGAATCCCCACAGGCTATCGACACCCTCGTCGCGGCAACCACGACTACCACGCTCACCGCATCCCCGATGTCTCCGATCGTTCAGGGCAGCCCCGTGACGCTGACCGCGATGATCACTCCATCGACGGCGGTCGGTACCGTGCAATTCAGGGACGGGGCCAACAACCTGGGTAATCCGGTACCGGTCACTAGTAACGGCACCGCTTCGGGGTCCACGACGATGTTGGCTGCCGGATTGCATCAGCTGACTGCCGTGTTCACCCCGACTGATCAGGCAACCTTCACCCCATCGACGTCAGCGTCGGTGCCCGTCACGATCGCGACTCCGGGGGGAGCGGCGGGGGCAGCAGGAGCGGCAGGAGCGGCGGCCACCAGCGCCGCGACGGCCACCAACACCGAGTTGGCCACGTCCCCGGCGTCCGCGGTCGCCGTGGGCAGCCCGCTGACGCTGAACGCGACGATCACTCCAGCGACTGCGGTCGGTACCGTTCAGTTCCGGGACGGGACGACCAATCTGGGTAATCCGGTGATGGTCAGCAACGGCACCGCGTCGGGGAACACGTCGACATTGGCCTCCGGATCGCACCAACTGACCGCGGTGTTCACTCCCACCAATCCGGCGGTCTTCAGCCCGTCGACGTCCGCAACGGTACCGGTGACGGTCGTGGGTGCGGGAGTCGGATCGTCTCAGGCGCTCACCACTCAGGAATCTGGTCTCTCACTTGACGTCCGGCTGTCCATACTCGGCGATCAGACGTGTGATCTCGATGGCCGACGGTCGTTGCTCGGCGTCTCGATGCCGGTTCTCGATGGCCGGGGGACTGTTGTAGCTGGACGGCTGTCTGTACTCGACGGTGCTGTTCTCGACGATCGCCGCGGATTGCTCAACGGCGTCGTCACGGTCGTCCTCGGGTAGCGCTGGGGTCACCCGATCGGTGACGCCGGGGACGCAAGCTCGCCACCAAGCCGCCAGGCGTCGTCGTGCCCTGCCGGCTTGGTGGCGAGCTGCGTCCCCGGCGATCAGCCCACGTTCCGGCGACTTGCCGGTGAGGAGTTGGCAAGCCCTCTCGTTTTGACGACCCGGACCCAATAGGTCCCTGCGTCGTTGAGTCGGCAGGGGCACCACCAATCACCACCGTCGCCGTCGGCGTCTCGCCGGCTGAACAGGGAAGTCGGATCGTGCGGAAGAACAGACCGTTGGCTTTGCTCTCGTTCCTGGTTGTCGTGGTTGCCGTTGTGGGTGGAGTGGCGTTGCTCATGATTGGGAGGCCACTACTCACCGGGGGGACATCCAAGGCCGCGCCACCGGCAGGCGCCCGCCAGGTTACGGCAACGGCTACCACGTTGACCACGTCCCCGGTCTCGCCCGTGGCTCAAGGCACTCCGGTGGCGCTCACTGCCGCAGTAACCCCGGCAGTCGCGGCCGGTACCGTGCAGTTCAAGGACGGTGCCACGAACCTGGGTAATCCAGTGGTCGTGAGCAACGGCACCGCGTTAGGAACCACGTCATCCCTGCCTGCCGGGTCGCGCTCGCTGATCGCGGTGTTCACCCCGGCGAATCCGGCGGTCAACGCTCCCTCGACATCACCAGCGGTGACGTTCGTGGTCGCCGCTGTGCCTGCCACCAGCATCACGCTGACCACGACGCCGGCCTCTCCGGTCGTTCAGGGCACCCCGGTGACGCTGGTCGCGACGGTCGCTCCGGCGACGGCCGCCGGTACCGTCCAGTTCAAGGACGGGGCCACCAACCTCGGAAATCCAGTGACGGTCAGCAACGGTGCCGCGTCGGGAACGACCGCGACGTTGGCTGCCGGGCCACATCAGTTGACTGTGGTGTTCACCCCGACGGATCCGGCTGCCGCCAGCCCGGCGACCTCACCAGCGGTGCCCTTGGTGGTTACCGGCGCGACGGCCACCAGCACCACGCTGGCTACGTCCCCGGCCTCTCCTGCCCCTCCGGGCACCCCGGTGACGCTGACCGCGACGGTCTCTCCGGCGACGGCGATCGGTTCCGTGCAGTTCAAGGATGGGACCAGCAATCTGGGTAACCCGGTAACGGTCAGCAACGGCATCGCATCGGGGTCCACCTCGACGTTGGCTGGCGGGTCGCGCTCGCTGACCGCCGTCTTCGTCCCCACCACCCCGGCGGCCTTCAGCCCGTCGACGTCGACGCCGGTGACCTTCGTGATCACGGGTTCCTCACCCAACGGGACGACGGCCACCAGTACCGCACTGACCACGAACCCGGCATCCCCCGTTCGTCGTGGTGCTCAGGTGACGCTGCTCGCGACGGTCGTCCCGGCGACGGCGGCCGGCACGGTGCAGTTCAGGGACGGGGCCATCAATCTGGGTAATCCGGTGATCGTCAATAACGGTACCGCGTCGGGAACCGCGTCGACGTTAGCCGTCGGCGGGCACCAGCTGACAGCGGTGTTCACCCCGACGAATCCGGCGATTTTCGGCCCGTCGACCTCGCCGGTGCTGGCTTTCGAGGTCACCGACCCCGGCTTGGCCGACCTCGAGGCCTGCCTCAAGGTGTTGCAGAATTGCCCGACTTCTCGTACCGGCTCTCCCCGGTATCTCGATCACCTCGATGCCGGCGCGATGTACGCACTGGCTGATACCCGGGGCCTCGTTTCCTCTCAGTTGCCCTTCAGATTGGTGAAGCTGGCGGTCGCGACGGTGTCGCCGGTGCTGCGGTAACACGCCTGTTCACTGCCGAGACTGCGGTAACACGCCTGTTCACTGCCGAGACCCTGACGGGTTTGGCGCTCACAGCGCTTGACCGTAGGGTCTTTTCGGCGTGCACGAGCCGCTGCAGGCCCGCTGGTGCCGACCACGCTGGTCATGGTGTCGGCCGGGGTGCTGGGGCTGGGGCATCGTGCTGTTCGCCAGGTAGTGGCAGGGTCCTCAGGGCACTCGCGGCATCAACGGTTGGAGCCGGTGTGTGCGATTCTCTGAATTCCGTCCCACATGTTCTGGAGAATCCTACCGACCTGAGTGCCGGCCGGCTCGACCGAGTTCGCGATGAAGCCTCCCAACAGCTGAATGAGGAGGAGGATCAAGATGAGAACGACGAAGAACGTCAAGACTTTCTCAATCGACTTGACCATGGGACTTCCTTCCTGCGCCGACCGTACGATCGGGTGGTGGGCTCACCAGGAGCCTTCTCTCGGACGTGGTGTGTGGGCGGGTCGCGAGCCGGGGCGCTGCGCGCCCCGGCTCGTAGGCCGGGAGCACGGCACCAAGCGCCTCCAGGAGGCGCTCGCCCCGATCGCCGTGCGTGATCACGCACTCTAGGGTACGGCCTGCGTCCAGATCCGTACGCACCGCGACTGAGTGATTCCCTAACGGAGTCGCCGCAGCTGGCACACCGGCCCGCGAGCCACCCTCGTCGCACTGGCTCGGATCAGGGAGGGGACGCGCGAACCTAGCTGGTCAACGGGGCGGTGCGGCCTTCCCGACGTCGAACTTCTCGAAGATCTCGCGGGCACGTGCGAGCCGTTCGTGGGTGACGCCGGCGGGTGAGCGACGGGCGGAGCGCTGCGGTGGCCCCCCGCCGATGGGCGGCACACCTCGTTTACTCAACACCGTCGGCTTGGCGTGATCGGCCGCTTTGCCTGGATTACTGGGTGTGCTCGGATCAGCGGGCTTGCCGGCGCCAGCGGGTGTGCCGGCATCGACCGGCTTGCCGGCATTGGCGTCAGCGGGCTTGGGTGGTGCGTCAGCGGGCCTGTCGATGCTCTGCTGCGTGACCGGGTCCGCAGCTGTATCGGGATCGCGCTGTTTAGCGGTGGGGGTGGCGGGGAGTGGAGCGCTGATCGTGCCGGAGCGGATGTTCTCCCGTGAGGCGCCAGGCTGACCCCCGGCTACCTGATCGATTCGCTCAGCGGCGGGGGAGCCGGTGCTGGGCCGCGACGCAGCACCCTCTGCCAACGCGGGTGCCACCCCTACCGGGCCCGCGGCCGACGCTGGGTCCGATCCGGCCTCCGCCTGGAAGATGGGGAATGAGCCCGGGGGAGGTGCCCCGGCGACTCCCCGCCGGGGCGACGGCGTGGAGATCTCGTACAGGGCGGCATCGCGTCCGTGGCTGATGATTGTCGTGACGCCCAGGACAGCGCCACAGGTCAGCATAAAGCAGGCCGCGATGGCCGCCTTCGCGGAGCGGGTGTGGGACGGCAGCGGCAGAGCCATCGCGCGCCGGTAACTCACCGTCGCGGCGGCCTCGCGTAGATAGGGGTCAGTGCCGACCCAGGCGATCAGAGCATTGGCAGGAGGTCCCGAGCCTGCCTTACGACGGTGGCGGGGTACCAGTCTGTCCATTGTGTAGGTCTCCGACTGCGTCAACCCCACCTCGTCGTCCTGGATACGCCGCCTCGGCAGCGGGACGGCAGCGGCGTTCTGTCGGCGAGGTGAACTCTGGGTGTTGTCCGGTGTGCGCGAAACATCCGTTCTTGCTTCACCCGTTGGCCGTGAAACTGTTTACCCGTAGTCAGACTTGCAGCTCGTTCGGTGCACTCAACCGGGGTCACGTGTGGAGATGGGGTTAGCGCGGGTGGTAGAGGGGTACTCGGATGCCAGGTGACGCGCCCGCACTGGCGCAGCGAGAGGAGTGGTCGGCGATGGGTCTGCAGGACAAGATCGCGAACAATGTGCAGGTGCTGAAGGGCAAGGCCAAGGAAGCCGCCGGAAGGCTCTCCCACGACCCGGGCCTGGAGGTCGAAGGAAGATTGGACCAGGGCAAGGGCACCCTCAAGCAGGCCGGTGAGAAACTGAAGGATGCCGGCAGGCAGGTCTTCGGCTCCCGGCGCCGCAGACGTTAGGAACGTGATAGAGCGCTCCCAGCGCGGCGTGGTCCGCCCGTGAACATGACATAAGCCACTCTTCTGACTGATAGAGCCGCGTCGGCGGGGCATCCAGGGATGGGCGTACGCCCATACGGCTGAGATACGGCGGCAGGCTCCGCAGCCTCGGGGTGAACCCGTGTTCAGTGGGTCTTTTCAGCGGCTGCCTGCGGGGTCTATGGTCGATCATCGGTACCTGCTATTCGGCCTACGTAGCATGGGGATGATCACATGACGGATGTCGCAAGCAGGGCGTCGCTGGAATCATTGCTGATGAGCCGGGCGCTCAGCGATCCGGAACTGATGCAGGCGAGTGGAAATGCTCCTGATTACGCGATTCTGCCCGACGTGAGTGTGCTCAAAATAGGCGGTCAGAGTTTGATCGACCGGGGCCGGTCGGCAGTATATCCGGTGGTTGAGGAGCTGGTGGCGGTCAAACGGAGCCACCAGATTCTCATCGGCACGGGCGCGGGAACCCGGGCGCGACATGTGTATTCCTTGGCAGCCGAGCTCGGGTTGCCGACGGGTGTGCTGACCGATGTCGGGGCTGCGGTCGCGGATCAGAATGCCCAGATGTTGGGGTATTTGATGGCCCGTCATGGTGTTCCGGTTGTCGACGGATCGGCGTTCGGCGCGCTTCCGCTGTACCTTGCCGAGTGCGGTGCCGCAATTTTCTCGGGTATGCCTCCGTATGACATGTGGCAGCGCGTCCCCGGCGAGGGGGTGATACCGCCGTACCGCACGGACGCCGGGTGTTATCTCATTGCGGAAGTCTATGGTTGCGCGAATATGATCTTCGTGAAGGATGAGGACGGGCTCTATACGGCGAATCCGAAAACCGACCCGAGCGCCACGCTGATCCCGGAGATCACGGTCGAGGAGTTGATTGCCGCCGACCTGCCGGATCTCATCATCGAGCGGCCGGTCCTGGAACTCATGCGTCGGGCTCGGCACGTGAAGTCGGTGCAGGTCATCAACGGGCTGCGGCCGGGACTGATCAGGCGTGCGCTCGCCGGCGAGCATGTCGGCACGATCATCTCGGTGAGCTGAGTCCGGAAATCCTCCAAGCTGGTATGCCTCTCGAGGAGAAGGCCCATGACAGACACCGTTTCGCCCCCTGAGTCCTCCTTCGCGGCCAAGGACGTGCCCTCGGCGTTGATGCGCCAGACGCTGCTCGACCGCGAGCTCGTCCGGCAGCTGGACCGCCCGGTGATCCGCCTGCTGCCGTGGCTGAACGTGGTGGTGATCGGCGGTCGTTCGATCATGGACCGGGGCCGGGACGCGGTGGTGCCGGTGGTTGACGAGCTGCGGGCGGCGCTGACGGAGCATCGGCTGCTGATCCTCACCGGTCCGGGTATCCGAGGCCGCCACGTCCTGGGAGTGGGGCTCGATCTCGGTCTCCCGACCGGTGTGCTGGCCTCGTTGATCTCCGCCGATGCGGAGCAGAACGGGCATCTCGTCGCGGCCTTGCTCGCCGAGCAGGGGGTGTCGTACCTGCCGCACGCGGCGATCGCTCACCAGCTTGCCGTGCACCTGGCGGCCAGCCCCGCCGTGGTGTCCAACGGATACCCACCGTATGGGCTCTACGAGTTCCCTCCCGAAGTGGGCAAGGTCCCACCGCACCGCACGGACACCGGTGCGTTCCTGCTCGCCGACGCCTATGGCGCCGCCACGATCACCTACGTCAAGGACGTCGACGGCGTGTTCACCAGCGACCCGGCAGCGGCCGACGGAAGCCGGTCCGAGCTCATCCCGCGGATCGGGGCCGCCGAGTTGCTGGCCCGCGATCTCGCCACTCTCCCCATCGACCCGATGGTGCTGGAGGTCATGGCTCACGCCAAGCATCGAAAAGAGATCCAGATCATCAACGGGCTCAATCCCGGGAACATCACCAAGAGTCTGCACGGAGAGCACGTGGGCACGATCATTCACGCATCCTGACCCGCGCGGCCTGCCGTCAAAACCAATCTCGGTGACGATAGGCCAACATTGCCCAACGCAGCTCATCGGCGGTTATCGGCCCGATGGGGTTTTGAACATTCGTCTCGCTATCGTTCGGTTGAGTACTCACGTACGGTCACCATATCAACATAATCTGACACCCCGTAGATAATAATTTCCTAAGAATGATCCATATTCCCCTGTTTGGGTGATGACAAAATACGCCTGTAACGATAGGTAGCTGTCCCCTGTGGGTTAGGTAGCAATCCTCTTGTCGGTTGGTTGCCCTGTTCCGTTCACCTGCAGGAGGGAGCGTCACGCCGTCCCATCCCGGTATGAGGGAGGCCAGATGGCTGCCGCTCGGTTCCAAGTGGTCTCGGTGGCGCGCTCTGCGCGGATGTCCGTGCCACGCGAGTTCGACGGGGGCACCGGATCGGGGGCGGAGACTTCCCAACCCAGGGCGCGGGGATTCACCTGGAGATTCATGTCGGCCAACAACCGCAGCTTGGCGCGCTCGGCGCACATCTCTCCCGACGTCGAGTCCTGCCTGGCGACGATCCGCCTCCTGCAAGACGGTCTACCGGACGCGGTAAGCGAGACGTCGCGCAACGGGAATGGGCAGTGGGTCTGGCGGGTCCGCCTGGCCGACGAGGTCGTCGCCACCGCGGCTCGCAGCTACCCGCGTCAGGTCCGCGCCCGGCTCACCTGCGATGCCTTCCTGCAACTGGTTGCCGGGACACCGCCGTCGACCCCGGTGCAGGTGATGTACCGGTGAGCACCGGCGTCATGGCGCCGGTACCGGGGCCGGCCAACCCAGGAGAGTCGGCCGGCCCCGGAGAGTCGGCGAGGAAGGTCCGGTCCGCATCCGGTGGTGCCGATCGGGTGTTCCGCCTCTCGCTGCGGGGCGCCGGCCTGACCGTGCTGATCATCATGGTCGCGATCGGGCTTTTTCTTTTCTACCGGGGCTCGCAGGCGCTGGCCGACGCCGGCCTGAAGTTCCTCTACACGCAGGCGTGGGAGCCGGCCTCGCACAACTTCGGGATCGCGACTGTGATCACCGGGACGCTGCTCATCGCGGTGGTGGCCGTGATCTTCGCTGTGCCGCTGGTCACCGGGGTGGCGCTCTACATCTGCGAGTACGCGCCGCGCAGGCTGCGCCGGGGCGTGATCAGTCTCGTCGATCTGATGGCTGCGGTGCCCAGCGTGGTGTACGGGCTGTGGGGCTTCTATTTCCTCAGCGAGCAGGTCATCCCGCTGTCCAGGTTCATCTCGTCGCACTTCGGCTGGATCCCGTTGCTGGGCATTCACGACGCGGAACCCGACAACCCACTGGAGGATCTGACGGTCTACAAGTCCTCGACGTTCATCGCCGGGATCGTGGTGGCGTTGATGATCATGCCGATCATCTGCTCGGTGATGAGGGAGTCCTTCGCGCAGGCCCCGGTCGGGGAACGGGAGGGCGCCTACGCGCTGGGCGCCACCCGGTGGGGAATGATCCGCAGTGTCGTGCTTCCTTTCGGCCGGGGCGGGATGATCGGCGGCACGATGCTCGGGCTCGGTCGGGCGATGGGCGAGACGATCGCCGTGTTCATGATTATCGCTCCGGTCTTCCAGATCCAGCCGGAGATCCTGCGCAGCGGCGCGAACTCGGTGTCGGCGCTGATCGCGCTGCGGTTCGGCGCGGCCAGCCCCTTCGATCTCTCGGCGCTGATGGCGGCGGGCCTGGCGCTGTTCGCGCTGACTCTTGTCGTCAATTTCGGTGCGTCGGCGGTCATCGCGCGTACCCGCTCCGGCCAGCTCAGTGATGCCTGAGATGACCACGACGACGCCCCCGTACCGGGCCCGGTCGGCCAGCGCCCGACGGCCCGGCAGCGTCGGAGCAGGCGCACGCGGTGGAGGTCCGCCGCTCGGGGGCAGCCCGGGGCCAAGCCGACGTCATCGTCATCATCGGCGCGGGTGCCGCCGCGTTGAGCCTGGCGGCACTGCTGAGCACCCGGGTGATCTCCTCGGTCAGCCTGGGCGGCTTCGTGGTGCTCGCCTACCTGGCGTTCCTGGTGCTCTACGGGGTGTTGGTGTCGCTGCAGGATGACGGCCGCGCGGTGCGGGACCGGCTCGCCTCGATCGCGGTGCACAGCCTTGCGCTTCTTGCGCTGCTCGCGCTGCTGTTCATCGTCGGTTTCACGTTCTGGCGGGGCCGCGATGCGCTACCGCATCTGAACTTCTTCATCACCGACATGCAGCAGGCCGGTCCCTTGGACCCGCTCACGGTGGGCGGCATCCTGCACGGCGTGGTGGGCACCCTCATCGAGATCACCATCGCGCTGATCATCACCACCCCGCTGGGGCTTGCCTGCGCGGTGTACCTCAATGAGGCCCGCGGGGTGTTGCCGCGCTTTGTGCGCACGGTCGTCGAGGCGATGACCGCGCTGCCCTCCATCGTGGCGGGGCTGTTCATCCTCGGGTCGTTGATCCTCACCCTGGGGCTGGTCAGATCCGGCCTGGCCGCCGGCCTGGCGATCAGCGTGATGGTGCTGCCGATCATCATCCGGGCTGCCGACGTGGTGATCCGGTTGGTGCCCGGGTCGCTGCGGGAGGCCTCGCTCGCGATGGGCGCATCGCAATGGCGCACGTTGTGGCACATCGTGTTGCCGACCGCGCGATCCGGGTTGACCACCGCGGTGCTGCTCGGCGCCGCGCGGGGGATCGGCGAGACCTCCCCGGTGCTACTCACCGCGGGTTTCGGCTCCAGTCTCAACCTCAACGTGCTCTCCGGGCCGATGCCCTCGTTGCCGCTGGCCACCTTCACCTTCTCCCAGTCGCCGGAGCCCACGATGATCGCCCGCGCCTTCGGTGCCGCTGCCGTGCTGCTGGCCTTGGTGCTGGTGCTGTTCGCGCTGGCCAGAGCGCTAGGTGGGCGCTCGCCCGGTGAGCTGTCCCCGCGGGCGCAGCGGACCCGGGTGCAGCAGTCGCAGCAAGACCTCGCCCGCTTCACCGAACGAGACCGTTCCCGCCGGATGGAGAGCAGCCATGCCACGTAAGACACCCGGCCCGAGCCGGTGGGTGGCGCTGATCGGGGTGCTGGCCGTAGTGCTGCCGATGCCGGCGCTGCTCGCGCCCAGCGCCGGCGCGAAGGGCTTCGTGCCGATCAGCGGTTCCGGTTCGACCTGGAGCTCGAACGCGCTGGATCAGTGGCGGCGCAACGTCAACAACCTGTACGGCATCACGGTCAACTTCTCGGCCAACGGCTCGACCAGCGGCCGCAACGACTTCAAGTCCGGCCAGGTCGACTTCGCCGTGTCGGAGATCCCGTACGGCTTGACCGACGGTGGGGTCCTGGACCCGAAGCCGGACCGGGGTTTCGCCTATATGCCCATCGTCGCGGGGGGCACCGCGTTCATGTACAACCTCAAGATCGGCAACAAGCGGGTGACGAACCTGCGCCTGTCCGGCGAGACCATCACCAAGATCTTCACCCAGCAGATCACCAGCTGGTCCGACCCGGCGATCAAGGCCGACAACCCGGGACTCGCGCTGCCGGCACGCAAGATCGTGCCGGTGGCGCGCTCCGATGGCTCCGGCACCACCGCGCAGTTCACCACCTGGATGGCCAGCCAGCACAGCGGGCTGTGGGACGACTACTGCCGCCGGGCCGGCCGCAGCACGCCCTGCGGGTTCACCTCCTTCTACCCGATCGCGAACGCCATGGTGTCCAAGGCCGGCTCCCAGGGCGTGGCCGGATTCGTCGCGCAGGGCTCCAGCGAGGGATCCATCACCTACGTCGAGTACTCCTACGCGCGCAACTCCGGTTTCCCGGTGGCCAAGGTGCTCAACAAGGCGAACTACTACATCGAGCCCAAGGCGGCCAACGTCGCGGTCGCGCTGCTCAAGGCGCAGCTGAACTCCGACCTCACCCAGGACCTCCGCGGGGTCTACGTCGACGGCGACCCGCGCACCTACCCGCTGTCCAGCTACAGCTACATGATCCTACCGAAAGACCCCAACGGGAACTTGACCAAGGAGAAGGGTGAGACGCTCTCCGAGTTCGCCTATTACTTCCTCTGCGAGGGCCAGCAGCAAGCTGACGCGCTGGGCTACTCACCGCTGCCGCTCAACCTGGTCCAGGCCGGTGTCGACCAGGCGGGTCAGATCCCTGGCTCGACGAAGAAGCTGAACCGGGGCGACCTGCAGAAGTGCAACAACCCGACGTTCTCGCCCGATGGCACCAACACGCTGGCCCGCAACGCCGCACAACCCGATCCGTGCGATCTCAAGGGCGCACCGACGCAGTGCGCGACCGGCACCGGCGGGGCGGCCAACACGACGACGCCGACGAGCAACAGTGGCGCCGGTGCCGGCGGCGGGGGACCAGGCGGGGAGTCCGGCGCAGCCGGTGGCGGGGGGTCGGACGGAACTGCGGGGGCAGGCTCCTCCACCGGTGGTGACAACGGAAATGGAACCCTCGCGGCTGGACCGGGAACGGATAGCGGCTCGGCCGCGACGATCGATCCGGACACCGGGCAACTGATCGGCGGCACATCGCTGGCGGGCGGCGCCGGCTCCACCGGTGTCTCCGCGGTGCCGGTGTCGGTCGATGTCGCCGACGACCGGCGGCAGACGGTGCTGGCCGTGCTCGCCGTCGTCCTGCTGCTCGGGCTGGTGCTGGGACCGCCGCTGGTGGCCCGGACCATGCGCAACCGGGAAGGACAGCAGCCATGAGCGCGCGCCGCACGGTCGCCGCGTTGCTGGCGATGACGCTGGGCGCCGCGGTGATCAGTGTCCTGCCCGCTGCTCCGGCCGCGGACGCAGCGCCCTCCGACTCGGCGGTCACGGCGTCCGGGAAGCCAGGAAGCCCGTTCTCCGATCTCGAGGTGACGGTCGGCCAGACCAAGAACCTCATCAACCAGGTGATCACCGTGTCCTGGACCGGCGGTGTCCAGACCGTGCCGGACAGTGGCGGTTTCCGGGCCGATTACCTGCAGATCATGCAGTGTTGGGGGGATGATCCGGCGGGTCCGGACCGCACCCAGTGCCAGTACGGCGCGAGCAATCAGACCTCGCCGAATGCCGGCACCTGGGTGCGCTCACGGCAGATCGAGTATCCCTTCGTCGACCCGAACGAGACCCTCGAGAAGCCGGCGGGCGCCTTCGGTAACGCCCAGGTGCCGTTCCGGGCGGTGGGACGGCCGGCGCTGACCGAGGCGACCACGGCCAGCACCAACGACTTCTTCGACTCCCAGGTCACCAACGAGATCCCGCTGGCCCGCACCCGTGGCGACGGCGCCGGCCAGGAATTCTTCGAGGTCCAAACCGTGCGCCAGGCCGCCGGTCTCGGTTGTGGCGACCCGGTCACCGTGGCCGGCGTCAGCAAAGGCCGGTCCTGTTGGCTGGTGATCGTGCCGCGCGGGACCACCGAGGTGGACGGCTCGGCCCGCGGTGGAAGCAGCGAGCGGGATCAGCAGGAGTCCTCGCCGCTGAGCCAGAGCAACTGGGACAACCGGATCATCGTGCCCCTGGAGTTCCTGCCGGTGGGCCAGGCCTGCCCGATCGGATCGCGGGAGCGCCGGGTGATCGGCCATGAGCTCGCGGTCGACGCCGTCGGCAGCTGGCAGCCGGCGCTGTGTGCGGGCGGCGGTGCCTCCTACAGCTACACGCAGCTCAGTGACGACATCTCCCGTAGCGAGGTGCTCGCTGGTGGCACGCCCGGGCTGGCGTTGATCACCAACCCGATCCCGCCCGAGGAGGTGCCGGAGGACCGTCCGCTGGTCTACGCGCCGGTCGGACTGTCCGGGCTGGCCATCGCCTTCAATGTCGAGCATCAACCCAGCCCGGTGGCGCCACCTGAGGAGCTCAAGCTCGGCGGCGAGCGGTTCACGTCCATGAAACTCACCCCGCGGCTGGTGGCCAAGCTGCTGACCCAGTCCTACCTGTTCGCGCTGCAGAGCCCGCCTGAGTCCCTGAAGAACAATCCCCTCGGCCTGACTGTCGACCCCGAGTTCCTCAAGCTCAATCCCGAGTACAAGGGGTTCGCGAACGGCAACAAGCCGCCGGACGCGCTGGTGCAACTCGGTGGCTCGGACCTCACGGAGCTGCTGTGGAGCTGGGTGCAGGCCGACCCGGATGCGAACGCGTTCTTGTCCGGCGCGGCGGACGAGAACGGGATGGTGGTCAACCCCGCCAACGCCGATCTCACCCTCCCGACGTCCAGCTTTCCCCGCAACGACCAGAGCTGCGAAGAAAGGCCGATCGGATCCGGGGTCACGGCCAAGATCTGCACGCTGGACTCCCACCCGTTCACCAATGACATGCACGACGCGGGGCGCTCGGCCAGCCGGGGCGACAGCCAGGCGCGCACGATCGTGCTCGGATCCGACAACAACCCGACTCCGAAGAAGGTCGACCGGCAGCCGCCCGGCCAGCGGGCGCTGCTCGCGGTGGTGGACGCGGCGACGGCCGACCGGTACGGCCTGCAGACCGCGGCGCTACGCAACGCCGGCGGGCAGTTCGTGGCTCCCACGACAGCGAACCTGGTGGCCGGTGCCGCGGCCATGAAGTCGACTGCGGTCCCTGGTGTGCTGGCATCCGACCCGCGCGCCGCCGACCCGGATGCCTACCCGCTGACCGCCTTGAGCTACGCGGTCACCGCACCATCCACACTGGACGCCGCAGCGGGCCGGGACTACGCGGCGTTCCTACGCTTCGCGGCCGGCCCCGGTCAGCAACCCGGTATCGCACCGGGTCAGCTCCCGTTGGGTATGGCGCCGCTGCCCGACTCGCTCAAGGCGCAGGCCGCCGCCGCCGCGGCGACCATCGAGGCCCAGGCAGGCAAGCCTGCCGGCGCGTCCCCGACGCCGCAGCCGACCACCACCGACCTCATCGCCGGCGCGACGGGCGGCGGGGCGGGCTCCAGCGGCGGTTCCAGCACGGCAACCGATCCGGGCGGGACCGCGGCGAGTGCCGGCGGCGGGGTCAACCAATCACCTGCGCTCCTTGCCGCCCAGCGTCCCGGTGGCTCGGCCACCAAGACACCGAGTCTGGCCCAGCGGATCGCTGACGTGCTCCGGCGCACTCCGTCGCTGCCCGCGCCGGTATGGGTGGGCGGGTTGCTCCTGGCGGTCCTGCTCTGCGGCGCGCTGGCGGCGGCATCCTCGCCTGCCCTGCACCTGCCGGTGATGCACCGGCTCGGTGCGGCGGTATTACGCCGAGTGCGAAGGGGGTGAGATCTACCGAGCGGTGACCGGGAGTGTCCGCTCCCAGCCACCCGCTCAGCCAACTCGCGATGAGCAAGACGTCAGTGACGACCTGGTGCACAGGTCACTGACATGTGCCCGGACAGCAGTCCGCGCACACCCTGCGCTGCAAAGGATAGCAGTAATGCGAAAGAGGAATGTCCTCTTGGCTGCCGGCGCCTGCCTGGCGGCCCTGTCCCTCACCGTGGGCACGGCCGTGGCCGATCCCACTCTCCCCACCCCCGCTGGGCCCCGGCAACTCGCCGGTACCGGCTCCGACACCACAGAAAGGGTGCTCAACGGTCTGGCCGGTGACACCCCCGCGTTCGCCGGTATCAAGCTCGATGGCACGAACAAGACTGTCGCGTCCTACGATGCCTCCGGCTCGGCGAATATCACGACCAAAGGTGCTGCCGGTAGTGCCCCCTGCACCTTCACCAGGCCCTCCGGTTCGAGTGCCG
The DNA here is from genome assembly GCA_050699515.1 of Pseudonocardiaceae bacterium. Taxonomy (GTDB): domain Bacteria; phylum Actinomycetota; class Actinomycetes; order Mycobacteriales; family Pseudonocardiaceae. Next base: position 59,584 of record JBOHFF010000095.1, read on the forward strand.
GCGTCAACAAGTTGACCGTGGAGCGGACTGCGCTCAATGGTTGTCTGCAGTACGCCCGCTCGTCCACCAACGACTCGACCGGTCGCGCCGGGCAGAGCCTGACCTACATCCCGTTCGCCGTCGACGCGGTCACCTACGCCACTCTCGATACCAGCAATACCAGCAGGAACCTGAGCATCACCACCCTGAGGTCGCTTTATGACTGCTCAGCATCCGCCGGCACGCTGGCGAATTTCCGGGTGTTACTTCCGCAATTCAACTCGGGTACCCGGAGGTTCTGGCTGAACAACGTTCTCAATGTGGCCGGTGGGGACTCGGCGACGTATGCCGGAAACGGAGTCGTCGGGTCGGCCCACCCGTGCGTCTTCGACCAGATCGGGGGTACACCGATTCTGGAGAACAACGGCAAGCTGCTCAGCGATCCCAAGGAGATCATTCCGTATTCGACTGCGGTGTGGCTCTCGCAGGTCGCCAAGACACCGGGCGTGGACGACGACCACGGCACCACTCTGCTCGGGAATCCCAACGGCAATCTCAACCCCACACCTGCGGCCCCCTCGCTGCAGCTGAACACCGCAGCGCCGGGTGCAAGAGACGTCTACAACGTCGTGCCCAACCGTCTTATCGACCCGGCGGGTTCCTCTCCGGCGCAGACTGCCACCAAGCAGGTTTTCGTGGGCGGAAGCTCTCAGGTCTGCCAGAACTCCACGGTTATCAGGAGATTCGGTTTCGCCCCGCACCCGAACTGCGGTTCCACGTCGATTCAGACTGACGCGGGCCTGGGACCGGCATTGGGCACCGGAGAGTAGTCAATAGCATTTGTGACTTCCGCTCATAATCCAACAGGAGACTTACATCATGCGTAAGAACATATTCGCGACTCGGTTTGGTGCGGGGGCCCTCGTGGTCGCTGTCACCTCCGGGGCCGCGATGGCATTCGGTGGCCTGGCCAACGCTGCGCCGCCGCCGGGCACCCTCGGCACTCTCGCCATGAGCCCGTCGACCGGCGACAACACCAGCATTCAGGCGGCCACCACCTCCGCTCCCTGCGCGGCTGCTTCCGATGGCGCCTTCATGGCGGTCTCGGGCCCGGACGGGGATGCGGATCCGACTTTCCCCTCCGCCAACCCGTTCAATATCACCACCGCGCAATCCACCTCCTTCTCCACGACCGATCCGTTCCGGATCGAAGGTGGACGGAGCATGCAGAGTGCCGCCGACTCGCGGGGTAAGCCACTGAAGGCGGGTCGGTACGACTTCACGGTGACCTGCGTCAACACGGAGACCCTCGAGGAATTCGGCACCTTCACCGGTGCCATCTTCTTCACCAGCCCGACCGCATGGCAGGTCGCTGACCCGAGCGCAACCCCGACGCCGTCGCCGACCCCGACGCCGACGTCGACGGTGACCCCGACCCCAACCGTGACCCCGACGGTGACGCCGTCGCCGACCCCAACGGTGACGCCGACCCCAACGGTGACGCCGACCCCAACGGTGACGCCGACCCCAACGGTGACGCCGACCCCAACGGTGACGCCGACCCCAACGGTGACGCCGACGCCGACAGTGACCCCGAGCCCAACGGTGACGCCGACGCCGACAGTGACCCCGAGCCCGACGCCAAGCCCGACGCCGACGCCGCCGCCGACGCCGACGCCAGCTCCTGGGGCGACGGCTACGACGACCATGCTCCATGTGATCAAGGTTGATCTTCGTGGCCCGGGTGGTCTCGTGCTGCCTCTCGCGCACGTGGCGCCCACCAATGCAGCCGGAACTGTCCAGTTCAAGGACGGAAACAGAAATCTCGACGGCCCACGGCAGGTGATCGGCGGCTTCGCCATCGGGCAGTTGATGTTCCTGGGCGGGGGAGAGCACTCGATCACTGCGGTGTTCACCCCGGCTAACCCGGCGGAGTTCAAGCCGTCCACCTCGAAGGCTGACAAGTTCAGGTTCTAGCTGTCAGCGGCCCCACCTGGGTGATCCACACCCAGGTGGGGCAAGTCAGTCAGCCCATCCATGGCGGCTCGCGTTCCACACCGCCATCTGATCACCACCCGTGAGTGGGGATCGGTGTGCGAGCACTGACCCCCACTCACGGCTAGCGAGGAAGCCCATGAATCGAGGAACTCGCTGCACGCTCCCGATCACGGTCGCTCTCGAGGTGCTGGTTCCGCAGAGGCCCTCTTCGTGATCACCCGATGGGACGTCACTCCTGGGGGATTCCGGCGCGAGCCCATAGATGGCTCCCCGCAGCGAGGCGGGGCCCATCGCGCTGACCGTCGCGGTGTCGTTGCCGTGCCGGATCGGAGGAAGCAGGTGGACGAGCGGCCGCCACCGGGCGCGGAACGAACTCCTCCGCCGGTCGCCGATAAGGCGCCCGGCAGCAGGCCCGAATACCGCCTGACCAGCCAGGTGCTGGCCATCGTGGCAGTGCTGATGTTGTCCTTCTACATCGAGCTGACCGTGCTGGGCGGCCTCCGCCACGACCGGGATCAGACCCGGCTTGCTACGGAGTTCCGCAACCAACTGGCCAACGCGACCACGCCGGTCGGGCCATTCGATGACGCCGCGAAGCCATTGGTCACGGGAACGCCGGTGGCTCTCCTGGAGATCCCGCAGTTGCGACTGCGAGAAGTCATCGTGGAGGGCACGTCGTCGAGAACGCTCATATCCGGTCCGGGGCACCGGCGTGATACCCCACTCCCGGGCCAAGCCGGCACCAGCGTGATCACCGGGAGGCGAGCGACGTACGGGGGGCCGTTCCGGTCCATCGACCAGCTCCGCGCCGGTGATCGGTTCACGGTGATCACCGGGCAGGGTGCGAGCACCTTCGCGGTGCTCGGTGTCCGGCGCGCGGGGAACCCGGTGCCACCCACCCTTTCTCGCGGTCACGGCCGGCTCACCTTGGTGACCACGGACGGGCCGGCACTGGCGCCCATCGATACGCTCCGGGTCGACGCGGAGCTGGTCAGCGACGCTCAACCTCGCCCCGCCCAGCTCCCATCGCAGGTCCTGCCGGCCGCCGATGCGGCGATGGCCGGCGACAGCTCGGCGCTGTGGGGCGTGGTCGGGTGGTCAGTGTTGCTGCTCGGCGCGGCCATCGCCACCGTGTGGGTCCGTTTCCGCACCGGGCCATGGCAAGCCTGGGTGATCGGCCTGCCCGTGCTGGTCACGCTCGGCTTGGTCGTCACTGACGAAATCGCAGCCATGCTGCCGAACCTGCTGTGACACCGCGGAATTCAACTCCTTTATTGAGTCTGTCAACTAAATGAGAAGGTGAAGTGAATCGTGCGCATGAGAAGATTATTTCGTCAATGTGGGGCAGGAGCCCTGGTGGTGACTGTCGCGTCCGGGGCCGCGGTGGCACTCAGTGGGCTGGCCACCGCCGCGCCACCGCCGCCGGGCACTCTCGGTACCCTCGCGATGGACCCGCCGACCGGCACAGACATCACCATCATGGCCGGGACCACCTCCGCTCCCTGCGCGGCTGCTTCCGACGGCGCCTTCATGGGGGTCTCGGGTCCGGATGGGGATGCGGATCCAACTTTCCCGGCCACCAATCCGTTCAATATCACCACTGCGCAATCCACCTCTTTCTCCACGACCGCGCCGTTCAGGATCGAAGTCGGAAGGTCCCTGAAACTTGCCGCCGACGCACGGGGCAAGCCATTGAAGGCCGGCTGGTACGACTTCACGGTGACCTGCGTCAACACAGAGACTCTCGAGGAATTCGGCACCTTCACCGGTGCCATCTTCTTCACCAGTCCGACGGCATGGCAGGCTGCGGATCCGAGCGGGGGGCCGACGCCGACACCGGCGGTCACTCTGACGCCGACGCCGGTGGTGACATCGACGCCCGTGGTCACCCTGACGCCGACGCCGGTGGTCACGCCGACGCCGGTGGTCACGCCGACGCCTGTGATCACGGCGACCCCGACGCCGGCGGTGACGCCGGCACCTGGGGCGAGGACTACGAGGACCAGGCTGTCAGTGATCCGGGTTCGGCTTCCCTTCCACATCGGAGGTTTCGCGATCCCCATCGTCTCTGTGGCGCCGTTCAACGCGGTCGGAACTGTGCAGTTCAAGGATGGTGACACCAACCTCGGCAACCCGGCGCCGGTGTTCGGCGGTTTCGCCATCGGCCCCTTCATGCTCCTGCCGAGCGGCTCGCACGAGGTGACCGCGGTGTTCACACCCACCGATTCGGCGGCGTTCACGCTGTCGAGGTCGAAAACCGTGAGGTTCACCTTCTAAGTGCGTCCCGTGAGCGGGAATCGGTGCTTTTCGCACTGGTTCCCGCTGGGCCGCGTTCCTGACGGATCAGGCCCGGGTGGTGGCGATGTGGTGGGCTGTGCGGGCAAGCTCACGGGTGTCGCTGCCGGGTCGGGCGTGTAGGGCGGCTACCAGTGGTTCGAGCCGTCGGCGGGCTCGCATCGAGCTGAGTTTCGTTACACCGGTGATCGCCTCATGCGCCAGCCGCGGGCCGTCGGGTTCCCCGGCCCGGACGTGAATCGTGGCCAGCAGGATGAGGGATCCGGTACGGGCTCGCCTGCTGCCGCCTTCCCAGCGCTGTAGCGACGCGGCGGCGAAGGGTTCGGCGATGTCGAGCCGGCCGCGGTCGAGTGCCAGGCTCGCGGCCACGTAATCCAGATCACCTGCGGGATCGGTGGACGTGGGTGTCCATAATTCCCGTGACGTCGCTACCTCGGTGTCCGCGGCCTCGGGATAGCCGAGACGGAACAGGGCGGTGGCGGAATCCGCCCGCGCGCAGGCCTCCGCGGCCACCGGAGAACATTCCCCGACCACCATCATGCGCCCGTCGTCGGTGGGGATCTTCCGCGCGTTGAGCTGCCCGAGTTGAAGCAGTTTGAGTCCGTCGTCGGGGTGCCCGTGTTCCACGGTGGCCAGCCCGGCATGGTTGCAGGCGATGGTTTGCAGGTACGCGTCCCCCGTCGCGGTGGCCAGCTCCAAGCCGCGGGTGTAGTGGTACATGGTGAGCTCGGGCAGGCCGGCGTCGAACGCGGACCACCCGGCATGGATGTGCAGCTCGGCCACCGCGCTCATCAGCGCGCGCTTGACCGGCTCGGCGCCCGGGACGTCCAGCAACCGGGTCGCCCAGGCCGACGCCGCGCTGCTCACCGCCGGGTCGGACCCGTAGGCGCAACCGGCTTCGTCAAGCCCCCGGGTGAGCTCACGCACCTTGACCGCATGGACTCGCAAGAGCTGGGAGGGCAGCGGCACCGGTGCGGCGGGCAGCGGGGTCAGGTCGCTGATGTCCTGGAGCGGCCGGCCCACCACGGCTATCCCGGCGGCGGCGAGCAATGCCCGGCGACGCATCGCGGCTCTGACCTCCTCACTGATCTCCTCGGTGTCTCCAGGGTAGGCGCCGCCGCCCTCACCAGGGGCGAAGTTCATCAGCTCCCGGGGGATGCCCAAGCCGTCAGCGATCCGCACCAGCACCCGGTAATCGATCACCCGCCGGCCCGTGACGATCTCCGAGACGCTGGACTGCGGCATCGTGGTGGCCTTGGCGATCTCGCGCTGGGTCCACCCGCTCTGGCTCAGCGCCCGGAACAACGCGCCGATGTCGTGCCCGGCCAGCGCGTCGCGCACGTCCGGACGCGCCAGCAGCGCCGGATCGACCGGCGGTATGTTGCCGGATCCCGTGGAGATCTCGCCGTCCGGTCGGTAACCCATCACGATCACTGCCTTTCCTCGTTCGTCGCGACTCCCACCGCGCGCTGCCGTCTGACCCTTCTGAGGGCACCTCGGAATCTCGACGTCCTCCTGAGGTCAGCAGGTTCATGTGAGCGGCACAGTGCGATACTCAGCAGCGATACGGCGTAGTTCAGCGTGCGCTTCGCCGTCGTATACGGCCATGCGTTCCAGCTCGCCGAACAACGTGTCGTAAGCGGCGACATCCTGCGGATTGGTGAGTAACGCGGTCGTGCTCACCAACCCGATGATCACGCCTCGCTTGTCGTAGAGATCCCAGGTGTGCAGAGGGAACACGGTTGCCGGGACGCCCCATGGAATGATCCCGAACCGAACGTTCGCCGGCTGTGGTGCTGCGAGATGGTCGGCTTGAGCGGCCATCACAGCCGGGGATCCAGCGCACCAACTCAGCGCGCCGGCCGTTGTCAGGAGTGTGAACCGGTGACCGTCCGCGCCGAGTAGGCGTTGGCGCTCCATGCGGCTAGCCACCGCTGCATCGATCTCCGCCGGTGAGAGAGTGCCGGAGCTGAAGATCGCTCGGGCGTAGGCCGCGGTTTGCAGCAGGCCTGGGACGACGGTGGGGGTGAACGTGCGGACATGCTCGGACGCCTCCTCGATCCGCGCGATGCGGTCCTGGAACTCGACACCGCCGCGGTTGAGCACAACTCGACGGGAACCGGCCCGCATGTCCTCGGCGAGCTGGGCGAGCCGCTGGCGAACCTCGGCCGGCGCCCCGTACACCTCAGCCAGGGTCGCGACGTCCTTCGGGGTCGGCACGTTGACCCCGTTCTCGATCCGGCTCACCTTCGCCTGAGAGAAACCCGCCGCTTTCCCTGCCGCTAGGCCAGACAGGGTCGCCTCCTCGCGGAGCCGCCGCAAGGTCCGCGATAACTCATCACCTCCGAACTGTTTCCCTTTGCCTGCCATCGTTCGCTCAGGCCGCCCGGTGGTACTCGGGGTGCTGCTCCCACCAGCCGATGAAGGGTTGCGCGGTGCGCCAGATCAACTCAGCGAACGCGACGTAGGGAGCTCTCGCGGATGCCTCCATGACCACCTCGGCACCCAGGAATCGGCCGTCTTGGTCGTAGTGGCTGCGAACGACATGCTCACCGTCGATCACGAAGAAGTCACCGACGCCCAGGAACGCCTCGCTGGCGTCATCGATGATCCGAACATCTTCGCCGGCGGCGACGTTGAAGGTATAGGCCCATTCGCACTCGTAGCGCAGGTAGTCCGGCAGCGGCGTGGTGAGCGCATGGATTCGTCGCCACTGACGCCCCGCCGCGATGTCGGCTCGCAGGCGATCCAGCCACGGCTGCTTCGCTTCTGCGTTCGGGTCTGCTTCGCCTCGCAGGTAGCGGCGGTAGTCGTCACCATCGCTGGGCACGTCGTAGTAGCTCAGTGTCTCAAGGCGGAACAGGTCACGGTTGTGACGCTGGCTGATGTACTCGGCCATCCCATCGATGTCAAGAAGCGCCGGTCCGTGCCCTGCGAACATCTCCGGAGGAACCTCGATCGCCCCTTCGTGGTCGGGTAACGCAAGCTCGCGGAGCACCTCGGGATCGGTGACGTTCGGTCCGCTGACGATCAACTGTCCGTTCTCCCTCCAGCGAAGAGCGGGACAGTTTAGCCCGTTGCCGCAGAAGTCGCGAATCTTCGTGATCATGAGTTCCCCTCCGGGTAGCTTGTCATGGCTTGACTCAGTGTCGCTGCGCCCGTCCTGCGAGTCAATCTCAGTCCGTATTGACAATACAGATTCAACATGTATACTAGGCATCGGGCATCGTCGAGGGCGCGCCCTGATCTGTCCGGGCAGCGCTTGGGACACACGGTCCTGCGCGTCATTCTGGATTGTGCCCCGATTTGCCATGTTTCGTCTTTGTTGAGATGTTAAAGGGTAGGTCTGCATGTCTGGTCTGCGATACCTTGATGATCCGCTCGTTTCGGTGTCGGGGCAGTTCCCCCTCAACCGGTGCGACTTCTCGCCGCCAACCGTGAGCGAGCCGCCATCCGCCGCTCCTGTTCGCCCGTTCGCCCGTTCGCTCTCCGGTGGCTGATCGAGCTCGGCGTGCCCGCCGCGCCGACCTCTTTCCGATATTGCCCGGTCCGGCAGATCGCGGTCGATGTCGTCACCGGCATCCCGCGTCCCCCGTTGTGCAAGCTCGACTGGACGACGAGGGAGAGCAAGGACGGTGACGAGGGGCCATCCAAGGATTACCACTGGGAAACTGTTCCGGACGACGACTGAGCCGATGACCGTTCTCGTGCTCGCGGCCGAGACCGACCGGACCGCGGACAGCGTTGTCACCGGTCTGGCCGAGCGGAACGTGCCGATCATGCGCGTCGACATGTCCTGGTTCCCGCAGAACATGAGCCTCGACGCCGAGTTCCGCGACGGTGAGTGTCGCGGAATCCTGCGCACTGCGCACCACGAGGTCGATCTCGCGGAGATCCGGTCGGTGTGGGTGCGAACGCCGTCCGCGTACGCCTTCCCGGACGCACTGTCCGCCGCGGAACGCGACTTCGCCCGGCGCGAGGCCAAAGTGGGCATGGGTGGCGCCCTGCTGTCGCTGCCCGGCGTATTGTGGGTCAACCGTCCCGACTTGGCCGCCACTGCGGTATATCGGCCGCTGCAATGGGCCGTGGCCGCCCGATGCGGTCTGGCGGTCCCACGAACGCTGGTCACCAACGACCCGCACGCGGTGAAACGATTCGCGAAGGAATCCCGCCACGGCGTCGTCGTCAAACCGCTGACCGCGAACCTCATCTACGAGGACCACACCTACAAGATGGGATGGACACGCCGCCTGTCCACCGATGACCTGGCCGATTTGAGCGGAATCGAAGTGACCGCTCATCTCATTCAGGATTGGGTCGACAAGGTCTGGGAGTGCCGAGCGGTCCTGGTCGGCGACGAGGTGTTCGCCGTCGCAATTTACTCGGGTTCCGATGAATCGCGGGTCGACTGGCGCTCCGATTATCCGTCGTTGTTCTACGAGATTATCGACCTCCCCTCCGTCGTCGCCGACTCGCTCCGGGCCATCATGGCCGAGCTGGGTCTCGTCTACGGTGCGTTCGATCTCTCGGTGAGTCGGGAGGGATCCTCCGAGGTGTTCTGGTTCCTCGAGATCAACCCCGGCGGGCAGTACGGCTTCTTGGAAGGCGCGACAGGAATACGAATCACCGATAGTCTCGTCCGGTTCCTTGCGGCAGGAGTCACTGAGTGACCATCACCGTGCCCGAGTCGATCTGGCGACCGCTGGCCCGTGAACTTGCCGACGACATCAGCGCGGTGGGAAAGATGCACACTGCGCAGTGGCGCGCGGCCGTGCAGGATGTGCCACGCCACGTGTTCGTGCCGTATTACTACACGGACGACCAGGACAGCCGGACGCGCCGCTGGACCAGGCACGAACCCCGCGACGAGGACGGCGTCGTGCGCTGGCTGAAGCTGGTGTACTCGCGAACGACGTTGGTGACTCAGGTAGCCGACTTCGCCGATCGGGGCACGCAGGCGGCGGTGTCCAGCTCCACCAAGCCCGACCTCATGATCCGCATGCTGGAGGCGCTCGATGTCGCCGAGGGTATGCGGGTGCTCGAAATCGGCACCGGCACCGGCTACAACGCCGCGCTGCTCTCGCATCGGCTCGGCGCCGGGCACGTGTTCTCCGTCGACGTGGATCCCCAGCTCGTCAACGACGCTCGCGACCGACTCACCCGGCTCGGATACACCCCCACCTTGGCCGCCATCGACGGCGTCGACGGCCTCCCCGAGCACGCGCCGTTCGATCGGATAATTGCCACCTGCGCCCTGTTCGCCGTGCCCGCTGCGTGGATCAGCCAGCTGCGGCCGGGCGGACTTGCGCTGGTCCATATCGAAGGCCCACTTGGCGCAGGGAACCTCCTCGCGCTGCGTCACGTCGCCGATGACGTCCTGCAGGGCCGGTTCCTGCCGTGGTGGGGGTGCTTTATGCGCCGCCGTGCCACCAGCGGCCCCACCGTCGGGGTGCCCCGGCCGTCCCGCAACAGCGCGCAGCCGACCACTCGGCACAGCAACACCGACCCGGCCCAGCTCGACGGCGGTGCACACTTCCCATTCCTGGCCCAGCTCTACCTGCCGCACGGCGTCTTCCGCAGCATGTGGCGTAGCGACGACGGCGAGACGGTCACCGAGCTGCGCGCCCCCGACGGCTCGTGGTGCGAGGTCGTCCGCGAACCCGACACCCTCGGCCGCTACCGCGTCCGGGAGGTGGGTTCCACCCCGTTGTGGGCGCGGGTGGAAACCGGCTGGAAAGAGTGGACCGACCTCGGCGCACCTGCCTGGCACGAGTTCGGTCTGACCGCCACCCCGCACGAGCACACCGTCTGGTTACGCACCCCTGAGGGCCCGAGCTGGCAGCTCCCCCTACCCGCCACTGGATGACCGACCGCCACAAGGTAGATCACGAGATGCGGTTGGAGTACTGCTGGTAGCCCACGGCTGTCCTCCGGGGAGGGCTCCCGGGCTGCTCCGGCTAGAAATAGCAGTGGAACACTCGCCGCCACAGAATAAGGTGAGCACTATGTTTAACAAGGCGATTGATCGCAGCCGAGTGACGAATCGGACAAGGAGACCTCTGATGCGGCGTACCTTCGCCCGCCTGACCACCCTCGGCTTTGGCGTCTCCCTGTTCATTGGCTTGGCCGGCACCGCTATGGCCACGCCGATCACGGCACCCGTCGAGGCCGCACCGATGTCTGCGGCCGTCGATCCCGACAACCCATTCTTCATCAGTCCCAAGGATTGCACAGACGGCGGCGGAGTAGTTAAGCCGAACCCCTACGGCGCTCATACCTGTCATGGTGGAAAATATGATGGGCGCACCGTTGAGTATTAGTCGATGATCGGTCCCCTGTGTCTGCGGGCACCAGAGCCTGTGGTGTGCACCGGTGTCTGTTGTGGTGAGTCGGTCTTGGGGGATGGGGTCGGCTCCGGCCGCGCCTTGGCCTTGCGTTTCGGCGGGGCCGCGAGGGGCTCGCTCACCTCGAACAGGGCGTCGTCGAACAGGGCCGGTGCGGTGACTGCGCTGATCCGCTTCAGCTCGCCGGGCTCGAAGAGTCTGATCACGCCGTACTCGCCGTCGTAGCCGGCCTCGCGGGTCACCTCACCGCGGCGTAGCCGGGTCACGGCCTCCGCGAGCAGCGGCGAGTGGGCCTTGATGTCATCGGGTGGCACGTCTTGAAGGATCATCAGCTCAGGCCCCAATGCGGCGGTGAGCTTGTCGATCTGCTCGAGTACCCGCTTACTCTTCGGCCCTGTACCGACGATCTCGCTCATGATCTCCGGTAAGGGGACGAGGCTGCGGAAATCGGCGGCGCCCTCGGGCCGGATCCCCTCTGGCCTGTCGGCCAGTTCCTCGACCCGGCTCAGCACGCCGACTGTGAGCGGCTTGCCGCATTCGGGGCAGGTACCGCCATGCTCGCGGGTCTCCTGGGGTTCCATCCGGACGCCGCACTTGCGATGCCCGTCGACGTGGTATTTGCCTTCCTCGGGGAAGAACTCGATCGATCCCGCGTGCCCGGTACCGGTTTCGAGCGCCCGCCGGATCGCGAAGTAATCGAGGTCGGTGTCGAACACCGTGGCCTCGCGGCCGAGCATAGGCGGCGAATGCGCGTCGGAGTTGCTCACCAGCCGGTAGCGGTCAAGGCCGGAGATCCGCCAGTTCATGACCGGGTCGCTGGACAGCCCGGTTTCCACGGCGAAGATGTGGTCGGTGAGGTCGACGTAGCAGTCCTCGATCGCGTCGAACCCGGATTTCGAGCCCAGCACGGCGAACCACGGCGTCCAGACATGCGCCGGCACCAGATAGGCGCCGTCATCGCATTCCAGGGTGATCTCCAGCAGGTCCCGGGAGTCCAGGCCGAGGATGGGGCGCCCGTCGGAACCCAGGTTGCCGATCCGGCCGAGCCTGCGGTTGAACTCCGCGGCCGCGTCGAAGTGGGGCACATACACCAGGTGGTGCACCTTACGGGTGAGCTCACCGCGCTTGTAGATCGTGGAGATCTCCACGGACAGCATGAACCGCACGTCGGCTGCGGCCACGCTGGGGGGCAGCCTGGCGGTGATGTCCCGATCCAGATCCGCGCGCAGCCGGAACAGCCCCGGCTCGGCCGGCACGAGGTTCTCCCGCAGGTGATCGAACCAGGCCGGGTGGGTGAAGTCGCCGGTACCCACTAGCGTGAGGCCCTTGCGCCGCGCCCACCAGCTCAGATGCTCCAGATCACAGTCCTTGCTGCACGCCCGGGAGTACTTCGAGTGAATATGCAGATCAGCATGGAAACGCACCCGCGGCATCCTGCCACAGGCACACCCCCTTGAGAGCAGGCATCGTCACACCGATACCTGCGGGTGACAGTCCGCCGACCCGCGGATCGGTGTTGACATCTGGTCGTGCCGTCAGAGGCAGTTGCCGCGCGAATAACCCTCCATGAAGCGAGTGTTCTACCGAGCGTGTGTTGGTGAGGCGGGCTCGGGTTCCCTACGCTGGTGCTCTGCCGCGCGGGTCAGCACTTGGCCGAGACCCGCGCGCGTAGCCACGATGAACAGTTTGTCGACGCTGGCGAGTCGGTAGTGTGGGGGCGCTGGTTGCGTGAGAGTGCTCGTTCCACGGAGTGTGATCGCAATCACAGATACCTCGCCAGGTTTGTTGACGCTGCTGATAATCTCGTCGGCCAAGGGGGAGCCCTCTTGGATGGGCACCTCAGCAATCAGCAGTACCCTATGTTGTCCGACCGGCCGGCACGGCTGGTTGGGTGTGCGCCAATCCCATCGCGAGCCGGCGGAAGCATTTCATGTGATTCCGATCAGCCATTGAGTGGCTCATGCCCCAGCCATTGCCCGAGGAGCTGGTACAGCGCGGTCGTGACCTGCTCATCCAGGCGCAGCACGCAGCAGTTCCCGAGGTGCGGGTTGAGCACGATGAACCCGCCCTCCTTGGTCACCAGCAGGTTCGTGAAGCCCGCTGCGCCATGCGCCTGGCAGGTCGTCATCAGCACCCGGCGCTGATTCCCGCGCGCCGATCCTGGAACACCGGGATCACTCACCGCGTCACTACCGGGGTCATGATCGGGAGGGCCAGCCGCTGCGCCCGCACCCTGGCCCGGCCAGGTAACGGGAGCTGGATCGCCATCGGGCGCTGCTGGGCCCGGGGCACCCGCAACCCCGCGGGCGCCGGGTAGCCCGCAGTGGGCGCATCAGGATGATCGGGGTGCACCAGATCGAGCAAGGCTCGCAGCGCGTGCTGTGGCGGGCCCTCATAAGCCCAGACCACGACCTGGGGCGCGAAGATGTCCACCGCCAGGCCCTGTGTCGGCACCCGGGCGGTGATGACCCGCGCGAAGTCCCCGACGGTGACCAGATCCACCCAGTCATCCCAGTCGTAGGACGCGACCAGGGCTCTCGGCGCCGCCTTGGGCCCGCAACAGAACAACATGAACCCATCAGCGACCACCTCGGCGAGCAGCTCTTCCACTCCAGCGGGCAGGCTCACCTGCTGCCCACCGGGGTGAGCCACTACTGGCGAGATCCCCCTCATGTGCTGCTCGCCGCCCCGCCGGAGTGGCCGGTCACCGGCGGGCGGCGCAGCTGGGGATGCAAATACGCACCAGGTACGCGAATGGGCAGCCGGGCTCCTCGCGGCTGGAGCTGATGCCCAGCACTCGGGGTCTGGTGGTGGAGGTGGGGAACCGGCTGGTCGTCCGGAATCGAGGCGGGGGTACTCGACGGACGGCCAGCCGGAGTCTTACGAGGGAACAGGGGATCGGGTACCTGCCGCGCCCACGACGGCGGTAGCTGCGGGCGCAGACCGTCACCGACCAGCCCCGCGCTGCTCAGGGGGAAACGGACACAAGGCAGGCCGCCCCAGGGCGAGTCGCGCCACGGCCCCCGGGTCGCGCTGCCTGCCGCAGCGGCTGATGCTGGGTCCACGCCACGTCCTGCGTCGTCTTGTCTGGTCATGGTCACCTTCCCGCAGGTTCACCTGTCGTTGACGGGTAACGGCCCTGTGGCAAAGGAGCAAACTGCCAATCCGGGAGGCGGGGAAGGGGTGATCGTGCTAGATCATCTTCTCCCGGTCCCTGCGAAGGCACGGTCCAGAGCGGAGCTGCCAGTGCCAGCGCACTAGGCAGTTTCGCTCTGGTGGGGCGGGTGGTGCCGTGGTAGAGACACGGTGCGCAGTGATCACCGCTGACGCCAGGAAAATTCGAGGGGGAGTGTGCAGATGACGACCCAAGGGCAGGGGTGCTGTGCCCGGTGTGGGGCTGTGCTGCGCCGTCGCAGCGGGGTGCGGGGTCAGGTGTGGTGTGATCCGTGCCGCCGTAGCGGGCCGGATCCGCGCCGGGACCTGCCGGCGGGCTTTTATTTCCAGGACCCGGTCGCTGCCGCGTTGGGTGATTATGATTTTCGGAGTGTGTTCCGCCGGATTCGGATGGCTACCGAATGGCCTCAGCAGACTTTGGCTGAGGTGGTGGGGTTGGAGCAGAGCCGTATCTCGGCGATCGAGCGTGGGGTGCGGTCGCTGCGGGATGTGGCCTTGGTGGCTCAGGTTGCTACCAGATTGGGAATCCCGCCGATCCTGCTCGGTTTCGGGGCTACCGTAGGCGCAGCGGGGGGTGATGGGCAGAGGGTGGTGAGTTGGGTGGACCGCAGGGACTTCGTGGAACACGTCGGGATCTTGGCTCTGAGTGCCAGCGGGGCGTTGGGGCTGGATGTCGGCCGGCTGATCGCGTTGTTGCCGCATGCCGATCCCACCGGTACCCGCCACGTCGGTGTGGGGGATGTCGAGGCCATCGAACAGGCCGTTACCGCGTTCCGGCGCCAGGACTTCACCCAGGGCAGCGGCAGGGACCGCGACGCCGCTTTAACGCAGTTGCGCGCCACGCTGCCCCTGCTCGATGCCGAGGTCGCCCCGGAGGTGCGGCCCCGGCTCCTGCTGGCCACCGCGGACCTCGCGACGCAGGCGGGCTGGATGAGCTTCGACGTCAACCAGCAGGATGCCGCCCGTCGGCTGTGGCTGATCGCGCTGGACCTCGCCCGCACCGCCGAGCACCCCCATGGCAGCGACCTCACCGTCTACCTGCTCGCCGACATGGCACTGCAGGCGGTGCACCTGCAACGGCCTGATGAGGCGCTGCGCCTGGTCCACCTCGGCCACACGGCCGCGGTCAGCGCGCATCCGGTGTCCGCGTCCACCACCAGCCTGCTGGCGAACATCCAGGCCCGCACCCACGCCGTTCGAGGTGACGCCGCGGGCTGCGACCGGGCACTGGGCCACGCACTGGAGCACTTCGCTGCTATCGACCCGGCGAGCGCCCCGCCCTGGACCGGCTACCTCTGCCACACCGGCGTCTCCGGCCACCAGGGTTCCGCGCGCTACATGCTGGCCCTGCACGCCCGAGACCCGCATGCCGCCAGCCAGGCGGCGCCCCTGCTGCGCGAGGCCGTGGACACCTTCGGCCCCGGATACGCCCGCCTCCGGGCGCTCTACCTACCCGATCTCGCCGGCGCCCACGCACTGGCCGGGGACACCGACACCGCCCTCACCGTGGGCCACCAGGCCATCGACGCGGTCACCGCACTGCACTCCCCCAACGCCTACGACCGGCTGCGCATCCTGAACACCGCACTAGAGCCCCTGCGCACCAGCCCCGGCGTCACCGAGCTCCGCGACCGCCTGACCAGCACCGCCGCGTAGACCTGCCATCCCCATCAAACATGATCACCATCAGGCGAGTGGAGTGGCCACCGGTACCAGCCGTTGTCGTTGTCGAGCCAGACGAACTGTGTGGTGGGATTGGCCACGATTCCGAAGCGGTCGGGGTCCGGTTGGCCGAGATGCTGCCACAGCTGATGGGTGGCTTCCACGGTGTCCCAGAGCCGCCGAGGGCCGGCCTGAATGACCCGTAGCGCTCCATCGACGTCGGGGTTGGTGATGGCCTCGGCATATGAGCCGTCAGGGGTCTTGATGGATATCCCATGTCGTAGCGTGCGAGTGGTTGGGTCGTGGACCTTGGTGAGGCGGAAGCCGCGGGCACCGCGGAGCTGGAGCGGCGGTGGCAATGATCCGGTCATAGGGTGAGTTGGGCAGCTCCGCCTTCTCTTGGGGGGCGTCTTCTGCGTGGGCTGCAATGTTGGAGCATTTACGCAGCTCATGGAGGTGTCAGTCCGGCAGAACGGCGGGCACTGGCCTGGTGGGGGTCGCCTCAGTGAATGCGTCCCATAGCAGGTTCAGTGGGTGGTTGTGGGCGTAGCGCTCCCGTTCGCCTTTACGGGCGAAGATGCCGGTGACGATTTCCAGGCGCGGGTGATAGTCGTCGGCGAGGTCGATCTTGCGGAGGTTTCTGCCGGGCAGGCGTCCTTCGAGGGCGGCGTCGGCGACTCGTTCGGTGGTCAGTAAGCATCCATGGAGCAGTTCGGCGGTGAGCAGGTTCAGGCCGTAGGTGAGGGAGTCGATCTCGGCGATGACAGTAAGCACGCCGCGGTAGTCGGGTCCATACCAGCGGCCGAGGAACTGCGCTAACAGTCCGGCGGTCGGCGCCAGTAGCGGTAGGTGGGGAAGTGTGGCTGCGGTGACCGGGGTGTCGGGCAGCTCGCGCGGGGTGAGGTTGGTGAGTAGCGCGACGCGTTCGCGGTGCCACTCGAGAAAGTCGTAGTCGAGCACTGGCGGCCGGTCATGTTCGGTGGCGAAGCTGCCGCACACCATGTCGACCTGCTTGGCGTCGAGTTTGCGCCACAGGTCGCGGGTGCGGACATGCTCGATCTTGAGCTGCACCCCTCTTCGTTCGAAGTCCGTGCGCAACCTCGGCCAGATCGCGCCGAGGAACTCCACGGTGAACTCGGTGGTTCCGAAGGCGATGGTGGATCCCACCCGCCGTCTGCTGCGGTGCAGGCTCTCGGTCCAGGACAGCAGGGTCTGGGCCGCCAGTTCCACGATCTCCTCGCCGGAGGGGGTGAACAAGAACTCTTTGCCCCGGCCCTGTTGGCCACCAGCATCTCGCCCAGCAGGCGGGCGGCGGTCTTGTTGAGGTTGTCGAGCTGTTTTTGCACGCTGGACTGTTCCCGGCCCAGCGCGCGTGCGGCCCGTTGGGCCGTGCCGGTCACGTGCACCACAGCGAGCGTGCGTAACTGGTCGAGGGTGACGTCGAGCATCTCGGCTGGAGCGCCTAGCAGGGCCGCCAACAGGCCGGCCGCGTCGGTGTCGTCGTCTCCGTTGTCCGGCACCCGCGTCTCCTCGTTCTGGCACTGACTGACACACCCTGACATGAGAATTGTTCGAGCGGATAGCTGGGTTGTCGATGCTCGCAGTTCCCCCCGAGTTGTCCAAAGAATGTTCGGTTGAACAACATCAATCGCGATAGTGTTCTAGCGAACATTAAGTGAGGAGCGTGCGCCCGGGTGCGCCACCCGGCATGCGCCGCACACATGAGCTGCTCGCGAGCGCAAGGATGTGGAGGTGTCCCGATGGTTGGAGCCTGCAGCGTCGCCGGTGATGGCCTGGCCAGGTCCTGCTACTTCCGGACTACGGTGGCCGCCCCGCACCGCAAGGCTTTGGTGCAGATCAACGAGGACTGCAATTTGCGGTGCGCTCATTGTTTCGTGGCCGCCACCCGGATCGGTCGGCAGATGCCGCTGGCCCGAGTGATTGACACGGTGATCCCGCGCCTGGCCGGTTGCCGGGTCCGTCGGGTCACCCTCACCGGAGGCGAACCGACGATCCACCCCGAGTTCATGGCCATCGTGGGTGCGTTCCGGGGCGCCGGGATGGATGTCGGGATCTGTACCAACGCGACTACGCTGGACGACGGCCAGGTTGGAGAACTCGCGGGTTTGGGCGTGCATTGCAACGTCTCCCTGGACGGCTTCGCGGCGGGCTCTCACGGCAAGTTCCGCGGCGACCGGGCCTGTTTCGAGGTCACGGTGGCCACGGTGGAGAAGCTCGGCGCGGCCGGGATTCTCCAGGGTCTGCTGTGTACTCCGAACACCCTGGCCCAGAATGAGGAGTACGCGCGGCTGTGCGAGTTCGCCCGTCGGAATGGGGCTCGCTATGTGCTGCTCAACCCGCTGGGCAGCATGGGCCGAGGGGTCAAGTCCCAAGGTCGGCTGGCGAAGAGCACCCTGCACATGCAGGAAATCTTCGAGCTGACCGCACCGCTGGACGGGCCGGATTTCGACATCGTGCACATCCGCTTTCCCAATGCCGCGGGCCAGCCGCTGTCCGGCTGTGAGGCCGCCACGATCATCTACGTGTTTACCCCCGGTGAGGTGACCGTGTGCCCTTACCTGGTCTTCGCTGCCCGGACTCCGATCTCCCAGCACTCTGACACCGAGTTCATCGTCGGCAACATCTTCACCGACCCGGATCTGGCTCAACGCCTGGACGACTACCATTTTCACGACCGCTATCCCCTCGGCGCCAATCCCACCTGCGGCTCGTGCGCCCTGGCCTCCGGCTGTGGCAAGGGCTGTCCGGCCGCGGTCATCGCCGCCGGTGGGCGTATTGGTGACGTCGACGCCGAGCAGTGCCCGGTCACTGTCGAAGGACACCGGCTGCTGCCGCTGATCCCCGCATGACCCGGTGCACCGATGACCAACCGCGCCTGCCCGGAACGTTGATCACCATCGACGGGCCGGGCGGCGTCGGCAAGTCCAGCGCCCTCGCCGCAGCGGTCGAACTGCTCACCGCTGCGGGCCTGCCGGTGCACGGCGCCCGGCAACCCTCCCGGGCCGAGCTCGGCGAACTCGCCCGGCACGGCACCGACACCTACCATGGCATGTCGTTGGCCTGCTTGTGCGCTGCGGATCGGCATCACCAACTCGACATGGAGATCAAGCCCGCCCTTCGGGAGGGCAGGATCGTTCTCTGCGATCGGTACGTCGCCTCCTCGCTGGTGCTGCAGGGGCTTGACGGCGTATCCAGCCAGCTCGTGTGGCAGCTCAACCACGGCGTATACCGACCTGACCTGTCCCTGATCCTCATCGGCGATCCCGAGGTGATCAATGTCCGGCTTCGGGCCCGTGGCGGGCACAGCCGCTTCGAGCGGGCTGCGGACAACAGCGCTCGGGAATCCGCGCTCTACGCCTGCGCCGTGGCCGATCTCCAGGACCAGGGATGGCCGGTGGAGACCTCGACTGCACCGCCGAGGGCCTCGACATGGTTGCTGCCAGGATCGTGTCCCTCATCTACCGTGCCCTTGGCGGAAAGAGCCTGGTATGTCCCTGAGCCTGATCACCGTCAACGTCGGCGCTCCCTCGCCTGCGCGGGCACGCCGCCAGCTCGAGTGGCTCGCCGAACGTCCTGAGGACATCTTCGTGCTCACCGAGACCAAAGCCACCCCCGGAAGCCAGCTGCTGGCCGAGGCGTGCACTGCAGCAAACTACTCGGTGACCTTCCCCTCCCACGACCCCGGGGAACTCGGCGTCATGATCATCAGTAAGGTCGCCACCACTCCCGATCCGCTCACCGGGGCACTGTGCTACCTACCGGCCCGCGCGGCCGGGGTCATCGTCGGCACCTCGGAGGGGCCGTTGCGGGTGCTCGGTGTCTACGTCCCCTCGCGGGATGCGACGCTGGAGAAAACCGAGCGCAAGAAGCGTTGGATCGAGGGCTTCAACACCGCGCTGGACGCCACGCAATCCAGCGTCCCCGTGCTGCTGCTGGGTGACCTCAACGTCCTGGAACCCGATCACCAGCCCGAACACCGCGCGCAGTTCGCGCCGTTCGAGTACGACTTCTACCGCGCCCTCACCGATCGGCATGGCCTGATCGACGTGTTCCGGCACCTGCACCCTCGTCGCGTCGAGCACAGCTGGGCGCGACGGCCCGACCTCGGCTACCGCTACGACCACGCCCACTGCTGCGCGCAGCTCCTGCCGCTGCTCCAAGGCTGTGACTATGTCCACCAGACCAGGGACGTCCTCGCGGACGGATCGAGGCTGACCGATCACTCCGGGCTCGCCGTGCGCCTGGCCACGACGACGAGGTCACCGCTGCTAACCTCTGACCCCGCCACGGCGGCACCCAGCGAACCCGGCTTGGAGCCCACCCTGTTCTGACCCGGTCGCTCGTGCTGGCCGCCACCCTCGACCGGCACGAAGGACCCCGCCTGCATGTCCCACACCCACGTGGCCCCGCGCTTGGGCGCCCGGGTCTTGCTGCTCGACCCCCTCGATCGGGTCCTGCTCATCCACGCCAAGGACCCCGAGGACCCCGGCCACCGCTGGTGGGAGCTGCCCGGCGGCGGCCTGGACGAGGGAGAGGATCTCGCTGACGCCGCCCGCCGCGAACTCGCCGAGGAATCCGGGATCATCCTCCCGGAGCTGGGCCGCAAGCTGTGGGTGCGCGAGTCGCGATTCCGCTACCGGGGCTGCGACCACCACCGCATCGAGCACGTCTTCCTCGGCCGCACTCCCAGCACCCTGGCCCAGCTCCCGCTCAAGCCCACCGAGAACGAGAAAGCCGGGCTGATCGAACGCCGCTGGTGGCCCGCCGCCGAACTCCGCCGCTGCCACGACAAGCTCCTGCCAGCCAACCTGCCCGAGCTACTCGATGACCTCCTCGCTGACCGGCTCAGCGACAAGCCCCTGATACTGATCGGCTGAGCACTCCGCAAACCACCAGGCGCCAAAGGGGCGCTGCTCGCTTGTGACATGGTTTGTGTTCACATGGATCTGGTGAGGTCATCAGGCGAGTGGGAGTGGCCACCGGTACCAGCCGTCGTCGTTGTCGAGCCAGACGAACTGTGTGGTGGGATTGGCCACGATCCCGAAGCGGTCGGGGTCCGGTTGGCCGAGATGTTGCCACAGCTGATGGGTGGCTTCCACGGTGTCCCAGAGCCGCCGAGGGCCGGCCTGAATGACCCGTAGCGCTCCATCGACGTCGGGGTTGGTGATGGCCTCGGCATATGAGCCGTCAGGGGTCTCGACGGATATTCCATGTCGTAGCGTGCGAGTGGTTGGGTCGTGGACCTTGGTGAGGCGGAAGCCGCGGGCACCGCGGAGCTGGAGTTGCAGCAGGAATCGGAAGCTGTCGTTGTCGATCAGTGTCGATGCGTCAAGGGCAGTGCTGGTCCGGGAGCAGCGCCGTGAACTGCGGATAGGGGATGGCTCTGGGGCGCGGAGCGGGCTGCCAGCCTGCGGGCGAAGCCACATGAAGTGGCCGCCGACTGGCAAGATCGGGCCGATGACCTCGTCGTCGTCCTTGGTGAGCAGGCACAGTGTTCCGCCAGCGAGATCGCCACGGAGGTTAGCCAGGATCTTCCCGCCTGGTGCGAGTTGCTCGATCCAGGGCAAGGGGATCTCGGCGATAGCGGCGGTGGCGATGATCCGGTCATAGGGTGCGTATGGGGCGACTCCTGCCGCGCCGTCACCCACTGTCAGGGTGGGGTGGTGACCGAGGCTGGCGAGGTGTGTCCTGGCGGCCGTCACGAGGGTGGGGTCGATGTCGATGCTCACCACGTTGCCCGAACCGAGCCGATGGCACAGCAGCGCGGCGTTGTAACCGGTGCCGGTGCCGATCTCCAGCACCCGGTGCCCGTCCTGGACGTCCAACGCTTCGAGCATGCGGGCCATCAGGCTGGGCATTGTGCTGGAGCTGGTGGAGACCAGCAATGGTTTGGCTCCCGCCGTCATGACCGAAGGGTGGGCGAGGTATTGCGTGACGAGCGAGTCGTCGGAGTACGCCTGTTCCAGCCATGATTGGTGCTGGGCGGGATGAGTGCCGCTCGTGGTCGCCGGGCCTGATTTGCTTATCGTGATGATGTCGGGGACGAACACGTGCCTCGGGGTTTGCTCGAACGCCACGCGCCACGGCAAGCTGCGCAGATGGCCATTGCGGGTGAGCTGGTGGACCAGCGCAGCCAGGCGCGGCCTCCATTCCGCATCGGACGCGCTCATAGGGCTTTGTCGCTGGTAAGCAGGTCTGCCATGGCGGTCGTGATCGGAAGATCCGTGCAGTCCTCGATCCACCCCCACTGGCCATTGGGATTCAATTCCAGAAACCACCAGTGCCCATCAGGGGTCACAGTAAAATCGAACGCGCCGAACGGCAAGTCGAGGCGCTCTAGAAGAGTTTTCATGGAGTAGCGTACATCTTCAGGAGTGTCGATCGGTTCATATTTCAACGCGCCGTAGTCGGAACGCCAATCAATGTAAGCTTGATTGGAGCTGGCATGAATGGCGACCGCGAAGAATTGATCCCCGACGGCAGTCAAACGGACATCATATTCCTTGGGTATCCATTCTTGAAACAAATGAGCGGTAAGCTTGATGTCGTCTTCGGGTAACGCGTTATTGTCCACCTGTGTGGCGTAGATAAGTCGCAGCTCGCCGCCGGCGCGAACGCTGGGTGCCGACAGCGGCTTATATATCATCGGCCCGGGCAGTTGCTCGGCGAACTCCTGGACGCGCACGGCGTCGTTGGTAATCAGCGTGCGAGGTACTCGCAATCCGCATTCCGCGGCGAGCTGGAGCTGTATCGGCTTGAACTCGGCGTCAGCAACCCGTGACGGGTGCGAGACCCACCGCGCCGGGAGCGTGAGAAGCAGGCCGCCCAGCCCCCGCCGCGCCTCCGCTTTCGCGAACCGCTGGTGCTCGGGTGGCAAGTGATCAGGGAGGCGGAATCCAGTCGGACGCCGATAGTAGATAGCTTGGATTTCGTCCAGGCGCACCTGCTTGCCCGCTAGGGTCAGTGAGCCGCGCCACTCGGGGTGGCCCGCCAAGGATGCCGACAACGTGACATCTAACGGGAAGTCGCCGACGTCAGCCCGCACGACAACAACCCCGCGACGCTCCAGCTCAGCCACCACACCACCAGCGGTTCCGTCGTGAGGGCGGGTCAACACGAGAATCGTCATGGTTAGGTCAGTCGATTTCCACTTCGCGCTCTATGGTGTCTGGAATGGTGTAGACTTTGCCATTGTCGCAGCGCTCGGTATCCTCAGTCACGGTCACCGTGGTATAGGTCTTACCATGCTTGCCTGCGCGAACCGGATGTCTGGCAAATCGGAAACCCAGGGGAACCGGCGATACCGGCAGCACCGCTGGTTCCGCCGCTACCGCGGATCCGGTGGCAGGCAACAACGGGAACTTATCCTCCACGTCAACCAGTGGATCGGGGGGTTCAATCGCCCGACTTACCATCATCTTCCCTCTCGCGATCAACGTCCGTGACTGGGTTGTGACAATATCGTGTCGGGCGTGATGTCGGCGAGGCTTCCAGCGGATGACAGCCTCGCGGGTGGAGACCCTCGAATTACTCGATGACCTTCTCGCTGACCGGCTCAGCGACAAGCCCCTGATGCTGATCGGCTGAGGCCGCTGTCAGGCCTTGCGGAAGACCCAGCGGCGCAGCAGCAGGAACCGGATCAAGGTGGCGGCGGCGTTGGCGCTGATGAGCACCGTGAGCTCGATAGCGGCGTGTGGGTGGGGGTTCACTGCGTGTGCGATGGCGAGTGTGCCGCTGGTCAGGCCTAGGGCGAGTCCGAAGACGATCAGGCCCTGTATCTGGTGGTGGGTCATTCGCTGTCGCCCGATCACGCCGAAGGTGAATCGTCGGTTCAGCGCGGTGTTGGCGATCGCGGTGAGCAGCAGGGTCAGGGCGTTGGCGCCTTGGGCGCCTAGCGGGTCGCGCAGCAGCAGGAACAGCACCAGGTATGCCACCGTGCTGAGCACTCCGACGGCGGCGAAGCGCATCAGCTGACGGGTCAGCCCGGCGGGCACGCCCGGTGTGGCCGGTTCCAGGGGGGTTCGGCCCAGTTGGGTGCGCAGGTCGTGTATCGGCAGGGTGCCGGTGGCGATTGCTCGGCCTAGTCGGGCGATTCCGCGCAGGTCGGCCATGGCGGTGCTGAGGATGTGCACGCTGCTGTGGGGGTCGTCGATCCAGTCGACGGGGATCTCGTGGATGCGGAGGCCGCTGCGTTCGGCTAGCACGAGCAGTTCGGTGTCGAAGAACCAGGTGTTGTCTTCGACGTGGGGGAGCAGGTGGGTGGCGACCTCGCGGCGGATGGCTTTGAATCCGCACTGGGCGTCGGAGAAGCGCGCGGACAGGGTGTGGCGGAGCATCAGGTTGTAGCCGCGGGAGATGAGCTCGCGTTTCGTGCCGCGCACGACGCGGGATCCGCGGTGTAGCCGGGTTCCGATGGCCACATCGGAGTGCCCGGAGACCAGTGGCGCGATCAGGGGTAGGAGTGCGGCGAGATCGGTGGAGAGATCGACGTCCATGTAGGCCAGCACAGCCGCACCCGAAGCCGACCAGACCGCCCGCAACGCCCGGCCACGGCCCTTTTCCGGCATGTGCACGACCCGGACCGCGGGGAACTCCGTGGCCAGGTGGGTGGCGATGTCGAGGGTGGTGTCGGTGCTGGCGTTGTCGGCGATGGTGATCTGGAACGGGTAGGGCATCGTGGTGCTCAGGTGCGCGTGCAGGCGTCGCACGCACGGTTCGAGATCGTGTTCCTCGTTGTGGACCGGGATGACGACGTCCACCACCGGTGAGAGCTCGGCCGGCGCCGCGGCACCGGCTGGCGCGAGGTTTCCCGAAGTCACGTCAAGAGCGTAAAGCGACCGTCAACGCCATTATTGGTCGCACTGAGTAGTTTATTCGTTACTGATCACGAGAAACCACTGGTGGGCACGCTTGTGGTGGATAGCGCTTGTCTTTGACGATGCCGGAGTTTCCTCGAGCGTTGATCCCTCCTTAATTGCGGGGTTGACTCTCCCTTGCGGTTCGATAATGCCTGTACTGTCGGCCTGGCGAACCCGCGACGTTTGATCGTACTTAAGCGATGCTTCATGAGTGCGCCGCAGTGCCGTTAAAGGTCGTTCCATGGGTATTCATGCTCGCCTTGCAGAGTTCTCCTGCGGATCGGCCGTGCCGGTGCGCGATATTCCGGGGGACCGGTGCGCGCGGGGCTGCGGGAGTTAGGATCGGACGGCCGTCCCGGCTCGCCTCAACCTACGCAGGCCCGCCTCCCATGTTCCACGGAATGGAGTGTCGCGTGGCAGGTTCGGTCCGCTCTCAGCGCACCTGGCGCTCGACCAAACGCAGTGGTGCTGGCGATGCCGCGCAGAGCGCGGCAACCCTCGACAGGCCAGACGAGACCGATGTCGCGCGGGGTGCGCGCACAGCCCGGCGGCGGCCCAACGTGCCCGTTGAGCTGCTGGTCCTCACCTTCTTCGCCGCGGCGACCCGGCTGACTGCGATCACTCACCCGCGTGCGATCGTCTTCGATGAGGTGTACTTCCGGGAGACCGCGCTGCGCTACCTGGAGGGCTCCTACTTCTTCGATCTGCACCCGCCGCTGGGCAAGCTCCTGCTGGCCGGCTGGGCGAAGTTGCTCGGGGTCTCCGCCACCGCCCAGTCCACCGATCCCGCGGTGGTCTTGCGGGTGCTGCCGGCACTGGCCGGCACCGCGCTCGTGGCGGTGTGTTACCTGCTCATCCGCGAGCTGACCGGCAGCCGGCGGGTGGCCACCTTCGGTGCGGCGTTGTTGCTGCTGGACAACGCGATCCTGGTCGAATCCCGCCTGATCCTCATCGACAGCATGTTGCTGCTGTTCGGAGTCGGCGCCCTCACGCTCTACCTCGCATCCCGGCGCCACACCGGAAGGGTGCACTGGATCCTGCTGACCTCGAGTGCCCTGCTCGCCGGCATGGCGGTGAGCACGAAGCTGACCGGCCTGGCCGCACTCGGGGTGATCGGACTCGTGTGGTTCGTCCGGACGCTGCGGGACCGGGTCAGCTGGCGGCGAGCACTGCCCCAGGCGGGTGTCCTGCTCCTGCTCCCCGCTCTGGTCTACATCGGCGCGTTCGCGGTGCACATCCAGCTGCTGCCGCACAGCGGGCCCGGCGACGCGTTCATGACGCAACGGTTCCAGTCGACGCTGATCGGCAACGCCCAGTACGACCCCGCGGTGCAGATGTCGTTCACCGACAAGTTCGTCGAGCTCAACAAGGCGATCCGCAGCTACGAGCTCTCGCTCAATGACAGCAAACATCCCTACAGCTCCAGCTGGGTGAGTTGGCCGGTGCTCAAGCGCCCGGTCTACTACTGGACCGGCACCACCAGCACGGGTGAGCGCGGGCACATCTACCTGCAAGGCAACCCGCTCATCTGGTGGGGTCTGCTGGTGGGTGCGGTCGTGGTGGCTCTCGGCTGGATACGCCGCCCGGAGCTCTTCGCGCAGCATCATGGGGCGATGGCCGTGCTCGGCCTGGCGTGGGTCGCCAACTTCCTGCCCTTTTCCCTGATCCAACGGCCGATGTTCCTCTACCACTACTTCTTCTCGTTCATCTTCTGCATCGCCGCGGTCAGTATCGGGCTGGGATTGCTGGCGGGGTGGATGAACGACGGTGAGAAATGGTGGCGGTTCCCCTCTCGAGCGTCAGCGGCTCTCTACTGGGGAATCCTCGCGGTGGCGCTGGCGGGTTTCCTGTACTTCGCCCCGATCTCCTACGGGTTCCCGCTCAGCGATGGTGGCATCACCGGCCGCATCTGGCTGGATTCATGGCGCTGATCCTGTTCGTCTCGGCCCTGCTCCTCGGCGCGGCCGTCGTCTGGTGGCTCCGCCTGCCGCTGTACCCCTTCGAAGCGGTGGCGCTCACCATCGTGATCGGCCTGTTCAGCTGGACCTGGTTGGCGTTCCTCACGGCGTTGGTGCTGCCCTACCACCTCGCCATCCCGCTCACCATCGGCGTCAGCGCCGGCGCCGCCGTTGTGTTGGGGTGGAACCCACGGCGGCGCGCCCGGCCCTGGTGGCGCCCGCTGGAGGGTGGGCGCTCCGGCTGGATCCTCTGGACCTTCGCCAGCCTGGGCACCGTCGCGCTGCTCGGGCCACTGTTCTGGACGCACAGCCTCCCGCGGGACTCGACGGGGGTGTGGACGGCCGGGTCGACCTGGGCTGATTTCGGCCTGCACACCGCCATCATCAGCCATCTCGCGGTGTTCGACCGGATGCCACTGGACCTGCCGGTGGCAAGTGGGGCGCACCTGACCTACCCGTTTCTCGTCGATTACCTCTCGGCGCTCTACCTCCGCGACGGCTGGAGCCTGCACAGCAGCCTGTTCCTGCCAGGTGTCCTGCTGGCGCTGGCCTGTTGCCAGCTCCTGCTGTCGTTCAGTCTGCGACTGTTCGGCCATGTCGGCGCCGCCGTCGGCGGTCTCCTACTGGTCTTGCTGATCGGCTCTGCCGGTGGGCTGCGCGCCGCCTACACCGACTGGGCGCGCAGCGGCCGGAGCCTGCTGGACTTCCTCGCCGAGCTCCCGCGGGACTACACCGTGCTGAGCGCGGAGAACGGCAATGTCACCAATTTCGTCGCGAACGCCCTGCTGCCGCAGCGCGCCATCCTGTTCGGCCTGGGTGTCGGCCTGGCCGTGCTGATCCTGCTGCACCGTGCCCATCAAACCGGTGCCCATCAAACCGGTGCCCATCAAACCGGTGCTCAGCACACCGGTGAGCGGCGGTACCTGCTGGCAGGCAGCGTGCTGATCGGTCTGTTGCCGATGGCCCACCCGCACACGTTCATCGCGTGCGGGGTCGTGCTCGCCGCCCTCGCTGCGCAAGCCGGTCTGCGCCGGCGCCGGCTGCCCTGGGGACATCTGGCGGCAGGGGGGATCGCGCTAGGCTTGGCCGCGCCGCAGCTGGCGTGGCAGCAGCTGGCCAACGGCGGCGGCACCGGCGGACGGTGGCGGCTCGGATGGATGCAGCAGCAAGGTGAATCGATCTGGGCGTTCTGGTGGACCAACTTCGGCGTGATGGGCATCTTCTTCCTCGCCCTGCCGTTGCTGCTGCTCCGCCCGGTCTGGCGGCACTACCTGGTGTGGTATCTGCCCTTCCTGGCGATTCTCGTCTTCACCCAGGTGTACGCGCTCCAGCCGTTCGAGTACGACAACCTCAAGTTGATCTACTACGTCTATCTCATGGCTGGCTTGTTCGCTGGTTTTCTCGTCGTCCAGGCCTACCGGGCGAGCCGCTGGAACCTCGCGCTGCTGCTGCCGGTCGGGCTCTTCGTGGCGATCCCGGGCCTGCTGTCCATCACCCACGAGTTCCAGCTGCGCTACCAGTTCGCCAGCAACGCCGACGTGGAGCTCGCCGACTGGGTACGCGCCAAGACCGCGCCCGAGGACGTGTTCATCGGCACCGACCGGCCCAACGCCCCGGTGGCGACGCTGGGCGGGCGGTCGATAGTGCTGGGCTACCGGGGCTGGCTGTTCAATTTCAACGTGCCGTACACGCAGCGCGAGGCCGCGGTCAGCGCGGCGCTGCAAGGGCGTATCGACGACCCGATGGTGCGCAGGTTCCACCCCGACTATCTCGCCGTCGGCGTCACTGAGGACACCTCCTGGACGATTGATCGGAACTCGCTCGCGCGCCTGCCGGTCGCCTACCGGAACACCGAGTGGACCATCTACCGCCTGCTGGACGCGTAGTCAGGAATTCTGATAGCGCCGGGATCGGTCATTGTAGATAGCTATCCCTTGTGGGGTTTGTGGTAATCCGGTCGTCGACTTCTGGTCTTCTTTCGTTCACCTTCGGGGGGCAGCGTCGCCCCGGGCGCGCGGCACCGGGTGGACGGGCTGCTGACGTGGCATCGCTGGCAGTCCAACGATCTTGAGGAGTACCGAAGGTCCATGACCACGATCATGCCCACCGCGCAATTACCGGCCGTTGCGGGCACCGGCGAGCTGGCCGCGCTGGAGGCGCGATCGATCTCGGCGTGGTTCGGTGACCGCAAGGTGCTCGACCGGGTGTCGCTATTCATGCCGGCCGGGTCGGTCACCGCTCTGATCGGGCCGTCGGGCTGCGGCAAGTCGACATTCCTGCGGATTCTCAACCGGATGCACGAGCTGATCCCTGGTGCGACGCTGGCAGGCGAGGTGTTGTTGTCCGGCTCAGATATCTATGACCCCGGCTGGAAGCTCACCGATGCCCGGAAGGAGATCGGGATGGTCTTCCAGAAACCCAATCCCTTTCCCGCGATGTCCATCTGCGACAACGTCACGGCAGGGTTGAAGCTCACCGGCATCAAGACCTCCCGGGAGGAACGGGACGACCTCATCGAGGAGTGCCTGACCAAGGCCGGGCTCTGGAACGAGGTACGGGACCGGCTGCGCCAACCCGGTGGGGCGCTCTCGGGTGGCCAGCAGCAGCGGTTGTGCATTGCCCGGTCGCTGGCGGTGCGGCCCCGGGTGCTGCTGATGGACGAGCCCTGCTCGGCGCTGGATCCCACCTCGACCCGGCGCATCGAGCAGACCATCGCGGAGCTCGCGTCCGAGGTGACCATCGTGATCGTCACCCACAACATGCAGCAGGCCGCCCGGGTGTCCCAGCAGAGCGCGTTCTTCCTCGCTGAGCAGGGCACCCCGGGGGTGATCGTCGAGACCGGGCCCACCGTGAAGGTCTTCGGCTCACCGGAGGATCCCCGCACCTCTGACTACGTCAACGGCCGCTTCGGATGACCCATCCGGCAGGCAGAAATCAGGAGGACCCCGGCATGACCGATCCGGACTCGCAGGACCACCCGCCCGAGGCGCGGCCGCCGCTGGTGTTCGGTCGCCGCACGCGGGTGGCCGCGGCTGTGGTCGGGGCGCTGCTCAGCCTGGGTGTGCCGGTCGCGGTGCTGGGCGCTCCGGTGCTCACCGCGGACGGGAGTCTCGCTGCTGCTCCCGACGACCCGGCGGGGCTCGGGATCACCGGGACGCTGCCTGGTGACCCGCTGGCCGTCGAGGCACCGGATACCCTGCCCGAACAGGTGTTCGGCGATTCCGTCGGCGCCGGGCTGTCCGGTATCCCGACACCGCTGAACCTGCCCGATGGGCCGCTGGGGATCCCGGGCGTGGCGCTGGATGCCTACCAGTTCGCTGAGCGGACGTTGGCGGCCACCCGGCCCGGCTGCCACTTGTCCTGGTCGGTGCTGGCCGGGATCGGGCGGATCGAGTCCGGCCACGCCAGCGCGGGGCGGGTGGACGCCTACGGCAACACCCTCGGACCGATCCTGGGCCCAAAGCTGGACGGATCGCCGGGCATCGCCGCCATCCCGGACACCGACCACGGAACGCTGGACACCGACACCGTCTGGGACCGGGCGATGGGTCCCATGCAATTCATCCCATCCACCTGGCGCGGCTATGGCGCCGATGGCAACGGTGACGGCGTGGCGAACCCGAACAATATCTACGACTCCACCGTCGCGGCTGGCCTCTACCTCTGCGCCGGAAGCGCTGACCTTGCCGATCCAGCCCAGCTACCAGCGGCAGTATTCCGGTACAACCATTCGGCAAGCTATGTGGACATCGTGCTGCGATGGGCGCAGGCGTACCTGAGGGATGTCATCCCCACGCCCTCGGCCCCTGGGCGGGTGCCGGCGGGGACCAACGGCAACGGTGGCGTGCCGGTCGTGCCGGAGAGCTCGCTGCTGGCGGCCGCCCCGCCGGCACCCGTCACGCAAGTCGTGCAAGTCGTTCCGCTGCCACCAACCCCGTCCCCAACGCCTGCCCTATCGCCAACGCCGTCGCCTGAGCCCCCGGCAGCGATCACCACACCGCCACTGCCGACGACGCCGTCTCCGACGCCGTCGGCCACCCCCACACCGCTCCCTGGGACGACCTCACCGGAGGCCACCTCTAGTTCGCCGCCGTCAGAATCGCCCACCGCGACACCCACGATCGTGCCGTCCCCTACCCCGTCTGCGTCGCCGACGGTGCCCGTCGAACCGGGATCAAGCCCGCTACCGGCACCCTCACCAACGCCCAGCCCGTCACCCACGATCGCGCCCGCACCCTGATCCGGCCGATGCGGTGAGCCAGCAGGGCACCGTCCCGAGGGCAGCGAGATGGCGAGGAAGTAATGCGATCAGGATTGCCGGCTGTTAGTCACGGCAAGTTGAGAAAAATCGATTGATCTACAGTGGTGGCTTCTGGAGGAAAACCCGCACGATGTTGAAGATGTAGCGTCCTCCGCTGATATCGCCCGGCACGACCAGCCGCGGTCCATCGGCTGCCAGCGAGCGGCCGTCTTCGGTGGTGGCCAGCAGTACTTCCTTGCTCTCGTTGCCCGGATCGATCTCACCCCAGGCGACCAGTACCCGGTAGTCATCGGAGGCGCTGAAGCTGATGAAGTGACGTAGTTTGTCGTTTCTGATCTCCGGGTCGAACCGTGGGCCGGCTTGGGTGAGCACGTCGAACAGAAGGGGACCGGTGTAGGTGTGTTTCTCGGTACCGCCGCGTGCCTGGAACGTCACCTCGACTGTCCGTTGCGGTAGCTTCTCCAGGTCTGCCACCGAAAGGATCTGGGGCCGAGAGACGGCGCCGATCACCAGGAATTTGCCCGCCGGCAGCCTTAGTAGTCGTAATCAAATAACTAATCCATTTGGGTGAATCTCCGCTATGTCGCGTGTCGTTTCGATCGACACGCTGAGTCACGTGAAAAAATTGATATATGGCGAGCGAGGATGACGAGAGGTTC
>JBOHFF010000096.1:0-58653 GCA_050699515.1 Pseudonocardiaceae bacterium
GAACACATCGGAGAGTGCGGGGCGGGCCGGCTCCCGCACTCCCCTGACAAGGAAAAACGGCCCGCCGGCGGCTGGATCCCGACGGGCCGTTCTGAGTAGCGGGGGTAGGATTCGAACCTACGACCTCTGGGTTATGAGCCCAGCGAGCTACCGAGCTGCTCCACCCCGCGTTGACAAATGTCACTTTACGCGCACAGTGACGCGCGGGGCAAATCGGGTGGTCAGCGGTCAGCCACCGCCGCCACCCGGGGGTGGGGTAGGGCCGCCACCGGCTGCTCTGGCGGCTGCGTCGAACCGCTTGGAGGCCGCGTCGAGGTCGGCCAGCGCCTTGCCCTGCCCGGCGAAGTCACCAGCTGTCTGCGCCTGTTGCAGGCGCTGGAGAGCGTTGCCGATGTCGGTGACGGCCTGGCGCATATCCTGAGAGGCAACACCAGCACCAGCACCAGCCGGCGCCGGGGACTGGACACCAGCCTGCGAGGGCGCTCCGGACTGCGGTGCAGGAGAGCCGATCGAGTCGCCGGCACCCGCACCGAAGACCTGGTTGAGTGCCCCGCGCAGGGTCGGGTCGTACCCGATCCGGTCACCGTAGGCGACCAGGACCCGATTGAGTTGCGGGAACGTCGCTTGCCGGTTCGCTCGCTCGATATAGACCGGCTCCACATAGAGCAGCCCACCACCGACCGGCAAGGTGAGCAGGTTGCCGAAGCGAACGTCGGTCTCGGACTGGCGCAGCAGGTTGAGTTCCTTGCTCACCTCAGCGGAGGACACGAACCTGTTCTGCACCTGCTCAGGCCCCAACGTCTGGGACTCACCGGGCAACTCCAGCACCGTGATCTTGCCGTAATTCTCCGGCTCGCAGCCCACCGTGAGGTAGGCCGCCAGGAACGGTCGACGCAGGCTGACCAGGGCACTGGTGAGCTGGAATTGGGCCGCTCCTTGGCCATTCGGTGGCCCGGCCAGCACGTAGTAGGGCGGCTGGTCGATACCCGCTGGCTGGTTGAGCGTCGGGTCGGCGGGCACGTTCCAGAAGTCGTCGTTGGTGAAGAACACCGACGGGTTGTTCACGTGGTAGCGAGCGAGTAGCTCCCGCTGCACCTTGAACAGGTCTTCCGGATAGCGCAGGTGCTGCCGCAACTCAGCGCTGATCGCGGCGTTGGGCTGCACGGTCCCGGGAAAGACGTTCATCCAGGTTCGCAGCACCGGGTCGGTCTCGTCCATCGCATACAGCGTCACAGTGCCGTCATAGGCGTCCACGGTGGCTTTGACC
This sequence comes from Pseudonocardiaceae bacterium, assembly GCA_050699515.1. Classification (GTDB taxonomy): domain Bacteria; phylum Actinomycetota; class Actinomycetes; order Mycobacteriales; family Pseudonocardiaceae. The sequence goes on from JBOHFF010000096.1 coordinate 1,268, forward strand.
GAGTTGCGGATGTAGCTGATCTCCTCGTCCGGCAGGCGGACCACACCGGTCAGCGAGTCGGTGGTCGCTCTGCCCAACACGGTCCGCTGCGCGTACGGGTAGTCGGCCAGAGTCGTGTAGCCGTCCAGGATCCACTGGATCCGGCCGCTGACCACGGCAGGATAAGGGTCCCCATCGACGGTGAGCCAGGGCGCGACCTTCTTCACCCGATCCCTCGGGTGCTGATTGTAGATGATCTTTGAATCGGGCCCGATCGCCTGGTTGAACAGAATGTTGCGCTCACCGTAGTACGAGGCGAATATCAGCCGGCTCGCCCAACTTCCCAGCCCTACTCCGCCCTTGCCTTGATAGGTGTAGTTCTCCGGACGCCCGTCGAACTCTCGGGGAGCGGCACCGGGATTTCCTCCGACGATCGCGTAGTCGTCGATCAGTTCACCGAAGTAGATCCGCGGCTGTTGCACCGGGATGTCGCCCTGCCGTGAGGTGTCCGACACGGTGAAGATCGGGTAACCGCCATCCCCGGAGCCGGAGTCCGACAGCGCCGCCACGGTATTGGCTGGGGCAGCGACGAAACCGTTGCCGTGGGTGAAGGTGAGATGCTGGTTGATCCACGTGCGCTGATTCTCGGCCAAGGACTGTGACTCCAACTCCCGAACCGCGACAATGTAGTCCTGCGTCCGACCGTTGATGGTGTAGCGGTCGATGTCGAGTTTGTCGGGGAACCCGTAGAAGTTCTCCCGTTGCTGGAGCTGAGTGAAGGTCTGCGAGAGCACGCTCGGGTCCAACAGGCGCACGTTCGGGATGGTGGCGGTGTCGGCGCGCACGTCGGCTAGCGACGCATCACTACGCCCGGAGTACTGCGAGTACGTGACCTGTTTGTCGGTGATGCCATAGGCTGCCCGCGTCGCCAGAATATTGCGCTGGATGGACGGTGCTTCACGTTCGTTGGCGTTGGGACGCACCACGAACTGCTCGAGAACCGCCGGCCACGCCGCACCCACCAGGATGCTGGACAGCAACAGCAGCGCGATGGCGATCCCCGGCAGTTGCAGGTTGCGCAACACCGCGCCGACGAAGAAGGCGACCGCGCAGATCACCGCGATACACATCAAGATGATCTTGGCTGAGAGCACCGCGTTGAGGTCCGTATAGCTGGCCCCGGTGAACAGCGGGTTACGCCGGGAGAACAACAATCCGTAGCGATCCAGGAAGTAAGCGACGGCCTTGAGCAGCACGAAGACTCCGGCCAGCACCGCGAGTTGCACCTGAGCGGAACCGGAGAGCTGACCGCCGCGCCCGGCCAGCCGCACTCCACCGAACAGGTAATGGGTGATCAACGCTCCGACGAAGGAGAGCCCGACAGCCCAGAAGGCCCAACCCAGCAACTTCTCGTAGAGCGGCAGCTCGAAGGCGTAGAAGCTCACGTCCTTGTTGAACTGGGGGTCCGAGACACCGAAACTGGCTCCGTGCAGGAACGCCTGCACCGTCTGCCAGTCGCCCAACGCGGAGAGCCCGGCGATGAGGCCCACCAACACCGGTATCCCGATGCCGACCAGCCGCAGCCGCGCCAGGACCGCGGTGCGGTACCGCGCCACCGGATCGTCCGGCCCCACCACCGGCACGAACACCGGCCGGGTGCGGTAGGCGATCACGATGTTGAGCGCGAGCAGACCACCGATCACCAGACCGACGACTACGAACTGCACCAGCCGGGTGACCAGGACGGTGGAGAACACCGACCGGAACCCCACCTCGGCGAACCACAACCAGTCCACATAGGCATCGATCAGCCGGGACCCGACGATGAGGATCACCAGCGCGGCAGCCCCGGCGGCAATCAGGATCCGGGCGCGACGGGACAAGGCGGGAACCGCGACGGGGGGCCGGTTGGCCACAGGACACGCTCCTGGTGACGGCAGTGATGCAGTGCAGGCCCCGCGCGCGGCCGGTGCCACGCCCGGGTTGAGCCCTGCCTGTCCAACTCCAAAGTGGGCCCCGGGGTTCCGATTCCGCGTAACCGCACCGCTACCGCCGGTCCCCGACACCCGATGCGACGATGGCCGGGTGAGTACTCCCCCGCAGCGCCCCTCCGCACTGTCCCATGCCTTGCCGGCCACTGCGCGCGAGGTAGAGGAGTTCGTCGCGGCATCGGGCTGGGATCAGCAGCCGCAGCTGTTCGCCCTGGTCGCCACCCACACCCTGCTCGCCAGTCAACCGGAGCTGGCCGGACAGCTGGACGCGCAGGCCGCGCTCACCCCAGTAGCCCAGGACACGCTACCCGAGGGTGAGCTCGACACGACGCTGGCCGGCATCGAATGGCCGGACTCGGTGGCCGGCTGCGCGCTGGCTCAGGAGATCGTGGTGCTGCCACCGGCGGCCGAAGCCGATCTCGGCGAGCTGCCGGCGGACCCGGTACAGGCTCGCCGTGCTGCGGCCGGGCACCCGCAACGGCGGGAGGGCAGGTTGGTGGCGGCCGTGCTCCGGGATGGCGTCGGAGCCTGCGTTCTGCGACTACGGCCAGGCTCCGGTGCCGACCAGCGCTGCGACGAGCTGGTGGAGGACCCGCAGCTGGCCCCGAACCTGCTCCGCGCGCTTCTGGCCACCCTGCGCTGACGTCAAAGCTCGCCGGTTCAGCAGTGCGATGGCTGCTGACCGGCCCGGAGTTGATCGAGGGCGCGCACCGCGTCGGTCAGGGTGCCCACCCGAACCAGCCGCAGGCCCGCTGGGGCGCGTTGCATCGCCTCGGTGCAGTTCTCCGCAGGCACCAGGAACACCGTCGCCCCCTCCTCCCGGGCGCGGATCATCTTGAGTGGGATGCCACCGATCGGGCCCACCCGACCTTCTGGGGCGATCTCGCCGGTGCCGGCGACGAAGGTGTCTCCGGTCAACGCGCCCGGCGTCAGCTTGTCCACGATGGCCAGCGCGAACATCAACCCGGCTGACGGGCCACCCACATCGGCCAAAGTGATGTCGACGGTGAAGGGCACCTCGGGCCGCTCGATCAGCCCAACGCCCAGGTAGCCACGACCGGATTGGGCGCCCGCACCGAGAGTGATCGCAGCGTCCCGCGGTGGGGTGTCGCCGTGCTGGAAGCGGAGTTGGACGAGCTGGCCGGGGCGGCTCCCGGCGAGCAGATCAACCGCCCGCTTCGCGGTGGGGAGCTGCTGACCGTCGATCGCCAGCAACCGGTCCCCCACGGCCAGCGTGCCGCTCGCGGCGCCGCCCGGGAGCACCTCACCGGCCACGACCGTGGTCGGGTAACCCAGGTAGCGCAGCGCCGCTGCTTTGGCGTTGGCCTCCGAGCCCCGGAAAAGCTCCTGATTCTGCTTCTCCACCTGCTGATCGGACAGCTGTGGCGGGAAGATCTCGTCACGGGGCACCAGCGCGCTGCGCCCCGATATCCACAACACCAGTGCGGTGTAAAGGGTCACGTTGTCGACCACCGACACCGTCGTCATGTTGAGGTGCCCGCTGGTGGGGTAGGTCTGGGTGCCCTTGATATCCACTACCGTCTTGCCCGCGACCACACCGAGGGTGTCGAACGTCGGTCCTGGGCGAAGCGCAACGTAGGGCACCGGTGCCAACGCACCCAGCAGCCCGAGCGCCGTCGCGAAGCCGAGGCTGAGCAGCAGGGTCCAGGTGCGGCGGCTCACGGCCGAACAGCGTACGTGCTCAGGATCCGCGTACCGTAGACCCATGAGCGATGTGCCCTTCGGTTTCGACTCCGGCGATCCTCAGGATCCCGACCGGAAGAAACCCGGCGGGGGCAGCGGTGGTCCCGACCCCACCAACCCGTTCGCGGCCTTCGGCGCCGGCAACTTCGACGTCGGGGCTCTCGGTCAGATGCTCACCCAGCTCGGTCAGATGATCAGTCAGGGCGCCGCGAGCGGCGGCGGCCCGGTGAACTACGACCTGGCCAAGCAGATGGCGCTGCAGAGACTCTCCACCACCGGGCTGCCCTCAGCCCAGCAAGCCACCGCGGTGACCGATGCGGTGCACCTGGCCGAGATGTGGCTGGACCCGGCGACCGCCCTGCCCGCTGGTGTGCACAGCACCGCCACCTGGGCACCCCGGGACTGGGTGGAGGCGACCCTGCCCACCTGGCAGCGGTTGTGCGACCCGGTGGCCCGCCGGATGGCCAGCTCGTGGATCGACGCGCTGCCCAGCGAGGTCCGGCAGGCCGCGGGTCCACTGGTGGCGATGGTCGAGCAGATGGGTGGAATGGCGTTCGGCTCGCAGCTCGGCTCGGCGCTGGCGCAGCTCGGCGGCGAGGTGCTCACCTCCACCGAGATCGGGCTCCCCCTGGGTCCACTGGGCGTCGCGGCGTTGCTACCGGCCTCGATCGAGCAGTTCGCCGCCGGGTTGGAGCGCAAGAGCTCCGAGGTGATCGTTTTCCTGGCCGCCCGCGAGGCCGCACACCACCGCCTGTTCGGGCACGTGCCGTGGCTGCGCCAGCGGTTGCTGGGCACTGTCGAGCAGTTCGCGCAAGGCATCCGGGTGGACACCGAGGCCTTGCAGGATATCGCCCGCCAGGTCGATCCGGCCGACCCGCAGAGTATGGACCAGTTGCTGTCCTCCGGCCTGCTGGAGCAAAAACACAGTCCCGAGCAGAAGGCCGCCCTGAGCCGGTTGGAGACACTGCTCGCGCTGGTCGAGGGCTGGGTCGACGTCGTCGTCGCAGACGCGTTAGGGGAACGCCTGCCCGGTGCCGAGGCGCTGCGTGAGACGCTGCGCCGGCGACGTGCCTCCGGGGGGCCCGCCGAGCACGCCTTCGCCACGCTGGTCGGCTTGGAACTACGGCCACGCAAGCTGCGCGCGGCCGCCGAGCTGTGGCGCAGGCTCACCGATGAAGACGACGTCGAGCGCCGGGACGCGCTGTGGAATCACCCGGATCTGCTGCCCAACGCCGAGGACCTGGACGATCCCGCCGCCTTCGTCGAGCGGGCCGCGAAGCACGCCGCTGATCTGGAGGACCCGATCGCCGCGCTGGAGCGCACCGCAGCGGACGCCCCCCGCGAGGAATCGCCTCCTGAAGACCCCGAGGCACGCAGCGGAAGCTAAGTCTTCCCCAACCCCTACCCACAGCTGTCCACAGCGTGTCCACAACTGTGGGTAGCCTGTGGACAGCGAGTTGAGCCATCGGGACAGGACCGCCACCATGGCGGGCATGAGCTCCCCGCGCAGCAACACCGTGCCATCCAACCCAGCGCCATCCAACCCAGCGCCATCCAACCCAGCGCCATCCAACCCAGCGCCATCCAACCCAGCGCCAGGTGCCATTCCCGAGCGGCTGCGGCTGGCGCCCGGCCGCGCCATGCTCTGGCGCTCCCCCACCTGCCTCCAGCTCGGGCTGGATCCTCAGCACGCCATGGTCCTCGAAGACCTGCCCGAACCGCTGGCCGCCCTGCTCAGGCGGATGGACGGCGTACGCAGCACCGACCAGCTGCTCACTGAGGCACAGGCGGCCGGATCCCCGCGGGACGAGACACTCTCGATGCTCGCCAACCTGCACGGCTGTGGCCTGGTGCAGGAAACCGCCGCCGACAGCGGTCGACCGGGCTGGCACCGGGTCGCGCTGGCCGCCGAGGCAGCCAGCTGGTCGGTGCACGACTCCCACCCGACGCGACACATCCTGCGCCAGCGGCGGAAAGCGGTTGTCCGGGTGGCCGGATCCGGCCGGGTGACAGTGGCGGTGGCCACCGCACTGGCTGCCGCGGGAGTGGGGCACGTCGCGGTGCACGCCACCGGCACGGTCGCCGCCGCGGACCTGGGCACGGGGTACCTTCCCGACGACCTCGGCAGACCCCGCGCGGCGGCCGCCGCCGATGCAGTGCGCCGCTGCTCCCCAGAGGTCATCGTCGCCATGCACCGCCGGCCGGACCTGATCGTGCTCACCGACGTGGTGGTCCCGGAGCCGACGGTGGTGACCGAGCTGCTCGGGAACCGGATCCCGCACCTGATCGGCTACGCCCACGAGGGGACCGCGGTGGTGGGCCCACTGGTGTGGCCGGGACGGAGCAGCTGCCTGCATTGCGCCGAGCTGCATCGCGCGGACGTGGACGTGGCCTGGCCGAAGCTGGCCGCCCAGCTCGTCGGGCACATCCCGACCGCCGGACTGGCCTGCACCCAGCTCGCTGCCGCCCTGATCGCCGAGCAGGTGCTCGCCACGCTCGCGGGACCAGGAGCCGATCTTCCGGTCCCGCCGACGTGGGAGGCGGCGCTGCAGCTGGACCCGGTGCGCGGCACCTTGCTCCGCCTCCCCCGGCCAGCCCACCCGCGCTGCGGCTGCGGCGCCGGGTGAGGCCCAGGACCTGCCACTACGCCCAATAGCTACGCAGAACAGCTGTGGCAGGGAGACAATCATCCCTGTGACCGAGATCCCGCGCCGAGCCGTGCACCGAACCGCCCGGCTCGCGAGCCTCCCGCTGGGGGTGGCCGGGCGGGTCGCGGCGGGTTGGGGGAAACGGCTCGCTGGCCATGATGCGCAGGACGTCAGCGCCGAGCTCAGCGCGCGCACCGCAGAGCAGTTGTTCGCCGTGCTCGGTGAGCTCAAGGGCGGCGCGATGAAGTTCGGCCAGGCGCTGAGCGTGTTCGAGGCGGCGATTCCCGAGCAGCTGGCCGCGCCCTACCGGGAGGCCCTGACCAAGCTGCAGTCCGCGGCACCCCCGATGTCCCCGCAGTCGGTGCGCCGGGTGCTCGATGAGCAGCTCGGCACAGGCTGGCGACGCCGCTTCGCCGAGTTCTCCGACGAGCCCGCGGCCGCCGCCAGTATCGGCCAGGTGCACCGCGCGTCGTGGCATGACGGCCGTGACGTCGCGGTCAAGGTGCAGTACCCAGGCGCGGACGAGGCGCTGCGCTCGGACCTGCGGCAGCTGCGGCGGTTCAGCCGGCTGTTCCAGGTGATCGTGCCCGGGATGGAGGTCAAGCCGCTGCTCACCGAGTTGCAGGACCGGATGGTGGAGGAGCTCGATTACCGTGACGAGGCGGACAACCAGCGCGTGTTCGCCGCGGCGTTCCGTGGCCACCCCGACATCGCCGTCCCCTCGATCGTGGCCAGCGCACCGAAGGTGATCGTGTCACAGTGGATCACGGGAACCCCGATGGCGCAGATCATCCGCACCGGCTCGCGGTCTGAGCGCGACGACATCGGGACCAAGCTCTCACTGTTCCACTCCTCCTCCCCCACCCTCACCGGCCTGCTGCACGCCGACCCCCACCCGGGTAACTTCCTGCGCCTGCACGACGGGCGGCTGGGCGTGCTCGACTTCGGAGCCGCGGCGAAGCTTCCCGGCGGGGCCCCGTGCACCCTCGGGGTGGCAACCAGGTTGGCAGTCGAGGAACGTTCGGAGGAGCTGATGGCGCTGTTGCGCTCGGAGGGCTTCGTCCGGCCGGGTATGCAGCTGCGCGCCGAGGACGTGCTGGCCTACCTCGGCCCGTTCGCCGATCCGGTGCGCAGCGAGACGTTCCATTTCACCCGGGCCTGGATGCAGGCCCAAGCTGAGCGGGTAGGTGATTTCTCCGGTCCGGACTTCCGAACCGGACGAGCGCTGAACCTGCCGCCGAGCTACCTGCTGATCCACCGGGTGAGCACCGGAACGTTCGGCGTGCTCTGCCAGCTCGACGCGACCGTGCCGCTGCGCGGAATCGCCCAGCGCTGGCAACCAGGCTTCGCCAGTTGAGGCATCGAGGCGCCCCGCGGCGCCGGACGGTCGTGCAGGCCGGGGTGGCCGGGCTCGTAGCGGTAGTGGCCGCGCTGCTCATGCCGTTCGCCCCGGTGTCGGTGAACGACCCGGTTGTGAGCTGGCCGCGCGACCCCGCTCGCCCCTCCTCGACGTTGCTCTCCCTCACCGCGTACCGCCCGCTCGCCCTGGACGTGCGGTTCAGCTGCGACATCACCCGGCTCGCGCAGATGACCGACACCGGTGTCGTCGTCTCGACCGCGCTGCCGGGGTCCCCGCAGGCCCGTTTCGCGGGAATGATCGTCACCGCGTTCGGCGATCGCGTACAGGTGCGCGCGCTGGACCGGTTGCTGCTCGACGAGCCGTTGCCGGCCGGGCCGTGCGAATACCGGATCACCGGGCGCAGCGCAGGGCGGCCCAGCTTCGCCCGCCCGCCGCCGGCGCTGACCGACTCGCCGCCGCCAGGCCGTGATGCGTTCGCCGGCCTGGACAACGCAGAGCTGGTGATCAGCCGCGATGGCCGGGACCTCGTCCGCACGCCCGCCGAACAGCTGCCCGACGTCGACGCGCTGGCCACCTCGCTGACCGGTCTGCCCCCGGACCTCGCTGGCAAGCTGGCCGTCGAGTTGCGCATCGACGACGAGTTCACCAGCAGCCCGACAGCGGGCAAGAGCGCGCTCACCGGGGTGCTCGTGCTCGCGCTCCTGGCCACCGTCGTGCTGCTGGCGGTGATCGACCGGAACACCCCCAGGGCACCCAGGTCATGGCGGGCTGGGTGGCCGGGGATCGTGGACGTCGCGGTGCCGGCCGTGCTGGTCTTCTGGATGTTCGTCGCCCCGGCGACCGACGACGACGGCTACTTCGCCACCCAGGCCCGCAATGCGACGATCTCCGGCGAGATCGGCAACTACTACCAGCTCTACGACCAGAGCTACACCCCATTCACCTGGCTCTACCAGGGTCTGAGCTGGTGGCAGCAACTCGTCGGAATCGCGCCGGTGGCCCAGCGGATCCCGGCGCTGACCTTCGGGTTGCTCACCTGGCTGATCCTGCGCCGGTTCGCGATGACCGCGATGGACTCCCCGGCCATCGCGGTCATCGCGAACCGGCGCGGCGTGCGGGTGATGTCGCAGGCCGCCCTGGGCATCGTGTTCCTCGCCTGGTGGCTGCCGCAGAACATGAGCGTGCGCCCGGAGGCCGCGGTGGCGCTGTGCGGGGCCGCCACGATGCTCGCCGTGCTGGTCGCCGGCCGCCGTCGGCGGCTTGCGCTGGCGTGGCTGGCGTGCGCGCTGGCCGGGCTCGGGTTCACCGCGCACACCACCGGCGTCACCGCGGCAGCCCCGCTGCTGGCGGGACTCCCGCTGCTGCGGCCGCTGGTCCACGTGCCGGGGCAGCGGATGTCCACCGCGCTGCGCGGGCTCGCCGTGGGGTCCGGCGCGATGGTCGCCGCGCTGCTCGGATTCGCCGACGGCGCGCTGCGCGACTTCCTGCGCGGTCAGGCGATCTTCCTGTCGATCATCGACCAGCAGGGCTGGGCCAGCGAGATCCAGCGGTATGTCTTCCTGCTCGGCCAGGGCTCGATGGGCAATTTCGCCAAGCGGGCGGCGGTGCTCGCTTGCCTGGTCGCGCTCGGGTGGCTCGCGGTGCTCGCCGTGGCCGCCCGAGCGCGCCGCATCGCGCTGCCGGTGCCGCTGTGGCTGTCCGGCACGAGCACCGCGCTGGCGTTCGCGGCGCTGTCGCTCACCCCGTCGAAGTGGACCCACCACTTCGGCGCGCTCGCCGGGGTCGGCGCGGCGTTCCTCGGGCTCATGCTGGTGATGGCGCTACCTCTGACGCGCCTCGTGCTGCGCGGGGCAAAGCTGCCGATCGGGATGCTCCTCGCGGCGGCCGGGTCGTTCGTGTTGGCGATCGCGCTGGCCTGGCACGGCCCGAACGACTGGCCCTACGCCTGGCTCGACGGGATGCGCACGCCCTACCAGCCGCCCTCGGTGAATAACGTGACCCTCGACAGCCCGGTGCTCTGGGCGCTCGCGGTGGTACTCGTGGCGCTCGTGCTGGTCGCGTCCAAGCTCACCGGCATGCGGGACCCACGCTTGGACGCGCTGCTGGCCGTGCCGGTGGTGGTGCTGGCCTCGCTCACGGCCACCACCGGGTACACCGTCGGGACGTTCGGGCTCGCCGCCGCGCGCGGCGTCCCCCCCGAGTCCCTGTGGGCCAGGACCCTCGCCGACCCCACTGGGGCGAGCTGCGGCGCCGCCGGCGCTGTGCGGGTGCTCGATCCGTTCACCGCACGCCCGCTGCCCGCTGCCGACCTGCCGGCGCCCCCGGCACCCGAGGGCTTCCTCCCGGGCGGCGGCTACTACGCCGGCAACCAGCCGCAAGGCAGTGCGACCGACCAGGTGTGGGGCAGCCTGGTCCCCCACGAGGGCCAGCCGGCCGAGCGGACGTTCGGGGAGATGGCCACCGCCTGGTACCTGCTTCCAATGGACCTGGAAGGTGGCGCGGTCACGGTGCTCGCGGCCGGGACGCTCACCGACGGCAACTCGCTCACCGCCGTCTACGGCTCCCGCTCCGGTAGCTCGGTGATCACAGTGGGCACCGAGCCGCTCACGGACACCGCACGCGACCCGTCATGGCGCACCTTCGTGCTGAGACCCCCGGACGGAGCGGACGTCCTGCGGCTGGAAGCCATCGACGCGACCGGGGCGATCTCGGGCTGGCTGGGGTTCACCGCGCCCGCAGCGGCTCGGGCAGTCGTGCTGCAGGAGTTCCTGCCGGATCAGGCGCCGGTCGCGCTGGGCTGGCAGCTGGCCTTCGCCTACCCGTGCCAGCGCCAACCTGGAGTCGTCAACGGCATCACCGAGGCCCCGTCCTACGCGGTCTTGCGGGGTGAGGAGACCCGGGGTGAGGAGCGAGGTGAAAGGCCCCGGGGTGAGCGGGCGCCGGCGCTGTCCGGGCTCAATGACGGACCGTGGCTGGCCCGCCAAGGCGGCGTGTTCGGGCAGGTGGCGCGCACGCAGTCGGTGCTGCAACTGGCCACGGTCGGCCCGGTTGACCCCGCCGTCCAGATTTATGCGTTCGGCACCCGCCTGGGTCGCGACGGCTACACACTCACCACCGACCGGCGCACCGTTCTGGGTTTTTCGAGTTCTTTGTCCGGGTCGAGGTAATCTCTCAGCCATGCTGATCGCGAGCGCGGACGCGGGGCGGCTGCGCGGGCCGGTCCTTGCCGGCCTTGCCGGCAAGGCGGCCGAGGCCCTCACGCTGCTGCTGCTCGCGACGGTGGTGCCCCGGGTGCTCGGCCCGGCCGACTACGGTGCCTTCGCGGTGGCCCTCACCGCGGTCACCCTCGGCTCGGTGGCGATGACCCTGGGCGGCGCCACCCTGCTGGCGCGCTACGTTCCGGCCGCGGCGCCCGGCGAGCGAGGTGCCCTCGCCCAGGCGCTGAGCGTGCGGTTGGTGCGCAACCGGGCCGTGGTCTTCGCGGTGCTCACGGTGATCGCCACGGCGCTCGTGAGCTGGGACCCGGCCCGTTTCCCGCCGCTGCTGACGGCGTTCGTGCTGATCGCGCTGGCCCTCAACGTCGTCGCCACGCTCGCGCTGCAGGCTGATCTCGGGCTGGGGCGTGTGGGTGCCTGGTGCGCGCGCTACCCGGTGCAGAACGCGGTGCTCGTGGTGGCGGCCATCGTGCTCTACGGCGCGGCGGGAGCCACCGGCGCGGTGGCCGCGATCGTGGTGTCCGCGGTGGTGGCCTTCGGGCTCGGAGTCCTCGCGGTGGCACCGCTGCTGCACCGGCGTGTCCCGCCGGTGGCCCTTCCCGAGGGCGCGCTGCGCTTCGGTCTGCTCCAAGCGACTAGCGGTGTGCTGGTGCAGCTCGTGCAGCGCGGTGGGGTCATCGCGGTGGCGCTGCTCGCCGGGTCCAGCGTGCAGACCGGTTTCGCGGCGCTGGCGATCGGCGGCGCCCTGGCGGCCACCTACGCGATCGGGCAGATCTTCACGGTCTCGCTGCCCAGGCTAGCCGAGCGCCACGGCACCGGTGGCCTCGCCGGTGCCGAGAGCTCGTTGCGGCGGCTGGCCACCGTCCTGCTGGCCGTGGTGGTGCCGGTAGCCGCCTGCGCCACCCTCGCGGTCGACGCCGCGGTCCCGATCGTGTTCGGCGCGGGCTACGCCGGTGCCGCCGGAGCGTGCGCCCTGGCGCTGGCGATGATCGTGCTTGCCCCGGTGAACGCGCTCCTGGCCCAGTCCGCGGCGCTGCGGCTGCAGCCCGAGGCGACCCTGTGCGCCGCCGTGGCCGGTGCCCTCAGCTTCACCGGTACCGCAGCGCTGACCGTTCCGGCCTGGGGGGCGGCGGGTGCGACGGCGGCCGCGCTGGCCGGTGCGGCCGGGTACGCGATGTTCGCGATCAGGCTGTTGCCCGGTGCCGCCGGTGTCCGGCTGGCCGTCGCCTCGTGGGGCGGTGCGGTCGCCGTCATCCTGTTAGGAGTGCTCACATGACCGTGGTGGACCCGCAGCTGTCGGTGGTCGTGCCCACCCGGGACCGGCCCGCCCGGCTGGCCGCCTGCCTGGCCGCACTCGAGCACCAGACGGCGCCGCACTTGGAGATCGTGGTCGTCGACGACGCCTCGCGCGATGCCCGGGCCGTCGCCGGTGCCGTCGCCGCCGTGCCGCGCGCCCGGCTGGTGCTCGCCACGGGTCGTGGGCCGGCGGCGGCCCGCAACGCCGGGGTGCGGGCCGCCCGGGCCCCGGTGATCTGTTTCACCGACGACGACTGCGAGCCCGTTCCCGGATGGGCACAGGCGCTCGCCAGGCGGATCACCGCGGGCCCAGCAGCTGTCGCTGCGGCCGCTGGACCGACCCGCAACGGCCGGCCGGGCAGCGTGCTGGCCGAGGCCGCGCAGGCGATCGCGACGCACCTGGCGGAGGCGACGGTCGAGGCGGCGAGTGGCCGGATGCGCTTCGCCCCGACCAGTAACCTCGCCTGCCGGACCGAGGTGTGCCGGTCGGTTCCCTTCGACGAGCGCTATCCGCTGGCGGCCGGCGAGGACCGCGACTGGTGCGCGCGTCTGGCCGACGCGGGACACGCGCTGGTGTTCGAGGCCTCCGCGCTGGTCCGCCACCACCAGGAGCTCTCGCCGGCCGGGTTCTGGCGCCAGCAGCTGCGCTACGGCCGGGGTGCCTACCGGTTCCGCTCCGGTCGGGGGACGTTGCTGCGCCTGGAAGCACCGAGCTTCTATGCCGGCCTGCTGCGCCGGGGCTTCGCCCACGGCGCACGGACCGGTGCCCTGATCTGCCTCGCCCAAGTGGCCACAGCGCTGGGGATGGGCCTGGAGGCCCTCGCAGCTAACGCTCGAGCAAGGGCTCACCAGGCAGATCGGTGAGCTCCGCGCCGGCCAGCGCGGCGGCGGTCGCGGCGATGTCCACCAGGCGCGGCGACCGGCCGGGGGTCCGCAGTCGCGATGCGCCCGGTACCACCAGCGCCCAGGCATCGCCTGCGGTGTGATTGCCGGAACGGCCGCTGCCCGAACCCCGGCGGCGTACGGTGCCGAACCGTTCGGAGTGGACAGCGTCAATCCGGGTCGCGGGCCGGTCGCTCCAGCGCACGATCAGGTCGGGCAGCCGGTCGGAATGGATTCCGGAATCGAACGTGTCGACGACCTTTTCCACCGCTTTGACCGAAGGGGTGCCGTCGGGGTCGTGGAAGGTGAGCAGGCCGCTCGCAATCTGGTCCATCAGCGCCTCGGCCTCGGCTGCCTCGACAATCCCGTCCCGCTCGCGTCCGCGCAGATTGAGTCGCACATAACCCTGGTTATCCGCAGGCTGGGCGAACGCTCGTGTGGTGCTCCAATCCTGGCCACGCAGCTCTAAGCGCGCGGTCAGCGCCAGCGCTACGCGGTCCGGTAGCGCGGCCGCGACCCGGGACCGCAAGCCGGTCGGCAAGGCCGCACGCAGCTTCCAGACCGAGCCGACCCCGGAGGCGGCGCAGGAGCCCGGGCGGGCGCCATCGAGCAGCACCGCGTCGAGCATCTCCGGCAACAGGTCGGCCCGGCTGATGTTGACATCCATCCCGACCGGGGACACGACGATCACGTCAGCGTCGTCGGGAAGCGCAGCCAGCACGCGGCCGAAGCCCGCGTCGACGCTCTGGTACACCTCCTCCAGCGCGCCGGAGAGCACCTGCCGGGTGGCGTTGTCGACGCCGTCGTCGACCTGGGAGAGGTCCCAGAACTGGTGCCCGGCGACGTGCCCCGCGCTGAAGGTCAGCCAGGTCAGGTCGAAGTGGCTGCCGGCCAGCAGCAGGCTCGCGGCGTCGGCGGCCCGCCCGGACGCGGCCAGCAGGTCGCGGCGCAGCCGCAGCAGGTCGGCGGTGGAGCTGCGCCCGAACACCTCCTCCACCGCCGCGGGCGGCCCGAACAGCTGCTCCAGCCGGCCGCGGATGCCCGGCGGGGAGGACCAGGGTGGGAGTACCACCCGGTCGGTGAACTGCCAGCCGCTGACGACCGTGCCCGCCGGGGCCGAGCGGGGGGCGCGGCTCTCATACGGATCGATGGCCAGGGTGCGTGCCCCCGAGGGTCCCCACCGCTCCCACACCGGCGGCGGCGCCTGGAACGCGGTCGTGTAACGCACCCGCTGATCGGGCGCGGACCACTGGAACGGGTAGAACAGGCCGTGGTCGGCGAGCTCCACGCCGCTGTAGAGGGTGTGGAACGCACCGGCCGCGAAGTGCGTGGCCGGGGTCTCCAGGTCGTGCCACACGCCGCGCTCGCGCAGGCCCGCGAGGGCGGGCAGGCGCCCCTCGCGGAGCATACGTTCGACCAACGACAGGCTCGGGGAGTCGAACTGCAGGACCGCTAGCACGTCTTAGCTCTCCGATTCGATCGTGACCGGAGATCGGTCACCGGCCAGGTACGCGCGCACCGCGTCAATGGTCGCCATGACCGCCAGCCCGTCCGCGGCGCTACCCAGAGTGGGTTCGGGCCCGCCGCGGGCCGCTCGAGCGAAGACCTCGAGCTGAGCGGTCAGCGAGGCAACGAGCGGGTGCGGCCCGGACTGGGCCGTGAGCCGCCCACCCACCGCGGCCAGCAGACCACCGTGGTGGTGGCGGCCGAGCACCGCCCCCTGCCGGCGGCGGACCACCACGCGCTCGCGATACGGCCGGTTCGTCGCGCACCGGATTCGCGCCCGGGCGGGCCCCAGGGCCAGGTCGAACTCCGCCCGCCGCGGTGACACCGTGGCCCGCCGGACGTCGGTCACCTCGCCGCGGGTGATCCAGCGGGTCAGGTCGATCAGGTGCGGGCCGAGGTCGAGTAGCGCGTCATCGGTCACCGTGTGCGCGCCCCAGCCCCGGCGGCGGTAGTCGAGCTCGAGGAACACCTCGACCTCCTCACCGGCCGGGGTCGCCGCCCGCAGCGCCCCGATCCCGGGGTCGAAGCGCCGGTTGAAGCCGATCCACGGTGCCGGGGTGAGTGCGGCCAGCTCCGCGGCCTGCTGCCGGTCGGCCGCGGGTGGTTTCTCGACCAGCACGGCAACCCCGGCGGCGGCCGCCATACGGGCATCGGGGAGGTGGGCCTGCGCCGGCGTGGCCAGGACCAGCCCGTCCAGGCGCACCCCGGCCAGCAGCGTGGCCGCCGAGGGGAACGCGGGCAGACCGCCGGCGAGTGCGGCCACCCGTGCGCGCCGCGCGGGATCCGGCTCGGCGAGCCCGGCGAGGCGAACCCCGCTGGCCGCGTGCAGCGCCGGGAGGTAGCCGACCTCGGCCAGCCGGCCGGCGCCGACCAGCCCGATCCGCAGCTCGCTCATCGCCACTCCGGTGCGGTGGTGCGGTGGCGGTCCCGGACGTAGGCCAGGACCCCGGCGGGAAGGGTTGCCACCGCGGTGAGGTGGTGCACCGCGTGCAGCCCGACCCCGAGGGCCGCCTCGCCGAGTCCGCGCCGGCGGGCGAGCAGGGCGTAGAACTCGCGGTTGAGACCGAGCAGGACGAGCACCGATGCGGCGGCGGCGCGCGGGCGGTGCGCCAGCACGGCCAGCGTGGCGAGCGTGCAGGCCGCGGCGGAGAGCCGGTGGCGCCAGCCGAGGTTCAGCGCCGTCGAGACGCGCCCGGAGCGCAGCTGCAACGCCACCCAGGGGACGCCGCGGCGGGCGAAGTCGGTGCAGACCATGCTCCGCAGCGTCCATTCCTTGAGGTGGGTGCCCTGGATCGCAGGGTCGAGCAGGATGCGCGCGCCGTTGGCGGCGAGCCGGACGCCGAGGTCGATGTCCTCGACAGAGGGGTGCGGGAAGCGTTCCGCGTCGAACCCGCCCACGGCGAGGAAGGCGTCGCGACGGACCGCGCCCAGCCCGGACCAGAACGTCTCGGCCGGACCGCCGGCGCGCTGGTGGACGTGATGGTGCAGCAGGTTGCGAAACGCCGCGACGGGACCGCCGGCGGGCGGGGCGTCGTCGTAGGACCCGAACACCGCGGTCAGCTCAGGGTGCGCGGCGAAGACGTCCTTGATGCGCGTGAACGCGTCGGAGTGGATCACCACGTCGGAGTCGACGAAGACCAGCACGTCACCGGTGGCGCGCCGGGCCCCGGCGTTGCGGGCGGCAGAGACCGACAGCTCGGGCGGACCGTCCACGACCACGACCTCGCCGTTTCCGGGGGCACGTTCGATCGCGGCCAGGCACGCCGGGAGCGTCGGCGGCCGGTCAGTCGCCGGCACGACCACGGACAGGGCGAGCACCGGCCGACCCTAACAGAATAACAAGAACAATCCAGACAGCCAGCCGGGCTTATCGCTATTCAGAGCCGGATGAGGAATCCGGGCCGCGAGCGGGCAGATGCGTACGCCGACGCGGGGGCCGGAGGCCATCGCGCTGGAGGAGTCAGACAGCTAGGAGGGGCCGAGTACGGTCACCGAACCCGTGACCTGCACGCGGACCAGGTCTCCCGAGCGCCAGGCCGCCGAACCCGGGGTGCGGCTGCGCACGCGCAGCCCGCTGGTCAGCTCCAGCTGCACGAGCTGGTCGTGACCGAAATACGAGCGACCGACGACACGCGCCTCGGTGGCGCGCTCAGCAGGGATGTCCGCGCCGTCCGGGCTGATGACCACTCCCTCCGGCCGCAGGACGATCTCGACCGCGCCGTGCAGCGCACCGTCAGCGGGGAAGTGTCCCAACTCACAGTCGGCGACGCCTCCGGCGGCCGTGCCCGGCACGATGTCGGCGTCCCCTAGGAACTCGGCCACCCACCGGGTCGCCGGGCGACCGTAGATCTCCTCCGGCGTGCCGACCTGCTCGATACAGCCATCCCGCATCACGGCCACGACATCGGCCAGCGACAGTGCCTCCTGCTGGTTGTGGGTCACCAGCAGGGCACTCGCGCCCGCGGTCCGTAGGACCGCGGCGACCTCTTCGCGCAGGCTGACCCGCAGCCCTTCGTCCAGCGCGGCGAACGGTTCGTCGAGCAGCACCACCTCGGGGTCAGCCGCCAGCGCGCGGGCCAGCGCGATCCGCTGCCGCTCACCGCCGGAGAGCTCATGCGGGTAGGACATCGCGCGCGAGGCCAGGCCGACCAGCTCGAGGCACTCCTGCGCGCGGCCCGGCCGCGGCCCGGCGAAGGCCAGGTTGCCGGCCACGGTCAGGTGCGGGAACAGCGCTCCGTCCTGGAAGACCATCCCGATCCGGCGCCGGTGGGGCTCCTCCCAAGCGCCATCACCCGCGACGTGCCGCCCGCCGATCCACACGCTACCGGCGTCGGGCATCTCGAACCCGGCGACGACGCGCAGCAGGGTGGTCTTGCCCGATCCGCTCGGACCCAGCAGGGCCACCAGCGTGCCCTTCTCCACCCGCAGGGTCGCATCGGCAACCGCGCGGTTGCGCCCGAACGCCTTCCGAACTTTTATTGCATTAATCGCGAACTGGCTCATAGTGTGCTTACGCTACCCTAATATAAGGACATAAGGGACACCAAGATCGTCGTCCGGCGGCGGCGTCCTGACGCAGACCTACCCTGGAGGACGCCGATGCTCCGCACCCTCAACCGTCGCCGGCGGACCGTCGCGACCGCCATCGCCGTCGTGGTCACCCTCGCCGCGGTAGCCGCGTGCGGAGGCGGCAGTGCCGGACCCGCCCCTGGCCAGGGCGGTGATACCCGCCCCGGGGACACCGTCGAGGTGAACACCGTCGGCATCACGTTCGCCGACCGGCTGGTGGTCTATAACGGCCGTTCGCACTACGGCGACGAGAAGGTCTTCCGCGACTTCGAACAGCGCACCGGGGTGAAGATCGAGCTGCGCGGTGGTACCGCGCCCGAGCTCTTCGAGCGGCTCCGGCGCGAGGGCGAGGACACCCCCGCCGACCTGCTCATCACCACCGATCTGGCCAACCTGTGGCGGGCCGAGCAGGCCGGCCTGTTGCAAGGCGTCACCAGCGGGACGCTGCGGGCTCAGGTGCCCGAGCGCCTGCACGACGGCGGCGGTGCCTGGTGGGCGCTGTCGACCCGGTTGCGGGTGCCGGTGGTGTCCACCGAGCGGGTTCCCAAGGGCGCGGTGACCAGCTACGCCGATCTCGGCGACCGGCGCTACGCCGGTCGTACCTGCCTGCGCACATCCAACAGCGAATACAACCAGTCGCTGGTCGCCGACATGATCGTCAAGCGGGGCCGGGAGGCGACCGCGCAGCTGTTGCGCTCATGGATGGCCAACAAACCCAAGATCCTGGGCTCCGACGGGGAGCTGCTCGCGGTGATGGCCGCCGGTGACTGCGACGTCGGGCTGAGCAACCACTACTACCTCGGCCGGGCGCTGAAGGACAAGCCAGACTTCCCGGTTGCGCCGGCGTGGCCCGACCAGAACGGGGCCGGCGCGCACACCAACGTCTCCGGCATCGGCGTAGTGCGCGGCTCGGACGCCGTACCGACCGCGGTGGCGCTCATGGAGTGGCTCACCTCCCCACCTGCCCAGGAGCAGATCGTGTCCGAAAGCGAGTTCGCCGCGAACCCGAACGTGCCACCACCCGCTCACATCAAGGACTGGGGCGGCGTGAAGATCGACCCGATCGCGGTCGAGCAGGCCGGGCCCATGCTCGACGAGGCGGTTGCCCTGATGCTGGAGGTCGGGTGGAATTAGCGTCCCCGACCCGCGAGGCGGCGTCGTTGCCGGCGACGCCGCTGCGGCGAGCCCGCCGGCGCACTCCCGGCTGGACGGTCCTGGGTGTCCTCGTCGCGCTCGGCGTGGCCGGACCGCTGGTGGCGCTGCCTGCGAGCTTCCTGGGCGGGGTCGACCGGATCGCCTGGGCGCTGCTGCCGCAGGCACTGGCCAACAGCGTGCTGCTGGGGGTCGGAGTCGCCGCTGGCACCCTCGTGATCGGCGGCGGGCTGGCAGTGCTCGTCTCGTTCTACGACTTCCCGGGCCGGCGTTGGCTGGACTGGGCGCTGGTGCTGCCGCTGGCGATGCCCGGCTACGTGCTGGTCTTCGTGCTGGTCGGCCAATTCGGCTACGCGAACCCGTTGCAGAGCAGCCTGTTCGGCAACGGCCTGCAGCTGCCCGGCCTGCGTGGGCCCGCCGGCGCGATCGGCGTCCTCACCGCCGTGCTCTATCCCTACGTCTACGTGTTGGGACGCACCGCGTTCCTGGGCCAGTCGCGGCAGTCCATGGAGGCGGCGCGCAATCTCGGACGCAGCTACGGGCAGGCGGTGCGCGGCGTCGCACTGCCGCTGGCCCGGCCGGCGCTGGCCGCCGGCACGGCCCTGGCGGTCATGGAGGCATTGGCTGACTTCGGTGTCGTGAACCTGCTCGGCTACCGGGCGCTGACCGACGCGATCTATCGCGTCTGGTACGGCGCCGGCGACCAGGCAGCCGCGCTGCAGCTCGCCACGGTCCTCGTCGGACTCGCGCTGATCATGGTGGTGCTGGAGCGGCTGTTGCGGGGCCGGGCACGTTACCACCAGACGCTAGCCCGTGGCGACGCGGTCAGTCCACGTCGCCTGACGGGGTGGCGCGCCGGGCTGGCGACGGCGCTGCCATGCCTGCTGCTGGCGGTGGTGTTCGTGGTTCCCGTCCTGCAACTGCTGGCCTGGTCGCTCGAAACGGTCGTCGCCGACCGGGTGGGCGCCCGGTTGGGTGAGGCCGCGTTCAACACGGTCCGGCTCGCGGCGGCCGCTGCGGTGATCGCGGTGATCACTTCGATGGCGATCGTCTACGGCCAGCGGATCGCCCCGTCCCGGGTCGGTGCCCTCGCGGCGCGGCTGGCCTCGGTGGGCTACGCCATGCCGGGCACCGTCATCGCGGTGGCGATCTACGTGCCGCTGGTGTGGTTCGACCGCCGGCTGATCAACGCCGTCGAGAGCCTGTCCGGTACCCGCATCGGGCTGCTGTTCACCGGCACCATCCTCGGCCTGGTGTGCGCCTACGTCGTGCGGTTCCACGCCCAGGCGTTCTTCTCCCTGGACTCCCGGATGGGGCGGATCAGCCCGAACCTGGACGACGCCGCGCGGTCCCTGGGCGCGGGCCGGGCGCGGGTGCTCACCGCCGTGCACCTGCCCCTGTTGTGGCCCGGGGTGCTCACCGCCGCCCTGTTGGTGATGGTGGAGGTCATGAAGGAGCTCCCGGCCACCGCGCTACTGCGCCCGCTGGGTGGGGACACTCTGGCGATCATGGCCTGGGAGGCGACCAAGGACGCCCGTTTCGACACCGCCGCGCTACCGGCGCTGCTCATCGTCGTGGTCGGCCTACTCCCCGTGGTGATCCTCATCCGTCTGTGGAGCCGCAGCGGTGGCCCGTCCGCAGTGGCCGATCGCGGGCCGCTGGGTTAGCCCGGCTCGCTCAGCCCCAGGCACCCGCCACCTGCCTGGTGGTGACGTTGAGGCGGTTGAAGACGTTGGTGGTAGCAATCGAGAGGATCAAGGCGGCAAGCGCCTGTCCCGCCAGGCCGCCACCGCGAAGAGCCGATCGTCGGTTTCACCTGCCTTCTTGACGTGGCGAGCGCCCCCGTCCACGCAGGCTTTCGCCGGTCACTGTGACCGATGGACCAACACGACCGGCTGGCGCAGCGATTCGAGGCCCATCGCTCCCACTTGCGGGCAGTGGTCTACCGGATGCTCGGCTCGCTGAGCGAGGCCGATGACGCCGTCCAGGAAGCCTGGCTGCGCCTGCGCCGCTCCGACACTGAGGGCGTCGAGAACCTGGGCGGATGGCTGACGACGGTCGTCGCCCGGGTGTCGTTGAACATGCTGCAGTCGCGCAAGTCGCGGCGCGAAGAGCCCCTGGACGCGCGGGTGCCTGACCCGATCGTGGACGGCATGGCGCTTCGACAGTCGGATCTCTCCTTCTGCCGGCCACCAGCTACGGGGCCGCTTGGCCGCTACCCTCACAGTGCTGGTGTGCGCCGTGCGGGACTGCTCGGTGACTGCGGGCAGTCCCTCGGCCATGCGCAACCGATTTGACTGGCGAGCTGTTCGAGCTATCCAGTCAAGCTGCGCTGTCAGTTCATCAAGAAAAATGCGTGAACCGAAGTGCATAAGACTGTTACCGATTTACTTTCCACATCCGCATTCGCACCATCGCTTCCCCTGCGCCAAGACCGCCAAGTGGAACCTCTTGGTTGTAGCGCGTGTCGTGAACCGACCGTGAGGCTCTGCCATCCTCCACTCGCGGAGCTCCTGACGGTGAGACTGCTGTGACGTCACCGTCACGGGCGATGTCTGGGACGATATCGCCGTCGATGACTATTCTCTGATGTGCTCGGTCACTGAGTCTCGCGCCGAGTTCGCTGAGCCGATCGGCGAACGTTTGTTGCTCTTCGACGGTAGCTGTGCTGTCGATGATCCGCATCGCTAGTGGCGCGACATCGGAGTTCATTCGTGCGAGGTCTGCCAGCAGTTCGCGGTCAGCGCGGATCACAGGCGCGCCCGACGTTGCTGGCCGAGGTCATCGGTCTGATAGGAACGCGGGTGGCGACGGGCACCGGGGTGAGGAGGACCCGCCGTCACCCACGCGCGGACAGGCTGCGGCGTTTCGGGATCGCGGCGCAGGCCGGCCGGGTCGGGGATGCGCCTGCGGGAGTTGCGGCCAGTCCAGCGACCGGTGCGGTCGGTGAGGGCGCCGCAGGCGCAATGGCAGATGCCGATGAGCGAACCGTTGGTGCGGTGCAGCTCAATGGTCTGGGGTCGGCAGGAGTGCCACCGGCGCGGGATCTGCGCGGCGTACCAGGGCAGCCCATGACGGTGCCGTACATCGCGGTCCAGGCAATCCGGCAGCCACGTCCTCTCTGCCGCTGCTCCGCGTCGGGTTGGGGAACTGGTCGGTGTGGAACGCTGACCGGATCGTCGGGCCGTCACGGCATTCATCCGAGCAGTCCGGGTCGGTCCACGACAGATGACATTCGATGACATCGTCTGGAGGGTCCATGCCACATGCGGTGACGATCACCGGTTCACGGTGCACCGAGCATCGCGAACCGGATGAGTACGGACTGTTGTTTGACGCCTACCTGCGGCCGTTCGCCGGCGAGGGCTCGCATGTCTATGTCGGCGGAGCGCTGGGGATAGACACTCTCGCGCTGGACTGGCTCGCCGAGCACACTGCAGCTGCCCTGACCGTCGTGGTCCCGTGCACGTTGGCCGACCAACCCGAACAGGCTAGGCAGACCGTCCTGCGCGCCACTCGCTATGCCCAACGAGTGGCGCTGATCGAGCTCGGTGCCCGGCAGTTGGGCGAGGAGGCTTACCACGCCCGCAACCGGTGGATGGTGGATCGCAGCGATCTCGTCATCGGATTCCCACGCGGTGACGATCCGCGGAGTGGAACCTGGTACACCATCCACTATGGAGCAGATCAAGGCAGACCGCGGCTGATTGTCCCGATATGAAGCCGACGGAGAGAGATCGCGGTACCGCCTGCAGACTGTTGCGCTGGCTTCGCGAACAGCGGGGATGGTCATGGGCCGACCAGGCTCACGCGCTGCGTGCCGTTGCCGAGCAACATGGCGTGCAGACTGCGGTGAGCACCCAGCTGAGCAGCGTGCAACGCAGTATCGCGCGCGCTGGGAGAGCCCCACCGGCAGGACCATGCCTGGTGAGCGCTATCAACTGCTGCTCGCGCATCTCTATGCGCGCAACCGCTCTGGCGAGCTCGCGCTGGGTGCAGGCTCCGATCTCGACACCCTGCTGACCGCCCTGGCCCACCACGGGGTGCCCGCCCAGCGCATCCGCGAACTTCGCGACCTCGTGGTGCGCTCGACCAGCGTCGACGGCGGCCACCTGCTTGCGCTCCTTGCCGATCCCACTCGCCGGCTGATGATCGGAGCGCTTCGTGACCCTCGGTTCTTGGAGGTAGAGCTGATCGATCACCTCGCTGCTTCGGTGTCTGAGGTGGACCGTCAGATCAGCAGCGTGCCGTTCGCGCGCCTGCAATTGCTGCTTGCCCCGTCGTTGAGATTTGCCTGCGTCTCCAGGACACCGAACAGCTCCGCGCGCGTCTCGGCGCGCTCCGCTGCGACGCTTACCTGCTGGCCGGGCGCATCGCCTTCGAGACCCGAGACGACGCGACGGCACGCCGCTGGTACACCCGCGCGGTCGCAGCTCCGGACGATCCCACCCTACGCGCCGTGGCACGCACCAGCTACGCCATGACGGTACTGCACTCCACTGGCGATGGAGCAGCGTGCTCGATCGTTGACGCGGCGGTCGCCGACGCCAGGCTCGGCTCGGATCGCCGGGTTCGTGCCCGAACGTACGCGCTGCAAGCGGAGGTAGCCGCGCGATCCGGTCGTTACCGTGATGCGGTTGCCGCGCTACGGCTCGCCTGGCTCGACCTCGAATCCGCCGGTACTGGCGGTGGCGGTTTGAATGAGGGACGGCTGTGGGGGTTTGAGGGCGTCTGCGAGTTGCACGCCGGTACTCCCGAGCGGGCCCATGACCAGCTCGAGCGATGCCTAGCCACCCTGACCACACCGCGGGACCAGGTACAGCGCGGCATCATCGGCACCGACCTCGCGATCGCACGCCTGCGCGCCGGCGACGTCCGCTCTGCGACGACGCTGCTGCACGACTCCGTGGACACCACTGCAGCCACCGGCCGGCCGGGTAGCGTCACTCCGCATCGCCCACGCCCGTCGCGAACTCGCACCCTGGCGCACCGAGTCCTCGTCACCGAACTCGACGACCACATCTACGACACATTTCTGGCGAAGTGATCAGGCGGTCGACGACATGTCTGGAGGCGGCTCCGGTCGCAAAGCTCCCGCGGCCGCTGTTGCACTCATGGCGCCCGTGCAGAGCCTGCGGCACGCCCGGCAGCCTAAGGTCAGGTCCTGCTCGGTCTCCGGCTACACATGCCGTGACTCGACGTCGAACACAGGAGGAGCTTTACCCAGCAGACGTCGAACTCGACCAGCATGTAATCACCGCCATCGATCCGGCGAAGCGACGTACGGCAAGGTGCGGGCCCTCTAAGCGATCGCATCGGTTGCAGTAGCGTCGGACCATGACCGACAGCACTACCCGGCAACGCGAGTTCCACATCACTGTACTTGGGCGTACTCTCGAGCATCTTGGCAGCCAGATGTACAAGCGCCGCGACCTCGCCCTCGCCGAGCTCGTTGCGAACTGTTGGGATGCTGGCGCCACCTCAGTGGCTCTTGGAGTCCCTATTCCCGTTGACTACACCCCCGCCACAAGTGCGATCACTGTTACTGACGACGGCTCAGGCATGACCGAGAACATGGTGGAATACGACTATCTCGTCATCGGCCGCAACCGTCGGGCGGCCGGGCAACCCGAACCCGCAGGTCGCAGGGTCATGGGTCGCAAGGGCGTCGGGAAGCTCGCCGGGTTCGGATTGGCGCGTCGGATGAAGGTAAAAACTTGGCGTGACGGACTTGCAACCACCATCGAGCTGGATGCTGCTGCCCTCAAGACTGACCCGAACGCCAGCAAAGAACTCCCCGTTCCGGGCACGGTCGGACCGATTGAGGCGGACCTCCCGTACCCTTCGGGCACCACGATCATCATGGAAGCTCTTAAGCACAAGACTCCGCCCGATATCGACGGCCTGCACAGGGCGTTAGCGCGCCGCTTCAGCCGGACGGTACGCGGCATGATGGAGATCACCATCAACGGGGAGCCTCTACGCGAACCCACAGTGGATCTCCACCTGCGCGAGCCCGTCAGCGGGATGTCCACCGAAGACCTCGGAGGTGAACGAACGATCAACTGGTGGGCCGGGTTCAGCCAGACGGTGCTCCCACCGGAGTTACAGGGCTTCACAATCCTTGTCCACGACAAGACCGCCCAAGCTCCGCCGTACTTCTTCGACGTGGAAGGAACGGCCAGCGGCCAACACGGGACAAAGTATCTCACGGGTGTGATCGAAGCCGACTACCTCGACGATGGCACCGACGACGACAGCGACCGAATCTCCACCGACCGTCAGGAGATCGATTGGGAAGACGAAGAGGCCGTTCCGCTTAAGGAGTGGGGCGACCGCTTGACGCGGCGGTTGTTGCGAACACGTACCGAACATCGGGAAGAAGCCGCGGAGCGACAGGTAGAGGAAGATCCCGCCCTTAGGGATCGCATCGAAAAGCTAGACGACGTTTCCGCCAAACAGGTGCGACGATTCGTTCGGGCCCTGGGTGCAGCCGACACCGAAAACGACAAACTCCGTTCTCTCGCTGACACGATAGTTCGAGCCTTCGAGTATCGACAGTTCCACGACTTTATCGGCGAGCTTGATGAAGCAGCTGCCGAACCAGCACAGCTCGAGCTTGCCCTACAGCACCTGCGCAGCTGGAAGGTCTTGGAGGGCCGCGCGATCCTTGAAGTTATTAAGGGTCGCCTCGACATCATCGACAAGTTCCATAAAATGATCGTCAACGACACCGCCGAGACTGCCACCGAGCTCGGTCGGGAGAATCTGCACGATCTCATCGCCGACTACCCCTGGCTTATCAATCCTGAGTGGCAGGTGCTTTCCGAGGAAAAAACGCTGACCCGTCAACTTCGAGAGTGGGGTGCGGAGGACATAGGCGACGCAGACCGCTCCCGCTACGACTTCCTCGCACTCGATGGGGGCGGCGAGACCATTATCATAGAAATCAAGCGCAGCGGCCATCCCGTCGGTCTCGAAGATCTGCATCAGATAGAGAAATACGTCGAACGGCTTGGGCAAGCGCACGAAAACATCCGCGGAGCGTTCATCACCGGCGATCGATACGCTCTCACCAGGCGCACACTCGAGGCATGGGAGACTCGAGACAATATCGACCTCCTCACCTGGGGGCAGATCCATGAACGAACACGTTCCTACTATCAGCACTACCGGGCAGTGCTAGACAGCGATCTGGCCGATCCCCAGTTCAGTCGCAAGCAACACGAGGTGACGAGAACCCGCACTGTGCTTCAAACCGGCGCCTATCGCGGTAAAGCACTGCGCACTGGAGGACTAGGGTCGCAAGACACAACCTTCGACATCCCCGCGGAAGTGAACCCAGAAGAGTCGCGAAAGACGTCGTAGGCGCCTTGACCGTCCCACATGAGTCCATCCAACCCGATGACAGGCGATCTAATGTTCGATCGAAAGGTTGAACACGGTCTTCCTGCTTTCCCAATCTCGACAACCGTGACGACGAAATGGTTCAAGGGAAAATTTCAATCTCTTATTCCGCAAGCAACCCAGGAGCCAGATTGTGAGTGCCGTGTTCGCGACTCGTCTGCTCGGCTGGAAGAACAGTCCGAGACGGGATGGTAAACCTAAGAACAAGCTAGGTTGGAATCACGTACCCAACTGCGCAGACGTGGACAACGCTGAATCAATGCGACTGGCCGCAGGCATGCTCGATAACCTGGAGGTAGTGCGTGGTCTTCCGTCCGACGTCCCGAGTGATCCTAGTGGACCACTTGAGCAGTTGGTGGAAGCGGATCTCGCTGCCGCGCTAACCGCGCTCGCGCCCGGGCGTCGATGGGATGTCAGGCGAGGCCAAGTAATCGCCTCCTTTGCACAGTATGAACACCTGTACGAGATCGACCGATTAGTCAGAGAAAATCCTGAGCTGCGGGTCACACTCAGCCAGAACTACCTCATTACCCCAGATGTCACGGTTGGCTTACGCGACCTGTCGACCCCCGGTAAGAAACCTTTTCTACACGCTGCGATATCGTGCAAGTGGACGATTCGAAGCGACCGTGTCCAAAATATTCGCCATGAATTCAATCAGATGATCCGTCACCGCAGAGGTCGCCTACCCCACCTTGTGACGGTAACCGCGGAGCCGCTGCCGTCACGTCTTGTGTCAATAACTCGTGGCACTGGAGAGGTGGATGCCGTGTACCACGTAGCGCTGGAAGCCCTCGGAGCCGCAGTCGATGCCGATGGAAACGAAAAACAAGTTGCGGACTGGAATGAGTGCATCGGACAGAAACGATTGCTGAGCTACGGTGACATGGTGAAGACGATCGCCGCCTGGTGATAGGACTCACGTGCGACGTCATTCATTCGAGCCGTCTTGGTCGGATCCGTTCGCCTTGCAGCGATAGCCGTTGAGACGGCTGGGGTGATCGGCACTCAACGGATCGCCAACACCCGACTAACAGTATTTTGGGCCCGGCTCGCGGAGCCGCCCGCCATCCCCACGGCTGCCGGTGGCCCGTCGCTCGTCGACGATCTTGCGGATCTTAAGAGCAGCCTGCTGCGGGTCTTCGTGTTCCCATACGCGGATACTGGTCCAACCCGCGTCGGCGAGTTTGCGATCGGTGTCGCGATCCCGTGCCCGGTTGGTGACGACCTTCTCCGCCCAGAAGGCTGCGTTCGTCGCGGCGACGGTGTGATGCTCGGGGCAGCCGTGCCAGAAGCAACCGTCCAAGAAGACCGCGACCCGCGCCGAACTGAAGACCATGTCCGCGGTGCGCCTGACGTGCCGCAGAGGTCGGCTCGACACGCGGTATCGGAGTCCCAGGGCGTGGACTGCAGACCGCAGGGCCAGTTCCGGCTTGGTATCTCGGCCCCGGTTGGACCGCATGCTTGCTCGGGCCCCGGGTGAGGACGCCCATGAGTCTGCCGCCACGCGCCGAGTCTAGAAGCGGCGTGCCGTGTCAGAACTGTGGGTGCAGGTGCATAACATGACCGTCGTGCGGAGACCGTTGACGATGATCGATCTGTTCGCAGGCTGCGGCGGCATGACCGCCGGTTTCGTCCCCCACGGCTTCGATCCTGTCCTGTCAGTGGAGTGGAACCTCCACGCTGCCGCGACGTACGCTGCGAACTTCGGCGAGGACCACACAGTCTGGGGCGACATTGCCGAACTCCCGGACAACGCGATCCCCGAGGTCGATGTGATCATCGGCGGGCCGCCTTGCCAGGGCTTCTCGAATCTCGGCAGCCGCGATGTCAATGACCCCCGAAATCAGCTGTGGAAGCAGTACCTCCGCGTCGTGCAGCATGCGCGTCCGCGTGTGTTTGTCATTGAGAACGTCGATCGGTTCATGCAGAACCCCCAGTTTCAACTGCTGCTGAACGAAGCTGACCACGGCGTCATCAAAGACTACGAGCTGTCGTACGGTCTACTACTTGCGGCCGACTACGGTGTAGCTCAGCGCCGGCTCCGCGCGATCGTCATCGGCTCTCGGATCGGCCATATCCCCCTGCCCGCTCCGACGCATGCGAAGGTCCCGTCAGGATCCTTGAGACCGTGGAAGACCGTTCGAGAACGGATTGCTGAGCTACCCGACCAACCGTCAACAACCGAGCTCCCTGAAGCGCGTACGACATTCTTCGGTGAGACGATGCCAGGCCAGTTCAAGTGGCTCGACCTGCACTTCGGCCGCAAGCCGCGGGAGCTCTCTCTTATGAGGTACGACTGTGTTCCCCCGGGCGGTGGACGGTTTGACCTGCCCGACGAGCTGCTGCCGGACTGCTGGCGCAACAAGCCAACCGGCACCACGGACGTGATGGGCAGAATGCGCTGGGATGCACCCTCGCTGACTATCAGGACCGAGTTCTTCAAACCCGAGAAGGGTCAGTACCTGCATCCGCAGTGGGGACCCGGAGACCGCAGCCGCCGAGTAAATCGCGTCATCACACACCTCGAAGCAGCGCTGCTCCAGGACTTCCCCGAGATGTTCTCCTGGTGCGGGTCGAAGATCGAAATTGCGAAACAGATAGGGAACGCAGTCCCCGTCGGTTTGGCATCCGCGGTCGCACAACACCTGGCCCAGCATCTTCGCTAAAGAATCACCTTCATCGAATGATGGCTCGTCATGTAAGTGTGTGAGACGGATTGGCTCGCTAATCCTTCGCCAGTACAGCGATCGAGGTATCGCTGCACATATGGGTTCCGCTCCGGGTGATCACCACAACCTACCGCGGCGCCACCGAACGCCGGGCGTTGGACGAGTTAGTCCGCCGGTTCGGTGCCGAGGTGCGGATCCGCTACAATACGAAGTCAACCCGGCTACACGCGAAGGCATGGCTGTTTCGCCGCAACAGCGGTTTCAGCACCGGCTACGTCGGCAGTTCGAACCTGTCAAAGTCCGCGCTGTTGGACGGCCTGGAGTGGAACGTACGGATCTCCTCGATCGCCACGCCAGTGCTGGTACGCAAGTTCGAAGCGACCTTCGACACCTACTGGAACGACCCCGACTTCCGTCCCTACGACCCGGATCGCGACGCCGACCTGTTGAACAGAGCGCTAGCGACCGAGGGCGGCTCCGGCGGCTCGATCACATTGTCCGGCTTGGAGGTACACCCGCGCCCGATGCGGAGCGCACCGCACACGACCGACACCGCAACCTCGTCGTCGCCGCGACCGGCACCGGTAAGACGGTCGTCGCTGCGCTCGACTATCAGCGGCTGCGCCACCAGGGTCTGGGTGAGTCGTTGCTGTTCGTCGCGCATCGCAAGGAGATTCTCGATCAGGCGTGGCGCACCTACCGTGAGGTGCTGGCCGGCGGGACCTTCGGGGAGTTGTATGTCGGCAAGCAGCGTCCGCAGCAGTGGCAGCACGTGTTCGTCTCCGTGCAGTCGCTGTCCACCCCTGCGCAGTTGCCATAGTTCGCCGTCGTGGTCATTGGGAGCAGCGGCGCCTAGGACGTCTCCGGACTCTCGGGGCTCCACGACGGCAACAAAGCCCGGGCCCGCCTGGTGCTCAAGGCGTTGGACCGGCAGGTGACCGACATCGGCCGGATGCGGGCGCTCGGCTTCTGCGTCTCGGTGGCGCATGCCGAGTACATGGCACGGGTGTTCACCGAGGCCGGGATCCCCTCACGGGCGCTGTCCGGTCAGACCCGCTCGCCGAGCGGGCACAAGCCGCTACCGCGCTGCGAAACTGCGACATCAGGTGTTTGTTCACCGTGGACATATTCAATGAGGGCGTCGATCTGCCCGATGTGGACACTCTGTTGCTCCTGAGGCCGACGTCGAGCGCAACGGTGTTCCTGCAACAGCTCGGGCGCGGGCTTCGGCGTACGACGGGCAAGGCGGTGCTCACGGTGCTGGACTTCATCGGGCAGCACCGCCGCGAGTACCGGTTCGACCTGCGTTACCGAGCGCTGACCGGAACCTCGCGCCGCCGGTTGCGCCAGGAGATCGAACACGGATTCCCTTTCCTGCCCTCGGGTTCGCAGCTGCTGCTCGATCGGGTGGCCCGCGAGATCGTGCTCGATAACGTCCGTGGTGCGCTGTCGCGCTCGCGGCATGAGCTGGTCGCTGACCTCCGGTCGCACGGTGACCTGCCGCTCGCGGAGTTCCTGTCTGAGTCTGAGCGGGAGCTGGCCGACGTGTACGGGCGGCCAGGTCAGAGCTGGACGGGGCTGCGCCGCGAGGCGGGACTTCCCACTCTGCCCGCAGCTCCAAACGAGGAGGCGTTGCTGCGACGAGTAATCGCATTGTCTCATGTGGACGACCCAGCGCGGTCGGCGCTGTACGCCCGGCTGGTGGCAGCAGATGGGCCGCCCTACGGTTCCCTCTCGCTGCACGAGCAGTCGCTCGCACGGATGCTGTTCTTCACGCTGTGGCCCGACCGCGGCGACTTCGCGTCCTACGACGACGGCCTCGCCGAGCTGCGCGGGCATCCAGCCGTCGCGGCCGAAATCGGGGAGCTGTTGACACTCACCACCGACCGCGCCCGACATGTCCCTCGCCGGCTCGACATCCCGGATGTCACGCTGCTCTCGCATGCCAGCTACCGTCGCGAGGAAGTACTCGCCGGGATCGGCTGGGCGAACTGGCAGCGCAAACCCCATGGGCGAGCTGCAGGGGTGGCCTGGGCCTCCGAAACAGGGGTGGACGCGCTGCTGGTGACGCTGCGCAAGGAAGAACGGGACTTCTCGCCCAGCACCCGATACCGCGACTACCCGCTCGCGGTGGACCTGTTTCACTGGGAATCCCAGAACAGCACGTCCCGCGACTCGACCACCGGTCGCCGCTACCTCGCTGGCGGCAGCCGGGTGCTGCTGTTCGTGCGGGCAGCGCGCAACGACGACCTGGGCTCGGCGCCATACCTGTGTCTGGGGGAAGCAACTCTGGTGGAGCACCGCGGCGAACGGCCGATCGCCATCACCTGGCGGCTGCACCGCCCGATGCCCTCCGAGGTGCTCCAACAGGGCACTGTCGCCTCGGGCTAGCGATCTTTGGTCCCCGTCCTCGGGGGCTGATCGCGTGACCTTGACGGAACTCGGCGGGGCAGGATCGGGGCGTCGCGCCCGGTGCCCGGGATCGTGCTCTCCTCGTGATACTGGGCGTCGACGTTGACCGACCAGATGTCGTGCTCGCCGTGGCCCAGGATGTTGTCCACCGTGAGCATGGCGGTGAGCATCGAGTGGTCCTGGTTGTTGTACCGGTGCATGCCGTTGCGCCCGACGGGCGCGACGTTGCGGGCGTGCTTGGCCAGCCAGCCGCGCAGCACCCCGACGTTGACCCGGAAGTCCTGGTCGTAGACGGGATAGGCCTTGGGCATCCGGACCACGTAGCCGGCCTGCACCTGCCCGGGATCCACCAGCCCGAGGGTGGCCAGCTCGCGGGTGCCCAGCTCGACGAGGTCGGCGTCCGGAAGCTCCCACAGCTCTCCGCCGGAGAACACGAAGTACTCCAGGCCCAGGCAGGTGCGCCCGGGTTTCACCATCGCCGGCGACCACGCCCCGAAGTTCTGGATGCGGCCGACCCGGACCTGCGGGGAGTGCACGTAGATCCAGTTGTCGGGGAAGGCGTGGCTCTCGGGCACCACCAGCGCCACCGTGAGGAAATCACGGAATCGCAGCTCGCCGGCGGCGGCGAGGGCGGCGGGTGATGCTGGCGGGTCCATGGCCCGCACCAGGTCAGGCAGCGGCATGGAGGAGATCAGCTGGGTGCACGGGTAGCTGGTCACGGCCCCGTCCGCGGTGGCCTCGACGCTGACCACCCGGCCGTCCTCGTGCCGGATCCTGGTCACCGGCTGGCCGAGGTGCACCTTGCTACCGGCGGACTCGACTAGCTCGCAGCAGCGTTCCCACATCATCCCCGGCCCGTATCTCGGGTAGTGGAACTCCTCGATGAGCGAGGTGATCTGCTGTTTCCGCTTGTGTCCGGGGCGCAGCCCGCCCAGCACCGCGTTCGCCAGTGACAGGTCCTTGATCCGTTGGGCCGCCCAGTCCGCTTGGATCTCGGTAGCCGGTATGCCCCAGACCTTCTCGTTGTAGGTCTGGAAGAAGTGCCGGTAGAGCCGGTACCCGAAGCGGGCCGCGACCCATCCCTCCAGGTGCGATTGGTCAGCGGGGGGACGCAGCCTCGCCCACGCGTAGGACAGCATGCAGCGGGTCGCTTCGGTCGCGCCGAGGTTGCGCAGGGCGCCGAGCGGGCGCAACGGGTAGTCGTAGAACTTGCCCCGGTACAGGATGCGGCTCTGCCGGGGTCGGAGCAGGAACTCTCCGCCGGGCAGGATCTCGTGCCACAACGCCTCCACCCGGGACACCTTGGTGAAGAAGCGGTGGCCCCCGACGTCGAATCGCCAGCCGTCCCGCTCGATGGTGCGGCTGATCCCGCCGACCACGTCGTCGGCCTCCAGCACGGTGGCCGGAACCTGGTTCCTGGCCAGTTCGTAGGCCGCGGTGAGACCGGCCGGTCCCGCGCCGATGATCACGATCTCGGGCGGGGGGTGGTGAGCAGGCGCACCGGACATGGGGGGACCTTAACCTCAGAATGGTACAAATAGAACATTCACTCATATAATGGGATGATTCGTGCAAAACGTGTATCGAACGGCCGCTAACGTTATATCGCACGGGAGCTTGCGGCCTGGTCGAAGTTCTCCCGGAACCACGAGATCGTCCGCTGCAGCCCGTCAGCGAGGTCGATGGTCGGCTGCCAGCCCAGCGCTCGGCGGGCCAGCGTGATGTCGGGCTGCCGCACGGTCGGGTCGTCCTCCGGGCGCGCAACGTAGCGGACGGTGCTGGAAGAGCCGACCAGGTCACGGATCAGCACTGCCAGCTCGTCAATCGACACCTCGTACGGGTTTCCGATGTTGACCGGGCCGGTGAGCGTCGAGCGCAGCAGCCGCAGGCATCCTTCCACCAGATCGTCGACGTACTGGATCGAGCGGGTCTGGCTGCCGTCTCCGGCCACGGTCAACGGCTCGCCGGCCAACGCTTGCCGGATGAACGTCGGAACGGCCCGCCCATCGTCCGGCCGCATCCGCGGGCCGTGGGTGTTGAAGATGCGCACGATCGCGGTGTCGACGCGCTGCGCGCGGCGGTAGGCCATCGTCATCGCCTCGGCGAACCGCTTGGCCTCGTCGTAGACGCCCCGCGGCCCGACCGGGTTGACATGGCCCCAGTAGCTCTCCGGCTGCGGGTGGACCTTCGGGTCCCCATATGCCTCCGACGTGGACGCCAGCAGGTAGCGCGCCTTCTTCTCCCTGGCCAGACCCAGCGTGTGCAGGGTGCCGATCGACCCGACCTTCAGGGTCTCGATGGGCATGCGCAAGTAGTCGATCGGCGACGCGGGAGAGGCGAAGTGCAACACCGCGTCGACGTCGCCGACGACGTGCACGAAATCGGTGACGTCGGCCCGGAGCAGTCGGAATGGCCCCACCTCCGTCAGATGCGCGACGTTGGTCGGGGACCCCGTGCTGAAGTCGTCCAGACACAACACGCTGTACCCCTCGAACAGCAGGCGCTCGCACAGGTGCGATCCCAGGAATCCCGCCCCACCGGTGACGACTGCTCTCGGCCGTGGCACACCCGCTCACCCGGCCACAGCGAGCAGGTCGCTGTCGCGGTCCGGTCGTCGGTCGGATATCAGGCACGGACGCGGCATCGGGCACCCTTTCGTCCCCGACAGCTCACTCCAATAGGTGACCCTATCCTAAGTGATTACTGCCAGTGCGGGAATCCGGTGCCACTCCCGCCCGGCAACGACACAGACGGCTTCGTCGCATTCGGCTCGGGTTGGGGCCCTTGAAGAGCCCCCAACTACAGGCGCTCGGCGGCGCGGCGGGCTCGGCGGTCGGCGTAGCGAGCCAGGCGTTGCCACCGGCGAGCCGCGGCGAGCCGCCTGGCCAACCGCTCGTTGCGGGCCCGGCGCTGATCATCGCGCATCCGGTCCCTGGCGAGCGCCTCGTGCATCAACATGGCGTTGCGCTCCTCGATGATGGCCTGGCCATCGGTCACGCACGGCGCGAGACCGCTCCGAACCGGGCTGGTAATCCGGGTTAGTAATCGTGGTGGGCAGGTGGGACCGCGGTTGGGGGCCCTTGACGGGCCCCCAACCGTTCACGCGGCGGTGTCCCGTGCGGCGCGTTCGGTGCGCTCGCGCTCGAGAGCGGCCTTGCTGGGCCGGCCTCGCGGACGCTTGCGCGGGATGACAGCGCCGTGCTCGAAGATCTCGCCACCCCATACGCCCCAGGGCTCCTGCCGGGACAGCGCACTGTCCAGGCAAGCGAGCTTGATCGGGCAGTCTGCGCACAGCTGCTTGGCTCGCTCCAGCTCGGCCGGCGCCTCAGCGAACCAGAGGTCCGGGTTGTGTGCGCGACAGGGCAGGGCCTCCGAGCCGGTGGGCGCGGTATCGAGCAGGTGGGCCAGCTCTGCCCCACCCATGAGGTCGGGCAACGCCCCGCCATCCAGCGGGACGGTCGCGGTCAACACTTGTCTCTCCTCCTCGGTGGTGTTGCCGGTAGAACTCGCCGGTACCGGCCCGCCGCGGGATGAGGACCTAGCTATACAACTAAGGCCGCGGATCCCGCTGCGGGGTCCGCGGCCTTCATGAGCCGGATACTGCTGGCTCGAGGATCAAGGCTCTGATGCGGACATTCGCATACGGTCGGTAGTCGGGAGATCAATGCCAGTCGGGTTGATGAGGACGGGGTGGAAGGGACGTCCCGCGAACGGCCAGCGCGCGCCCATCGGCACGGTCCGTAAGCGCTCGGACTGAATCCCCCCGTACTCAGCGAAGGACCCGCACCGCGGGAAGCTACAGGCGCCGCTGGTTATGGTCATCTCCACCGGTTCCCTCCTTCCCGCTCGGCCCGCACTCAGTGGCTGGGCGATCCACCCTGGTCAGCCGCATGTAACGACCGCTTCCAGGAGGTAAGAGCAAGGGTAGGGCGCTGCTGATACACCGGCAACCGAATTATTTTCGAGTCTTCACTAGACCGTGTAAGAACCGGCTGCGCTGGCGGGGTCGCCCGCCTGGGCTGCGGGAGAGCGCCCAGGACAGCGCGAGCCGGCGGCGGGCCCGGGTCACCCCGACGTAGAGCAACCGGCGCTCCTCCTCCAACGCTTCCTGGTCACCGTCGGCGTATTGGATGGGCAACGTCCCCTCGGCGAGCCCGACCAGGAACACCGCATCCCACTCCAGACCCTTCGCGGAATGCAGCGAGGCCAACGTGACTCCTTGCACCTGCGGTGGGTGCGCGGCCTCGGCGCGCGCGTCGAGCTCGGCCACCAGCCGGCCGAGGTCGGCCATCGGGATGCTGGCGGCGAGGTCGTCGGCCAGCGCGGCCAGCGCGCGCAGAGACTCCCAGCGTGATCGTGCCGCGCTCCCGTCGGGGGGCTCGGCGGTGAGCCCTTGGCGGCCCAGCACCGCCCGAACGGTGGCGCCCAGCTCGGCCACCGAGTCCCCGGCCTGCGCGGTGGCCGCCGCCCGCAGCGCGCGGATCGCGGTCCTGACCTCTGGACGCTGGAAGAACCGCTCCCCGCCACGGACCTGGAACGGGATCCCCCGCGTGTCCAAGGCCTGCTCGTAAGCTTCGGACTGGGCGTTGACCCGGTAGAGCACCGCGATCTCGGCGGCCGGGGTTCCGCTGCGAAGCAGCTTCTCGATCTCCGCCGCCACGGCCTGTGCCTCGGCCGGCTCGTCGCTGTGCTCGGCGAAGGTGGGCTCCGGACCAGCCGGCTGCTGGCCCTCCAGGAGTAGCCGGGCACCCGCCGGCCGCCCCCGGGCGCCGGAGATCACCCGGTTGGCCAGCGACACGACCTGGGGCGTGGAGCGGTAGTCGCGGTGCAGCCGCACCGTCACCGCGTCGGGGAACCTCCTGGTGAACTCCAGCAGGAAGCGGGGCGCGGCCCCGGCGAAGGAGTAGATGGTCTGGTTCGCGTCGCCGACGACGGTGAGGTCGTCCCGGCCGCCCAGCCACGCATCCAGCACGCGCTGCTGCAGCGGGGTGACGTCCTGGTACTCGTCGACGACGAAGCAGCGGTAGCGGTCCCGGAACTCCCGCGCCACCTCAGAGTGCTCCTCCAATGCGGCGGCGGTGTGCAGCAGCAGATCGTCGAAGTCGAGCAGCCGGTTGCGGTTCTTGAGCTCCTCGTAGCCGGCGTAGACCGCCGCGACCTGCTGCGCCGGCACCGGGGTCTCGCGGCGGGCGGCGGCCACCGCGGCGGGGTAGTCCGCGGCGCTGACCAGGCTCGCCTTGGCCCACTCGATCTCACCGGCGACGTCCCGAAGGTCGTCGGCGTCGGTGCTCACGCCGGCCCGCTGCGCGGCCTGGCCGACCAGCCGTACCTTGTGCTCCAG
Organism: Pseudonocardiaceae bacterium; assembly: GCA_050699515.1. GTDB lineage: Bacteria > Actinomycetota > Actinomycetes > Mycobacteriales > Pseudonocardiaceae. The sequence goes on from JBOHFF010000096.1 coordinate 37,902, forward strand.
CAGCGGCCACGGCTCGTCGCCTACCACCCGGGGCCAGAAGTAGCGCAGCTGGCGCAGCGCCGCGGCGTGGAAGGTCCGCGCCTGCACCCCGCCTACCCCGAGGTCGCGCAACCGGGTGCGCAGCTCGCCTGCGGCGCGGGCGGTGAACGTCACGGCGAGCACCTGACCGGGCGCAACATGGCCGGCCCCGACCAGCTGGGCGATCCGCCGGGTGACAGTGCGTGTCTTTCCGGTGCCCGCGCCGGCCAGCACGCAGACCGACCCCCGCGGCGCGCACACCGCCACGCGCTGCTCCTCGTCGAGCCCCTCCAGCGGATCCCGCTGATTCCCCACGCCCCCCATCCTCCCAAAACCCCAGAATCCCCCACAGAGCAAGACCGTTGCGCGTGCCGCCCGAGTGCCCTCAGCCTCCCGAGCTCAACAGGAGAGCTGTCGGTTCTTGATCAAAAAACTCTCCTGTTGAGCTCGGGAGCGCCGGCGCTGGTTTGGGACGCCTGGGGTACTTGATAGGCCCATTGCCACGCGAGCTCCAGGGGCCCGCGGTCGAAGAAGCGCAACCACCAGGTGGCGAGCCCGGTGAACGACAGGCAGATGCCCAGCCAGACGCCGAGTATCCACCACGGTCGGTAATCTGCCAGGCGCTCGGCCAGGCCCAGCCCCCAGCCGTAACACAGCGCACCGGCGACCACGTTCTGGAACACGTAGCAGGACAGCGCGGTGCGGCCGACCGCGGTGAGCCCCCGCCGGGCCGGCCCCGGCACTCCGGGCGAGCGCGATACCAGAGTGGTGATCAGCCCGAGCAGCCCCAGCGCGACGAACGGCGGCAGCAGGTAGCGGTCCAGCAGCACCCAGCCGGGCCCGGCCAGGGTGGTGGCCAGGTTCAGTGGTGCGGCCACCCCGAGCCCGCCCACCATCAGCCGGGTGCGCAACTGCCGTCCCCGGGGGGAGTCATCGAACACGCCGGCCCGCAACAACCGCGAGCCGAGCAGGAACAACACCACCGACGAGGGCAGGATGACCACCAGCTCCGACCGGTACAGCAACGCGTGGTCCAGCCGAGCGAGGACCTGATCGACGTAGGACCCGGAGCTGAACACCGCCGGGTCACCCAGCTCCGCTTGGCCGTCCGACCCGGTGGCCATCATGATCAGCACTGTGCCGAGGCTGAGCAGCACCGCCTGGACGCCCGCGATGACGATCATGATCGTGCGCACCGCGCGGTCGCTGCGTCCGATCACGTAGGCCACCACGACCGAGGTCAACGCGTAGGCCATCAGCACGTCGCCCTCGAAGACCAGTACGAAGTGCAGCACCCCCTCGACGAGCAGCAGCGCCGCACGCCACAGGTACCAGCCCGGCCAACGCGTCCCCCGCCGCGCCGCCGACCGGTACTGCAACTCCACGCCGACGCCGAACAGCAACGCCAGCAGGCCGAGGAACTTGCCGTTGGCCAGGAACCGCGCCACCAGCTCGACCGTGCCGCCCGTCGAGCCGGCCCGGGGGGTGCGGGACAGGAACCCGATGATCCCGTCCGGGTCGGTGAAGATCCAGATATTGGTGCCCAGGGTGCCCAGAATGGCCACCCCGCGCAGCACATCCAACGCCTCGATCCGTCGCTCAGCCACGGCGCGCCCCCTGTTCGGCCGCACTCACGGTGGCCCACACCACCCAGAAACCGATCTCGCCCGCGACGATCACCACGAGCACTGGATTGTCGGAGAGAACAAGCATGCTACGAGCCTGGCGGGAAGACCCCGCCCGGGTCGTCGGCCGGGCGCACCAGATCGGTGTCATCAGTTCGGAGGAGGCATTCGGACGGGTCGCTCCGGCCTCGGTAGGACGAGATCCGACCCTCGGCTGTGCTGTGATGGATCCATGCCCAGAGCCGGGGAGCTCGCGCGGCGGCTGGTCCAGCCACCGTGGCGGGACGTACTGATCGCGTCCGGACTGTTCGCCTCGGGGGTGCTGGGCTACCTCACCGGGCTCTACGCTTGGTACCCCCCGCAGGCGTCGGTGCCGTTCTGGCGGCTGGGACTGCTGGCCGCGGCCTGCGCCGCATTGCTGCTTCGCCGCCGGCACCCAGCGCTCGGCCTGGCGCTGGGACTACCACCTGCGGCGCTCGATCTCAGCTTCGGCGTCGGTGTCAGCATGGTGCTGGTCATCAGTGACCTGCTCTATTGCGCGACGGCCTACAGCTCGGCCCGGTTCAGCCGGGCGATGGTGGTGGCCGCCGCGGTCACCCCGGTGTTGACGTTGATCGTCGCGTTGCTCGGGTTGCCGGACTGGCGCACCGCGGTGCTGGTGACCCTGCAGCTGGTGGCGCTGCCGCTGATCCCGATCGCCTGGGCGCGCGAGGTGCGCCGGCACCGGGAGAGCGCCGCCGCCGAGCGCACCCGCTCCGCCCAGCGGGACCGGATCGCCGAGCTGGATCGGCGGGCGGCGATCACCGAGGAGCGTTCCCGGATGGCCCGCGAGCTGCACGACGTGATCGCCGGGCACCTGTCCGCCATCGCGATCCAGTCCGAGGCCGTGCTCTCGATGGCCCAGCGGGACCCCGGGGTGGTGCGCACCGTGCTGGGCTCGGTGCGGGAGAACAGTGTGGCCGCGCTGACCGAGATGCGTTCGATGATCGACCTGTTGCGCGCCGGCGACGACCCACCGGCCGGTCCGCCGACCGTGCCGTCCCGGCTGGCCGACCTGGACCGGCTGCTGGATTCCGCACGGGCCGGCGGGCTGCGCGTCGAGCCGACCTCCACCACCCCACCTGCCGGGTTGCCCGCGGTGATCGACCTCACCGCCTACCGGATCGTGCAGGAAGCGCTGACCAACGCTGTCAAGCACGCCGAGGGCGCCCGGGTGTGGGTGTCGCTGCGGCCTACCGGTGACCGGCTGGTCATCGAGGTGACCAACGAGTTGACCGGTCCCGCGGTGAGCCGGGACGGCACGGTCGGCGGTACCGGGGTGGCCGGTATGCGGGAACGTGCCGCCGCCGTCGGGGGCTCGCTGCGGGCCGGCCGGGGTGCGCTGGGCTGGCAGGTGCAGGCCGAGCTGCCGCTGCGGCAGCCGGCCGAGCCCCCGGAGCAGAAGGTGCCCGCGTGACGATCAAGGTGCTGGTGGCCGACGATCACAGCGCGATCCGCGCCGGGTTGGTGCTGATCCTGGGCAACGCGGAGGGCATCGAGGTGGTCGGCGAAGCCGGTGATGGTGCGGCGGTGCTCCGGTTGGCCCGGTCGCTGCGCCCGGACGTGGTGCTGATGGACATCCGGATGCCCGGCACCGACGGAATCGAGGCGACCCGCCTGCTGGTCGGTGACGGGGTGTGCGAGGTACTCGTGCTCACCACCTTCGACCTCGACGACTACGTCTACGGGGCGATGCGAGCCGGGGCCGGCGGTTTCCTGCTCAAGTCGGTCGAGGCGCCGCGGCTGGTGGAGGCGATCCGGCAGGTGGCGGCCGGGGACGGTGTGCTGGAACCGAGCGTGACCCGGCGGATGATGGCCGCGTTCGCCGCCGCGGCCCCGAGTTTGCCGCCACCTCCGCAGGGGCTCGCTCAGCTCACCGACCGCGAGTCCGAGGTGCTGGCCTGCCTGGGCGAGGGACTGTCCAACGCGCAGATCGCCCACCGGCTCTACATCGGCGAGACCACCGTCAAGACCCACGTGTCCCGGGTACTCAGCAAGCTGGATCTGCGCTCCCGGGTGCAGGCCGCCATCCTGGCTCAGGAGCACGGCCTGGCCCCGGGCGCGCACGGTCAGAGCAGCTGAGCATGGATGTTCCTCCCCCGGCTCGACGATGCATCGATCTGCTGTGATCAGGTGGGGAACACCGCGCAGTGCCACGGTGTTGGTGCCGAACGTGAGCAAAATCAGGATGTACTCGACCGTGTGGTGCGGTCACTGCCGGCGACTCAAGGCCCAACTGGACCGTGCGGGTATCGACTTCCACGAAGTGGACATCGAGCGCGACGCAGCCGCCGCCTCGTTCGTGGCAGGTGTGAACGGGGGTAATCACACCGTGCCGACGGTGCTGTTGCCGGACGGCTCCGTGCTGACCAATCCCAGCATCGACCAGATCATCGCAGCCACCGCCGCCTGAGGAACCCTCTCCTCAGGCGGCCACAAGCGTTATGCTGCCAGAGGTATGTGGTGGGGGGCGGCTCGGGGCGAGGGCGGTGGGCCAGTGAAGATCCGCGACCGGAAACGCTGGGAGCGAGAGCTCACCGACCACTTGCGACGCCACGCCGCCGACCTGCATGAGCAGCCGCAACAACGAGCCGATCCGCCCGGGCTATGGATGACCCCGTCGCGGCTGATCCTCTGGAGCCTCATGGTGGTAATCGTCACCAGCGCAGGCTGGTCAGTTGGCCTGTTTCTCTTCTGACTCTCCCCGAACCGCTCAGACAGCAGATTGACCGTAACGGTCAGCAGGCGGTCAGGCGAGGTCGTCGAATTCGCCGGCCTTGACGCCCTTGATCCAGGCGTCCATCTCGGCGCGGGTGAAGTACACGACACCGGCGTCGGGGTGGTTGCTGTTGCGGACGGCGATCCGGCCGTCCGGTAGCCCGGCCACCTCGACGCAGGTGCCGCCGTTGCCGGTACCACTGCTGGTGAAGCTGCTCATGCGCCACTGGATCTGGGCCAGGGGCTCCACTCTGGTCATCCGCTGACCTCCTTCGGGTCACTCATAGTTGTGCATCGCTTCGGTGATCAGCTCGGCGGACTCCTGGCGGGACAGGGCCCGTTGGGTCAGGATGCCGAAGCGCAACGTCCATTCTCGCACGAGATCCCGGTCTTCGATGTAGAGCGTCCCCGCCGGACCCTCGGTGTGCCCGATGTCCGGGATCGGGGCGGGCAGGGTGAGCAGAGTGAACGGTCCTTCCAGTCCGGGGCTGCCACCTACGTCGCGGGGCAGCACCTGGATGGTGATGTTCGGCTTCACAGTGGCCTGCAACAGCTTGCGCATCTGGTCATGCATCACGATCCGATCGCCGACCAGGCGCTGCAGGATCGTCTCGTCCAAGATGAAGTGCAGCTGCGGCGGCGGATCCTTGGCGAGGATCTGCTGACGGGCTATGCGCAACGCGACCCGGCGCTCGACCTCAGCCGGATTCAACACACCCGGGTTGATCGACATGACGAGCGCCCTGGTGTAGTCGGTGGTCTGCAGCAGGCCGTGGACGAGCTGGCTCTGGAAGTCCCGGAGCCCGATCAGACCGCTCTCCAAGCCCAGCAACGATCGCCAGTCCTCGGGAAGCTCGGCGCCGAAGCTCAGCCACCAGCCCCGCTCGCGATGTGGTGCCGCGAGCTGCACCAGCGGGTCACGGGTGGCCTCGTCGGTGACGCCGTAGGCGTCGAGGAGCTGCTCGACCTCGCGCGGCTTGAGGTGGTGCTCGCGGTTCTCCACCCGCGACAGCTTCGATCTCGACCAGCGCCCCTCCCCCGGGACGAGCCGGACGATCGCCTGCTCCTGGGTGAGCCCGGCCTGCTCACGCTGCTCCTTGAGGGCAGCGGCGAGCTGCCAGCGACGCACGACCGATCCGCTGGCGTCCATCCCCTGCGTCATGTCCGACCTCCCGGGATACCGGTGCTGAGAGCAGACCAACCTAACCCACACGGGTGGTCGATGGACCATCCATTTGCATTCACGATCGGTTCACATCATCATTCGGTCAGTCCATACAGCGAACTAGGAGGATGAGATGCTAGCGCAGACAGACCACGATCCCGCAGAAGTCGGCCCGGACACGCTGGCTCCGCTGTGCGACGAGGCGGAGTTCGCTGAGTTGGTCAAGGAGCTGGTAGCCGACGAGGCGCCCCGGTTGTTCGCCGTGGTGCAGGAGTACGGCGAGCGGGTGGATGGCCGGATCGCGGCGTGGGGCATAGCCTTCGAGGAGTGCGCCGAGGTCTTCGGGGTAGATCGCAGTCAACACCTGAGGCTGCCATCGGCTGAACGCGCGGCCCGCGCATTCAGCCGGCGCCCGCAGATCACCGCCCGCGTGGTGTGGGTCGACCCGGAACCACCCACTCGGCCGTCAATACACTCTGATGTCCCTTGCGACCAGCCCGGAAAGCCTCCACGTTGATCGATATCACTCCTTGCGGAAGCGTGCAGGGCGACAGCCGTGCCTCCCCCATCACTCGGATGGCAGCTATAAGCGCCCGCGGAACCGGGTACCAATGTTGCAGAGAGGGGAGGCAGCCCCACACGGGTTGCCCGCCCGCGGCGCGTCGATGCGAGGTGGGTCAGATGACAAGTCAGCCGGCAGGCCAAGCTAATGGCCACGGTCCCGGCTCGACGACCTCCAGCCTGTTCCTTGAGTCCTACCAGCAGAGCGGCACTCTGGTGGTACGGCCTGTGGGGGAGCTGAGCCCCCAGACTTACGAGCGGCTGCGGGACGGATTGTTCCGGTACGCAGCCGAGGAGCCTGCGGCGATTGTGGTGGACCTAGCTAGCATGCAGACGGCTACCGCATCGTTGCTGACAGTGTTCCCCATGGTTCGTGATCGCATCCGTGACTGGCCTGGACTACCCGTGGTGCTGGCGGCGCCCCGGCAACCGCTTGATGCCTTGCTCGACGCTAACGCCGTGTCACGATCCGTCCCGACCTACCGCAGCGTCCACGAAGCTCTGCAAGAGCTCGACGCCGCGCCCCCGCGTCGCCGGCTCCAGGTTCAGCTGAGATGTGACCTAGCTAGCTCGCGGCTGGCCAGGCAGTTGATCAGGCGGATCTGCGAGGAGTGGGGCGTCCCCGGGATCAGTTCCGATGCCGCAGTCGTTGCCTCGGAACTGATCGACAATATGGTGCACCACGCTCGGTCAGAGGGTCAGCTTCGCGTGGACTTGAACCGCAACACCCTGACCGTCTCGGTGGCTGACACAGATCCGCGCTCACCCCAGTTGCGGGTACCCGGTCTACGCGCGGCCGGTGGTCGTGGCCTTGTTCTTGTCGACAAGCTGAGCCGCACCTGGGGAACCGCGTCCCGGCCCAGCGGCGGCAAGGTGGTCTGGGCGGTACTCACCGTTTCCGCACGGTCCCGCAACCACGTCAACTCCGCTGCACGGGCCTAGCAGCCACGCCAGTCCAGGTCCAAACCGAGCCCGGCCAACGTAATCAGCTGACCGGCCACGACCAGCGTGGCCCCATGCTCGGTGAATCGAAACCGCAGTGCGCCGCTACGCTACGGTCACGACTTCTGCGCCGTGAGCAACAGATGAGGACGGGCCCGTATGGCTTATGACGTCTTCGTGAGCCACTCCTCGGCAGATCGGGTTCTGGCCGACGCGGCGGGATGATCAGCTCACCGATCGTCGCGATCGTCACGCCCTTCGACGCCCAGGGAGCCGTGGACAAGGGTGCGCTGCAGGACTACCTGGCGCTGCTGTCAGCCGCGGGGGTCAAGACCATCCTCGTCAACGGGACGACGGGTGAGTTCTTCAACATGACAGCGCACGAGCGCCGCGCCGTCCTGGCGTTGTGCCGCGAGCACTGGCCCGGGCAGGTCATCGCCCACGTGGGATCGGCCGCGATCGGCGATGCGATCGATCTGCTGGACCATGCGCGATCCCACACCGACTACCTGGCAGCCATCACCCCCTATTTCTTCGCCGCCCCGCCGCAGGACGGTGTCTGCGCCTACTTCCGGCAGCTCCTCGTCCGGTCGGATCTCCCCCTGCTCCTCTACAACTTCCCCCGGCATGCTCAGGCTGACATCACGCCATCGGTTGTCTCGCAGCTCGCAGCCGAGTTTCCGCTACTCCGGGGCGTGAAGGACGCCGGAAAGGACCGCAGCATCACGCGGCAGTTCAAGGCTGCGAGACCAGACATGCAGGTCTTCGTCGGAGATGACCGTGCTGGAGCACACCTCTCGGACATCGGCGCCGATGGCATCGTGACCGGAGGCGGGGGCCCGGTCGTCGAGCTTCCCCTGCGCATCGCGGACGCGGTACAGCGCGACGATCTCGAGCAGGCTCACCGGCTGCAGGCGGACTTCGACCGGTGGAGCGATGCCCGCCATGCCTCGCCGTTGACCGAGATCGCGGTCACGAAGGCCGCCCTGGCCACTCGACTTCCTGGCTTCCCCCCATACGTGAGGCCGCCCCTCGTGAGCGCCACCGACTCCCAGTGCGAGGGGATCCGGAGCTTCCTACGCCGAAAGATGATGCCGCTGATCAACCCCTGACCAGGATCTTCGCTCGGCGGTCGGCTGGGCGGCCAACGCGTTGCGGCCCGCCGGCCCTGTCCGCGGTGACCGCCGTCGCCGACCCGTGGATCGGACCCGGACTGCTCTGGCATCACCAAGGTTCTTGTCGTACCTGCACGTGCGAGCACCTTCCTGGCATACCGAACGATGGCACCCTAGAATGGCGACATGTCGAAGCGTCTTGGGCTAAACCTATCTGATGACACCCACGAGCAGATCAAGCAGCGCGCCGCCGCTGCCGGTGTCTCGGTGCACTCCTGGATCGTCGCAGCGATCGAACGCGAAAACTTCCGGCAGCTCTGCCAGGACGCCAACACGTGGTGGGCCCAGCATCCTGAGGCCGCCCAACGGCACGTCGCCGACCACCACCAACGCGAGGACCTCCGGGCGAGCGGGAAAGCGGACCGTGGCTCCTCGGCCGCGTAGGGGCCAGGTGTGGACCGTGACCGGCAGCTCGCCACGTCGGGTGCTGATCTATTCCGGCAACATGTTCAACGAGCTGCCCGACGTGCCGTATGTGATCACCATGGAGATAACCGACCAGCCCGATCCCCTAGACGTGGAGCTGCCGGACAGGTTACGAGTGGCCTACACCCGCCTCGACCACGTACCCAAGTCCGTCCTCGGCGAGCTGATCGGGGAGGTAGCTGGTGAGCTGATGGAGCGGATCAACACCAGGCTGTTCATGGTGATCACCACTCACTGACGTTGAGTGCCTTGAGCAATCCCAGCATGCCAAGCCGGACCGACCAGCCGCGCCAGGCGGTCACGGTGCGGTCAGGGCAGCTCCACGCCGCCTAGAGCGGCCAACGGGTCGGCCAGGCGCTTGGCGTCGCCCACCACCACCCCGGTGAACCGGCTGGGGGCGAAGAAACACGCAGCGGCCTCGGCGACCTGCCCGGCGGTGACGGCCTGCAATCGACCCGGGTGGGCGAGCAACCAATCCAGGTCCAAACCGAGCCCGGCCAACGTGATCAGCTGACCGGCCAGGCCCCGCTGCGACGACGAGCCTATGGTCATCGACCCGATCGCGTAGCGCCGCGCGTTGTCCACCTCGGACTCCTCGGGAGGCAGCACGGCCAGCCGACCCAACTCGTAGCGCGTTTCCAGCAGCGCTGCGGCAGTGACCTCACTGGCGGTGTCCGCGTCCGCGACCAGCGTCGCCCCGTGTTCGGTGAACTCGAAACCGCAGTGCGCCGAGTAGGTGTAGCCCTTGTCCTCCCGGATGTTCTCCACCCAGCGGGAGGAGAAGTACCCACCGAACACCAGATTCGCCAGCTGCAGCGCCGGGTAGCGCTCATCATCGCGCGGCACCGCTTGCGCGGACAGTCGCAGCTGCGACTGCACCGCACCCTCACGATGCACCAACAGCAGATCAGCAGGCTTCAGCGGGGGCAGCACCGCCAGCCCGGCGGCCGGGTGGTCAGCCCGCCAGCCCGCCAGCGCCGAGACCACCGATGCAACCGCGTGATCAGGCTCGATGTCGCCCACCAGTACCAGGACCGCTCCCCCGGGCACCACCGAGCGGCGGTGCAGGACACGCACCGCGGCCGGCGTCACGGCGGCGATGTCGTCGACCTCTGGCCACTCCCGGGCGAAGGGGTGGTTGCCGTAACGGCGCCGCTGCAGCGCCTCCCGGGCGATCACCTGCGGCCTCGATCGGCTCAGCGTGATCCGCTCCACCAGGCGGTCCCGTTCCCGGGTCACCTCGGCGGTGGCGTAGGAGGCCGAGGTGAGCGCGTCGCCCAGCACCTCGAGCAGCACATCCAACCCGCTGGCCAGGGCCGATCCCGACAAGGCCAGGTGCTCGGGGTCCGCCCCGGCCGAGAGGTCACCGCCGATCGCGGCCAGCACCTTGTCGATGGCGAACCGGTCCCGGCGCGGCGTGCCCTGCAGCAACGTGGCAGCCAGCAACTCCGCGCGAGCCGAGTGGGTGCGCTGGGTGCCGCCGAACGGGATCCGCATGCGCAACTCGACCATCGGCACCGCGGGTCGGCACACCGCGATCACCCGCAACCCGTTGTCGAGCACGATGTCCACCACCGAGGGCGCGCTGGCAGTACGTGGGGTACCCAGCGGCGGAAGCGGGCGCGGCCCCAACTCGGTCCGGCCGATCTGCTCAGCGCTGCGGTGGCCCATCACCCCTCCTGCTCTGTGCTTGCCGGCTCGACGATCAGCACTGCCCGGGAATCCGGTTGCAGGCCAGCGGCCGCCTTCGCGACCTGCTCCGGACCCATCACCGCCACCATGGCCGGCAGCTCGGCGATCAACTCGGCGCGCCCGTGCAGCAGCTCGAAGGCGCCGATGGCCATCGTCCGCGTCACCAGCCGATCATGCTCGCGGAACAGCGTGGCCGCCCAGCGGGCGGTGATCCGGGCCAACTCGTCGGGTTCCGGACCGTCCGCGGCGAGGCGGGCAATCTCCTCGTCGGTCGCGGAGAGCACCGCCTCGACGTCCACGCCGGCGGGGTGGATCGCGGAGATGGTGAAGGTATCCGGGTCACGGGCATCCAGCGGCGCACCGAACAGGCCGCAGCCCGAGCCGATCTCGGTGACCAGCGCATCGGTGTGCACCAGGCGCTGCTCGAGCCGGGAGGAGTCACCGTCGACGAGCACCGCGGCGAGCACCTCGTAGGCAAGGTAGTCATCGAAGCCGGCGGCCGGGTCGGGCAGCCGGTAGCCGAGGGCCAACGCAGGCAGCGGGGCGTGCGCATCGGGATAGCTGTGCCGGCGCTCGCGGTCAGGTGGTGGCTCGGCGAAGGAGGGTCGCGCGGGTACCGGACGGGCGGGCACGTCATCGAAGTGCCGGTGTACCAGCTCGAGCGCGGCTTCCACAGCGAAATCCCCGGAGACAGTGAGCACCGCGTTGCCCGGCGCGTAATAGACGTCGAAGAATGCCGCGCAGTCATCCACGGTGGCCGCTTCGAGCTCGGAGAAATCGCCGTACCCGTTGTGCGCGTTGGGGAACGTGTCGTAGAGCACCGGCGGCAGGGTGATCCACGGGAACCCGCCGTAGGGCCGGTTCAGCACATTGAGCCGGATCTCCTCCTTGACCACGTCGACCTGGTTGCGCAGGTTCTCCGCGGTGATCCGGGGAGCCCGCATCCGGTCCGCTTCGATGAACAGCGCACGCTCCAGCGCCGCCGAGGGCACAACCTCGAAATAGTCGGTGTAGTCGGGATGTGTGGAGCCGTTGAACGTCCCGCCCGAGGACTGCACATGCCGGAAGTGCGCGAGTTTCTCCAGACTCTCGCTGCCCTGGAACATCAGGTGCTCGAACAAGTGTGCGAAACCGGTGCGGCCTTGCGGCTCGGAGCGGAACCCGACGTCGTAGTGCACACCGACGGCGACCACCGGTGCGGATCGGTCCGGGCTCAGCACCACCCGCAGCCCGTTGGACAGGGTTTCGCGGTACAGCTCCACAGTGGGCGAGGGAATGCCGGTCATGGGCCTACCCTACGGGCGCCGCGCTCGCCGCCACGCAACCGCCACGCAAGCAGCGCACCGGCTATCCCAGCGACCACGACGCCCATCGCACCCAAGCGCCGGCCATCCGCCGTGGCGGCGGACACCCCCGTTCCCGCGAGGCGCGCGACGAATTCGCCTGCGGGCAGTGGGTTGGGCACTTCGACGGGCAACACCTCACCCAGCCGGTGACCGCAGCCGTCCAGCAGAGCCGGGAGTACCCGCCCGTCGGGCAGCTCCACATGCACGAAATCCTGAGCGTCGGGGGGACCGCAGAGTACCGACTGCATGACGGTGCCTCGTGCGGGGCGCACGTCGCCACGGCTCTCGGGTGGCCACAGCAGCCATCCCATCCCCACCGACCCCAACCCCATCACCAGCACGACCAACACCGTGCCTGCTCGACCGGTGCCGACTCGACCGGTGCCGCTGGCTGCCACCGGCGCATCCTAGCCAGCCCGGGTGGTCAGGACGCCCAGTGCCGCAGGCCGGCTTCGAGCGCTCCGGCTTCCAGTGCGTCCAGCCCGAACGCCTCCACCGGGCCCAGCGCCCCCGGGCCGGACACGCCATGCTCGGCGGCGCGCTGCGCGCCCCAGGCGAGCAGGTCCGCGGTGAGCTGGTAGGGATCGCCCGACACCAGGCGGACCTGCGCGAGCTCAGCATCGGATGCGTCGAAGGCGGTGCCGGCGACGTGGGAGCGGACCTGTGCCAATGCAACCGGATCGGGTGCCTCGGCGACCCAGCGCAATGCGAGCTCCCCGATTCCGCGCGCCAACGACCGCGCCCCCGGCACCGAAAGCAGCGCCGGAATCAGCCGGTAGTACAACCGCGCCAGGCGCCTCGCCGACCCGACTCGCCCGAAGTAGACGTCCACCTCGGGCAGTCCCTCCGGTCCAGCGAGCCGGGGCAGCGCGTAGTGCTCGGTGGCGCCGACGGCCATCGCCGTGCCCTCCAGCCCGCCTATCGAGACGGTCCGGATCCCAGCCGCGGTAGGTGCTGGCTGGATCCCGTCGCGCCAGGTGAAGCTCTGCTCGGTGAGCAGCCCGAGCGCCGATCCGAGGGTCCCCCGGCTGATCACCCGGGCCCGGTCGGCTCCGGTGATCAGATACCTCACCTCGAGCCGGTGCACCCTGGCAGCCGAGCGCTGGAGTGCGAGGGCGCCCGCGAGATTGCCGGGCACGAAGTCGTGCCCGAACGCGGTGATCAAGCTCGCTCCGCTGCGCTGCGCCGGCAGGCTGAACTCCTCGAACACCCGGCGGATGAACGGCGCCTCGCCCGTCGAGTCAAGGTAGATCGCCCCCGCATCGAGGGCCGCCCGCAACGCCGGCTCCCCGAGCCGCACGAACGGGCCGACAGTGCTGACCAGCACGTCACCCCGGCCGACCAGAGCCCGCACCGACACCAGGTCACCGGCATCGGCGCGCACCACATCGAGCGGCACCGGGTTGCCCAGGCGCTGGGCCAGCGAGGCGAGCCGGTCCCTGTGGCGCCCGGCCAGGACCGGCCGCAACCCCCGGCGCACCATCGCCTCCGCCACCCGCCCGCCGGTATACCCACTCGCCCCGAACAGCACGATCATCAGCCACCCCGTCGGGCTAGTCGGTGTGGAGGGCTCGGGCTAGTTCGGCACGGCTGCTGATGCCGAGTTTGGCGTAGGCGTTGGCCAAGTGGGCCTCGACTGTACGGACCGAGAGAACCAGGCGCTCGGCGATGGCCTGGTTCTTCATGCCCTGCACCACCAGGCTGGCGACCTCGCCTTCCCGGCTGGTCAGCGGTCGCGGTGCCAGCTGTTCCAGAGCGGGAGTGCGGATCTCCTCACAGGCCCGCGCCAGACCCGCGGCTCGAGCGGTGGAGGCGGCCGCTCGACGCCGATCGCCGGCGCGCAGGTGTGCCGCGGCCGCGTGCGCCGCGGCGTCGGTGGCCAACAAGCGGGCGCCCAGCGTCTCGAACTCGGCGGCCACCTCGTCGAGCGCTGCCCCGTTGTTCGCCGCCGCCGCCTGGGCATGCGCGCTGTACGCAGCCACCAGCGGGCCCTCGACCTGACCGGCCAGCTGCCGCAGCCGACCGACCACGTCAGCGGCCCGCCCCAACCGGACCACGGTATACAGGGCTTGCGCTTCCACCGCACGCTGCCCCATACCGGCCGCGACCGACGCCGCCCGCAGGGCGCGATCAGTCGCCTGGGAGCCGCGGTCCTCGGCGGCCGCCAGCCAGGACTCGGCCAGCAACCACTCCGGTTCGAACACCAGACAGTGATGCCCGACTCCGCGGCCATCCAGCAGGCGCCGCGCCACAGCGGCGTCGCCGAGCTGGGCATGGGTCTGCGCCAGGAGTGCGATACACAACTGCCCGAAACCACCGGGGTCGCACTGGCTCAGGCCGGCCACCGCCTCCGAGAGCCACCGGACGGCGGTGCGTGGACGTCCGGCGGCCAGCGCCGACCACCCGACATGGGCCGCGGCCAAGGCATCCCCGGCCCACTGCGGCGCGCTCATGCACCACTCGTGCAACGCGGTCGCCCGAGCCACCGCGTCGTGCACCCGCCCGGCCAGCAACAATGCCGAGAGCTCCGCGTGCGCCAGGACCTGCCGGCACAACGCCGTCTCCGGCTCGATCGTGCATCGCTCCAACGCCACCCAACCACCCGCCACAGCGGAGAGCGCCTCGACGCTGCGGCCCCGCACGGCCAACCCCGCCCCGGCCGCGCTCGACGCCCACACCACCGCCTCCGCGCCGGCCCCCTCCGACGCCAGGATCTCCGCGCCGGACTCGGCGGCCTGCTGCGGACGTCCCGCGAAGAACGCCAGCACACCATGGACCACGCTGATGCGACGGCACACCTCGTTGTCCGCGGCGTCGGCGGCGGCCTTGTGCAACATCGCCTCAGCCTTGCCCACCTGGCGCACCCCGAAGAACAGATTCAACGCCCGCACCACGGCCAGACGAGACCGGTCCTCCGCGGAGGTGGCGAACGGGGCCGCCGCCGCCGCCGCCTGCTCGGCATCGTCGAACAAGCCCCGCCAGCGCACCGCCTCCACCAACGCCAGGTGCGCCCGTACCCCGTCCCGGCCTTCGCTGCCGTCGATCGAGGCCTGCGCCATGCGGGCGGCGATGTCGTGATCAAGCAGGGCGTTAGCGTGTACCGCGGCGTCGGCCAGCAGGCTGGCATGCGCCCCGGGCTGGTCGCTGTCCAGCAGCAACATCCCGGCGCGCAGCAGGTCATCCTGACGTTTCCACGGTAAGTGGGTGTTGGCCAACCGGCGGCGCAACCGGCAGGCGTTGGCCTCGGGCAGCTGATCCCGCACCACCGTGGCGTAGATCGGGTGGGCCAGCCACACCTCGGCCCGCCAGCCACTGTTGACCACCGTCACCAGGCCGCGACGCTCCAGCACCGCGACCACCTCGGGGTTGATCAGGCTGGCCACCCGCCCCAGACCTAGCGGCTCATCGGTGGCCAGCAGCTCCAGCGCGGTCCGCTCATCGGGTCCCAACCCACCCAGCTGGGCGCGGACGATCTCCCGGAGCCGCGGGGTGGGCTCCATCCGGCCCTCCCAACGCCACACCCCGTCGCGCATCCGCAGCGCACCGGTCTCGCACCCGCCCTCCACCAGCTCACGCAGGAAGAGGACGTTCCCGCGGGTAGCGCGCCACAACCGCTCGATCGTGCGGCTGTCCACCACCCCGCCGAGCACCCCGGTCACCAACCGGTTCATCGCCCCCCGCGGCAGCTGCGCCAGCTCCAACCGGTCGGCCAACCCGTTCTTCCACAGCGTCACCACCGGATCAGGAGCAGGCTCCCCGGTGCGCACGGTCAACACCACACAGGCGGTGCGGGTCAAGGTCAGCTGGTGGAGCAGGGTCACCGACAGCTCATCGAGCAGGTGCGCGTCATCGACGCCGATCACCAGCCGGTGCCCCTTACCCTGCTCGGTGATCGCGGCACCGGCACGCTGCAGCAACGTCAACGGATCAGCCACGGTCTCCACCGTGGGCAGCAGATGCGCCACCGCCCCCAAGGGGATCGCCGCCGCCGCATTGGTTCCCGCCGCCCACCGCGTCACCCGGCCGCCGCGTTTCGCCGCTGCCAGCGCTTCACGCGCAAGTCGCGTCTTTCCGACCCCGGCGGGTCCGGCAATGACAACGCTGCGTGATTCCCCACCAGTTAAACGCTCAGCGATAAACTGCAACTCTGAGTCACGCCCCGTGAGCGTCCACGGATCCGTCCTCATAGCAACCCCGACCAACGCACTCGGCACTCCGAGCGACACACTCGGTACCTGGCACCGGCCGGAAGCACAGTTGACGGCATGGCATGCACAGCCGACCGCCCCCGCCCCCCCTGACACATTGGCTACGCCCCCCCGCGTCGCGCCAATAGCTGACCAACCACCCCTGACGGCAGCATAAGCTAGCCGTGACGAGATAGCCATGGGCGACATGTCTTAGGTGAATACTACTGTGAGTAGGGATCGAACGATCCACACTCGGTAACAGCGCGTGTGCGCGCGGTGACAATTCGCTTTGTAGTTTTCGAATGTCTCTCGATACCAAGCGCCGACAATTACTTTACGTTACCTATGGTGAGTCTTGCGCGACAGACGACATCCCCGACGTCTGGGATCGGGTGACGCGAGGGGTGCCCCGATAACGCAGCACCGATGCACCGCTCGCCGTCGCGGCGAGCGTGTCGCTGACCGTGGCGACGACGTGGCAGGCCCCGGAGAGCATCGCGTCGAGGCGGCGGACCGTGAGCTGCGCCAGCGGCAGCCGGGCACCTCCTGCCACGATCAGCCGGAGGTCTCCGACCTCGCCGGAGAGCGCCAGCGTGCCGGCTCCGGAGACGGTGGCCTGCATCCGGCCGATCTGGATCGGTCCGGTGACCGAGCCAGCTCCACTCACCACCAGCGCCAACACGGGACTCATGACGGTGGAGGCCACGATGACCCGGCTGGCGCCGCCGGCGGTCAACCGATCGAGTTGGCCCACGCGCAGCTCAGCGGACAGCGTGGCGTTCCGGACGCTCATGCCCGGCTTGATCCCCAGATGTAGCTGGTCACCGGTGACGGTGGCATCGATGCGATCGACCAGGTTGTCGTCCATCCGGACCACCGCCTGCGCTGGCCCACCAGTCCGCAGGTGCACCACGAAGCCGGCATCCACCGCCACCGAGGTGACCCCGGAAAGATCGACCGTCCGGCTGGTCAGCCGTCCGGAGCCGGCCACCGCAGCGGGGTCGGAGAAACCGAACCCGGGCGCACCGTCGACGCCGGGGGCCCCATCAGCGCCGTCCCCGCCGTCCCCGCCGTAGCTATTGCCACCCCAACCGCCATATCCGTCACCGCCGTCACCCCCTCGACCCCCGTTCCCACCGCTACCACCGTCTCCACCACGACCGCCGTAGCCGTTACCGGCGCTACCGCTGGTGCCATCGGTACCGGTCCCAGCCGTGCCGGATGGTGAGCCCGCGGAGGTGCCCAGACAACCGGCCAGCAGCCCCGTCACGGCCAGCACCGCGACCGCCCGGCCAGTCCGGACGGTCCACCACCGCAGGCCACGGCCGGGGTCCGACACACTACGACCTCTCCGCACGCAGCCGCCCCGGACGGCAGCGAGCCCACATCCACCCGACCGGCCGGCGCATCAACAGGCCCAGGAGCAGCAACGACCCCACCCACGGCAGCAGCAGCAAGATGATCTGCACTATGCCAAGGGCAGTCTCGGCGATCGAGCCCTGCGATGCCTTCTCCACCACCGCCTGACCCAACCACACCAACCGCTCCCACACCACGGGTAGCACCTGGGGGATGATGAGCAGGAACCAGATCACCCAGTACCCCAGGTAGGGCACCACGATGAGTACCCACACGGTGATCGTGCGGCGCACCCAGGGCTTGAGCTCGGTCACCCGAGGGTGCGCCGGTCGGCCCGGGATCATGCTCTTGAGCACCGGCCCCAGCCGGCTGAACAGATCCGGCACACCGATCAGGTCACTGAGAATGTAGTAGCCATCCAGGCGGATCATCGGCAAGAACTGCATTGCGGTCTCGAAATGCAGTGCCACGATGGCCACCAGTAGCCACGGCGACCCGGTCTGGACGTAGACCACACTCATGGCGGCAATGAACACCGCGTTGAAGTAGACCCCACCCAAATCGGTACGCAGGCGCCCAGCCCGACCCAGCCGGTAGGAGTCGGTGACCGTGCTGTAGAGCGCCGGCCACACCAGGTACAGACCGAAACCCATCACTCCCGGTTTAGCGCCTCCGTAACGGCACGCGGTGACATGTCCGCACTCGTGGAACGCCGCCGCAACCAGTAGCAACCCGATCACCAGCAGCGTCAGCGCCGGCTGGTAGACCAGCGCCAGCGCGCTGGGCACGATCTTGCCCAGACCACCCTGGGCGATGATCAACACGTCCAGGGCGACGAATGTCACCATCGCGGCGAGGATCACCGGTGGCCAGAACATGGGCGCAAAAACTCCGGCGATGCGCCATACCGCCCGCTCGGGCACCACCCCGACCCGGAACCTCAACGCCAGCAACGGGTCCGACTTCATCGCCAACTTGGGAGCTTTCCCTGGCCCGGACTCTCCGGACACCGGGTCAGCAGCCACGATCCCCACCGGGCGAAGCCGGTTATCCAGCAGGTACACCACCTGGTCTGCCTGCACCACCTTGCCGAACTCGGCGCTGAGCACACTCGCGATCTGCACGTAGTCGCGCTGACCGTCCAGACTCGCCGCCAACAGGTACAACAGTCGGGGCAACTGGATCACCTGCCCATCGGCCCGCCGGACGATGTAGGGTGCTTGGAGAAAACCCGACCCCTGGTACTCCCCGATCAGCTCGATTCCCTCGGCCAACCTCGGCGCCGTGCCCGCAGCGGATCCTGAATCAACAATCATTCGCTCAGTGTCGATGACGCCCTCCCCCGAATCGAAACCTGGCCCGAATCGAAACCTGGCTGGCCCAATCGAAACCTGGCCCAACGAGATCTCCGCGCCGAAACGCTGAAAAACTGAATTACCGAACACCACTCAGCTCAGCTTAACCGACGGCCAATGCCTCAGGCACCGCCGCTTACTACCTAGTTTCCTCTACGCCACCCGTAAACGCCCTACGCGCCAGCGTCATATACCTCAGCGCGGCGCGAAGGGGCGGCCGCCCTCCAGCCACCCCTCCCGCGCTAACGCACTACGCCCCATCACCTGATAATGTTCGGCACCTACTCGACTCAGCTGTAGACGGCCCCTCCGGCACCACCGGTTCCAGCACCACCGACGCCGCCGTAACCGGTGCCAGCGGGGTTGGTCTGATCGCCGAAGAGATTGACGTTGATGAGGTTGGCACCGAGGCCGCCCCGGCCCACGCCGCCAGGACCACCCAGCCCGCCCTCACCACCACGGCCGCCGGCCACTCCCGTGCCGAACAGTGACAGCACGGTCCGTTGCGGGAGCAGCTCCGCACACAGTCCATCCAGCTCAGCCATGCTCAATGCGTCCGACATAGATCCTCCTAGGAAAGGTGTTCCCGCAGCTTCCAGATGGCTCCGGGACTACGAACACCGCATCGGTGGCAGTGCCGATCCGGCGCTACCCACGGTGCCCACCGTTGCACCCAGGTGGCAATCAGTAGTCGTACTTAACTCTTCCAGGCGCACTACGTAGTCCAGAGGACTTGCTGTGCGCGTGGCGACCGAAGATGCCACAAAGATCCAGTCAGCGCATCATCTACGACATACCCACATCTCGTCATGTTTCAGCTGGTGAAAGCCCTGTCCCACGATGGAGGGGCGACCTCGACTCATGTCACCCCTCCATCAGCCAACAGCACTACCACGATCAGCTGATCACCCAATCGAGCAAGACCTAGCTCAGCTTCCGATCGCTCCGCCGGGCTCAGCTTCCGATCGCTCCGCCGGCGCCGCCGTTACCGTCACCACCCGCACCGCCGTAACCGGTGCCAGCGGAGTTGGTCTGGTCGCCGAACAGGTTGAGGTTGATCAGGTTGATGCCGAGACCGCCCCGGCCCACGCCACCCTTGCCACCCTCGCCACCGTTGCCGCCACGGCCGGCGCCCCCGCCGGTGTTCAACAACGACATCACGGTCCGAGCCGGCAGCAGCTCCACGTGCTGGCCGTCGATCTCAGCAAAGCTCAATGCGTCAGACATCAATCCTCCTAGGAAAGGTGATCCCGGGTGAACCGGGCCGAAGAAACCTCATCGGTGGCAGTGCCGATTTGGCTACTTCATACCTTGCCCAGTGGTGACCCCCTGTGGCAATCAGTAGTCACACGTAACTCCATCAGGGCTACTACCTAGGATCAGACTTCTTTTCGAACACGTAGCCGTCCAAAAAATCTACGGAGACGTCACCACACCGAGTACCTATCCCGGAAGGCCACCACGGGTACTGAACACTGCGTGAGAGCGATCTGATCGAGCAGTGAACGAGTGGTTGAGGGGGTGGCCGGATCCGGCCACCCCCTCAACTAAACGTGCCACATACGATCAGCTGACCGTACTACGAGACCAGTCCGGCTCAGCTGAAGATGCTCCCGCCGGGGCCACCATTCGCATTGCCGCCCGCGCCGCCGACTCCGTTACCGGCACTGTTGGTCTGGTCGCCGAACGCGCTGATGTTCAAGACGTTCAAGCCGAGGCCACCCCGGCCGGTGCCACCATCACCACCGTGACCGCCGTTGCCGCCACGACCGGCGCCGCCACCGGTGTTCAGCAGCGACATCACGGTCCGAGCAGGCAGCAGCTCCACGTGCTGACCTTCGATCTCGACAAAGCGCATCACGTCAGACATCAGATCCTCCTAGGGAATATCGCCCCGGCGGTATCCGGGGACTACACATCACCTCATCGGCGGCATTACCGATTCAGCTCTACACACCTTGCCCTTCATTAAGGTCACTCGGCAATTAGTAGTCGCACGTAAATCCTCGAATGAACCACCTAGCGGTACCGGGATCTCCCATTCAAGTACCTACTGCCCAGTACAGTACCTACTGCGAGAATTTCAAACCCGGAACGCGGTGGGTACACAACAAGGGAGGGGTGGCCACAGTGTGGCCACC
>JBOHFF010000097.1:0-34193 GCA_050699515.1 Pseudonocardiaceae bacterium
GGCCGATGCGCCGGCCATCGCCACCAACGCGGAAAGCACCGTCAACGCGGACAGTCAAGCCGCCCCGCAGACCGAGGTGAGCATGCTGGCGGTGTTGCTCACCGTGGGTGGCGCGGTTGCCACGGCCGGATCCGGTATGGCGCTGGTACTCAACCGGCGCCGTGCGCTGAGCCGTCGACCCAGTCGAGTGTCCGGGTGACCGCCTTGCGCCACTGGGCGTAGAGCTCATCCCGTCGCGCGGGATCCATCGTCGGCTCCCAGCGCCGCTCCGCCGTCCAATTGCCGCGGATCTCCTCCGCGCTGTGCCAGAACCCTACCCCGAGGCCGGCGGCGTAGGCGGCGCCCAACGCCGTGGTCTCGCTGATCACCGGGCGGATCACCGGGACGCCCAGGATGTCCGCCTGGAACTGCATGAGCAGCTCGTTGCGCACCATCCCGCCATCCACCTTGAGCGCCCGCAGCGCGGTCGGGGAGTCGGCGTTCATCGCGTCGAGCACCTCACGAGTCTGGAAGGCGGTGGCCTCCAGCACCGCCCTGGCCAGGTGCCCGCGGTTGACGTAGCGGGTCAGCCCGACGATGGCGCCGCGGGCGTCGGGACGCCAGTGCGGAGCGAACAGCCCGGAGAACGCGGGGACGAAGTAGGCGCCGCCGTTGTCGCTGACCGTGCCGGCCAGTTGCTCGATCTCTTCTGCTGAGGAGATCAGGCCCAGGTTGTCCCGCAGCCACTGCACCAGCGACCCGGTGACCGCGATCGAGCCTTCCAGCGCGTACACCGGATCCTGCGAGCCGAGCTGGTAGCAGATCGTGGTGAGCAGACCGTGGCGGCTGGGCACCCGTTGGGTGCCGGTGTTGAGCAGCATGAAATTGCCGGTGCCGTAGGTGTTCTTGGCGTCCCCGACGGACAGGCAAGCCTGCCCGAACGTGGCGGCCTGCTGGTCACCGAGGATGCCGGCGATCGGTACCCCGGCCAGCGCGGTGGGCTCGCGGACCGTGCCGTACACCTCCGAGCAGGAGCGGATCCGCGCCAGCATCGAGGTCGGGACGCCCATCTCGGTGGCGATGGCCTCGTCCCAGCACAGCGTGTCCAGATCCATCAGCAGGGTCCGGGAGGCGTTGGTGGCGTCGGTGACGTGCAAACCACCGGTCATGTTCCACAGCAACCAGCTGTCGATGGTCCCGCAGCACAACTTCCCGTTGCGGGCCCGTTGCCGGGCGCCGTCCACCTGGTCCAGGATCCAGCGGATCTTGGGGCCGGAGAAGTAGGTGGACAGCGGCAGCCCGGTGCGCTGCCGGTACCGGTCGGCGCCCAGGGCGCCGCCGAGCTCGGTGCACAACCGGTCGGTGCGGGTGTCCTGCCACACGATCGCGTTGTACACCGGCTCGCCGCTGACCCGGTCCCACACCACCGCGGTCTCCCGCTGGTTGGCGATGCCCACCGCGGCGATGTCCCGCGTTGCCAGGCCGGCCTTGGCGAGCGCCCCGGCGGCGACCTCCCGGGTGTTCGCCCAGATCTCGAGCGGGTCGTGCTCGACCCGACCGGCGGCGGGGAGGTGCTGCCGGTGCTCCCGCTGGTCAGCGCTGACCACTCGGCCGTTGTGGTCGAAGACCAGGCAGCGGGTCGAGGTAGTGCCCTGGTCGATCGCCGCGATGTACTGACTCATCGATCCGAACGGTAGCGGGAACAGGCTCGGGTCTGGAGTCAGGTTGCGACGATGCCCTGGGTGCCAGGCGCGAGACCCTCGATGACCGGCGCGAACTCCTCCGACCCGTGGATGGGGGTGAGGTTGCCGTCGTTCTCGATCTGGAACGCGCTGATACCCATCGGGGCGGAGATGATGGGGTTCTTGACGTTCTCGCTGAAGCCCCCGGTGACGACATACAGGAACTGCTCGTTGCCGCTCACCGCACTGTCGATGGCGGCGTGGGAGTCGGGCAGCACGGCGGTGTGACCGTCGTCGGTCAGCAGGCTCAGGGCACCGGCGCTGTCGATGCGGTATCCGGAGATCGAGCCGCTCCGGGCGTTCGACACGTAGGCATAACCAGGGTCGGTTCTGCTGTTGGTCACCACCCAGCAGGCTCCGCCCTCGTCCGTGGACACCGATCCGCTGATCACGCTCAGGTGGCCGTTCGAGTCGAGCCGGTAGGAGGAGGTGTTGCCGGACAGCTCGGAAACGATCAGCAGGTCCTTGCCGGCGAAGGTCATGCCGAACGGTCCTGGACCGCTGGAGTCGTTCTTGACGAGCTGGCCGGCGGCGCCGTACTTGTCCACGGGGAACACGTCGATCAGGTTGTTCGTCCGCTCCGCCACCACGAGCTGTTTCCCGTCCGGGCTGAACTGCACCTGGGCGGGTAACGACCTGGGGCCCCCGACCAGCAGCTGGGTCGAGTCGGGAATGGGGGTCAGTTTTCCGTGGGAGTCGACGGTGAAGCCGGTGATGTTGCCGTCCCCGACGTTGAAGTCTCCCCGGTTCAGCACGTAGACCACGTGCTTGTGGACGGTGACGCTCACCGGGGTGGTGCCCCCGGACGGGACCCGATCGGTGAGGACCAGGTTCTCTCCGTCGACGGCCAGCACGGAGAGTTCGTCGCTGCCGGCGTCGACCGCGAACAGGAAACAACGGTCGTCGCTGATCCCCAGTGATCCCTGCGAGAACAAGGAATCCAGTGGGTTCGTCACACCTCCGATACCCAGACCCCCGGTCGGGAACGTTCCTTTCTGGGTGAGCAGGCCGTCGATGTCCCGGTTGAACACCATCACCGAGTTACCGGTGGCCTGGTTGGTCAGGATGTACACGATCCCGGTGCCCTTGCTCCTGGGCGCAGCTGAGGTCGTCATCTGATAGCTCCTCGTCAGTGTGTCAGTCATCACAGTCGGATGGCCCCGCGTCGGGGCCCAACAGGTTAGAGCCCGCTGAGGCCGCGTTGATACACCGTCGCCGTTGGGTGAAAAAGATGTATCTGCACGCCGGGTCGAGGGCTCAGTCCAAGTGCGTGGTTTGACAATCGAATTTGGGTGGCGACTTGTGATGGAATCTACGATCAATGCTCCGATTGACGCGGCCGTGGCCGCGGATGCGCTGGCGACCGCGGCGGCCGCACCGCCGACCGCGACCGGCGAGGAGACCCTGACCCTGGTGTGGGACCTGGCGCGGATCGCCCGCCACCTCGGTGAACTCACCGCGGCTGCCCGGGACCGCTGGGCGGAGTGGGGCACCGTCACACCACACCTGGAGCGCGCCGAGGCTCTCGCCGCCGACGCCACCCGATGCCTGAGCCATGCGGCCGGCACCTATGTCTTCAACACCACCAACTCACCAGAGGTGCACCATGGCCGGCATCATCCCGTTCACCATTGATCTCACCGCGCACGAAGGCGTGCGCCTCGCGGCTGTTCTCGACGCTCTCGGCCCGGATTGGGAGCCCGCCGCGATATACGCCGGCGAAGCGGAGGCTCATCGACTGCTCTACGCCGATCTCGATCCGAACCAGCAAGCCACCTATGACGGGCTTATCGCCGCCGGTGCGCTCCCCGATAATCCGGAGCGATGAAATGATGCTCGATCCCCAAGCAGACCCCGGCCGCCGGGTCTGGCTGCCTTGCTGCCACTGCGGCGACAACACCGCCCTGTACCTCCTCGATTCCGACGTCAACCTGGTGTGGGTGCAGTGCGGCAACTGCCTGCGCCGCTGGTGGCACGACACCGGTGTCGGCCGCGGCAGGCGCCCGGATGACCTGTTCGACGTCGCCTGACCTCGACGTCAAGGCAGGCAGATCTGTAACGTGAGGGCTCTCGGCCGAGCGCGACCTGTGGAAACGACAGGAGCAGCCTTGTGACCCTCAAGACCATCGCCCTCGAGCTCGTGCCGCCGAACGTGGAGCACGGCACGGAGCGGGCTCTCGACGAGGCGCGCAAGGTGCTCGAGCTCTCCCGGGAGTTCGGTATCGAAGGCCGGATCGGGCACGTGATGATCCCCGGGCTGATCGAGGAGGAGGATGACCGGCCCGTCGAGATGAAGCCCAAGCTGGACGTGCTCGAGTTCTGGTCGGCCATCAGGCCGGAGCTGCCCGGGGTGAAGGGCTTGTGCACGCAGGTCACCGCGTTCATGGACGAGCCGACCCTCGGCGCGCGGCTGGCGGATCTGCGCGCTGCCGGGATCGAAGGCATCATCTTCGTCGGGGTCCCGCGCACGATGAACGACGGCGAGGGCTCGGGCGTCGCACCGACCGACGCGCTGTCGCTCTACGACGAGTTGGTGGAGCACCGCGGCGTGATCTTGATCCCGACCCGGGACAGCGAGCTTGGCCGGTTCACCTTCAAGTGCGACCAGGGCGCCACCTTCGGCATGACCCAGTTGCTGTACTCCGATGCGATCGTGGGCTTCCTGGCTGACTTCGCGAAGGCGACCGAGCACCGGCCGGAGATCCTCCTGTCGTTCGGGTTCGTGCCGAAATTCGAGAACCGGGTGGGTTTGATCAACTGGCTGATCCAGGACCCGGGCAACGAGGTCGTCGCGCAGGAGCAGGCCGTCGTGCGCAAGCTGGCCGACAGCGCGCCCGACCAGAAGCGCAAGCTCATGCTGGAGCTGTACAAGCAGGTCATCGACGGTGTCGCCGATCTCGGCTACCCGCTGAGCATCCATCTGGAGGCCCCCTACGGGGTCTCGGCGCCCGCGTTCGAGACATTCGCCGAGATGCTCGCCTACTGGGCGCCCGACCAGAACTGACCACGGTCGGCGCGGGCATGATGAGCGATCTGGACTGGTCTGCGCTGCTGCGCGAGGTGGTCGAGCACGGCGCGGCGTTCGCCGCCGGCGCCGTCGGCCGGCCGGGCTGCGATCAGCTGGCGGCCGAGCTGCTGGGCGGCCCGTACGAGCCGGTGGAGCCACTGATCGGGCGGGTCCGGCAGCAGGCCGAGTCGTTCCTGGTCCCCATCGGGCAGCTGAAACCGCGTTACCCGGTGCTCGCCGGCCTGTGCCACGAGCTGATCCGGCAGATCCAGACCCACGGGGTACCGCGGTGGGTGCCGACCGAGGTCGCGGTCCAGCGCTACCAGCCGGGATCGATCGGCATCACCCCGCACCGCGATCAACGCCGGTACGCGCAGCTCGTGGCGGTGATCACGGTCGCCGGATCGGCCCCGTTCACGCTGTGCCACAACCGGGCCGGCGAGGCCATCCGGACCTGGCAGGCGGATGCGGGCAGCCTGGTACTGCTGCGCGGCCCCGGCCTGGCCGGTAATCCGGACGGGCGGCCGATGCATCTCGTCGGCGGGCCCACCGGCACCCCACGGACCTCGATCGGAATCCGGATGGACACGGCTGGCCAGAACTAGCTCACCCAGGCTGTGGGTGGACTCGGATTGCCGCTGGATCAGTGCGTGTCTTGCAGTACTGATCGTCACCGCGCATGTCGTGGGTTGAGGGCTGGTGCACCGGCCTCGCAGACGCCATCGAAGTGAAAAACGGACCGCTTCGCGCATCTCGGTGACACGTGTGTCGTAGTCCTGCCAGTGGCGAGTGGACGCTGTTGCCGGCTGTATCGCGAGCCGGACCCGTTGCGGCTGCGGCGCCTCGTCGCAGAATCATTTCCGTGGCTCACGGCTGTGTATACTGCAACACCTTGTCGGCCGTTCGTCTTTCCTATTGCCGCCCAGGGAGGTTGAGTGGCAAATCCCTCGACAGGTGATATCGGCGCGCCTCGTCGTACGCTCAGGCGAGTGGTGTTGACATGGCTGGCAACGGCGCGTGGCGGTGCTGAGCGGTCGGTCCGTGATTTAGCGAATGCCACGACACGAATGACTGGGTTGCCGGTCGACGTGGTCTGGTGGGACTACGGCGATGCATGCGGTCCTGACGTGCACGAGATCGAGCCGGGTGTGTCCTGGCACTCTGTCCAAAACGCAGGCTCTTACGCTCAGAAACTCCACGAAGTGATCTACGCAGAGCCTTGGCACACCGCCGTAATCGGTAATCACAGGACCGCCACGACCGACCTGGCAGTGTGTGATCCGGCTGGTGTACCCGTACTCATCGTCATGCGCGCGCTGTTGGCGGCTGACGGCCGACTTCGGTTCATTAAGCGGGCGTATGACCCTGAGTTGAGTCAATGCAGGCCAGCCGATATCGATTGGCGTGCGCTCTCTAGTGCGGCGTGCTGGGTTGGTATCAGTCGTGCTAGCGCGGAGTCGGTAGGCCATTACGTGTCTCCTGCGGTGCCGGTGAGGATGGCGAGGTCGATTGTCTTACGTGATAGTCGGCTTAGTCACCGGGTCACCGTGCTCGACGCTGTCATCGGGATGGACGTGCACTTCGGTGCGGACGTTATCACCGCCAACACCCACCTGTTCAATAACGACATGAAGACCCCTACCCGCGAGGTTGTCGTGCGTCTCCCTGGCGGCGGGCAGCTTCGGTGTGGGACAGCCAAGTTCGCCGGCATCCTCGGAGACGGCGCGCGTCGGCATGGGTGCGTTGATCGGACCTGGCATTCTCATCGGTCGCGCTTCGGTTCTCTATCCCGGCACCGTGCTCTCGCTGCAACTGATCTCCGATGAGACTGTGGTGAAGATCACTCAGACGTGGGCTGTGGTCGAACGGCGACGGCGTGATGCGGACACCGATCGCCCTGTGTGACGAACGCTCAACAGCTTGGTGATCGCGATGTAGCAACGGCGGGGCCGCTGGAACGTCCTGGAGTCTAGATAGGCAAGGATCGACGCATGAACATCCATGATCATCAGGGATTGACGATGAAGTACTCCGAAGAGCGCACCCAGCTCGTCAACATCATCGACGAGCTACGCCGCTGGGATCTGCTGGACTGCGGGGGTGGGGCGGTCAGCGTCCGGCTGAGTTCGGGCGAAATACTCATGTCCACGACCGGCTTAGCATTCCGGCGTTGGCAGGTAGGGCCTGAGGACTTCATCCTGCTGACTCCTGACGGCTCCATCGTCGAGAAGACCAGCGAACTCGGTGCGTCCGGAAACCCCCATTCACATGGCTATCTACGAGCTGTTCGATCAGTGCGGTGCGATCATCCACAGTCACACCCCGTTCAGTCGCGCATTCGCCGCACTCGGCAGGGCTGTGCCAAATTGCTTGAATGCTGCGGATACGTTGGGTGCTGTGCCCTGCTTGGCAGCCAATGATGCTGAGGTCAAGTCGTCCTACCGCGCTGACCCCACTCCGTTCGACATGCCCGAGGGTATGGTACAGCGACCTGACGTGGCCGTCATTAACGTGCTGCACCTCATCCCGCAGCTCAAAGAAGAGATGTCTGGCCGCGCCGAAGAACTGCGTCGTCACGGTTTAGCGTTCACTGTCTACCGGCATGGTGTGTTCGCGTTCGCCCGCAATCTCGATGAGGCGTTCGACAATCTCAACCGGGTAGAGTCGAGTGCCCGCACAGCGATCCACCTCGCTACCCTGATGGGTGGCTTGGACCGCGTCAGCACCAACCCGCTGTATCCCGACCACGGAAGGATCACTGAATGACTGCCGCCGCTCATACCCACACCGGGGGAGCCAGGGCTATGCAGCATGACCGGCATATATACCGGATTACCGGCGGTCAGCCACTGCATGGCACTGTGACGGTGGGAGGGGCCAAGAATGCAGTTACCAAACAGCTCGTCGCATCACTGCTAACCACCGAGCCTTCGGTGTTGACCAACGTGCCACGCATTCTCGAAGTCGAGATCGTTCTGCGCATGCTCGAAGAGCTCGGCACCCGGGTGGACTGGTTGGATGGCAGGTCGCTGCGTGTCGAGACGCCGGAGATCATTAACGCCAGCCTGTCGGAACTGTACTCGGGCGTGAACCGCATCCCCATTTTGATGATGGGGCCACTGCTACATCGAATTGGCGAGTCGAGTATCCCCCTTCCCGGCGGGTGTCGCATCGGCAAACGACCCATTGATTTTCATCTCGCCGGGCTTCGACAAATGGGTGCGGAAGTCACCGAGATGCCGCGCAGCGTGACCGTCAAAGCTCTCAAGCTCGAAGGCACACACATCCAGTTGCCGTTCCCCAGCGTCGGCGCTACCGAGAACATCCTGTTGGCCGCAGTGCTGGCTCAGGGCACCACGGTTATCCGCAACGCGGCCGTCGAACCAGACGTGCTCGACACGGTGCACTTCCTCCAACAGATGGGCGCCTTGGTCACCGTCGAGGTCGATCGGACGATCGTTATCGAGGGGGTGGACAGGCTCCGCGGTACCACCCATCGGCCGATCAACGACCGGATCGAAGCCGCATCATTTGGTGCCGCAGCTGTCGCCACGGACGGACGGATCGTGGTTCGCGGTGCGCAGCAAGAGCATCTCGTCACTTTTCTCAACCACTTGCGTAAGTTGGGTGGCGATTTCCGGATCACCGAGGATGGTATCCTGTTCTACCGTGCTCACCCGCTTACCGCCGCGCATGTCGAGACAGACGTCCATCCCGGGTTCATGACCGACTGGCAGCAACCCTTGGTCGTGCTCCTCACGCAAGCTCACGGCGCATCGGTGATCCACGAGACGATCTATGAGGATCGGTTCGGTTATACCGAACAGCTCAACCAGATGGGGGCCAACATCGCCCTGTCCACCGCCTGTTTCGGGGGACGTGGGTGCAGATTCGCCAGCAAGGACTTCCGGCACAGCGCCATCGTGATGGGTGCCACCTCGCTTCAGGGCATGCCGCTTGAGATCCCTGACCTACGCGCCGGTTTCGCCTACATCCTCGCTGGTCTCGTGGCCACCGGTGACAGCGAGATCAGCGGCATCCGCTACCTCGAACGTGGCTATGAAGACCCTATCGGCAAGCTCCGGTCCATCGGTGCCCAGATAGAGACGATGCCGTCCACGAACCGGGGCGCTGTGGGTGGAGCGGGGTAGCCTGGCTGTCGGGCCGGCTGGCGTCTCGCGGATCTCGATCAGAATCTGTACGGGCATCGAGGAGCTGTTGTCGTGCGACCTGTGAGTGGCGATCTTTCCTGATGGGTCGTCGCCGGTACGCTTGGCGCGTGGACGCTGTTGCTGCGCTGTATCGCGAGCTGGACCCGTTGCGGCCGCTGGCCGCGGATGACGACGCGCTCTACGTCGACTGGCAGCATAAGCTCGACCCCGGCACCGTGGATGTGAAATCGCGGCTGGTCCGTGCCTTCGTGCGCAACGCGACTCCGCAGCGCCCGATCACCAGGTTGCTCACCGGCCACAAGGGATCGGGCAAGACCACCGAGCTCAATCGCGTCGCCAGCGCGCTGCACAGCGGTCAGGGCGGCAAGAAGGTGTTCGTGTCCACGCTGTACGCCCAGCGGTGGCTGGACATCGAGGACGTGCAACCCGAGGATCTGGTGCTGCAGCTCGTGCGCCAGCTGGTGGCCGATCTGCAGGTAGCCGGGATGGAGTTCGGCGTGCAGCGGTTCCGTGGCTTCTTCGAGTCACTGCGGGATCGCTTTCGCGGCACCCGGCTGGAAACGGTCGAACTCGGTGCCGACCCGCTGAAGTTCAGCTTCGCGCTCAACGACTTCCCCATCGCCCGTCGCGAATTCCGTGATCTGCTGCGGGGGCAGCTGCCCAAGGTGAACGACCTGGTCAACCGGGAGCTGCTCCCCGAGGCGCGCAACCACCTGGCAGCCCATGGATTCCAGGATATCGTGCTCGTCATCGACGATCTCGACAAGATCCCGCAGAAGGTGCTCAGCGACCAGGGCCTGACCAATCACGAGAACCTTTTTCTCGACAATGCCGCCAAGCTCCGCGCGATCTCCTGCAGCCTGCTGATGACCATCCCGATCGAGCTCGCCTACAGCCCGGCGCAGGGGCGGCTGCGTGACGACTACGGAGCCGCGATCGGCACCATCCCCTTGGTCACCGTCGCCGACCGCGCAGGTGTTGCGGTGCGGCGCGGCGAGGATGCGCTGGCCGAGGTGGTCGGGCGCCGGGCCAGAGTCGCCTTCGACGAGCCGGCGGCCGATCCCGTCGCCGCGGCCAAGCGGATCTTCGCTGAGCCCGCTGACCTGACCCGGGTGCTGCGCCTGTCCGGCGGGCATCTGCGCAGCCTGCTGGTGATGCTCACGGAGCTGCTCGACTGGGTGGACGAGCTGCCGGTCCAGACCGCGACGCTCGACCGGTACCTGCCCAGGGCCGCGAAGGATCTGGCCCGTGGGCTGCTGCCTGAGGCCAAGGAGGTGCTGCGGACGGTGGCGGCGGGCAAGGAGGCCGCCGGCGACCCCCGGTTCTTCGAGCTGCTGCGCAACCATTACGTGTTCGCCTACGAGGCGGGTGAGGAGGAGTACTGGTACGACATCAACCCGCTGCTGCGTGCGGTCGCCCTGTGAGCAGCCCGGCCGGAGCGACGGTGAACGGCGACGAGGGGCTGCGGGATCCGCACAACATCGTCGAGCTCGCCGCGCTGAAGCGGATGATCCGGCGCAGCGAGGGGTTCCGTATCGCCTTCGCCGTGGCCAGCCATCCGGCGTTGCAGGTCAGGCTGGTCGACGCGGTCCGTCGCGATCTCCCCGATGTGACGATCGCCGAGCTGACCCTCGAACCGGGAACAGTGGGCGAGGTGGTCACCGCGATCGAGAACGCGGCGCGCTCGGCGACTGGTGCGGTGTTCGTCCGAGGGCTCGACCGGCTCGGGTCTGCCCGGGCCAGGTCCGCCGTGATCGCCGAGCTGAACCTCAACCGGGATCATCTCTGGCGCACGGTGGGGGTACCGGTGGTGCTGTGGGCCGCGGACTTCGCGGTGCGCGAGTTCGCCCGGCACGCCACCGACCTGTGGTCCGGCCGCTCGGGGGTGTACCGGTTCCGATCCGAGGGCGACGACAGCGCCCGGACCCTCGCCGACGCCGCCGGCGACATCAGCTGGTGGCGGACCCCGGAGGAACGACGCGAGCGGGAGGCATTACTGCGCGAGCTCCTCGAGGAGCTCGACGAGACCGGTGATGACAGGTCGGTCCGGGGGCCGCTACTCACCGCCCTGGGTGATGCCGCGGCCATGCTGGCTCGGTATGACGAGGCTGGGGAGTTGTATCGGCAGGCGTTGCCGATTCATCGGGAGATCGGTGCTCGTCTCGGTGAGGCCAACACGCTGGCCTCCCTGGGTCATGTCGCGTTGTCGTTGGCTCGGTATGACGAGGCTGGGGAGTTGTATCGGCAGGCGTTGGCGATTCATCGGGAGATCGGTGATCGTCTCGGTGAGGCCAACACGCTGCGCGGCCTCGGCGAGGCGCTGTTGCCCACCGATGCTCACTCGGCAGCCGGCACCCTGGCCGATGCCGCGGGACTGTACGGGCTGCTGGGCCGTGGTGATCTCGCCGAGGAAGCGCAGCGCCGCGCTGCCGATGCCGAGGGAACCGACTGAGCCGGACCCTGCTGCTCGCCCAAGCGCGGTGGTCGGGTGGGTCTATTTCGGCTCGGCTTGCCGCGCGATCCCGAGTGGCTGCTCAACCCAGAACAGCGCGGTGATGAATACCGGGCAGCTCCGCCACTTCCGCCACGGCACCCGCCGTTGCAGCGAGCATCCGGGCACCTGGCAACGCCCCCGCAGATCCGTCGCATGCCGTTCGGTCAACGCCAACGCCAACCCGGCCAATCGCAGCATCATTTCCGTGCTCTCGTCAGGGGCAAGCCCTTTGCGCGCTCTCTCGGCCTGCTGGTGCTGGGCGCTTCGGTTGACTTCTCTCAACCGCTCCCCGAGCAACCGCAGCCGTTCGCCGGCATCGGTCAACCGCCGCGCGTACTGCTGTTGCTCAGCGGCGCTGGCGCTGCCGTCCATCATGCGCAGAGCCAACGGCGCCATCTCCCGGTTCAACCGCGCCAACTCCGTCAACAGCTCCCGATCTTCGCGGATCATGGCTGATCCTCACCGGCGCCGCTCGTCACGTCTGGTAACTCCGTTCAGCTGCTCGTCGCTGTGCGAGACAGGCGCCCAGGATCGGGAGCGACCGGGCTGGTGGGTGGGGGGTCCCGAGATGCTCGGTCAGGGTGCTCATGCCCGATCCTGGGGCCTGGTGCGGTACTGAAGTCGGTGCGCTGGTCCGTGCGGCACTGATCGCACACGGTTCCCACAGATCCGGCACGCGGTGGTTACGCTGAGGTCGTCACCGTGACAGCGTCGCTGGGGAAGAGTTGCCGGCATGGCCCGTGAACCTGAAGAGCTTGTCGAGATGCGTCGCGCCCTCGGTGTGCAGCTGGCGGTGTTTCGCCACGCTGCGGGGTTGACTCAGGATGAGCTCGCTCATGCCGCGTTTTGTGATCGTTCCACGGTGGCGCACATCGAGAAGGGTCGTTCCCGTGGGGACGAGCGGTTCTGGATGGTGGTCGATGAGCGTTGTGGTGCTGGCGGTGTGTTGCGGGCCGCGTTTCAGGCCTGGGAGCGGGCCAGGCAGGAGCATGAGGTGCGGCTCCGGCAGGCGCAACTCGCCGAGGCGCAGGCCAGAGCGGACGCGCTCCGGGCGGCGACCGCCCCGCAGCTCATGCGCAATGCCGACGTAGCCGGCACGGCAGGACAGGAGACGGCTGGCGGGAAAGGCCAGATAGTCGAGCAGCTCGTGACGCTGCTGTGTGAGTTGGTGGGTGCGATGAACCGTCGAAAACTACTCGAACTACTCCGACTACTGGGCTCGGCGGTCGGGACCGTTGTCGCCTCGCCTGTTTTCGCCGATCTGGACCCTGGAGAGCGGGAGCGCATGGTTCGGGCTGTCGGCTCGCCGAGCCGAGTGGACGAGCAGATCATCGACCACATCGACGCCATCCTCCAGGACTGCAAGCGGCAACATGACGCTCTTGGATCGCGGGCGGTGCTGGATACAGCGCTCGGGCAGCGGAATCTGGTTCGTGACCTCCTCCCGGAATGCTCCGACACTCTCCGGCCGCGTCTTCTCTCGACCTACAGCGACATGTCCACCTCGATCGGATTCTACTATTTTGATCTCAATGACTTCGATCGCTCCTGGTACTGTTTCGACCAGGCGCGTGCGGCCGCGTGGGACGCGGACGACACCGAACTCAGTATCTATGCACTGTGTCAAATGAGCTATGTCGCGGGCTGGCAGGGCAAGACGCCTACTGCGATCGACACGGTTGCGGCCGCGCGAAGCCTGCTCGTCAAGACTGGCGATCCGCTCATGCGCGTCTGTGTTGCGGACAAGACCGCTCGGGCGTATGCGATCGACGGTCAGTCTGCAGAGTGCATGGCCGAGATGGAGGCAGCTCAGGATGGTCTGGCGTCGGTTGGGCAGGCGCCCACTGAATCGACGGCATATTGGTATAATCAGGGATTGCTCCTCGGTGCAAGGAGTTACTGCTTGTTACAGCTGGGCAAGCCACAGGATGCAGCGATCGCTGCCAGTACTGGGCTGGAGCTGCTCGACGACTCTTATGTGGATAAGTTGGCCTACTGCGGGGTTTTTCTGGGCAAGGCCCACCTGCAGTCCGGTGAGGTCGAGGAGGCGGCGCGGGTGGTCGGTGACGCTGCCGGGCTTGCCGCGAAGACCCGTTCGGTGCGGTTGGTGACGGAGCTGCGTGCCACGCGTACCCGGATGCAGCCGTGGCAGGGCACCCAGGCCGTCGCGGTGCTGGATGACCAGTTGAAGGCGTACGGTCTGGCGCCAGCCACGTTCGGCTAGCTGTGTTAAGGCGCTGCCAGCAAGCCTGGCGCCGGTCTGGTCTCCCGTGTGGCGATGGATTCGTCGGTTGCCGGCGCTATCGTGTCGGCATGGCCTTTCCCGCTACCGCGTTCCCACCGGCCCATGAGCCGGTTCCGCCGCCGCTGGACCCACAGGCCATCCGCGCGTGTTTGACGTCGGACGTCGCCGCCGCGTTCGATGCTGAGTGGGAGATCGTGCTGGACGAGGCGAAGCAGGCCAAGGACCTCGCACCGGTGCACGACCTGCTGCACAAGTGGCGACACTTCGCTTACGCTGAGCTAAAGAACCCCGGCACCTACTTCCGGATGCTGGCCACCGCGGCGCACACGCTGGCCACCGGCAAGGCCCCGGAGGGCAGCATCTCGGGTGCGGAGATGAAGGCCCTGATCCGCCAGCGACTGGGTCGGTAGGTGTACGGCCTCGTCATCTACTCCGAGGCCCGCGAACAGGTCGCAGCGTTGCCTGATGAGGCGCTGGATGGCTATGCCGAGGTGTTGGGAGTGTTGGAGCTCGCGCCGTGGAGCGGCGAGTCGCAGCACAAGAACAACCCGGACGCGTCCGTGCGACGGTGGGTGTTCGGCCCCGAGGGTGCTGGACAAGTCATCTATCTAATCTTGGAGGAGCAGCATGAAGTTCATGTGATTCTCGTGCTGTGGCTTGGCTGACCGGAGTGATCGCGTCTCCCCGGCTCGACGGCGCAACCGTTCGGCGACGACCGGGTAGGCGTCAGCGGATTTCCTCGCCACTCACGGGCTGTGGACATACCGCCCGGACCGGTGCGGTATTCCCCTCATGCGGGGAGTATCACCCACTGTGATGGTGTGGCAGAGCATTGCGCAACGTGATGCTTCCGACCGACGCGGCCTCCGCCGTCAGCGGGCAGCTGTTTTACAACCACGCCGGCACGCCACTGTCCACAATGATCGTCGCGCCGCCGCCTGCCGTGCGTGCCCCGCGACGCCCGGGACTGGTACCTACGCGACAAGCAGACCGCGATCAACGGTGTCCCCCCGGACGAGTTCAGCCCCACCCGGGAAGCCGTCCACCTGGCCACCTTTCGAATAACCCCGCAGGTTCGCCGTTCACCCAGGCGAGACGCTGCCAGCCGTGAACGAGACACCATCGACGTCCGGCGCGCGGGAAACGTCGCTCGTGTTGCGTTCACGGACCGCGGCGACACGCAACGCTGCCACCACTCCCGGGCCTACAGTCACCGTTCACCGGTCAGGCGGCAGCTGGTGCAGACGGACCTGATCGAGTCGCCCATCGTGGATCTCGGCGGTCATCCAGCTGCAGGTCGGTTCGCGGCGCCGGTCGGTCGGGGAACCCGGGTTCAGCAGCCGCAGACCGGTCGGGGCGACGGTGTCCCACGGAATGTGGCTGTGCCCGAAGACCAGCACATCGGTGTCCGGGAAACGGGCCGCGCAACGCGCTTCCCGGCCGGCCGCTGGTCCCGTGTCATGGATGACCGCGAGCTGCACGCCGTCCAGCTGTGCCCTCGCCACCTCCGGCAATCGCGCCGATAACGACGGCCCGTCGTTGTTGCCGACCACCCCGATCAGCCGGTCCGCTCGGGCCAGCACCGCGTCCAGCAGCTCGACGCACACCCAGTCCCCGGCGTGCACCACGACGTCGGCCTCCTCGACGGCCTGCCACAGCGGCTCGGGCAGCGCGCGAGCCCGCTTCGGGACATGCGTGTCGGCCATCAGCAGGAGCTTCACCTGAGCCATTGTGGCCGGTTCACGGGGTGGCGATGTCGGGGAGCTGCCGCGCCAGCGCCTTCGGCGCGACGAGGCTGTAGGAGGTGCGGACCCACTCCTCGATCTGCGCCCACCGATCCTCGTCCGCATCCGGGCGGACGGTGAGTGCGACCCAGCCGTGCCGCCCGAGGCCGTAGCCGGCGGGAGCTGCGTCGTCCTCGGTCGCCACGACCGCCTCGGCCTCGGCGATCGGCAGTTTCAGGCTGAGATGCTCGGCGGTCGGATCGGAGAAGACGAAGTTCTTCCCGCGCACCCGGAAAGTGGGATGCCCTCCCCATTCCTCGACGTCAACACGTGTCGCTTCGGGCAACCGCGCGACGATCTGTTCGAGCCGGCTCATGCTGTCCATGGGCGTGATCCTCTCGTCCCCGACGGCTGGGCATGCACACTGGGCGCCACCTCAGCTCGACATGCGAACGGATCGTTCCAGTGCGACTATTGAGCTGCTGAGGCGTTTCGTCGGGATAGAACGCCTCCGGGTCGATTAGGAGGCCATCATGCTCGCCATCGTCGCTGCCGTCCTGTTCGGTATCGCCCTCATTCTCGACGTGGCCGCGATCGCGCTCGGCCCGCTCGGTCCCTCTGCGTTCATGTTGGCTGGGCTACTGTGCCTCGCTCTGCAGCTCGCCGGAGTCGGTTCTCGCTCCTTCGGTCGGACCCGAGTCTGACCCGCTTGCGATAGAGCCACGCCCGGCGAGCCGGACGAGCCGGGTCGAACGAGTGTTCTAGAGTCTGCTGCTGTGCGGCAGGCGTCGTTGTTCTCGGCTCAAGCCAGTGCGGCCGACCTGGATGATCTGGCCGGTCTGCTCTGCGCTCAAGGTCAGGTGCACGGGTTCGGGCGGGGCACCGCCGCCCGGGTGTCGATCGTGGTCGCCGAGCAGTGGCGGGCCATCGAAATCGTGCGGGCCTGCGCGGACCGTGAGTTGCCCGCCGATCAGGGCAGCACCGGGGAGGACCACTACTGGGTACACACGCCGCTGGTGGTCGGCTTGGTGCCACTGGCCGGCGCGTGGACCCGGGGGGCGGTGAAGGCGGTGCCCGACGGTTGGCAGCCCAGCGGTGCAGCGCTGCGGCTGTGGGTGCTGGCGGCGGGGGTACCGGATGACCGCGGGTACCTGCTGCGGTTGGATCCCCGTGCGCCGGACACTCACATGCCACTGGCGGCGGCGCTGGCGGCGGTCGGTCTGCCGACCAGGTTTCTCGACTCCCGAACCGCTGGACCCAGGCTGAGAGTGTCGGGTCGCCGGCGGATGTCCCGGCTTGCCGATCTGGTCGGAGAGGCGCCGCGGGCTGCTCCATCGGGTCAATGGCCGGCTGATCGGCCCTGCCTGGCGCGTCACAATCCGCATTTTTGACGATGCGGCGCCGGCCTGTGCCGCGCCACGATCAACACAGCTCTTCGGGGAGAGTGTGTCACTACCGCACGTCGGATTCTCGGGCGGAAGTTCACCTCGACCTGGGGAGGCTCAGGTGCCCAGCCAAGGCGATGGCGTCTCGCTGACCTGCCGGGTTGTCGGCCTTCCGCTCGATCCGCGAGCGCGTCTGGTCGGGCGAGGGGTGGTGGGTAGGGCCGATCAGCGGGAACCGGGGAGCTCTTTCGTGCTCGTGGTCGACGATCACGAGTTGTTCAGCACTTCGCTGGTGATAGCTCTGCGCAGCCACGGCGTCAATGCCGAACAGGTCGCGATCGTCAGTATCGACGACATTCTGGCGGCCGTCCGCGGTCGCCCAGCGGGACTCGTCGTTCTCGACCTCGACCTCGGTCGGGACGCCGATGGTCGATGGCGCAACGGCATTGATGTGGCGCGAGCACTGCGGGGCCGGGGATGGCAGGTGCTGGTGGTGAGTGGCAGCTCCGAGCAGCCGCTGATCGCGGCCGCGATCGCTGCGGGGGCTATCGGATCCGTGCCGAAGTCGGCGTCCTTCGACGCCCTGCTGCGCACGGTATTGTCCGCGGCGGCCGGCAAAGCGGTGATGTCAGTGGACGAACACCGGGCCTGGCTCCAGCTGCATCACAGCCACCATTCTCGGGAACGCGAGCTGGACCAACGGCTCGAAAGGCTGAGCGCTCGCGAGCGTGCCGTTCTGGAGAAGCTGGCGAAAGGACACCGGGCTACGGCGATTGCCCAGGAGTTCGTGGTGTCGCTGGCGACCGTGCGCAGCCAGATCCGGTCTGTGCTCTCGAAGCTCGACGTCAACTCCCAGCTGGAAGCTGTCGCCTTGATCCGGCAGCGGCCGGAATGAGGGAGCAGCAGCGCCGCCCGGTGCGGGTGTGCGTGGTCGGATCCGGAACGCGGTTCTTGTCGGGTATCAGCTATTACACCCAGCAGCTGAGTACGGCGATGGCAGCGCGGTATCCGCTGTCCGTTGTCCTGCTCCGCCGCCTCATGCCGGCGCGCTGGTACCCCGGCCGCGTGCGGGTCGGCGCTCACCTCGCGGTCCTGCGTTACCCGTCCAGCGCCTCCGTCTATGACGGTGTCGACTGGTACTGGGGCACGACCATTCTCCGGGCGGCCCGACTGTTGCGGCATGAGCGACCCGACGTGGTGGTGCTCCAGTGGTGGACAGGCACTGTCCTGCACACGTTCTTGGCCCTTGCGTGGATCAGCAAGCGGCTTGGTGCCCGTGTGGTGCTCGAGTTCCATGAGGTGCAAGACGTCGGGGAGCTCGGGGTGCCACTCGCGAAGAGATACGTCGACTCTGTGTTTCCCTTGCTGTTGCGTTTGGTCGACGGCGCGATGGTCCACTCCGAATATGACCGCACCGCGGTCGAGAAGCGCTACGGGCTCGGGGACCGTCCGCTGATGGTCGTGCCCCACGGTCCGTACCCGGCCCCACCCACCCGCCGACCCCCCGAGGAGTCCACGCGGTCCTCGGAGATCTGCACCCTGCTCTACTTCGGTGTCATCCGGCCATTCAAGGGCGTTGAGGATCTCGTGCGCGCCTTCGACCGGCTGCCTGAGACGGAAGCCGTGCGGTACCGGCTCAAGGTTGTCGGGGAGATCTGGGAAGGGCACACCCTGCCCAGTGAGCTGATCGCGGGCAGCCGGTACCGCGACAGGATCGAGCAGGTGAGCCGTTACATCACAGATGACGAAGTGACCGCGTTGTTCGCGGCGGCGGACGTCGTCGTCCTTCCCTACCATCGCTCCTCAGCCAGCGGACCACTCCATCTGGCCATGAGCGCCGGATTACCTGTCGTGGTCACCCGGGTCGGCGGTCTCATCGAGGCCGCGCGGGACTACCGTGGCGCGATTTTCGTGCCGCCGCACGACGTTGACGCCCTGGGTGCGGCGTTGCCGAAGGCTGCGACCCTGCGTGGCCAGCGCTTCCCGGACCCGCATTCGTGGGAACGGACGGTCGATCGCTACGCCGAGATGTTCAGCGCAATCGGGGCGGGAGGGCACCCGGTCTGATGTCACGACTGTCCCTGATGTCACGACCCCGGCGGAGACCGGTGCTGCCCGCGCAGCTGTGCACCATCTGACGGATCCGTTGCACCGCGTGCCCGCTGATCCCACTCCGGTGCTCGCGCAGCACGGTGCGCAGCACGCGCGTTCCGTCCCGGAAGGTCCGCAGATTGGACCGGCCGTGACGTCGCGGCATCTCGATGCTCGGCACCTCAGCGATCCGCAGGCCCGCCCGCACAGCGCAGATCGTCATCTGGGTCTCGATCTCGAACCCTGGGGTCGTCAGATCCAGAAAGCTGAGGTAGCGACGGTGGAACGCGCAGAATCCATAGCACAGGTCGCTCAGGTTGGCGCGGTAGAGCGTGTTCACCAGCTGCAGGAGAGCACGGTTGCCGAGCCTGCGTACTCGGGTGATGTCCAGTGAGCTGCCGCCGCCCATGAACCGCGAGCCCTTGACGAAGTCGTAGCCGTTCGCGAGGTAGTACAGGAAGTGGGGGATCTCTCGTGGCGACATACTGCCGTCGGCGTCGATCATGACGATCACGTCTCCGGAAGCTGCTTGGAAGCCGGCGCGCAGGGCGTCACCCTTGCCGGCGCCTTGCTGGACCACCACGCGCACATCGGGGCGGCAGTGGCGAGCGGTCACCAGGGTGGCGTCCGTGGATTTCCCGTCGACGAGGATGATCTCATTGACACAGGCTGGGATCTCGTCGAGGACCCAAGCGATGTTTCCTGCTTCGTTTTTCGCGGGAATGACGACGGTCACCGTGGTCCTCCGGAGCGGCGTATTGTTCGGTGGGTCCGCGGACTCCAGCAGCCGTGCCATATCCGAGCTGAGGCTGGTCACATGCACCTCCGTGCGGAATGAGGCGAGTCATGCTGAGCGTGGCGTAGTCAGCGTTACTCTCGCATCGTCAAAACTGTGGATCTCTCTAGCGGGGACCGGGTGGTTGCCGCGAGTACCATCGCGGGCGCTCTCGGATCAGCGCAACAGCTTCCAGTTGAGAGTGGACGGCGAGTTTAGCCAGGATGGATCGGATCTGGCTGCGAACGGTGACCAGCGATACCGACGACTTCTCGGCAATCGTCGCGGCTCGATGCCCGTCCGCTAACATCTCGAGGACGGCGCGTTCGCGGTCGCTCAATTTTCCGAACTGTAGGGTGAGTTCGCGTTCGCGTGCATTGTGGCGGCGGTGCAGGTGCAGCCACGTTCGGTGTTCGTCCTCTGACATGACGGCCTTGCCGGCCGCCGCCGTCAGCACGGTGTTCAGCAGTGCGTCGAAAGACGCGGACTTGGCCACAACGCCGATCGCGCCCGCGGCGATGGCAGGCGCGATCCAATCCGGTTCGAAGCTGCCACTCACCACGAGTACCTTCCACCCGTGGCTGCGCAGTGCCTGTACCACATCGTGACCGTTGCGCCAGTGGCCCTCGGCATCCCGTCCCAGGTTGAGGTCGAGAACGACGAGACCGGCCGGGCGGCTGGTGGCCGCCGCGAGGATCGCGTCCTTGCTGAGGGCCGCGAGTTGCTCGGCGTTCACCCGATGGTTTCGCAGGGCGATGACCAGTGCGGTACTGAACAGTTCGTGGTCATCGACGACGAGGACGGGATAATTTTCCGGTTTCAGCGGATGTTTCCCACCCGCTGGCGGGTCAGTCACCATGCGTCAGTCCGCGATCCTCAGCGGTGCTGGTTGCGGTGCTGGTCGGTAATCGAGTGCCGAGGGCAATTCAACGAGCACCGTGCAGCCCGCGTGTCCGGGGGGAGCGCCCACCACCCGTAGGGCGCCGCCCTGTGCTGTGAGCAACCGGCGGCAGATATGCAGACCTAATCCGCTACCCCCCGTGTGTCCG
Organism: Pseudonocardiaceae bacterium; assembly: GCA_050699515.1. Lineage (GTDB taxonomy): Bacteria > Actinomycetota > Actinomycetes > Mycobacteriales > Pseudonocardiaceae. Next base: position 20,664 of record JBOHFF010000097.1, read on the forward strand.
CTACGGGTACCCCGTTCCAGCACGGTCCACCGCAGGTGGGCAGGGATTCCTGGGCCGTCATCGGTCACCTCGACGAGCACGCGGTGCTGATCCATGCTGGCCCTGACGCGCACGGGGCTGCCGGGTGCGTGTCGCTCGCAGTTCGCGAGAAGGTTCGTCACAACCTGGGCGAGAACGTCCGGTGACCCTCGTACCCTCAGCCGCTCATCAACGTCGAGTTCCACGTCGCACCCCGCCGCCTGGCGCAAAGTCACGATATTCGCCAGGACTTCCGATACCAGATAGCCCTCTGTCCCCCCATCCGGCTGTGGCTCGCCCAGCATCGCGGCCAATCTGCGCAATTCTGATGCTACGGCTCGCCGCAGCCGTTGCGCCTCATCGGTGTCGAGCGATTCACCGAGCAGCAGGTGGAAACCCGCGAGACTGGCCAACGCGTTGCGTAGCTCGTGGTCACGTTCGGCGGTCTGCTGATCCGCTCGCTCTCGATGCACCTGCCTCAAACGCGCTACGCGCAGCTCGCTGTACACGACCTGGTTGGCATGCCACTCCCGTCGAGCCAGCTGCGCCGACGCCACCGCTACCAGCATCAACCCGATCAGTCGGGGCACCGAGAAGGCAAGATCCGGTTCTGAGATCGGCATGGCGGAGACGATCCCGTACAGGTGTGATGCCACGATCAGCAAAAGACCAAGACCCACTCGGCGGAGCGGTTCGTTACGTTCTCGCCAGCCATGGACCGCCACGGTGACCGCGAGGCAGCATAGGGCGGTCACCAATGCTGCTTGCGCCACGGTCAAGGATGTCGTGAAATTGATCATTTCATGCCCCAGTGGGACTATCCCCACGGCGGCCCACGCGGACAGCAAACCGCATCCGGCCAGTACCCCACTTGCGAGTCTCACGGTGATCCGTGGCGGGCGCACGGCCAGGGCGAGCAGCCCGACCACCGCCCAATAGGCCACCAGCCGAACTGCCGAGAGCGTCATTCCGGCCTGCTCGGAGACCGTGAGAACGACGGTGAATGGCACGACAGCCACGCTGTACAGGGCCAGCGCGGCACTTGCCCACACCGTCCGGCGGTGCCGGGCCAACCAGCCCGCGATCCCCATGAACAGGGAGCCTGCCGCGCCAATCGCGACTGTCACACCATTGACGATCAACAAACCGTCACTGGACAAGGCTCGGTTGTGACCTGATAAGAAGATCAATAATCCGGCGGCGGCGGCTATCAGGACGCCAACACCCGGTCGCACCCAGTTCGCGTACCGATCGGAGGGACCGTCATTCGGACAAAGCGGATTCATCGCGCAACCTAGCGAGCATAAGGCGACCACTTTAAGTGAAGTACATCGGCGCCTGACCCCGATCGATATATACCCTGACGTGACAAATCATGAACTACGTGACAGAAATCGCACAAGCCCCTACGCTCCAGTAGTTCTCCAGTCTCGCTCCAGTGTCACTCGATCGAGTTATCGCCGCTTGCTTCCCCGCCGCCACGTTACCCAGCGTGTGACGCTGAGTGCCGGCCGGATTCCGCATTTTTGATGATGCGGGGCTGGGTGGAGCCGCGCCACGATCACCATGACTCTTCGGGGAGAGCGTGTCACTGCCGCACGTCGGGCTCGCGGGTGAACGATCAGCTCAACCGGGGAGGTCCAGGTGCCCCACCTCATGCCGGGTTCCTGTTTGCGTGTCGGGCTCGTGGTTCCGCGCTTTGCCCCGTTCCGGGGAGGAATGGAGACCTATACCGAGCACGCTGCTCGCGCACTCGCCGCCAGGGGGGTTGCGGTGACCGTCGTCACCCAGGCACCGCGCAGCGCCAGGCTACCGGCGCGGAGCTGCCGGGACGGGTTCACGATCGAGCGGCACCCGCTCCCCGTCGGCTCGTCCTTCGACGTGCCGTCCCCCGCCGCGGTGCGCGCCGCAGCGCGGCCCGGGCGGTTCGATGTGGGATGGGTCCACAGCTATCACACCCCGCTGGCGTGGATGGTATCCGAGCGGGCGTGCACGTCGTTGGTGCTCACTCCGCATTACCATGGAACCGGCCACACGAGGCTGCGGGCCATGCTGCATCGGCCCTACAGAATCGCCGGACGGCGATTGCTGGCGGCAAGCCGCCACATCGTTGTGGACACCGATGCCGAGGCTCGAGCGCTCCGGCGGGACTTTCCCCGCCAGGTCTTGCACGACAAGTTGGTCGTCATCCCGCTCGCGGTGGACGATCCGGTGCGCGGCCAGCCGTACCCAGCGACCTTGCCGGTGGTGCTCACGGTCGCCCGGCAGGAGCCGTACAAACGCACCGACCTGGTGGTTCGTGCTGTCGCCGAGCTACGGCGTCGGCAGGTGCCGGTGCGGCTCGTCGTGGTGGGGGATGGATCCGGCCTTGTGGTCTGCCGGAAACTGGCGGATCAACTCGACGTGCAGGACATGGTCACGTTCACCGGACTGGTCGGTGACGAGACGCTCGGGCGCTGGTGGGCCTCGGCCACCCTGTACGCGACTGCGAGCGAACACGAAGCCTTCGGGATCGCGGTGGCGCAAGCGCTCGTCGCCGGGCTTCCGGTCGTCGCCAGCGATATTCCTGCACACCACGAAGTAGTCGTTCGTGCCGGACCAGCAGCACTCGCGGAGCTGGTCGCCATCGATACCGCGAGACACACAGCGGTGGCCCGCTACGCCGATGCGATCGAAAGACTTCTGATGGAGGTGAGCCCCCGGGCAGAACGGGCCGCGGCGTGCACCCTGCCGACGCCGGCGATGATGGCGGATCAGCTGCTCACCGTGTTGCGCTACCGCCCCAAATGAATCGCCCACTGCTGAATCGCCCACTGCTGAATCGCCCTCTGCCGCCGGTAGCGCTGAGTGCGATAGCCACGTTCGGCGCCATGGGGGGATCTGTTCTCCTCGTCGTCTCCTACCACCACGCGGCAGCCCTGACCACCGGTACCGACCAGTTGACGTTCGCGTTGTACTGGGCGGGCTTCCTGACGGGGATGTTGTCGCTCACCGCGTTGGGCTGCGCTACCCGGATCGATGAACTGACGCGGATGTTCGCGCTGGTGGGTCTCGCGCTGTTCGGGACGTTGCCGAAACTGCTGCGCAACCCGACCGGGCCGCTGGGCACTGACGAGTACGCGCACACCCGGCAGATCCTCGAGGCCTATCTGAACGGCGACGTCGGCCACGTTTCCTACCAGCTGCCCATCACCCAGGGCTTCCCCGGGCTGCACCAGGCGGTCAGCACGATCGCTCACCTGAGCGGGTTATCGCTGTGGACGGTCGGGCTGGGTGTCATCGTCTTGGCGCACGTGCTGTCTGTCCTGGGCAGCTATCAGCTCGTTCGTGGCCTCGGCGCATCCCCGTCCGGGGCGGCGATCGGCGCTGTCGTCTACACGCTCAACCCCTCATGGGTACTTTTCGACGCCTCGGTCGCCTACGAGAGCCTCGCGCTGCCGCTACTCATCTGGTGTCTGGCGGCAGCGGTCACCGCCGCCCGCGGAGTTATCCGGTTCCGTCCACGGTATATCGCCGTGGCGGCGTTCGCCGCGATGGTGATACCGGTGGTCCATCACCTCACGACGATCATCTCGTGTGCCCTGCTGGTGGCACTCACGTGCGCGAGCGTGGCATTCCGTGGTAGGCCGGCGCTGGACTCCTCCGGCGTTGCATTGCCATCAGAAAAAGTCTGGCCGCTGGCGATCGTCACATTCTGCGCGCTGGGAGCGACCGCTGTCTGGTTCGCGAGGCAACTGAAGGTGATCATCACATACCTGAGTCCATCGCTCACGCGTGGGTGGACACAGCTCAGCCAGATAGTCGGCCTTTCGCCGCGGTCGGAGTCGAGCGATTCTGGCGGGCGGTCCCTGTTCGCCGGAACGCGGCTGCCGTTCTATGAAGTGCTGTCCGCGTTCATGTTTCCGGTCGTGGTGTTCGCGGCGGTCCTCGTTGCCGGATACGTCATCTGGCGCAATCGGCGTCAGGTCGGCTCGGCGGTATGGGTGTTCGGGGCGCTGGCGAGCTTGTTCTTTCTGAGCCTGCCTGCGCTGTTCACCATGGGCGGCACCGAGGGGGCGCACCGCTCCTGGGCGTTCAGCTTCATCGGGATCGCGGTGATCTGCGGTGTGGCCTGCTCTTTCAGCGTGCACCGGGATGACGCGACGTTCGGCGAGGAGCACCGGAACCTGCCCGGGGTGGCGTGGCTGGCCGGCCTGTTCCGTTCACCCAACACGCGGGTCGGCGTCGCGGGTGCGGTGTTCGTCGTCATGGCGGTGGGCGCTATGGCCGCCGGCCAGGAAGACGTCTCCGTTCGTTTTCCCGGTGCACCGCGCGTCGGGGACGACGTGCGGTCGATCAATCCGCAAGGCAGGGCGGTCAGTGACTGGGTTGCGGCGCAGACTCCCATCGATACCCCCGTGCTGGCCGACCGTTACGCCTCCTTCGAGCTCGGCGCGTACGGGCGCATGGCTGCGCTGTCGCCCAGTCCGGCGTTCCCGCTATGGGACATGTTCATCATGGACACCCCGATCAGCCCTGAGGTGCTCAAGGAGCTGCACGACTCCAAGATTCGCTACATCGTCGTAGACCGGCGGATGGCGACGGCGCGACCGGCTCTGGGGTATTGGTTCACGATGGACGAACCCGGTGCGAATAGCGATCACCTGTATCCGGCGTCAGCGCTCGACCGGTTCAATTGCCTCCCGTGGTTGCAGGCAATGTATGGTGCCGGCCCGCTGATCGTCTACCGGGTCGACCGTGATCTATTGATCCACACGATGGCCGGTGAATGTCGAGAACAGGCCGTTGGGTGACGCATGAATTCCATCAGAACTGCCTTGAGAGGGCCCGATCCTTCCGTGTCGCGCCCGGGTGTCCTCCCGGGTGAGCGGACCGATGTGAAGACGGGCCCCGATGACTATCACCAGAAGGCTCCGCGGGAGCGCACCACGCGGTGGCGGATCCTTGCCGAGTCATTCCTCGGTGTGACGCTGCTCATCACTGCCCAGCGGTGGCAACCGCCCGGCGGGGAGCCCTTTGCGGGCCCCCACGGCGCGGCTGCATGGCTCGCCGCGGTGTGCGGCATCCTGGGTGTCTGGTTCGTCCCAGGCGGGTGGTTCTCCGCTCTGGTAATGCGCACGGGAACCGGTCCCATCGCGCGGTTGGCGACCCGCGTCGGGGCGCTGCTCGCCTGGTATGCCGTTGTCGGGGTGGTAGTGCATTACCTGGCGCAGGGAGCCGATCCGACCGCCTGGAGCATCATCGGCGTAACCAGCGCCTCCACCGCCGCTATTTGCCTGGGCGTCGCGCTCGGTCTCCTGCCGCGCCCGGTCGATCCTCGGATGCGGATCCTCGTGTTCGCGGCGGCTGGTGGTATCTGCGCCCAGGTCGTGATCTGGCTCGCGATGGAATACTGGACATACCAGATCAACTACCAGCACATCCGGCGGCTGGACTGGTTGATCGTGGTCGTGTGCGCGCTGCTCGCCGCGCTCGGCGGCGCCAGCCGGCCGACCCTGCCAGTGCGCGGTGCCGCACGCCTGCGGGGCGCGATCGTCGGGTGGTTCGCGATCACGATGACCGCTGCGGTCACCGTCGTGGCCGCCGCGATATGGCCCACGACTCAGCTCCTGCCCTCGGAGATTGCGGCTGAACAGGTTTCCGCCCCCGCCGGTGCGGATGTAGCGCTCGCACTGGCGGGAATCGGCCCCCACGGGTCCGCGGCGCTCCGCGGTGTTGCTTTCGCCACCGTCGACGAGCGCGGCCGTCCGGTTCCGGCTCGTTTCCGCGTCACCGACGAGCGCGGGACGACCGATCGCACGACCCTGCTCGTGGTGCTGGATCCCACGGCCCGCTCCGCGCTGTGCGGGCCGACCAGCGTCGTTGAGCAGGCTGATCCGGTCAAGGTGACGTTGCGTGAGCTACGGTCAGGCACGTCCACGCAGGCCGTGTTGCCAGCTGGCTGGTGTGCGGGATGAACGGTCCCGGCGCGCCCAACGGCCATGGGCTGCTCGGCAACAGCGCGGCCATCGTCGTGGCGTCGAATCTCACCGCCGGTCTGGGTTACCTGTTCTGGACGGCCTGCGCGCGTAACGTCACCGCGGCCGAGGTCGGTATGACGGCCACGGTGATCTCAGCGATGCTTCTCGTCGCGCTGCTGGCCGCCGGTGGGTTCGTACCCCTGCTCATCCGGACGTTGCCGACGGCGGATCTGGCCGAGTTGCGCGGGTTGTCGAGCACCGCGTTGATTCTCACCGCTGGTCTGGCCGGCGCGTTAGGGGTGATCGCATGCCTGTTCCTGCCGGCCTCGGTGCGGGTCACCCTCGGCACCCCGTGGCTGGTCGCCATCATGGGTGCCGGGTCGGCGGGCGCTGCCCTGCTTCTCGTGGTCAACGCCGTGCTGGTAGGGGTACGCCGAGCTGATTTCTCCCTGCTGGGCACGGTCGCGGCGAGCGTGGCCCGGCTCGCTGCCGTGGTGGTCCTGCTGAGCCTCGGGGTGCTCGCGGTGGCCGCGGAAGCGGTGAATATCTTCGCCATCCTGCTCGTGTGGCTGGCGTCGTTCGCGATCTCGTTCGCGCTGTCGCTGTGGCTGCTGGTCCGGGCGGTGCCGGGATTTTGCTTCCGCCCCGGCCGTCGCTGGCTACCTCACCTGGGACGCGGCGTGGGTTGGGAGCACCTCACCACGTTGGGCGCCCAACTGCCCGGATTCGTCTTGCCGATCCTGGCTGCCGAGCGCGTCTCGGCCGCCCAGGTCGGTTATCTCTACATGGCCTCGATGGTCGGCTTGACGTTCTGCTCCGTGGCCGCCGCGGTATCCACCGCGTTGCTCGCGGATTGCGCCGATCGCCCCGAACGACTCCGGGCGCAGGTGCGCCGTTCGCTGTGGCTGACCGGTGCGATTCTGGTGGTTCCCGGGGCGGTGACGTGCCTGTTCGCTTCGCGGCTGCTCAGCCTGTTCGGCGCCGACTACGCTCGCTACGGCACGACGCTACTCATCACGCTGGTACTGGCGAGCCTGCCGGATGCGGTGACCAGCGTGGCGGTCTCGGTTCTGCGGCTGCGGCGCCGGCTCGTTGCCGCTGCGGCGCTCAATCTGTCGATGGCGGCCGTGTTTCTGCTCGGGTCGTGGTTCACCCTCCCCTACTGGGGAATCGCCGGTGCGGGTTGGTCGGAGCTGGCCGCGCAAAGCCTCGGGATGGTGGTGGTGCTCCTCGCCATCGGTTACGGGCGGGACGGGCCGCCACCGCCTCCGCCGGGTGTGCTGGCCGGGAACGCCTCCCCCCGCCTCGACGGGACACGGGAACGCCGATGATCACTCGTGTCGTGCATGCCACAGACAGCTTCCAGCCCAACGTCGGTGGCCTGGAACTCGCGGTCGCGGATCTGGCTCGCGCTCAAGCCCGCCACGGCCACAAGGTCGCGGTGGTGACCCCCGTTCATCCCGACGCCCCGAGGCGGGAGGACCTCCACAACGTGGAGATCCATCGCTTACCGATGGCAATGGCGCGCCTGCCGGGTGCTTATGTCGAGCCGGGACGCTTCTTTTTCCCGCCGGTTCCAGACCCCTGGTTCGCGCGGGCGTTCTCCGGCCTGATGAGGCGACTGCGTCCCGACATCGTGCACGTCCACGGCTGGATCCTCTACAGCGTGCTCGGTGCCGCTCGAAACGCCGGTGTCCCGGTCGTCGCCACGGCGCACGACCTCAGCCAGGTATGTGCCACGAGGCTGATGCGTTACCGGGGAGCTGACCTGTGCGCAGGACCTGAACTGCGAAAATGCGTCAGTTGTGCGTTCGCTCACTATGGCCTGAAAGGAGTGCCGCTGGCTGCTGGTCTGCACCAGATCGCCTCGCGGCGCCACCCCCAGGTTGCTCAATGGTTGGCTATCTCCTCCGCGCTGGCCGCGCACGGCTCGGCGCCACGTCCGGGCGACCGCACTCCGATGGACGTGATCCCGACCTACCTCGATGACGAACTGCTCACGCTGGCCACCGATGCGCGGACCGCCGCGCGGCCCGGCTTCGTCCCCCCCACCGGGCCGTACCTGTTCTATGCGGGCGCACTCGGGGCGCACAAGGGTGTCGGCATCCTGCTGGATGCCTACGACCGACTGTGCGCATCCGGAATGCGCGTGCCACTCGTCCTGGCCGGCTCGCCCCGCCCCGGATTCGGAGTTCCGGACCGGCCGGGACTCGTCGTCGTCCCCCCCGTCCCGCCGGTCGAGGTGGTCGCCGCCTGGCGGCATGCCGCGGTCGGTGTCGTTCCGAGCGTGGTGGAAGAAGGGTTCGGGCGGGTGGCCATCGAGTGCCTGGCCGCCGGCACCCCGTGCGTGGTGTCGGCGATCGGCGGTCTGGTGGACGCGGTGGCCGATGGGGTCGAAGGGTTGCACGTGCCTGCGGGCGATGCGGTCGCGCTCGCGGCTGCGCTCCGTCGCCTGCTCAACGATGAGCCGTTGCGGATGCGGCTCGGCGCGGCGGGTCCGGCGAAGGCGGCACGGTTCATGTTGTCGCGGGTGCTACCACGCCTCGATGAGGTGTACCAGCGGGTGTTGGGAAGGTCCTGCCATGGGTGATGAGCGTTGTGCCATGCCGTTGATTCTGATGTACCACTCGATCTCGCCGTACGAACGAGACCCCTTCGAAGTGACTGTCAGCCCGCTTCGATTCGAGCATCAGATGCGCTGGTTGAGCCGGCGGGGACTGCGCGGCACCTCGGTGCGGGAACTACTCGATGCGCAGACCACACGCTGTTCCGGCACGTTGGTCGGACTGACCTTCGACGACGGATACGAAGATTTTCTCGGTTACGCGCTGCCGATCCTGACCAGCTTCGGGTTCACCGCGACGGTGTTCGCGTTAGCGGGCCGGCTGGGCGGGACCAACGCGTGGGACGCAGGCGGTCCTACCAAGCGCTTGCTGACACCCGATCAGCTGCGCCAGGTGGTCGCCGCCGGCATGGAGATCGGTTCACATGGCCTCACCCACGCGCGGCTGATTTCCGCCTCCGGCAAGCAGCTTCACGAGGAACTCGTGCGCAGCCGGGCGGTCTTGCGAGAGATCAGCGGCCAGCAGGTGAGTGGTTTCTGCTACCCCTACGGCGCTCTCACTGCTCAGGTCATGGATGCGGTCCGGGCGGCAGGCTATGACTACGGGTGTGCCGTCTGGCGTTCCGCGCTGACTTCTCGCCATGCGCTCACGCGTACCTATGTCCATGACGGCGACCACTCCTGGCGCCTGGACGCCAAGCGGGTTCGCCACTCGCTCACCGCGAAGGGCCGTTTCCGGCTGCTGCGTCCCGCCCCGGTCCAGGAGGCGCCGGCGATCACCGCCGTGAGCGACTGGTCGACCGAGACCTGCCGGGATGATCTCGCGTTCGTGCACCTGGCGCAGGAGTGGAATGAGCTCTACGCCCGATGCTCGAGCGCCACACCATTCCAATCGCATGCCTGGCTGGATTCGTGGTGGCGGTCCTATGGCGTGTCAGGCCGGCTGCGCCTCGTTCTCGTGCGCAAGAAAGGGGAACTGGTGGCTCTCGCGCCGTTCATGTTGAGATACCGGGGGCCGTATGCGGTGTTGTCACCCATCGGGCATGGCGTATCAGATTTCACCGACATCCTCGTCGACGACAGCTGCGCCACCGAAGCGGTGCGAATCCTCTGCGCAGCGCTGCGCGAGGAGCCGCGATGGCGTGTCATCGACATGCACGAAGTGCGTCCCGCCGCCGCCGCGCAGCGTCTTTTCGATCACTGGCCGGGCGGGCGATGGCGATTCGCGGACTCCACCTGCCTGCAGCTCGCCGCCAAGCCCCTGCATTTATTATTGACGGAATTGGGCGGGCGCACGGCCGGTACACTGCGGAGAAAGTTGAAAAAGATCGATACGCAGGGCATCAGCGTGAGCGCTACTCCCGTAGTCGACGTCGAACGGGCGGTCGCCGAGCTCCTGCGACTGCACGAGCGGCAGTGGCAAGGTCGGGACATCGACGTGGAACACCTGCGGCCGCGATTCGCCGAACATCTCGCACGGGCAGCCCGGGTGATGGTCACCAGTGGTCAGGCCGAACTTTTTCAGTACCGGATCGGGGAGCGACTGCTCGCCTGCGAGTTGGTCGTCATCGGACACGACTTCGTCGGTGATTACCTGAGGGGAGTGGATCCCGAGCTTCGAGGATTGATTGACGTCACCGCAATGTTGATACGTCACAATCTGAACGTGGCGCTGCGGCTCGACTGTTCGGTATACAGCATGTTGCGCGGCGTGGAACCTCATAAGATACGCTTGCGACCCCAAGCTGTCCACAGTCAACGGTTGCTCATGGCCAGGACCCCCGGTGGTGTTGCGAGTTATGCCTCCCTGGTTCACGGTCGGGCGGCCGTCGCCGCAATGGAGGACCGGGCGCTCTGGTGGCAGAAGATTCGGCGGGGGGTGCGGCAGGTCCGTGCGCACAGGGCGCGGAGTGCTCGTGAGAGACGCGGCTAGACTATTCTCGACACGTCATACCGACCGGAAGACACCGACCATGTCGTGGATACGCGCAGTCACCGACGCGAGGCGGTACCGGCTGGGCCAGACACCCACCAGTCCGTGGCGAGCAAATCCGTCGATCGGCATCTTCTTGGTGGTTGCGCTGTTTGCCGGTTGTTTGCTGGCCGGCTGCTCCGGTACTCCCCGCGCTAAGTCCCATGTGCAGCAGCGCGGGTTCGCTCTGCCGACTTGGGATCGCGATGGTTACACTGATCCGAAGATGGACGATCATATTCGCGAGGTTGTTGATACGGGCGCGGGTTGGATACAATTCACTCCCACGGGATATCAAGACAGCAAGGATGCGAACGAGATCACGTCGACGTCGCAGACGGCAACTGACCGTGGGGTGGCACGAGCGATCTCGCTCGCCCACGAGTACGGCCTGAAGGTATTGCTCAAACCCGCCGTCGACGTGTCGGATTCCCCTGGAAGCCAAGCTGAGATCCGTCCGAGCGACCACGATGCCTGGTTCGCCTCCTACCGGACCTTCATCCGCCACTACGCGGACATCGCGGCCCGGCACAAAGTCGAGCAGTTCGCGATCGGGACCGAGCTCGCCGGGGTCTCACATGACCGCGATCGGTGGTTGGATGTCATCCGCATGGTGCGTGCGCGATATCAAGGAACCGTCCTGTACGCCGCGAATTTCAATGAATATGATCACGTTGCTTTCTGGGACGCACTCGATCTGATCGGTATCGACGCGTACTGGTCGTTGAGCCAACAGCCCACAACGGACGCGACTGCGCTGGAACAGGCCTGGCAACCCATTCGGGCCGATCTGGCCGCGTTCGCGGCCCGAACCCAGCGCCGGATCCTGTTCACCGAAGCCGGCTATACCAGCGCGCGCGGGACCACCACCCGCCCCTATTCCTGGACGATCAGCCAGACGCCCGACCAGGCTGAGCAAGCCGCCGCTTACCAGGCCCTGCTCACGAGCTTTGACCAGCAGCCATGGTGGGCCGGCGTCTTCTGGTGGGTGTGGGATGTCCTGCCGGACACGGGTGGCGCGCACGCACTCGACTTCTCCCCGCGCGGCAAGGACGCCGAAAACGTCGTACGCACCTGGTGGGCGGACTAGGCCCTGTCCCGTGGCTCTTCCCAGTGGTGGCTGACCGTGGTGTCGCCGAGTTCGGCAGCATGGTCGTTATGAGCGACCTCCTCACCGGCGCGATCAGCCTGCCCGATGGAACCGCACTGCGCGGGCGTGGACGACGTGAGCCCCTCCCGCCCGGGCCCCGGCCCACCTACGGGCTCTACCTCGGCCGTTCGCCGGACGACCCATCGCCACGTCGGCTCTTTCGAAGCCGCGGGAGCCTCTGGCGTCCCGACTGGCCCGCGGACTGGATCGATTGGCCCGATTTCCGAACTCCTCGCGACGACGAGTCGGCCGCTGCCGCGATCCAGCACGCCTACCTGCTCGCCCGCTCCGGGCAGCGGGTCGAGGTCGCCTGCGGCGGTGGTGTCGGCCGTACCGGCACCGTCATCGCCTGCATGGCCATCCTCGCCGGACATCCCGCCGCTGACGCCCTCAACTGGACCCGCCGGCATTACCGCCCACGAGCGATCGAGACCCCCGCCCAACGACGCTGGATCAGCTGGTTCGCCACCCACCTTTCGGGTCCAGGCGCCTGGAGCCGGCCGAAGATCTAACCGGTGAGTCGCTCGCGGAAGAACTCGAGGATCTCGTCGCGTGCTCGGCGCGTCGGCTCGCCGTCGCGATCGATCAGGTGTGTCGTCACCACGCTGTGCGGCGGCAGTCGCCCGGCGATGCCCTCGCGGTTCGCCGTTTCGTCCGGCAGCACGTGCCCGATGAAACGGTCGCCGAGCGCCTGCTCGTAGGCGGCGAAGCGTTCCGCGCGGCAGCGCCGGTCACCCGCGAAGCGATAGGCGAGCACCGTGAGGTCCTCGCGCTGCATGCGTGCCCTCACCTGCGCGAGCTCGTCCGCCCCGATGTGCAGGCCGCTGGCCCGGCCGAGCGGTAACGAGGGCTGCGAGAGCACCGGCGCCAGCATCGCCGGCTCGAGCATCATCGCGAGCGCGAAGTTCCCGGTGACGCACATGCCGATCGCGCCGACGCCCCGTCCGCCGCAGATCGGGTGCGTGTGCGCCGCCAACGTGCGCAGCCAGTCGACGACCGGGCTCGAGCGGTTCGCCGCGAACGCGCGGAACTCGCGGCTGATGCAGACGCGCAGCAGCACGCCGCGTACCCGCGGGATCGAGTAGGGCTGGCCCGGCTCGCCGAACAGGCTCGGCATCCAGACCGTGAAGCCGGCGTCGCGCACCCAGCGCGCGAAGCGGCAGACGTACGGGTGGATGCCCGGTATCTCGGTCATCACGATTACCGCCGGCCCGCTGCCCGCGACGAGGACGCTCTTGGTCTCGCCGAGGAAGGTGAGCTCGCGGTGATCGAAGTCTTCGAGTGCGTCGTCCGCGTTGAGGTCGCGCTCAGCCGACGGCATGCGCCCACGCTAGCGATGACCATGCCATGAGGTCCATGCCCGGTTACCTTTGGTAACCTCAGTTCCTCGGGGAGGCGACCGGCCGCCGAGCGCTCGTGCTGGGTCTCCACGGATGCGGGCGCGGAGTTGGCCCTGATGACCGGTGCCGCACGGGTGGCGTGCTGCTGGCTGAGCTCCACGCCTGGCAATCCCGGCCAAGCAGGACCATGAAGCGCGCACCCTGGGAAGCGCAGCTCACCGAGTCCGCGCCGAAGAACTGTGCGGAAAGGCAGCGCCACAGCCACACTGCGAGCAGATTTTCCAGGTGAGTCCGTTGCGATCCCTCGTAGGGGCAATGATGACCACTCGTACTCGGTGGCGAGGCGTTCCTTGCTCATATTGCTATCCCTCGTAGGGGCGATGAGGACCCGTACCCAGGTGGCAATGTCACTAAGTTAGGGCCGCCGAACCGTTCATGATCACCGTTTTGGTGCCGAATTCGACACATTTTGTCACTTTCGACACCAAAACGGTGATCATGAGCCACTCTGTCATCCTTAGCTAAGT
>JBOHFF010000098.1:0-71479 GCA_050699515.1 Pseudonocardiaceae bacterium
CACCGGGCAGATTGTTGGGCAACGTGTCCAACGAGCGCAACGCGGGAAACCCAGCCGGCAGATCGGGATGCACCAACCCGAACACATGCACCGGTCGCCCCAGATCCCGCAACCGGTGCACCCCCAGGTCAGCGAACTCGACATCCTCCGGTAGCCGGTCCAGGACCAGGTCCCGGGTTGTCCGGGACAGCACGACCTGCCCACCGTGCGCGACCGCCCGCAGTCGCGCGCATCGGTTGACCGCCGGCCCGAAGTAGTTGCTGTCGTCCCGCAGCTGCGCCTCGGCCGTGTGCAGCGCGATCCGCAATCTCAACGACGCCCCGTCGGGCCACGTCTCCTCGTGGAACGCCCGCTGGATGTCCAAGGCGGCGGCCAGCGCATCCGAGGCTCGAACGAACGCCGCGAAAACGCTGTCGCCCTCACCCTGCTGTACCGGCCGCACCCCGCCGTGCAGCGCGATCGCCGCATCCAGCAGCTCATCGTGGCGGGCCACCGCGAGACCCATCGCCTCCGGAGCGGACTCCCACAGACGCGTCGAACCCTCGACGTCGGTCAGCATGAACGTCACCGTGCCGACCGGTAGGTGGCAGGTCGCCCGCTCACTACCGTCTGTGTCCACCGGGGGCTCTCCCCACCTAAGCGGCCGGCCCATCCGGCCGGGTGCTCGCCGATTGTCCCACCGTCAGGCCGTCAGCGCGTACGGTTTAACAAGCACCAGCGGGTCAGTACGGACAGATCCGACATCCATCCGATCGTAAGGAGCGCACGTGACAGCGGTGACCGAGCGGCCTGGCCACGTTGCGATCCTCGGCGCCGGACCGATCGGCCTGGATGCCGCGCTGGCCTTCCTCGACGACGGTTGGTCGGTCACCGTGTACGAGGCCGGTGCGTCGGTGGCCGCCAACGTGACGGCGTGGAGCCACATCCGGTTGTTCACGCCGTGGTCGATGAACACCTCGGCGCGCATGCGGGCCCATCTGGAGGCCGCCGGCCTCGCCCAGCCAGAACCCGCCGACTACTGCCCGACCGGCGCCGAGTTCGCCGAGCAGCTCCTGCAGCCCCTGGCGGAACTGCCCGAGCTGGCCGCCGCCATTCGCCGGGGGACCCGGGTGCTCGCCCTCGCCCGGAAGGGCCTGCTCAAGCACGAGGAGATCGGCACTGCGCAGCGCGGTTCGCGCCCCTTCCGGTTGCTCATCGCCGGCCCGGACGGCGTCGAACGGGTAGCGCAGGCGGACCTGCTGCTGGACTGCACCGGCAGCTACGACCAGGCCAACGTGCTCGGCGACGGTGGGATCCCCGCTCCCGGAGAGCTGGCGCTGGCTGATCGGATCACCCGCCGGATCCCCGATGTCGCCCGCGACGCGCCGGGATGGGCGGATGCGCGGATCCTGCTGGTCGGCGCGGGCAAGTCAGCCCAGACCGCGGCGCGTGACCTCGCCGCGCTGGTGGCCGAACGGCCCGGCACCAGCGTGATGTGGGCGGTGCGGGCGGCGGACCCGGACTGGGGTGAGGTTCCCGACGATCCCCTGCCTCAGCGCCAAGAGCTGGTCGAGGTCGCCCAGCGCCTGCGCTCCGGCGCGGTACCCGGTGTGCAGGTCCGCACCGGCGTAGTGGTGGACGCACTGCGCGCCTCAGCCGACGGTGTGGTCGTCACGTTGCGGTCCGCCACCGGTGACGTCGAGGAGATCGCCGTAGACCGCATCGTCGCGTTGACGGGTTTCCTGGGTGACACCTCGCTGTACCGGCAGCTCCAGGTGCACGAGTGCTACGCCACCGCCGCCCCGATGAACCTCTCGGCCGCGCTGCTGGGCGCGGCGGGCGATGGCCCGGCGGACTGCCTGGCGCAGGCCTCGCACGGGGTCGACGTGCTCCGGGTACCGGAGCCGAACTTCTTCGTGCTGGGCATGAAATCCTACGGCCGCAACAGCACCTTCCTGCTGCGCGTCGGCTACGACCAGGTCGACGAGGTAGCCAGGGCCTACTCGCAGGTCAGGCCTGCCGCCATCGTAGCGTCCCCGCCAGTCCCATGATCGACTGGACCGATCAACTCAACCACTGTCCGCTCCCGGTACACATCCTCGATAACGTACAAACCGGCAAGCCCTTCGTAGCCGGGGAACAGCCGGGTCATCTCGGCCATGACGACCTCAGGCTCCGCGTTGTCCATGCCAAGGAAGCGCTTGGCGAGCAGCTTGCGGTTCCACACGTCCAACCCGAGTGCTGACGGGTCGCGGACCGCATGGCCCGCGATGATCGCCGCCGTGTACGGCCCTACCCCCTTGATCGTCTGGAATTCGGTCATCAGCTCGACCTTGCCGGCGTGGTCGACATCGTCCGGATCGTGCATTGCAAAGAACTCGGCAAAGCGGCCGATGTACTTCGCCCGGTAGCCGAGCCGGTCACGCACACGGAAGGTGGCCTCGTCCACTCCCGTGATCTCTTCCGGGGTGAAGAATGCCTTGAGCCTCACGCCGTCGAACTCGACCACATGACCGTAGTGATCGAGCAGGTTGGTCATCATCTGGGTGGTTCGGGCCACTGTGGCGTTCTGGAGGAGCAGCGAGATGATGGCAATCTCGAACAGGTTTTCGGGGCAGCTCTGCCGCATTCCGGAAAGCAGCCTCAGCGGCTCCCGCATCGGCAGTACCCGCTCGGCGTGGGCGAGGAACACCGAAATGTTCTCATTCAGCCCGTAGGATTGGATCAACCGCGCTGTCAGGCGTTTCCGGTCGGCTTCCTGCCACGGTCGGTCGCCGTAAACTTTGGCGCGCAGGGTACCAGCGCCGTTCATCGTCATCACCACGCCGCACAGCAACTCGCCCACGCGAAACGTCCGCCAGCTCGCCTCCTGGCTGTGCTGTTCGAGGCCAGTGGCGAAGTGCGACGGCTTCCAGAGGGTGTAGCGGAAGTTGAACGGCTGCGTGACCGGCAGAACCAGCGTGTCCAGGTGAGCCAGAGCACGGGTATCGGGCATCTGCTTACCTTTCCGGGTTACGGCCGCGCGTCGAACGCAGCCGCGAGTCGTCGTTGCGCGCACCAGCAGCCACCGTCTCGAAGTGAGGCCGCCGTCGTCGGTGTGCTCGACTTCAGAGTTCGACTTGAGGGTAAGGCGCAGCAGCTCATCGCGGCCAGCCGGTAGAGCATGCAGCACCACACGAGTCTCACCCTCGCCGTGCGCATCCATCTCTTCCGACCACCAGGCTTGTCGGTGGAACTCCTGGCCTTTGGGGTAGGAGAAGCGAAGGTCAGTCAACGCCAGATGGTCAACGAGGTGGTTCACCTCCTCGCAAAATCGATAGCGGCGCTCTCTCAGCCTGCCTTGACGGCACCGCTGTTGAGTCGGCAGTCCGAGCCCAAGATCGGTGTGATCGCCAGTGGCGGGTCAGACCCGGGTGGTGGCGACTAGGTGGGCTGTGCGGGCGAGGTCGCGATAGTCGCTGCGGGGGCGGGCTTGCAGCGCGGTGACCAGTGGTTCGAGGTTTCGGCGGGCACGTGCTGAGCTGAGCTTCATGGTGCCGGTGATCGCCTCGTGAGCCAGCCACAACCCGTCGGACTCACCGGCTTGGACGTGGATAGTGGCCAGCAGGATGCTGGCTCTCGTGCGCCCGCGCTGAGCACCGCGGCACTCCCAGAGCCGGACTGACGCGGCGGCGAACGGCTCCGCCGCGTCCAGCCGCCCGCGTTCCAGCTCCAGCCGTGCAGCCACCATGTCCAGGTCACCATCGATCGCGGTGGGTGTGGGCTGCCACAGCTCGCGGGATTCCGCCAGCGCGACATCGGCGGCGTCTAGGTACCCGAGCCGGTCAAGGGCGGTAGCAGAGTCAGCCAACGCGCAGGCCTCCAGCGCGGTCCGGGAACCTGCCCCGAGGACTGCTCGCTGGCCGTCTTGTTCGATATCCAGAGCTTTCATCTGCCCATATTGGAGTACCTTGAGCCCATCATTAGGGTGACCGTGCTCCATGTGGGCCAGCCCGGTGTAGTTCAAGGCGAGGGTCTGACAGTAGGCGTCGCCAGACTTGCTGGCCAGCTCCAAGGCGTGGTTGTAGTGATACATGGCCCGGTCATACAGCCCGGCGTCGAACGCTTCCCAACCGGCTTGGATGTGCATCTCCGCCACCGCCGTCATTAAAGCCTGCTTGACCGGCTCCGCACCCGACACCTCCAGCAAGTCACTGGCCCAGGCGGCCGCCGCGCTGCTCACCTGCGGATCGGCCCCGTAGGTACGGCCGGCCTCGCCAAGCCGCTGGGTGAGATCGCGTACCTTCACCACGTGCAGCCCCAGGATCCGCTCCGGCGGCGGCACCGGCGACGGGCCAGCCAACTCACCGATTCCCAGCAAGGGCCTGCCCACCACGACCATCCCCGCGGTGGCGAGTAAGGCGCGACGACGCATCTCCTCGACAACCTCCCTTGGCAGATCCTCGGCATTCTCAGGGTAGGCGCCGAAGGACAGACCCATCCATTCACGCGGGATACCCAGACCCTCCGCGATGCGCACCAGCACCCGGTAGTCATGGACCTCGCGCCCGTTGGCGATCTCGGACACCTCCGACTGGGACTGGCCAGTCAGCGCCGCGATCCGCCGTTGACCAACGCCCGCGTGCCGAAGCGCTCGGTACACCGCGCCGATGTCGTGACCGGCCAGCGCCGCGCGCAGGTCCTCGCGCTCGAACACCGCCGGATCGATAGGTTCCACCACGCTCATCGCTCTCCTCGATCACTGACCTGCGGGCACTCTAACGCCACCAGCAACCTGATGATCAACCCGGATCAGCGAGCTCGGTAGCGGTTGCCCTCCCAGGCTCAGACGGCGCAGTTGTAGATCAGTGGAGGGATCCGTCGCGCTGGCGAAGGTGCAGGAACAGCTCCACCGCGCGCCGCTTGGCCTCGGCCATGCTGATCTCGGGGCCGGCCAGCAGCATGTCCGGAGAGGTGTCGAAATCAGCGCCGGCGGGATGCCACTGCCACTGCTTTCCCGCTCGAAGGAACCCTCACTCACTGGCCGCTGTGCGGCGACTTCCACGCTAGCGTAGCCAAACCTTGAAAGAGTGAGGAGTCACGATCATCAGTTCGACAAGACACCTGGTCGTGCGCCCATATGCGGCTGCGGATGAAGCCGGTGTTCTAGAGTTGGTCAACGCTGACCGATTGCCCGGTCAACCCCGGACGACGCCGACCATGCTCGTTGAGGCCCTGGCCGGACGTTCACCGGTGGACAGTGGTTGGTGGGCCGAGCTGGACATCCCCCGCACCGACGTCGTGACCGTTCCCACTGGTCAGGTGGTCGGTGTCGTCTCCTATGCCACTCGTCCCCACGACCTGGCTGGGCTCATCTTGTGGATGCATTGCCGCGAGCAGAACCGGCACGCCGAGGACCGGACAGTCGCCGACGCTCTCATCGCACACACGCTCGCCGGGCTTGAGGCGCGTCCGGTGTATGCGTTCGAGTTCGCCTCCGCGCTCACCCTCGGATTGGAGGGACTGCCGGTGCGTCATCGCTCGGTGACCCGCGAGGCGCTCGAGACTGCTGGCTTCTCGGGGAGGGACCTTTGGCGTTACATCCACCGGCGGCTGGATGCTCCCCTGCCGGACCAGGCATCTCCGCTCACCGAGATCTCTTCGAGCACAGACCCGACCGGGTGGCAGCTGACCTTGCGTGATCCTGGCGGGACGGTATCGGGTGAGGCGATCATCGGAGAGCCGGTCGACGGGATCGGCGTGCTGTGGTGGATCACCATTGCACCGCACGCCCGCCGCCGTGGCCTGGGCAGAGCGCTACTGAACCAGTGCTGTGCCCACCTAGCGACCAACGGCGCCCGCGAAATGATCGCCTACGTCGATGACAATGCTCCACCGGGCGATACCGAGCGCGATCGCACGGCAGCCAACCGGCTCTATGACCAAACCGGCTTCGCCGAAATCGACAGGCTCCACAGCTTCCTCCATCGTCCCTGACTATTCGCCTCAGCCGATGGCTGCACCTGCCTGCTCGGCTCCGGCCAGCCAACGTTCGATTTCGGCGATGATCAGGCGCTGCGTGGGCCAGAACGGCAAGACTGGCTCAGACGGCGCAGTTGTAGATCAGGGGGAGGGAGCCGTCGCGCTGGCGCAGCGTCAGGAACAGCTCCACCGCGCGTCGCTTGGCCTCCGCCATGCCGATCTCGGGCCAGGCCAGCAGCATGTCCGGAGAGGTGTCGAAATCGGCGCCGGCGGGGTGCCAGTGCCAGCCGTCGGTGGTGACGGTGAGCTCGGGCACGGTGTTGTCGGTGTCGATGGCCACCCCGTCGGCGGAATGTCCCCGCTTGACCAGCGGGCGCACCGCGAAGTCCGCGCCACGAATCCCTTTAGCGGCCAGCAGTGCCCGCAGCGGCTCGATCTCGGCGCCGTTGTGCGCCGTCTCGGTCATCCCGACCCGCACCGGCAGGCCCAGCGATAGCGCCACGTCCAGGCCCGCCATCGCCTTCGCCCACGCGCCGGTCCCCCGGTTGGCGTCGTGAAAAGACGGCTGCGCACCGTCCAGCGAGGTCTGCAGGATCAGCCGCGGCCGGCCCGCCAGGCGCTCCAGCTGGGTGCGCCGGGCGCCCTGGTAGAGCATCGCGTTGGTCAAGCAGACGACGTCGAGCCGCTCGGTGGCGTAGAGCAGCATCTCGACGAGGTCACGCTCGAGGAACGGCTCACCGCCGGTGACGTACAACTCGGTGAAGCCCTCCAGCACCGCGTCGTCGACCAGCTCGCGGAACCGGGGCAGGCCCAGTGAGCGGCGCCGGGCCTGCGGGGAGGACGCGACGGAGCAGTAGGCGCAGGCCAGGTTGCAGTGGAAGTTGGTGTAGACCCACAACCGGGGCGGGAACAGCGCCGAGCCGAACAGCGGCAGCACCGGGACGCCGTCGTCGGGAATCTCCGGGGCCGAGCCCCAGGACACCTGCTCACCGGCGAACTCGGGCATCGCTGATTTGTAGAGCTGGAAGCGACCCCGGGAGCGCTCCGCCGGGGGCACGATCTCCAGGCAGGTAGTCCACCACCCGGTCTCCACAGTCTGGGTGAACGCCTCGGGCAACCCGGCCTTACGCATCGACGCGGCGTGCGCTTGCCAGTCGTAGTCCAGCGCGACCAGCTCCGCGCCGGCCTGGCCGTCGGTGATGTCGAGCAGGGCGTACCAGACGTGCTGAGCGCCGTCGTTGGCCGGCCGGCCCAGCACTCCGACGTTGATCACCAGGCTGTTTTCGAAACGCCTGATCCAGGGCAGCCCGGAGTGCGTGCAGCAGATCACGTCCGCGCCGGATTCCGCGATCCGCAGCTGGTGCAGCTCATCGGGCAGCGACTCCCACCAGAAGTCGTTGACGGCCAGCGGCGAGCCGTGCACCAGGTGCAGCGCCATTCCCTCGACGCTCTCCCGGTGCTCGGTGGGCAGGGTGCGCATCCAGGCCGCGAACTCCGCGGAGGTGTGCCGCAGGGTGTAGTCGTAGGCGATCGCGGCGAAGGCATTGTCCTCGTCGTCGGCGTACCCGCAGCCGCAGTCCGGGTCACCCCGGCCGATGGCGAGCTCGTAGTTCCCGGCGAGGCACTCGATGCCGCCCTCGATCAGCAACGGCCAGATCGCCTCCGGCTCAGCCCCGTAGGCGCCGAGATCGCCCAGGCACCACAGCCGCTCGGCACCGCGGGCCCGCGCATCGCGTATGAAAGCGCGTAACGCGTATGGATTGGAGTAGGGCCCACCGCACAGCGCCAACCTCGTCATCGAAGTCTCGCCCCCTTGGCTCGCTACGGTCCCGTGTGCGTGTGTTCTGACCCGGTCGGCGAACCGGTTCGGCTCGATCAGCGAAAACCTTGGGGTGAGCCGGCGCAGAGGTAGCCTAATCGTCGGGCCCGACAGCATCTTGCGCCCTCAGGAACCGCACGGCTATCGGCCAAGGCCGGGAGGGACGTCGCCATGCGACTGATCGAGGCGTTGCGCAAGCTCGAACGTCGGACCCGCCCGGTCGACCCGGAATACGCAGGGATACTCCGGCGCCGCTGGGCCGATCTCCCTGCGCACGTGAAGACGCCCGGGCAGTTCCTCGGCAGGCACGCGGTGGGCTGTGAGGGCACCCACGGGGTGTTCCCGCGGTGCAACCTGGCGTGCACCCCCTGCTACCACTCGCGTGACGCCAATCGGGTCCGGGTGGACGGCGCGCACACCATCGCCGCGGTCGACGAGCAGATGGCGCTGCTGCGCCGGCTGCGCGGCCCCCGGGCCCACGCCCAGCTGATCGGCGGGGAGGTGACCCTGCTCAGCCCGGACGACCACGCGGAGACACTGCTCACGATGCGCCGGTACGGGCGCGAGCCGATGAGCATGTCCCACGGCGACTTCGACTACGACTACCTGGAGAAGCTCGCGCTGGACGAGCAGGGCAAGCCGAGGCTGCAGCGGATCTCCTTCGCCGGGCACTTCGACATGATGATGTTCGGCCGGCGCGGCATCCCGCGACCGGGCAGTGAACGCGAGCTCAACCCCTACCGGCAGCGCTTCGTCGACATGTTCACGAGATTGCGCGCCAAGCACGGGGTGCGGTCCTTCCTGGCGCACAACATGACGGTCACCCCGGCGAACCTGGGCCAGGTCGCCGAGCTGGTGCGGGACTGCCATGCGATGGGCTTCGGCATGTTCTCCTTCCAGCCCGCGGCGTTCGTCGGGGACGACCGGCGCTGGCATGAGAACTACGAACAGGTCGGCATGGACGAGGTCTGGAGAGAGATCGAGAAAGGCGCCGGGACCGCGCTGGACTACACCGTGATCCAGCACGGCGACCTGCGGTGCAACCGGGCCGCCTACGGGTTCTACGTCGGCCCCCGGTGGCATCCGTTCCTCTCCGGCGACGCCGGCGACCTCGCCGCCAGGGAGGCGTTCTTCCGCTACTTCGGTGAGGTGAACTTCGCCGGAGTGCCGCTGCCCGACCTGATCGGCAAGGTGGCCCGCACCATCGTGCGGCATCCGGTCGTCGCGGTGATCGCTGTTCAGTGGCTCGCCCACCTCGGGCACCGCGCCGGCGGGCTGCGGGCCCTGCTGCGGCACGGGGTGCGCCCGGTGTCGTTCGTGGTGCACCAGTTCATGGACGCCGCGGACGTCGCGCCGGCGTGGGAGCTGATGAAACGGGGCGAAAAAGCCACCGAGCCGCGGGTGCTCGCCGCACAGGAGCGGTTGTCGTCCTGCCACTACGCGATGGCGCACCCGGAGACCGGTGAGCTCGTGCCCGCCTGCGTGCAGCACTGCGTGCTCGACCCGGTGGAGAACGTCGAGCTGCGCAAGCTGCTGCCCATCGTGAACAGTCCGGGCGCCCGTGCCTCGTGAGCTCGTGGGGCCGGTCCCACTGGCCGGGCTCGTACTGCCCGACGCGCGCACCGGCCGAGCGGTGGATCTCGGCGCGTTGACCGGTCCGCACCTGCTCACCGCGATCCGGCACCGGTTTTGACTGCCCTGCCAGCAGCACCTCGTGCAGGTGCGTGATCTCGCGGCCGGCCGCCCGATCGGGCTCATCGCCTGCGGCTTCAGCCCACCGGATGCGCTGGCCGCACTGGCCGACCATCTCGGCTGGCCAGGCCTGTTCCTGTCCGATGAGCAGCGCCGGCTCTACAGCCTGCTCGGCATGCGCCGCGCCCGGCTCTGGCAGGTGTACTCACCGGGAACGCTGACCCGCTACGCGATCGCCGCGGCGCGCGGCCACCGGATGCCCAAGCCGGTGGAGGACATCCGGCAGATGGGCGGCGACGCGCTGCTGCGCGACGGTATCGTCGTGCGCCGCTGGCTGCCCCGCACCCCCGACGACCGCGCCCGCCCCGCCCACCTGCTCAACCCCCGCGTTCTGGATGCAGACTGCGGTAATCCAGGGCCCGATTAGTGCAGTCTGCATCCAGAACGCGCTGACGGAAGCTGACGGAAGCTGACGGAAGGGGACCACACACGTGCCGTCCTTCGACTACGACCTGGCGATCATCGGGGCGGGATCGGCGGGGCTGACCGCCGCCCGGGTGGGGCGGTTCTTCGCGAAGCGAATCGCGTTGATCGACAAGGACCGGCTGGGCGGAGACTGCCTGAACTACGGCTGCGTCCCCAGTAAAGCGTTGATCAAGGCGTCTCGGGTCGCCCACGAGGCGGCCACCGCGCATCGCTGGGGGCTGTCCGCACAGCGCGGGCCGGTGGATCTGGCCGCGGTCAATGCCCGGGTGCAGCAGGCCATCACGGAGATCGCCAAGCTTGACGACGCCGAGGTGCTCTCCGAGCTGGGCGTCGATGTGCTGCTCGGCGGCGCCGTCTTCCGCGACCCGCACACCCTGCGGGTCGCGGACCGGGACATCACCGCGAAGTTCGTGCTGATCGCCTCGGGCAGCCGGCCGGCGGTGCCGGCCATCGACGGGCTGGCCGAGGTCGGTTACCTCACCAACGAGGACGTCTTCGACCTGGGTGCCCTGCCGGCCCGGCTCGCGGTGATCGGCGGCGGCCCGATCGGCGTGGAACTCGCGCAGGCTTTGCACCGGCTCGGCACCGCGGTGACCGTGCTGCAACGTGGGCCGCACCTGATTCCCCGCGATGACTCCGACATGATCGACATACTGGAGCACCAGTTTGCCGAGGAGGGCATCGACGTATGGTGCAACGCTCGCCTGCACGCCGCCCGCCGCGAGGGCCGGGACATCGTGCTCACCCTCGACGGCGGCGAGCTGCGGGTGGACTCGATCCTGTGCGCGGTCGGGCGGGTGCCCAATGTCGAAGGGCTGGGGCTCGACGCGGCCGGCGTCGGCACCAACGACCGCGGAATCGCCGTCAACAACCTGCTCCAGACCAGCCGCCCACACATCTACGCCGTCGGCGACGTGACCGGCGGGCCTGCGTTCACCCACTACGCCGGACACCAGGCGGCACATGCGGTCCGCAATATCTTCGTTCCGATCAAGGCCGCCTTCTCCCCCGGGCAGCTGCCGTGGGTGACCTTCACCGATCCGGAGATCGCGCACGTCGGCCGGACCGAGGCAGAAGTCCGCTCAGCCGGAGACACCTGCGAGGTGATCCGCTTTCCGTACCGCCATAACGAGCGCGCCGTCACCGAGGCGGAAACCGTCGGCCTGATGAAGTTCCTCATCGACAGCAAACGGCGGCTGATCGGCGCCCACATCGCCGGGCACTGCGCCGGAGAGATGATCAACGAGCTGACCTTGGCGATGAACAACGACCTCACCGTCGACGCGATCATCAACTCGATCCACGCCTACCCGACCTACTCCTTCGCGATCCCGGTCGCGCTCTACGACTTCGCCTTGACCCACAACCCCAGCACAGCAGCCAAAGTGGGCCGCTTCCTCAGCCGTCTCACCTGACGGGTGGCGAGGTATTGACGTATCAGTTATACGAGGTTAGTATACGTAGACCAGCTGACTCCTTGAGAACCTCGGCTAGGCGGAAGGGAGATCCAGTGGCCAGTGAGTCTTCTCCTATTTGCTTCCGCGTGCCCGCCGACGAACGATCCCTGCTCGAGGTGGTCGCCCGGCACCAAGGACAGACCCTCTCCGCGTTCGTCCGGAGCGCCGTGATCCGTGTCGCGCAGGGACTGATCGACGAGTACGGGGTCGAGACGATATTCAAGAAATTCGAGACCGTCGAGGCCCAGCGGGCTGAAGAGCTGAGCGCGCGAGTGGACGAGTTCCGCGCACGATTGCTCCCCCAGCAGAACCGCGGTTCTTCCGACTGATCTTAGATATGACCCGGAGGCAGCGATGATCGGCAGCGGCGAAGCCGAGTCCCGCGCGGTCGCGAGGGCGATCAGGGGTTCCGTCGCGCAGTCCCGTCTTGACGCGGGAGTGAACATCGCCGGCCTGCTGGTCGATCTCGGCGTGGCGGTCGATACGGATTGCCGCCAGCTGTTCATGTGCTGGCATCTCACGCGGGTGCTGGGTCCGTCGTTGACCGAGATGGTGCCGCCTTCCGTGGTCCGCAGCGTGATCCAGCACGGGCAGCGGGCGACCACCACGCTCTGCCTGGAGGAGAAGTCTGCCGAGTTCAGCCTGGCCGATGCCTGGGCTGTCATGGTCAACGCTGCCGCAGGTGAGTGCGAGTCGTCACTGTAGTCTGGCCACGCCGCCGTCACCTCCGGCGCTGCGGGCGGCGAGCACGACCTGGTTCTTGAACCTGGCCAGCTCATCCGCCCTGGCGGTGTCCGCGCAGCGCGGCACCAGGTACTCGAGAGCCCGCAGCAGATCCGCGGCCAGCGTGACGACAATGTCGTTCGTCGTCTCGACGCCGGGCTTGGTCACCCAGCGCAGGGCTTGGATCTTCCGCAGGGTGATCGCGGCCACATCACGAGCGTTGCTCAAGAATGGTTCCGCCGCATCGACATGGTGCAACGGGAGCTCATAAGTGTCAGGGACCTGAAATTCCGCTTTCAGTGTCTGGAAGGCCCGCGGGGTTTCCGCATGTAAGCCGACCAACTCCGGTGGCTTGGGCCGACCCTCCTCGGTGATCATGATGCACCCCGACTCTCTGCCCCTCGATGGTCGAATTCAACCGTACGATCCACCGGGCGTCATCAGGGCGGGTAACTCACCTATTGACGAACCAGTGAGCGGCGACGCTCGAGCAATGCCCGTTCTTCGGCCAGCGCCTCCTGCTGCACATGGAGCTGCCGAACGAGCCGGGCCACCCGCCGGTACCGCCGGTCGACGGCCCGAATGTGCAGGCCCGCGCCGATCAGCACCCCGACCATCAGAGACAGACCCGCCAACCCGAACATGATGTTGACCATCCACCTCACCTCCGACGGTCATTGTATACGTATACGTAATAAGGAGACAAGTTGTCGTCAATGAGGGCTGAGCACCGGCTCCTGCCGTGCCAGCTCGACCGACGGGTTAATCTCCCCGGCGTGTCCAAGCGAACGCGCCGCGACAAGCACCGGCCTGCGAAGCGCCGGCCGGGCCACGGCGGACCCACCATCCCCAGGCGTAGCCGACGAGACGAGCCCGACCTGATGGGCGATGTCGCGGCTGCTCTCGCCGACGATCAACCACTCATGCTGATGTCGCTGGTCAGCTCGCTGCTCTCGGCGCTGGAGCCGCCGCGTGCCCACCCGTTCGAACGGGCGTCCGACCCTGGCCTGCCGACCCGCGACGAGCTGGTAAGGACCTTCCTCGACGTGGATATGCTCGAGACCTCGGCGCTGCTCGCCGTGATCGCCGAGCTGGGCGGTGACGACATCATGCGGCGCCGGGTCCGCCGCGAGATCGCCGAACGGGCGCACACCCTGCCCGGATGGCTCACCGAGCTGGGCCGAACCACGGTCGAGGGCGTCGTGGAGATGGTGCACGTGCTCGGCGACGGCGACAACATCATGATCGGGCTGAGCCTGCCCGGCGGTTCCGCGCTGTCGATCGTCGTCTATATCGATCACAACATGGGCACGCTGGTCAAAGACGCCTTCGCGGTCCCCGAATCGCTGGACGCACTGGTCGAGCACATGCGGATCGCGGCCGGCGGCGGGCCCGACACCACCTGGGCGGACCTCGCCCCGGCCGACGCCCGAGTCCGGATCCGGAACGCGATCGAGCGGAGCGCCATTACCTTCCCGCCCGTGGAATCCGACTCATGGCCCGCTTGCCGGCCCCTCGTCGAGTGGGTCATCGGCATGCTACCCGCGGGTGGCACCGGCTACCGGCGACCGCGCTGGAGCAACGACCGGCTGCGCAAACTCACCGAGCGCTTCTTCGCCTCCCCGTTCGGGACCGGTCTCGACAACACGGATCACCGTGGCCTGCTCGAGTCACTGCTGTGGTTCGGCACCGACTACGGACCGGGTGACCCGCTGCGCTGGAGCCCGGTGGTGGTGGAGATCCTGCTCGTCGACTGGCTACCCCGCAAGATCGCCGCAGACACCGTCTACCTGGCGAAAGCACCTGAGCTGCTCCGCGCGTTCATCCGCTTTTGCCACCACGAGCGCGGCATTCGGGCCGAGCTCACCGCCGACACCCTCGCCGCCGTCGATGTGTACGAGCCCGAGTATCAGCTGATGATCGCCTCCCCGCGGCCACAGGGCCCGGCCGCGCTGCTGGCCGCCATGAGCGCGTTGCATCCCGACGGTCCATGGCCCACTCCTGAGGTCGAACTGCCCGGAGTAGGCGAGATCATGCTCGATTCGCTGCGCAGCGCTGTCGGCGGTGAGCAGGCGCTGGCCGAGCTCGACGAGACTCCGCTACCCGACGAGCCCTTCGGCTGGGACCCGATCCCCGCCGACATTCACGAACGGGTCGCCGAGGTGCTCGGATTGCTCGACCGGTGCTGCGACGAGCGGCTCGACGTGGAGTACCGCACGGCCTGCCGACGGCTGCTCGGCCGAGCCGTCGCAGCGGATCCGGAGATCCTCCGGCGCCGGGGGCGGGCCTCGACTGCCGCCGCGGCAATCTGCTGGATCATCGGGAAGGCCAATAATCTGTTCACGGCCCGGATGCTGGTCAAGGATCTGATGGGCTTCTTCGGTGTCGCTGCGGGCAGCGTCTCGCAGCGCAGCGGACCGCTGTTGTCGGCCATCGGGGTCGATCCCCACAATCAGTACGGGAGCATGAACCTCGGCTCACCCGACTACCTCACCTCGACCCGCCGCACGCAGATCATCACCCTCCGTGACCACTACCACGGCATTGTCGGCTGACCGGCGGACCTCCCGAATTTCCGCGCGTAGGATCGGCGTTCGTGCCCACCCAACCTGACACCGTCGGCGGCCCCACGATCGGGTCGGACGACCTGGAGCCCTACCGCCGGGAGCTCACCGGCTACTGCTACCGGATGCTGGGCTCCTTCTTCGAGGCCGAGGACGCCGTGCAGGAGACGATGGTGCGGGGCTGGCGGGGTATCGAAGGCTTCGAGGGCCGGTCGGCCCTGCGGTCCTGGCTGTACCGCATCGCCACCAACGTCTGCCTCGACCTGCTGCGGGGCCGCGAGCGCCGGGCCTTACCCGTGGACCTCGGACCATCCTCGACGGCTGATGTCACCCTCGGCCCGATGCTTCCCGAGCACACCTGGGTGCAGCCCATCCCGGACGGCCGGGCGCTGCCCGACGGCGACCCGGCTGAGGTGGCGGTGGCCAAGGAAACCATCCGCCTGGCGTTCGTCACCGCGTTGCAGTGCCTTCCCGCCCGGCAGCGAGCGGTGCTGATCCTGCGCGAGGTGCTGCGCTGGCAGGCCACCGAGGTGGCCGAGTTGCTCCAGGCCAGTGTCGCGTCGGTCAACAGCGCGCTCCAGCGCGCCAGGGCCACCCTGGCGGCCCGCGACGTCGGCGCCTCCCCCACTCCTGCGATGGACGCTGATCAACAGGCGTTGCTCGCCCGGTACGTGGACGCCTTCGAGCGCTACGACGTCGACCGGTTGGTCACGCTCCTGCACGCCGACGCCGTGATGTCGATGCCGCCCTACGACCTCTGGCTGCGCGGGCCACTCGAGATGGGCCGGTGGTTCCTCGGCCAAGGCCACGGGTGCCAGGGCTCCCGCCTGGTGCCGACGGCAGCCAACGGGTGCGCCGCGTTCGGCTCGTACCGCCCGGACGGCCAGGGTGGCCACCTACCGCACGCCCTCCAGGTCATCGAGATCCGCGGCGTCCGGATCGTCGGGCATCACAACTTCCTCGACCCCGCCCTGTTCGCGGCCTTCGGCCTGCCCGCCCGACTCTAGCGTGCCCTACGTGTTACCCTACATTCGTGCGCAAGACCAGCGTCTACCTCGACGACGCCGACGCTCGGCGACTCGCCATGCTCGCGGAGCGCGAAGGCTTGTCCCAGGCAGCGCTGCTCCGCAAAGCCATCCGGGCGTACGTGGCGCAGCCGAGGGAATCTCGCACCTTCGCTCTCGACGGCGTAGGCGAGGGCCCTGGCGGCTCGGTGGCTGATATGGACACCGCCACCCTGTTGGAGGGCTTCGGCAAGTGACCCTGCTTGTCGACGCGGCCCCGCTGGTGGCCCTGGCGGACCGCCGAGACCCGCTGCGCCACGCAGTCCGCGAGATACTCGAGGCCGAACGCGGGGCACTCGTCATCGCCGCGCCGGTTACCGCCGAGGCCGATTACCTGCTGGGTCAGCGGATCGGACAGTCCGCCCGGCTAGCATTCCTGAAGGATCTGGCGGCAGGTCGATTCACGGTAGAGTGCCTGGAACCTGCTGAATACGCTGGCGTGGTCCGACTGGAACGCAACTACCTTGATCTCGGTCTCGGCTTGGCCGATTGCGCTACCGTGCTCCTCGCGGCACGGCTGCGCACCCGGCGCGTGCTGACTTTCGACGAGCGCCACTTTCGCGCGGTACGCCCGCTACAGGGTGGCACATTCGAGTTGTTCCCCCAGCGGTGAACCGCCTCACGTCGACGGGCTGGCACGACGGCACAGCGGGCACTGCATCGACGATCCGCGTCAGGTTTCGAGAGGTAGGTGTGCACTTCCCGACAGAACGCCAGCGCGAACACCCGCGCTGCGGTGCCGGCGTGGCGACGCCTATGTCCGCGGGAACGACTGCCTCGCGGTACGTGGGTCACTCACACCCGGCGTTTGAGTGCCCGCAATGACAGCGGTGCAAAGATGGCGAGGATCACGGCCGCCCACAGCAGCGACCCGAGAACCGGTCCCCCGACAGGGCCACCGACCATGAGTCCGCGGGTTGCGTCGGAGAGCAGCGTCACCGGGTTGACGCTGACGAACGCCTGTAGCCAGCCCGGCATCGTGTTGGTCGGCACCAGGGCGTTGCTGACGAACGTGAGCGGGAACAGCGTGGTCATGCCGAAGAGCTGGACCTTCTCCGGATCCGCTGCCCACACGCCGACGAACACCGACACCCACGAGAAGACGAGCGCGAGAACCAGGATCAGGGCCACCGCCGCGAGGACACTGGCAGCCGAGGTGCCGATCCGGAAGCCGAGGACCACACCGATGCCGAGCAGCAGAGCGATCGACCATGCCTGCTTCACCAGGTCCGCCAGGATGCGCCCGGCCAGCGGCGCCCACCGGGCGACCGGCAGCGAACGCAACCGGTCGAACACACCCTTGGTCAGGTCCGTGTTGAGCCCCATTCCGACGTACATGGTGACGAAGAACATGTTCATCACGATGAGCCCGGGCAGGGCAAACGTCAGGTAATCACCGGTCGACTGGGCGATTGCGCCGCCGAACACGTAGGTGAACAGCAGTACGAAAATGATCGGCTGGATGCTGAAGTCCACCAGCTCCCACGGGTTGCGCCTGATTTGCAACAGCGTGCGCCACGCGAGGGTAGCCGTCTGCTGTAGTCCTTCGACCGGACTGACTCTGGGAGCCAGTTCCTGCGGGACGGATGCGGTCACGGTGGTCATGCCAAAGCCCCTTCGGTCTGCTCGGTCTGCGCGGGCTCCTGCGCCGGATGCCCGGTCAACGAGAGGAACACCTCGTTCAGGCTGGCGTTGCGGAGCGCGAGCTCGGTGATGACCACGCCGGCGTTGTCCAGCCGGCGCACCACAGCGGGGAGCAACGCCGGATCGGTGACCGGCGCCGTCACCAGCTGGCCGTCCACCTCGGGGGTGACCCCGGCGAGTTCCCTGACCGTCGCGATCACGGCGGGCACGTCCGCCTGATCCGCGGGTCGCACGGCCAGAGATCGAGCGCCGGTCCTGGCCTTCAACTCCTCCGGCGTCCCGGTCGCGATGACCCGGCCGCCGTCGATGACCGCGATCTCGTCGGCGAGCTCGTCAGCCTCGTCCAGATACTGCGTGGTGAGCAAGACCGTGACACCGCCGGCCACCAGCTTGCGCAACAGGTCCCACAGGTCCAGACGGCTCCGCGGATCCAACCCCGTGGTGGGCTCGTCGAGGTAGAGCAACTGCGGCCGACCGACCAGGCTCGCCGCCAGGTCGAGCCGGCGGCGCATGCCTCCGGAGTAGGTCTTCGTCGCTCGTCCCGCCGCGTCGGCGAGGCCGAAACTCGCGAGCAGCTCGCCGGCGCGTTGCCTGGCATCTCGCCGGGGCATCCCGAGCAACCTGCCGATGAGCTGCAGGTTCTCCGCTCCGGTGAGGGCTTCATCGACCGAGGCATACTGCCCGGTCAGCCCAATCAGTTGGCGTACCTGATGGGCATTGCGGACCACGTCGTAGCCGCCGACCGTGGCGTGCCCGGCGTCCGGACGCAGCAGGGTGGCGAGGATGCGAACGGCGGTGGTCTTGCCCGCCCCGTTCGGGCCTAGCAGGCCCAGGACCGTGCCCGTACGGACGGCGAAGTCCACCCCGTTGAGGGCCGTGGTCTCGCCAAAGCGCTTGACCAACCCCTCAGCCTGGATCGCGTGATTCATCATGTCTCCCGTCCCGAATATCCGCTCAGCCCAGCCTGGCAGACGAGTCTGACAATCCTGACCGTGCCGCAGCGAGTGAGTTTCGGATTGGCGCTGAGCCTCCCGAGCTCAACAGCAGAGCTGTTCGATCAAGAACCGACAGCGCTGGTGTTGAGCTCGGGAGTAGGAGAGCTGATCACAGAGCTGAAGAGGCACGGGACGGGTGCGCTGTTATGGGACGGCGAACCACGGGGAGGCCGACACCAGGGGGGGCCAGGCTAGGACGGAATCGACGGCGATCGCCACGAAGACCAGCGCGAGGTAGGTGTTGGACAGGTGGAACAGGCGCATCGGGTTCACCGTCTGACCGCGCCGGATCGCGGCGTGCAGCCGGTGCGCCATCGCGACGAACCACCCACCGGCGAGCACCGCCACCACGGCGTAGACCCAGCTGGTGGCGCCGACCAGCAGCAGGCTCCATACGACCATCAGCCAGCTGAACAACACGATCCGGCGCGCCACTGCCAACGGGGACGCCACCGCGGGCAGCATCGGCACGCCCACCCGCTGGTAGTCCTCGCGAAAGCGCATCGCCAGCGCCCAGGTGTGCGGGGGCGTCCAGAAGAAGATCACCCCGAACATCACCAGCGCCGGCCAGCTCACCGTGCCGGTGACCGCCGACCAGCCGATCACCACCGGCATGCAGCCGGCAGCACCACCCCAGATGATGTTCTGCGCGGTGCGGCGTTTGAGCAGCAGCGTGTAGACGAAGACGTAGAACAGGATGGTCGCCACGGCCAGCAGCGCAGAGAGCAGGTTCGTGGTGGCCCACAGCCAGCCGAACGAGGCCACCCCCAGCGCGACCCCGAAGATCAGCGCATGACGGATGGGCACCTCCTGGGTGACCAGCGGTCGCGCTCGGGTCCGGCGCATCTGCGCGTCGATGTCGGCGTCGGCGACGCAATTCAGCGCGTTCGCGCTACCCGCGGCCATGCTGCCGCCCAGCAGGGTGGCCAGGATCAGCCACAGCGAGGGAACTCCGCGCGCCGCGAGCAACATCGCCGGGATGGTGGTGACCAGCAACAGTTCGATCACGCGCGGCTTGGTCAAGGCGAGGTAGCCGCCCAGGACACCGGCGCGCCGGCGGAGTCGCGATAAGATCGGAGCCGTAACGGTACTGGTCACCGCGGTCCCGTGGGCTGGGACGCTGCGCTCACCGTGACTCCTCCCGACCGCCGGATCCGGATGGCGCAGGCATGGATGGCCCTCCGGCGGGGTACTCCCTAGCTCAAGATGGTAGCTGCGGGGTGGGCACGTTCCCCCCCGGGGCCGCTCTGGCGGGGGAGATCACAATCGGCCCGCCATCGCTAGGGTTAGGACGAACCAGGGATCAGCCGAAGCGCACCAGCCTCGCGGCGCCGACCGAGCAACAATGTCACCAGGGCACGGTGTCGATGGGGCACGGTGTCGATGGAGCACGGTGCCGAAAGAACACAGTGCCGAGCGAGAACAGTCAGGAGCATGATCGTGTCCGTCACCGACGATCTGACCCAGCTCACCACCCCCCGCGTTCCCGACGACTGGACCGACGTGGACACCCGCGCGGTGGACACCGTCCGGGTGCTGGCCGCCGACGCCGTGCAGCGCGCCGGCAACGGCCATCCGGGCACCGCGATGAGCCTTGCCCCGCTGGCCTACACGCTGTTCCAGCGGGTCCTGCGGCACGACCCGAGCGATCCGGCCTGGACCGGGCGGGACCGGTTCGTGCTGTCCTGCGGCCATTCCAGCCTGACGTTGTACCTGCAGCTGTTCCTGTCCGGATACGGGCTGGAGATAGAAGACATCGAGCAGCTGCGCGCCTGGGGCTCCAAGACGCCGGGTCACCCGGAATACGGGCACACGGTCGGAGTGGAGATCACCACCGGGCCGTTGGGTCAGGGCCTGGGCTCCGCAGTCGGGATGGCCATGGCGGCGCGCCGGGAGCGCGGCCTGTTCGACCCCGACACCCCCCAGGGTGAGAGCCCCTTCGACCACCACATCTACGTCATCGCCTCCGACGGTGACATCCAGGAAGGCGTCACCTCGGAGGCGTGCTCGCTGGCCGGCACCCAGGAGCTCGGCAATCTCGTGGTGATCTACGACGCCAACGAGATCTCCATCGAGGACGACACCAAGATCGCACTGTCAGAGAACACTGCCGCCCGGTACGAGGCATACGGGTGGCACGTGCAGACCGTCCACGGTGGGGAGGACGTGGTCGCCATCCTGGACGCGCTGACGGCGGCCAAGGCCGCGACCGACCGGCCCTCACTCATCGTGCTGCGCACCGTGATCGGCTACCCGGCGCCGAACAAGATGAACACCGGCGCCGCGCATGGATCCGCGCTGGGTGCCGACGAGGTGGCCGCGGTGAAAAGGGCACTGGACTTCGACCCGGAACGCTTCTTCGTCGTGGAACCAGGAGTACTCGAGCACGCCCGGCAGGTCGTGACCCGCGGCCAGGCCGCGCACGCGCAGTGGCAGGGCTCCTTCGATTCCTGGCGAAAGAACAACCCGTCCGGCGCCGCGCTGTTCGACCGTCTGATCAACCGCGAGCTACCCGCCGGGTGGGCGGAGAAACTGCCCACCTGGGAGCCCGACAAGAAAGGCGTGGCGACGCGCAAGGCGTCCGGGGAGGTGCTCTCGGCCATCGGGGAGGAACTCCCGGAGCTGTGGGGTGGCTCCGCCGACCTCGGAGAAAGCAACCTCACCACGATCAAGGGAGCCGACTCGTTCGGCCCCGAGAAGACCTCCACGAAGATGTGGACCGCCCGTCCCTACGGGCGCACCCTGCACTTCGGGGTGCGCGAGCACGCCATGGGCGCGATCCTCAACGGGATCGCGCTGCACGGACCGACCCGGCCCTACGGCGGCACGTTCCTGATCTTCAGTGACTACATGCGGCCAGCGGTGCGGCTGGCCGCGCTGATGAAGACGCCGGTCACGTATGTCTGGACCCACGACTCGATCGGGCTCGGTGAGGACGGCCCCACCCACCAGCCGGTCGAGCACCTGGCCGCATTGCGGGCCATTCCCGGGTTGGACGTGGTCCGTCCCGCGGATGCCAACGAGACGGCGGCGGCGTGGAAGGCCCTGCTGGAGAAGGGCACCCGGCCGACCGGGCTGGCCCTGACCCGGCAGAACGTCCCGGTGTTGGAGGGCACCGACGCAGGCGGCGTCGCCCGCGGCGGTTACGTGCTCTGCGACACCGCCACCGACGTCGGTAGGGGGCTACCCGACGTCCTGCTGATCGCTACCGGGTCCGAGGTGCAGCTCGCCGTCGCAGCACAGCAGATCTTGGCGGCGGAGGGCATCGGGACCCGGGTGGTGTCCATGCCGTGCGTGGAATGGTTCGACGAGCAGGAGCAGGCCTACCGCGATCAGATCCTGCCCCCGATGGTGCGGGCCAGGGTGGCCGTCGAGGCCGGCGTCGCGATGCCCTGGTACCGCTTCGTCGGCGACCACGGTGAGGTGATCTCGCTGGAGCACTTCGGCGCATCCGCCGACTGGCAGACCCTGTTCCGGGAATTTGGTTTCACCGCCGAAACCGTGGCTGACGCGGCCCGCCGTACCCTCGGACGCATCCCGGACTAATCTGCGACACCGGGCAAAAAGGACCGGAGGATCCTCGTGAGCAGCACTGATACCCTACGGACCCTGTCCGAGGCGGGTGTGTCGATCTGGCTGGACGATCTGTCCCGGCAGCGGATCACCTCAGGCAACCTGGCTGAGGTGATCACCGAACGGCACGTGGTCGGCGTGACCAGTAATCCGACCATCTTCGCGCATGCGGTGGAGCATGCCGAGGACTACGACGAGCAGATCCGGGCGCTGGCCGCTCGCGGCGCCTCGGTCGAGGATGCTGTCCGGGAGATCACCGTCGCGGATGTCCAGCTGGCCTGTGACGTGTTCAGCGGCACCTGGGAAGCCACCGGCGGAGTGGACGGCCGGGTGTC
This sequence comes from Pseudonocardiaceae bacterium, assembly GCA_050699515.1. Classification (GTDB taxonomy): domain Bacteria; phylum Actinomycetota; class Actinomycetes; order Mycobacteriales; family Pseudonocardiaceae. Next base: position 22,293 of record JBOHFF010000098.1, read on the forward strand.
GCTGGAGGTCGATCCCCGGCTGGCGCACGACACCGATGGCACCCTCGCCCAGGCCGTTGAGCTCTGGAAAATGGTCGACCGACCAAACCTGATGATTAAGATTCCGGCGACCACGGAGGGCCTGCCTGCCATCACCGGTGCGCTGGCCGACGGGATCAGCGTCAACGTCACCCTGGTCTTCTCGGTAGCGCGATACCGCGAGGTGATGGACGCCTTCTTCGCCGGACTGGAGCAGGCCGGTGACGAAGGCCATGACCTGGCCACGATCGCCTCCGTCGCCTCGTTCTTCGTCTCCCGGGTGGACACCGAAGTGGACAAGCGGCTGGAGGCGATCGGCACCGAGCAGGCACTGGCGCTGCGCGGGCAGGCCGCGGTGGCCAACGCCCGGCTGGCCTATGCGGCCTACCAGCAGGAGTTCGCGACACCGCGGTGGGCTGCGCTGCGCCAGGCCGGGGCGCGGCCGCAACGGCCACTGTGGGCGTCCACCGGGGTGAAGAATCCGGCCTACCCGGACACCAAATACGTCACCGAGCTGATCGCACCAGGAGTGGTGAACACGATGCCGGAGAACACCCTGCTCGCCCTCGCCGACCACGGCGAGGTGCCGGGCGACCAGGTGTCAGGGACTGCCGAGCAGGCCCAGCGCACCTTCGATGAGCTGGTCGACGTCGGGATCGATCTGGACGACGTGTTCATCACACTCGAGCGCGAAGGGGCGGCGAAGTTCGAGGCATCCGGGGCTGAGCTGGCACAGACGGTGGCCGGGCAGCTGGCCAAGGCCGCACCGTCGAGTGCAGGTTGAGGCGTCGATGTCACAGCTCAACGTTGACATTCTCGCCACGGGCCTGGCCGGCGCGGCCGAGTCGTGGGTGGACAAGCTCGTCGCGGAGCGGGTGGCCTCAGCACTCGCCGACCAGGATCCGACGCTGTGGGGTCCGCAGGCCTGTCCCGAGGCGGCCCGCCGGCTCGCCTGGGTGGGGTTGCCGCAGACCTCTCGGCCGCTGCTGGCCACCATCGAAGCACTGCGTGCTCAGCTGCACGCCGAAGGCATCGACCGGGTGGTGCTGGCGGGGATGGGCGGCTCCTCATTGGCCCCCGAGGTGATCTGCGCCACTGATCAGGTGGCGCTCACGGTGCTGGACACCACCGATCCCGGCCAGGTGGCCGATGCGCTGGCCGGGGATCTCGGGCACACCGTACTCGTGGTGTCCTCCAAATCGGGCTCCACGGTGGAGACCGACAGCCACCGGCGGATCTTCGCCACCGCATTCGCCGCAGCCGGGCTGAACGCGGCGGCGCACCTGGTGGTGGTGACCGATCCGGGATCGCCACTGCAGCAGATCGCTGAAGCGGAGGGCTACCGCGCGGTGATCACCGCCGATCCGGACGTCGGCGGGCGCTACTCGGCGTTGACCGCCTTCGGCCTGGTCCCGGCCAGCCTAGCAGGGGCGGACATCGCGCGGCTGCTCGACGAGGCGGCGGAGCAGGCGCCGCAGCTGGCTCTCGATGACCCGGCGAACCCGGCACTGCGGCTGGCCGCCGCGCTGGCCGCCAGTCACGCCGCCGGCGCGGAGAAGATCGTGCTGGCCGGCAGCGGTTCTGGAGGCTCGCGCCTCGTGGGGTTCGCCGACTGGGCCGAGCAGCTCATCGCCGAGTCCACCGGCAAGGACGGCATCGGCCTGCTGCCGGTCGTGGTGGACAATCCCGCCGCGCCGGGCTTCGCCGGGGCCGGCCCGGACGCCACCCCGGTCGTGATCGGCCCGGCGGTGCCCGCCGCCGCGGTAGCCGTCAGCGGCACGCTCGGTGGGCAGTTCCTGCTCTGGGAGCACGCCGTCGCGGTGGCCGGTCGGCTACTGGGGATCAACCCCTTCGACCAACCCGACGTGGAAGCCGCGAAAGTCGCGGCCCGCGCGCAGCTCACGGGCGCGGCGGATGTCGCGCCCGCGTTCGTCGACGGCGCGGTCGCGGTGCATCCGGTCGGGGGTTGGCTGCCAGCGGGTGTCGCCACCCTCGGCGACGCGCTGCGAGCGCTGGTCGCCGCCACCCCGCAGCGCGGCTATCTCGCGGTGCAGGCGTACCTGGATCGTTTTGGCGACGCCTCGGCGGCGGTGCTGCGCGGCGAGCTCGCCCGCCGCACCGGGCGGCAGACGAGTTTCGGGTGGGGTCCCCGTTTCCTGCATTCCACCGGCCAGTACCACAAGGGGGGGCACCAGAACGGGGCATTCCTGCAGCTGACCGGTGCCGTGGACACGGACCTCCCGGTGCCGGGCACCGGGTTCACCCTCGGCGAGCTGCAGCGGGCCCAGGCCCTGGGGGACGCCGACGTGCTCGCCACGCACGGCCGTCCCGTGCTGCGGCTGCACCTGCTCGACCGACCGGCCGGGCTGGTCGCGCTGATCCACGCGATCCAGGAGCTCCCGTGAGTCCTGGCAACACCGCTAGCGGGTGGGTGAATCCGCTGCTGGACAGCCGGGACAAGCGGCTGCCCCGGATCGCCGGCCCGTGCGGTGTGGTGATCTTCGGTGTCACCGGGGACCTGTCCAGGAAGAAGCTGATGCCAGCGATCTACGACCTGGCCAACCGCGGGCTGCTCCCACCGGGTTTCGCGCTGGTCGGGTTCGCCCGCCGGGACTGGGCCGATGAGAACTTCGCCGAGTTGGTGCACGACGCGGTGCGCGAGCACGCCCGGACCCCGTTCCGCGAGGAGGTCTGGGCCCGGCTGTCGGAAGGCATCCGGTTCGTGCCGGGCAGCTTCGATGACGACGCGGCGTTCGACCAGCTCACCACCGTGGTCGAGCAACTCGACCAGGAGCGGGGTACCGGCGGCAACCACGCCTTCTACCTGTCCATCCCGCCGGTGATGTTCCCGGTGGTCCTCAAGCAGCTCGCGCGCACCGGGCTGGCGGCTCGCGACGGCGAGCAGTGGCGCCGGGTGGTCATCGAGAAACCGTTCGGGCACGACCTGCGCAGCGCACGGGAGCTCAACGAGATCGTCAACGACGTCTTCCCCGAGGAGTCGGTGTTCCGCATCGACCACTACCTCGGCAAGGAGACGGTGCAGAATATCCTCGCGCTGCGCTTCGCCAACCAGCTCTACGAGCCGATCTGGAACGCCCACTACGTGGACCACGTGCAGATCACCATGGCCGAGGACATCGGGCTGGCCGGCCGGGCCGGGTACTACGACGGCATCGGCGCGGCCCGGGACGTGATCCAGAACCATCTGCTCCAGCTGTTGGCCCTTACCGCGATGGAGGAGCCGCTGTCGTTCTCCCCCGAGGCCCTGCGCGGCGAGAAGATCAAATTACTCTCGGCCATCAAGCTGGTGGAACCGTTGGCGGAGACCACCGCGCGGGGCCAGTACACGGCCGGTTGGCAGGGCGGCACCAAGGTCGTCGGGGTACTCGAGGAGGGTGGGTTCCGCCCGGACTCCCACACCGAGACCTTCGCCGCGATCACGCTGGGCGTGGACAACCGGCGGTGGGCCGGGGTGCCCTTCTTCCTGCGCACCGGCAAGCGGCTGGGCCGGCGGGTCACCGAGATCGCGGTGGTCTTCAAGCGAGCTCCGCATCTGCCTTTCGAAGCGACCATGACCGAGGAGCTGGGACAGAATGCCCTGGTGATCCGGGTACAGCCGGATGAGGGCGTCGTCATCCGGTTCGGCTCGAAGGTGCCGGGCACCGCGATGGAGGTGCGCGGCGTCACAATGGACTTCCGGTACGGCTCGGCGTTCACCGAGTCCTCACCGGAGGCCTACGAGCGGCTGCTGCTGGACGTGTTGCGGGGCGAGCCATCGTTGTTCCCGGTGAACGCGGAGGTGGAGCTGTCCTGGAAGATCCTGGATCCGGTGCTCGAGCACTGGGCGAGTCAGGACGCGCCCGAGCCCTACCCGGCGGGCACCTGGGGACCGCCCTCCGCGGACCGGATGATCGCCCAGACCGGCCGGACCTGGCGACGGCCGTGATCATGACGTCGACCGAGTACCCGCGCTGACATGCGGTGCGTAGTGTTCGGCGCCACCGGCTACATCGGTGGCCGCCTCGTTCCCGCGCTGCTCGCCGCCGGCCATCAGGTACGAGCGGTGGCGCGCAATCCCGGCAAGCTGGCCGAGGTGCCCTGGCGGGACCGGGTCGAGATCGTCAGCGGAGACGTCACCGATGCCCGCAGTGCTCGCGACGCAGCACCTGTCCGATCACCTGGCCTCACGAGCCGAGGTCGGTCAGATCCTGCTCGACTCCGGGGTACCGACCATCGTGCTGCGCGCGGCAGTGATCCTGGGGTCCGGGTCGGCCAGCTTCGAGATGCTGCGCTACCTCACCGAACGGCTCCCGGCGATGGTGACACCACGCTGGGTGCACAACCGCATCCAGCCCATCGCGGTCCGCGACGTGCTGCACTACCTGACCTACGCCGCCGAACTGCCACCGCAGGTCAACCGGGCCTTCGACATCGGTGGACCGGATGTGCTGACCTACCGGGAGATGATGCGCCGCTACGCGGTGGTGGCCGGCCGGCTCCGGCGCGTGATCGTGCCGGAGCCGGTGCTGCCCCCGTGGCTGTCCGCGCAATGGGTAAACCTGGTCACGCCGGTGCCCCGGAGCATCGCCGTCCCCCTGATCGAGTCACTGGCGCACCAGGACATCCGGGAGCACCGCTGCGCCGCTGACGCCCGCACGTTGTGGGACGTCATCGAAGCCATCGGTGGGGAGCACGGGGGGTACTCCTTTCCCCTGGCGTGGTCGGTGCGCGGCTGGATCGACCGGCTCGCCGGTGGCGTCGGGTTGCGCCGCGGCCGTCGCGACCCGCACCGGCTGCACGTCGGCGAGGCCCTGGACTGGTGGCGTGTGGAGTACCTCGACCGGCCCCGGTTGCTGCGGCTGCGCGCCGAGATGCGCCTGCCCGGCCGTGCCTGGCTGGAGCTCGAGGTCATCCCAGACGGGAACGGCGCTGCTCGTTACCCGCAGCGGGCGCTGTTCCAACCCCATGGGCTGGCCGGACATCTGTACTGGAAGAGCATCGCCCCCTTCCACGGTGTCGTCTTCGGCGGCATGGTGCGCAATATCACCGGCGCCGCCGAGCGATCAGTACCAGGAGAGACCTCCCGTGAACAGCACCGGTAGCCGTGACATGAGCGTGGCGATCGCCTTGCTCACCGGGCGTACACACTTTTCACACTCGGCCCTACCAGGCTGGTTGTGGCGCTACCGTGGGTCCGCCTGATCAAGTAAGGGCTGGGGGGTGGACGCGGTGACGGGAAGTAGTGCCAACCCGACCGGTGAGGAACGTACGAACCATGCCTTGGCGGGCCTTCTCGCGCGGGCTGGATGGACCCCGGAGAACCTCGGTGACCGGCTGAACCAGCTCTCGACGGTGCAGGGCCTCGGGGTGCGCGGGCACCGGCGGTCGGTGCGCCGGTGGGTGCACGCCGAACCAGGGCGATCCGCGCCGCGGGTGCCGCGCGAGCCGTGGCCCTCCCTGGTGTGCCACGTGCTACACGAGCGGCTCGGTGTACCGGTGACGCCCGAGATGCTCGGCTGGCACACCCACCACGGGCTGCTCTACGTACCCGCCGATCATGGGTTGAGCCAGCCCTGGTCGCCTCCCGGCGCGTGGAAGCGCTGGCCGAAGTCGTGGAAGCTGACACCGTGGACAGGCGACAATACCTCGCGCTGACGGGCATGACGTTGACGTCGGCCGCGCATGAGTGGCTGTTCGACCCGGCCAGAGTCGCTGCCTCGCTGCGTGGCAAGCGCGTCGGTCACCAGTTGGTCGACGATCTTGAACGAGTGGTCGAGACAAAGCGGCACCTGGACGACGCGATCGGCGGGGGCACGTTGTTGCCGTCAGTCCGGGAGGACCTGCGGTTGGTCGTTTCGATGCTGCGCAATGCCGCCTACGCCGAGGACGTCGGACGGCGCCTGTACGGAGTGGCTGCCGAGATGGGTCGCCTCGCCGGGTGGCTGGCCTACGACTCCGACCAGCATGCACTGGCACAACGATTCTGGCTGGCGGCACTGCGCGCAGCTCACGCGAGCGGAGACCGTGCGACCGGTGCCAACGTCCTGGGGTTCATGAGCGTGCAGGCGGCGGCATCCGAACGGCCGCGCGACGCGGTGCTGCTGGCAGAGTCAGCCCTGACCCAGGAACGGCACCTCACCCCGGCTGTGGCGGCGTTTATCTACAGCAGGCTGGCCTTCGCGTCCGCTCGCGTGGGTGAGGAGCGGGCGTGGCGACGTTCCCAGGAGCGCGCGGAGTCGCTGTTCGCACGTTCGGTGGGCGGCGACGAACCCGCGTGGGTGTACTGGTTCACCGAGGCGGAGCTGGAAGGTCTTACCGGTACAGCGCTCCTTGAATTCGGGAAACCCGCAGAGGCCGAGCCGCATCTTCGTCGAGCGGTGGGTCTGATCGATCCTACTTTCGTCCGGGACCACGCGCTAATGATGTCGGACCTCGCTACCGCACGGGTGGGCGCGGGCTCGGTGGAGCATGCCTGCGCCACTGCATCGGAGGCCGCTGCGCTCATGGGGCGACTCGAGTCACGGCGGGACCAGCGCAGACTCGCTCGATTTCGGGTCGCGGCAGCACCGTACGAGAGGTCCTCGGCAGTGCGAGAGTTCGACGCCAAGTACCGCGATTTGGTCGCTTTTGCGATGCCCGTCAACCTATGAAAGGCTCGCGGCCGAGACAGACGCCGACCGCGGACAGCGTGATCACTGGCATGACCGAGCGGAGCGTCCCGGTCATGCGCGTTGACACGTCGTGGTTCCCCCAGCGCATGAGCCTGGACGCCGAGTTCCAGAACGGTCGTTGCGGCGGGGTCCTGCGCACTGCTCACCGCGAGGTCGACCTCGCCGACATCCGTTCCGTGTGGGGTCCGTTCGCCGTCGGCGTACACCTTCCCGGACACGATGTCGGCCGCCGAACGGGACTACGCCCGACGCGAAGCGAAGATCGGAGTGGGCGGTGTACTGCTGGCCCTGCCCGGCGTGTTGTGGGTGAACCGGCCCGACCTTGCCGCCACTGCCGTGTACCGACCGTTGCAGTGGGTCGTCGCCGCGCGATGTGGGATGACGGTTCCGCGGTCGCTGGTCACCAACGATCCCGTGGCAGTGCAACGATTCGCCACACCGCCCCCGACAGCGTGCAGGGCCGATTCCTGCCCTGGTGGGGCTGCTTCATGCGCCGCCGCGCCACCGTGGGCCCGACCGTCGGCACCCCGCACCCCGCGCGCACCGACGCCGCGCCCACCACCCGCACGACGGCGGTCGATCCCGCGCAGCTCGACGGCGGCGCCCGGTTCCCGTTCCTGGCCCAGCTCCACCTGCCTCCCGGCGTCTTGCGCAGCATCTGGCGCAGCGACGACGGCGACACCATCACCGAACTCCGCGCCCCCGACGGCTCGTGGTCCCAGGTCATCCGCGAGCCGGGCACCGACGGCCGGTACCGGGTCAAGGAGGCCGGGCCTACTCCGTTGTGGGCGCAGGTCGAGGCTGCCTGGGAGCAGTGGACCGACCTCGCCGCGCCGGACTGGCACGAGTTCGGTCTCACCGCGACACCGACCACACACCGGGTCTGGTTCGGCAACCCCGACGGCCCCACATGGCCGCTCCCCACACCCGCCGTCCGGTAATCTTGGCAATGTCACGACGCCGAGCTCCGGGTGCTGGTGCCGACCGGACTGATGCTCTCCGGTCCCGCAACCAGCACGGCGCGTTCTGCACTGAAAAGCATCGCCCATTCCATGGCATGGTCTTCAGCGGCATTGGTGCGCAATGTCACCGACGCCGCCGAGCGGTCACTACAGGAGAAACTGAGTGAATACAGTAGCACCGGTAGGGCCCGTGACATGAGCGTGACGATCGCCTTATTCACCCGTGATTTGCGGGTGCACGACAATCCTGTCCTGCACGCCGCCTGCAACGCCGCCGGCGAGGTGGTGCCGCTGTTCGTCCTCGACACGGCGATCCTGCGCGGCGGCTCGATGTCGGCGAACCGGGCGGCATTTCTCGCCGACTCGCTGGCTGATCTGGATGCCCACCTGCGGGAGCGGGGAGGGTATCTGGTGGTGCGCTCCGGTGACGTCGCCAAGGAGGTCGAGCGTGTCGTCACGGACCTGGGTGCCGGCGAGGTGCATCTCGCCGCCGACGTCAGTGGTTACAGCCACCGCCGCGAACAAGCCCTGCGTGGCTCTCTCGCCGGTCAAGGCTGCCGGCTGCGGGTGCACGCCACCTCGATCACCGTGGTGGAGCCGGGCGCGATCACTCCCTCGGGAGGAGGCGCTCAGTTCGCGGTGTTCACCCCCTACTACCGGCGTTGGCTGCAAGCGCAGCGCCGGGGCCTGCTCGAGGTACCCCGCCGGATCACGGTGCCGCCCGTCGCCACCGAACCGTTGCCCAGCCCTGACAGACTGTGCTCAGGTCAGCGCTCGCCGCACCTGCCGCAGGGTGGTGAAGCGGCAGGGCGGCGCATCCTGAGCGACTGGCTCGCCGGGCCGATCCGTGATTACGAGCAGGCACACGACGATCTCGCCGCCGACGGCACCTCCCGGCTGTCCCCCTACCTGCACTTCGGCTGTATCTCACCCACCGAGGCGGCGCACACCGAGGACGGATCGACCGCAGGTGGCGAAGCCTTCATCCGGCAACTGGCGTGGCGAGACTTCCACCACCAGGTCCTCGCCACTCGCCCCGAGACCGCGACCGCCGACTACCGCACCCGGCACGACCGGTGGCGCCGCGACGAGGAAGCCGCGCAGGCCTGGCGGGATGGCCGTACCGGCTACCCGATCGTCGATGCGGGCATGCGGCAGCTTGCGGCGGAGGGCTGGATGCACAATCGCGCCCGCCTGATCACCGCGAGTTTCCTCACCAAGACGCTGTACCTGGACTGGCGGATCGGCGCGCGGCATTTCTTCGACCTGCTCGTCGACGCCGACGTGGCCAACAACCAGCTCAACTGGCAGTGGGTCGCCGGCACCGGCACCGACAGCCGACCCAACCGGGTCCTCAACCCCCTGCGGCAGGCCCAGCGCTACGACGCAGGCGGTGACTACGTCCGCCGCTACCTGCCCGAGCTCCGGGATGTTCCCGGACCCGCGGTGCACGAACCCTGGAAGCTGGACGCCCATCGCCGGGCCTGCCTCGACTACCCCGACCCCATCATCGACCTTCGTGAAGGCGCAGAGCGCTTCCGCGCCGCCCGGAAGACGTCATAGCGGTGCATCATGGTGAGGCGCCGACCTTCGCTGATGACGACAGTTACGTAAAGAGATCTTCCTCCGAACCGCCGATCTCATTTTGCGGTCACGGACCAGCCGGAGCTCGAACTCCGGAACGATCCGTCAGCTCACGAGCCGGGCCAAGGCGGTGGCGAACGCGTCCAGGTCGGGCAGTCCGGTAGCGAGCGCCTCCTGCACCCGGGCGTCGTCGACCTCGTCATAGACGTGCACAAGCCGATTTCGCAGCCCGGCGAGGCGATGACGTGGTTGGTCAGATCGATGCAGGTTTGCGCCGCGACCTGGACGAGGTAACGGCCGGCGTACACCTCGTGCTTCAGGTATTCGGCGGCAGGAAGGTCACGCAGCCGCCGCAGCTCGCGCAGATAGCCGGCGAGCAGCTCCAAGCGCTGGTGGATCCGGTCGAGATCAACCATCCAGACCCTCGGCTGCTACCCGTCGTAGGAAGCGGTCGCGGTGGGCCCGCGCAGTGGGGAGGAAATCGAAGTATTCGCCGCGGGTGCGGACCTCGAAGGCGACCCGGCCAGGCTCGTCAGCGCTGTACAGCAGCCGGCCCTCCTCCAGTACCCGTCCGCGCAGCCTCAACGGCGCCCGCCGGAGGTCGACAAGGTCGACTATGGGTACGTGTAGCGCCTTCGCCAACTGGTCGGCCAGACTAGCCTCCGATAGCAGGTCCAACTGGCTTCCGGGCATGATGGCGATATCTGCGTCGCTGGTCGGACGATGTTGGCCGGTCGCGCGGGAGCCGAACAGGTAAGCGAACCGGACGCCGGCCGTGGCAAGCACCCGATCCACGGCGGAGGCGCTCATAACCGCCGAGGGTACGCGCCGACGCCTGCGGCGTCGCACGCACCGGTCTCGCGGCACGCACCCTCATCGAACCCAGCGAGAGACCGTCGTGCGCCCCGCTCGAGCGCGCATCACACAGTCAGGCGACCCCCTTCCGTGGTCGGCCCGAAGGTGTATTCGTCAGAGTTGCCGGTGACGAAGTCCGGTGCGGCGTTGAGTTGGACTTCCTGCGAGGGGTATTGCTCGACGAGGACCGGGATTTTCGCATACGCGTCGGCCAAGCTCGGGAATCCTGCACCGCCCGGGAAGATCTCACCGGACCGGTAGGCAGTCCCGACCATAGCGACGAACCGTCACGGGGAACCCTTCAGCTCGACGATCCGGTCGCACCAGTGCTCCGCCAGCAGGCGGTCGTGGGTGATCAATAGAACGCCCGCGGCGCGATCCCGCACTTCGTCGGCGATGACCTCGAGCAGCGCAGCCTGGGTCGAGACGTCGAGCATCGAGGTCAGCTCATCGCAGATCACATACTGCGGTCGGGTGATCAACGCACGGGCCAGGCAGGCGCGCTGCAGCTGCCCTTCGGAGATCTCGTGCGGAAAGCGTTCCAGCAGTTCCGGGCTCAGTCCGACTCGCTCACAGGCGTGCTCGACGCGAGCGTCGAGTTCGGTGGGGGTGGGCCGATACCGGCGACCTCCGGAACGCAGGGGTTCACCGACCAGGCGCCCGACGTGCAAGCGGGGGTCGACCGCGAGCCGCGGGGATTGCCACAGCAACGCGACACGGAGCCGCTGCTCGCGCGGCAGGGCGAGCCCGGCGTCCCGCACCGGCTCGCTGTCCAGGACGACCTGGCCGGCGTCGGGCCGCTCCAGCAGTCCCAGGACTCGAGCCAGGGTGGACTTCCCGGACCCGGACGGCCCGCACACCGCGACTCGCTCCCCGGTAGCCACAGTCAAGCTGACCCCATCCAGCACAGTGACGGCCCGCGCGCCCCGACCGTAACGGCGGACGATCGAGTCGGCGGCCAGCACGTCAGAACCGGCCAACCCGCACGCAGCGCACCACGCCGTCCGGCAGCTCGACCGGTGGCGGGACTGCCGTCCGGCAGGTGTCGGCGACGTACCGGCAGCGGGCGGCGAACGGGCAGTGGTCGGGCAGTGCGGTCAGCTCAGGCGGCATGCCTGGGATCGAGCGCCCCCCGCGCTGAGGTCGTGCGTCGAGCAGTGCCATCACATAGGGGTGTGCGGGCTCAGCGAACAGGGCCGCGGTCGGCCGCTGTTCGACGAGGTAGCTGGCGTAGAGCACGCTGGTGGTGCCGCCGAGACGCTGCGCAAGCTCGAGGTCGTGCGTGACGACCAGCACTGCGGCCCCGCGCTCGGCCAGCGCGAGCAGGTGCGCTGCGGTGCCCTCGACCAGCGCGGCGTCCAGACCGGACGTCGGCTCATCGGCGATCACGACCTCGGGTGAGCCGATCAGCGCGAGGCTGCTGACCACACGTTGGGCCATCCCGCCGGAGAGGTGGTGGGCGTAGAGCGCTCTGATGCGATCCGGGTCGAGATCGAAGCCGGCCAGCGCCGCCTCGACGGCCGGCCAGGCGTCCTGCCGGGACAGCCCGCGGGAACGGGCCAGCTCGACCATCAGCGGACCCAGCCGGCGGACCGGGTTGAGCGCACTGACCGGACTCTGCGGGATGAACGCCAGATGCCGTGACCGCAGCTGCCGCCAGCGGCGTTGATCTGCGGTGGAGAGGTCGGTGCCGGCCAGGCGGCGCTCGCCCCGCACCGTCACGTTGCGTGGTAGCAGGTCGAGCACGGTATGGGCCAACACACTCTTCCCGCTGCCACTCTCGCCGATCACGACGTGCATGGCTGCGGGCATCAGGTCCAGGCTCACCCCGGACAGGGCTGTAACCGGGCCCCGCCGGGTGAGGAACTCGACGGACACGTCGCGCAACGACAGCACGGGGCCAGCGGCTCCCGACGGATCCTGGCCGGGCACAGACGATCCGTCAGGCACGGTGCGGGCGGGCTTCACAGTTCGAGCTCCCCGCGCCAGCGAGGCTGGTGCCGGTCTCGCCAGTACTCTCCGAGCGTCCCGAACGCGACACAGGCGGCCAGGATGAGCAGCCCCGGCAGCACACTGATCCACCAGCCGCCGGCCAGCAGTGAGCGCTGCCCGGCGGCGATGAGGATGCCCAGCGAGGGGTCGTGCGGCGGCAGGCCGACCCCGAGGAACGACAGTGCCGACTCATGGAAGATCGCGTGTGGCAGCAGCAGGATCAGCGCGACGCAGGTGGCCGGCGCGAGGTGCGGCAGGAAGTGCCGGACCACGAGGCGGACCCGGCCTGCGCCGCCCCCGATAGCGGCGGCCACGAACGGCCGGTCGCGCAGCGAGAGCAGCTCGCCGCGCACGATCCGGGCCAGTACCAGCCAGTGGGTCAGCCCGACCGCGAGCAGCACCGCTCCCCCACCACCCAGCGCGGGCCGGAACAGCACCACGATGAGCAGCCCGAACAGCAGGTGGTTCTGCGAGGACAGGAAGTCCACGATCCGCATCAACGCCCCGTCCACCCAGCCACCGAACGTACCGGCGAGGACCCCGACCCCCACCCCGATGACCAGCGCGGCGAGTGCGGCGAGTGCGGCGAGTGCGGCGAGTGCGGCGATGGTGAACGAGACCTGCATGGCTTGCAGCGACATGGCCAGCACGTCGCGCCCGGTGTCGTCGGTGCCGAACGGGTGATCCAGCGACGGTGGCTGCAGGATCGCGTCGAGGTCGACGCCGGACAGCGGGCGGATCAGGTCAGCGGTCAGCGCGGCGAGCACGAGCAGCACCAGCACCACGGTGGCGGCCGGCACGCTCAGACCCGCGCGGCCGACCCTCGGTCGCCGCGGCCGGCCGCGGGCACCAGCGGGCAGCGCGGTCGCGGTCACGTCAGGCCCTCCCGGATCCGCGGGTCGGCGACCCGGTAGAGGAGGTCGGCGACCAAGTTGCCCAGTACCACGAGCACCGCCCCGAGCAGCGTGATCGCCACCAGCAGGGGGAGGTCGACGACCAGAGCCGCCTCCACGGTCAACCTGCCCACCCCCGGCCAGGCGAAGATTGTCTCGGCCAGCACAGCACCCCCGATGAGCTCGGCCAGGTGGCTTCCGGTGAGGGTGATGAACGGAATCAGCGCGTTGGGCAGGGCGTGCCGGGCCAGCACCGCGGTCCGGTGTACCCCGGACGCCTCGGCATAGCGCACGTAGTCCTCACGCAGCACCTCCAGCAGCGTGTCGCGGACGAAAAGGGTGAACCAGGACTGCTGGGTGATGGCCAGGGTGATCGCCGGCAGGATCAGGTGCGCCGGGTCGATGAAGGCGGCGTCGGCGGAGCGGACGTCGATGCTGCCCCCCGACGGTAGCCAGCCGAGCTGGATCGAGAACACGGACAGCAGCAGCAACCCGATCCAGAACGACGGCGCCGCCGTGCCGTAGTAGCACAGCGTGCGCACCGTCCAGTCCAGCAGGCTGTCCCGGAACGCGGCGGCCAACACCCCGAGCACCAGGCCGCCGACGAGCACCAACGCCAGCGCGGTAAGCACCAGTACCACCGACGGCAGCGCACGAGCGGCGATCTCCTGCGCCACCGGCTGCCCGGCAAGCAGCCGCGAGTTGCCCAGGTCGCCGCGCACGAGGTTGCCCAGCCAGTGCCCGAACTGGGACAGCATCGAACCGTCGAGGTCCCAGGCCGCGAGGATCTCCCGGCGGGTCTGCTCGCTGGTGCCGCTGGAGGGGCTGGTGTAGGCCGACGCCGGATCGAAAGGTGACAGCGCCACCAGCAGGAACGTCATCGCCGCGATCGCGAGCAGGACCAGCGGCAGAACCAGCAGCCGCCGGGTGATGATCCGCAGCGCCGATGCGCCACCGGGACGTTCCCGCCGTCGGCGCATGCCGCGCGGCGACAGCGGTCGGCGAGCCGGGTCCAGCGTCACCGGTCTCTGGGTCCCCGGTCTCTGGGTCCCCGGTCTCTGGGTCACGGCGCGGCCAGCCGCCACTCGTGCAGGTTCCACAGCAACCCGCGGGAGAAGCCATGGATGTGACCTTCGCGCACTTGCGGCCGCACCCCCTGCACGCGGTCTCTGACGATCAGTGAGTTCCGGCCCTCCACCAGGTAGAGGTAGCTGGCGTCGGCCGCGATGGCCCGCTCCATGTCGCCGTACGCGGCGGCCCGGGCCGCCCGGTCGAGCGTGGATCTGCCCTTCTCCACTGCGGCGTCGACCGCCGGCGAGTTCAACTGATTGGCGTCGGTGAACACCTCGTCGTCGGCGATGCCCGACGAGTGGTAGCGGCGGAACGCCTCCAGCGCCGGGTCATAGGCCATAGACTGCGTGTTGATCTGCGGGACGCCCTGACCGAGCTTCTCGGAGAATGCCTCGAACCCCAGCCCCTCCAGCTCCACCCGCATCCCGATCTCGGCCAGCTGGTCCCGCACCGCGAGCCCGACGTTGTTGCTCACCGCGCTCCCGGCGCTGTAGCCGAGGCTGAACGCCAGCCGCTGGTCACCGCGCTGGCGCACCCCGTCCGGACCGGGCTTCCAGCCGGCAGCGTCGAGCGTCGCCCGCGCAGCGGTCAGGTCCCGCCGGGGCACCGCAACGTTGCTGTCCGCCCAGTGACCATCCGGGATCGGGCTCACCGTGGGGCGAGCGGCCCCGGCGAACACTCCCTTCGCGATCGCCTCACGGTCCACCGCCAGGTTCACCGCTTCCCGAACCGCGAGATCGGCGAACAGCGGGTTCTGATGGGGTAGGTGCATCAGCGTGGATTCGCCGGGAATCCGGATCAGTTCGACGCCCTCGGCGGTGCCCACCTCGTCGGCCACCCGTGGCGGTAGCCCGACCGCGTCCACGTCCAACTCACCCGAGCGTAACCGGGTCGCTCGCACGTTCTCGTCGGGCACGAAGGAGAACACCACGCGCGCGATCCCCGCTTTCCCGCCGTAGTAGTCGGGATTGGCCCGCAGCGTCATCCGCTCGCCGGAGCGCAGCTCGTCGAACACGAAGGGGCCGGTTCCGACCGGGGCGAGGTTGAACGGTGTGGTGTTGAGGTCCTGACCGGCCAGTACGTGCTCAGGCACGATGCCCAGGGTCAGCTTGTCCAGAAAGGCGGGATCGACCCGGGAGAGCCCGAAGCGCACTGTGCGTTCGCCCACCGCGTCGACCGAAGCCAGCGTGTCGTACAGCTCATCGCGCAGCGTCGTGGCCACCGCCGGGTTCAGAAAGGCCCGGTAGGTGAACACCACATCCTGCGCGGTCAACGGCTCGCCGTCGTGCCAGCGCACACCGTCGTGCAACGCCAGGGTGACCGTCAGCCCGTCCGGGCTGACCTCCGGTAGCGCGGCTGCCAGATCCGGTGTCAGCTCGAGCTGCTGGTTGTAGTCCAGCAAGCTGGAGAAGATCGGCCAGTGGTCCCCGTAAATGGACCCGTACAGATCACCGAAGATCGGGTTGAGATTCGTCGGCTCATCTGACAGCGCGATCACCAGTACATCGGACACCGCCCCTTGATCAGGTGATGTATTGCTACAGCCAGTGAGCATAAGGGCGATTATGGCGAATGAAGCCACCCCACTTGGGTAACATCAATGACCTCCAACCGGTGAGTTTCGCGGATTAGTGTTACTCCTGAAAGGTGGTAATAGCAACCATTAGGTGATTATGGTTCGGTGGTGTCTGATCCGGCGTGTTGCTGGCATCTTGGACGCGATGCGAGCTGGGCAGATCGATAGGCACTGATCGCTCGGAACGGCTAGCATGGCGCCGATCGCGCCCGGAGGCGAACAGACGATGTCCCTGGTCGGAGGCGAAGAGTGATCATTGATCTGCCTTCGACGACGACGGCGGCGGTGAACCATGCGCTGATCGACGTCCGGGAACGCGGCGGTGCGGTCGCGGTGGGCCGGGTGCTCAACCTGGTGATCGTCACCGATGACTCCGCGCAGGTGGAGGAGTCGATCCAGGCCGCCAACGAGGCCAGCATGGAGCATCCCTGCCGGGTTCTCGTGGTGGCCAGGGGACTCAAGAAGGCCGGTACCCGGCTCGACGGCCAGATCCGCGTCGGTGGCGACGCCGGCGCCTCCGAGGTGCTGGTGCTGCGCCTGTACGGCCAGCTGGCCGACCACGGGGACAGTGTGGTGGTTCCGCTGCTGTTGGCGGACTGCCCAGTGGTCGCGTGGTGGCCCGGCGTGACCCCGGCGGTTCCCGCGACAGACCCCATCGGGAAGCTGGCTCAGCGCCGGATCACCGACGCAGCAGCAGCCCCCCAGCCGATCAAGGCACTCGAACGCCGGCGCACGTCCCACACTGCCGGCGACACCGACCTGGCGTGGTCCCGGATCACCCCGTGGCGCGCGCTGCTGGCCGCAGCCTTGGATCTGCCGCCGTATGAGGAGATCGAGCGGGTCACCGTGACCGGGGCGGTGGACAATCCGTCCGCTGACCTGCTCGCCGGCTGGTTGCGCTCCCGCCTCCACGTCCCGGTCCGCCGCGGCACCAGCCCTCCTGGCGGCGGGGTTAGCTCAGCGGTGCTGGAACGTCGATCCGGCCCGGTGGAGTTGGTCCGGCCTGACGGGAAGGTGGGCACGCTGCGCCAGCCGGGTCAACCGGACCGGCGAATGCCGTTGCGACGGCGCCCGGTACGCGAGTGCCTCGCTGAGGAACTGCGCAGGCTGGATCCGGATGAGATCTATCAGGCAGCGCTGCAGGCGATGACCGAAGTGGAGGGCCGTCGCACCGGCACGGCGAGAAGCACCCGATCCGGCGAGGCAGGGCGCGATCAGTGAGCCGCCCCGATGTAGTGGTGCACGCCACCGCGGAGGTGCTCGCCACTGCCGCGGCTGCCCGGCTCATCACCCGGATCGTGGACATCCAGCACGCCTCGGGATCTGCATCGCTGGTCCTGACCGGGGGACGGATCGGTATTGCGGTGCTCCAGGCGCTGGCCGGCACCCAGGTGGCTACCGCAGTGGACTGGCGGTGGCTGGACGTCTACTGGGGTGACGAGCGCTTCCTGCCCGGTGGCCATCCGGAGCGCAACGAGACCCAGGCTCGTGAGGCGCTGCTCGATCACGTCGGGGTGGACCCCGCTCGGGTGCACCCGATGGGGGCATCGGACGGCCCCTGGGGTGACGATCCGGATGCCGCCGCCCACGCCTACGAGGACCTGCTGCTGAGCCGGCGGCACCCCGCGGACCGCGGACCGGCACCGTCGTTCGACATCTGCCTGCTTGGCATCGGCGAAGACGGCCACGTCGCATCGGTGTTCCCGGGCGCCCCCGCGGTGTACGAGACCGAGCGCGCGGTGATCGGTGTGCGGGGCAGCCCCAAACCACCGCCCACCCGGATCAGCCTGACCCTGCCGGCCATCCAATGCGCCGCCGAGGTATGGCTGATCGCCTCCGGCTCAGCAAAGGCCGCCGCCGTGACCATGGCCCTACGCGGCGCCGGCGAGGTCCGCGTCCCCGCCGCCGGCGCGGTGGGCCGCCGCCGCACCCTCTGGCTCATCGACCGCCCCGCCGCCGCCAAACTCCCCCCAGACCTCCTCCCCCGCTGACCCCTGCCGGCATGTCGCGCCACCAAGCTCCATATGTCGCGGTCCAGTGCACGATGTGTCGGTGGCCTGGGCACCCGAGTGCCGTGACCGTGAATGATTGGCAAACGCGGTGGGGTGCTCGCTTCTGCTGATGCAACAGCTCGAGCTGGTGTCGGTCGACGGAATCCGATTGGATGCCGCTGTTCACCCGCCCGTCGGCAAGCAGATCCGGGGCACTACCATCCAAGCACACGGCATCACGGCAGACATGGACGAAGACGGCATGTTCGTGCAGTTGGCTGAGCGGCTGTCGGACACTGGTTTCACGGTGCTGCGGTTCTCTTTTCGCGGTCACGGACGCAGCGGGAGCACTCAGCGCGGCGTGACAATCGCCGGTGAAATGCTCGACTTGCAGGCAGTCCTTTGAGCACGTAGCTCAGAATTACCCTGGACCGGTGTCGATCATCGCGGCAAGTTTTGCCGCAGTTCCCACCTCCTTATCCTTACCGTACTCGACTGTGGATCTTTCGGGTCTGGCGCTGTGGAACCCAGTGTTGGATCTGCGACGTACTTTTGTGGAGCCTGAATTGCCGTGGGGCAAGGTCAACTACAGCTCAGCACAGCAAGCACTGCTGCACTCCCAGGGATTTCTCCTCATCGGCGATCGTGACAGCTACGTCTCGTACGAGATCGCTAGCGCCACTGCATCAGCCAGCGCGAGCTGTACATTTCACATGGTGGACGCTTCGGACCATGGCTTCGACTCGCGCGAGCGGGAGGACGAGGCGATCGCAGTCACGGTCGAGTGGTTGATCAACGAGCACGGGAAGCAAGAATGAACGTTACCTCCTCGTACGCACCAGTGACCGTCGCGCCCAGTAGCATCATCGGACAACATTGCGTCCTCGGTTATCCGAAGGAAGAGAGACTCCGAGCCACCTGCGGCTGGGCTCGTTCGACACGGCGCAGGCGATGGCCGCGTCCGCTGTCCGGACCTTCGGCGCCGACCGGCGTGAGGGCATCCTCGCCGAGATCATCTCCGCGTTGCTGCGCATCAAGGCTGATGACCGGGACGCACTACGGATGACGGACTCGGTGGTCTCCGCGGTGGCCACACTGCGTTCCGGGGTGGCTCGCGCCAACCTCATCCCGCTGGCCACCGCGTTGGAAGCCAGACCACGCCGAACTGGCCCGACGGGTACGTCAGATCGCCACCACCCGAGTATGAGTCGGGTTATCGCAAGTCACCGCCACACAAGATCTACCAATGGCGTGGACGACGTAGGAGAAGTCGTCACTTTGCACGAGGACCCGGCAAACGCTGACGGGTATGTCTGGGGGTACATATGCCGATCGACGTGCGACGACGTCGTACGATTACGGGGAGTGATGAATGGTCAACTTAGTCGGGACTCGAACTGTCGAGCCACCGCGCTCTAGACGAACCACGAATGTCAACAACAATAGGGTGGGACCGGTTGTCGTCGAGAGGCGAGCCGCACACGCGGACCGTTCCGTCGGCAACACCCGAGTGACGCCACTGCACAGTCCTTACCGCAAGAACCACCGGGACTATTCCTGCGTCCGGGTCGTCGCAGCGTCTGCGATCGTGGCGGGCCTGCTGCTGGGGACCGCCCCTCTGGCGCTCGCCCAGGTCGGGCATCTGCTCGCCACGATACCCGCGGCGTTCGCCCAGGAGGCATCCGGCTTGTCGGCGTCGAATGCAAGTGCCCGTGATGTCGAGCGCGACAGCGCCGGAACCGGCATCACCATGCAACACCGATCAGATACGCACTCCACCAGACCGATGATCAGTTGGACTGGTACGAGTCAGGCTCTGAAGTGCTCTTACGGTCTGCTCTTCGAGGGGAACACCCGGAGCTGCCAGGCCGCGTGATGTAGAACCGCTGCACAACCCCCGCCACCTTCAGCGGCAACTCGCGCGATTGCCTGGCAAGGCGGCGGGGCGTACGGGACCGCGAGCTCAGGGCTCGCGGGATTGCTTCAACCTGGCCAGCGCCTCCGCGAGGATGGCCTCACCGTCAGCGTCCGAACGGCGCTCCTTGACATAGGCCAGGTGCGTCTTATACGGCTCATTACGCGGCGCATCGGGTGGCCGCTGCTCATTACGCCCAGCCGGGAAACCACACCGTGGGCAATCCCACACCTCAGGTTCCTCGGCCTCGACCGCGAACTGAGGCCGGGACTCGTGCCCGTTCGCACACCAGTACGACACCCGATGCCGGGGAGCAGTCTCCCCCCGCTCGGATTCCCCCATCGGACCCGCACCGACCCGCGTACCGCGGATGGCGTTGCCACTTGCCATTTGATTGCCTCACCTCGCGGAACCGCCCGGACATTGCCCGGAGCATGCTCAGCCGATCTTGATCAGGAGCCCGACCCCCACGATGCAGATCACCCACACCGAGCTGACGAACAGCGTCAGCCGATCCAGGTTCTTCTCCACCACGCTGGATCCGGACAAGCTCGATTGCACGCCACCGCCGAACAGACTCGACAGCCCACCCCCGCGGCTGCGATGCAGCAAGATCAACAGGATCAACGTGACACTGGTGACCAGGAGCAAAATCTGCAGGAAGAGCCTCATCACACCCTCGTCGGACGGCAACCGCTTTGCAAGATTACTCTGCCGGACAGGCAGATGGGACTCCGCCCCGTAACATCACCGGCCCGGCACATCTACAGCTCCCCGTCAGGGTAGCGGGCCGCCGGCGGCCAAGGCACAGAGCTTCGCGAACTCGTCGGGATCCAGGCTCGCACCACCCACCAGCGCCCCGTCGATGTCGGCCTCGGCGACCAAGTCGGCGACATTGCTCGATTTGACCGATCCACCGTAGAGCACCCGGACGTCCTCGGCGACCTCGGCACCGTACTTCTCCGCCAGCGTCTGCCGCAGCGCGCCGCAGACCTCCTGCGCGTCGGCCGGGGTGGCGACCCGCCCGGTGCCGATCGCCCAGATCGGCTCGTAGGCGACCACCACGGTGCGGACCTGCTCGGCGGTCAGGCCCTTGAGCGCGGCCCGCAGCTGCTCGGTGCTGTGCGTCAGCTGCTCACCGGCCTCCCGGATCTCCAGGCCCTCCCCCACGCACAGGATCGGGACGAGCCCGTTGCGCAGCGCGGCCCGCACCTTGCTGCTCACCAGGCCGTCGTCCTCGCCGTGGTACTGACGGCGCTCGGAGTGCCCCACGATGACGTAGTGGCAGTCCAGCTTGGCCAGCATCGGCCCGGACACGTCACCGGTGTAGGCCCCGGAGTCCTTGGGCGAGAGATCCTGGGCGCCGTAGCGCACCAGCATCTTCTCCCCCTCGATGACGGTCTGGACGCTGCGCAGCGCGGTGAACGGCACCAGTACCGCGACCTCGACCTTGGCGAAATACTTCTCCGGCAAGGTCAACGCGAACTTCTGCACCAGGCCGATGGCCTCCAAGTGGTGCATGTTCATCTTCCAGTTACCGGCGATCAGCGGTTGGCGAGCCATCGGCTAATTCTCCAGCACCGCGACGCCGGGCAGCACTTTGCCCTCCAGAAACTCCAGCGAGGCGCCGCCACCGGTGGAGATGTGCGAGAAGGCGTCCTCGGGCAGGCCGAGCAGCCGCACCGCGGCGGCCGAGTCGCCGCCGCCGACGACGCTGAACGCACCCGAGCCGGCGATGGCCTCGGCGACACCGCGGGTGCCCGCCGCGAACGGGGCCAGCTCGAACACCCCCATCGGGCCGTTCCAGAACATCGTGGCGGCCCCGGCCAACGCCGCGGCGAACTCCCCCACCGACTCCGGGCCGATATCCAGGCCCATCCATCCGTCCGGGATGTCCTGCGCGGGCACCGTGCGGATGGTCGCGTCCGCCGCGAACTTATCGGCGATGACCACGTCGCTGGGTAGCCGGATGGTCTCTCCGGAGGTCTTGAGCAGCCGAGCGCACACCTCGATCATGTCCGGCTCCAGCAACGAAGAGCCGACCGGATAACCGAGTGCGGCGAGGAAGGTGAAGCACATCCCGCCACCGACGAGCAGGGTGTCCACCGTCGGTAGCAGCGCCTCGATCACGGCGAGCTTGTCGGACACCTTCGAGCCGCCCAGCACCACGGCGTAGGGCCGCTCAGGCGCGTCGGTGAGCCGCCGCAGCGTGGTCAGCTCAGCGAGCACCAGGGTGCCGGCATAACCGGGCAACCGCTCGGCGACCTCGACGACCGAGGCCTGCACCCGATGCACCACCCCGAACCCGTCGGAGACGAACGCACCCCGCGGCCCCACCAGCGCAGCCAGCTCGGCGGCCAGCGCGATCCGCTCGGCACCGTCCTTGGCGGTCTCCCGCGGGTCGAAACGGACATTCTCCAGTACCGCGATCACCCCGTCGGACAGCCCTGCCACCGTGGCGCGAGCTGAGTCGCCGACGACATCGGTCGCCGCTGCCACCGGGCTACCCAGCAGCTCACCCAGCCGGGCCGCGACGGGAGCGAGTGAGAACGCCGGGTCGGGCGCGCCTTTGGGACGCCCGAGGTGGGCGGTCACCACCACCCGGGCACCAGCCTCGCTCAGCGCCCGCAAGGTGGGCAGCGAGGCCCGGATCCGGCCGTCATCGGTGATCCTGACTCCGTCCAGCGGGACATTGAGGTCGGTCCGAACCAGCACGGTCCGACCCCGCACGCCTTCGAAGAGCAGATCCTCGAGCGTCCTCACAGCTGGGAGCCGACCAGGACGATCAGGTCAGCAAGCCGGTTGGAGTAGCCCCACTCGTTGTCGTACCAGCCGACGATCTTGACTTGCTTGCCGATCACCTTGGTCAGTGGCGAGTCGTAGATGCACGACGCGGGATCGGTGATGATGTCCGAGGAGACGATCGGCGCGTCGCTGTAGCGCAGGATGCCCTTCAACGCACCGTCAGCGGCGGCCCGGAAGGCCTCGTTGACCTCCTCGACGCTGGTCTCCCGGGAGACCGAGGCGGACAGGTCGGTGATCGATCCGGTGGGGATCGGCACCCTTAGCGCGTAGCCGTCGAGCTTGCCGTTGAGCTCTGGCAGTACCAGCCCGATGGCTTTGGCCGCCCCGGTGGACGTCGGCACGATGTTGATCGCAGCGGCCCTGGCCCGGCGCAGGTCCTTGTGCGGGGCGTCCTGGAGCACCTGGTCCTGGGTGTAGGCGTGGATGGTGGTCATCAGGCCCTGCTCGATGCCCAGCGCGTCATGGAGCACCTTGGCCATCGGGCCCAGGCAGTTGGTGGTGCAGGAGGCGTTGGAGATCACCGTCTGGGAGCCGTCCAGCCGGGAGTCGTTGACCCCGAGCACCACGGTGATGTCCTCACCCGAAGCCGGCGCCGAGATGATCACCTTCTTGGCGCCACCCTCGTCGACATGCCTGCGGGCGTCGGTGGCCTTGGTGAAGAAACCGGTCGACTCCAGCACCACGTCGACGCCCAGCGCGCCCCAGGGCAGCGCACCGGGGTCCCGCTCGGCGAGCGCCTTGATGGTCTTGCCGCCCACCGCGATGCCGTCGTCGGTGACGTGCACATCGTCGTTCAGCCTGCCCAGCACGCTGTCGTACTTGAGCAGATGCGCCATAGTGGCGACGTCTCCGAGATCGTTGAACGCCACCACCTCGATGTCGTGGCCGCCGGCCTGCACGGCACGCCAGAAGTTCCGCCCGATGCGGCCGAACCCGTTGATCCCTACCCGAACCGTCACAATCCCTCTCCCTACTTCTCCACACCGAACGCCCGGCAAAGGCCGGCACGACTGGAGTCTGATCCTCTGCGCCGACACCCTATCGGCCGCCACCCACCGCGCAGTCCCCCCGGGCGGGGGAGCTGCCGGGGGTGTTTCGACAGCGCCGCGCTTCCCGAACTCAACAGCAGCGCTGCTCTAGCATGATCAAAAAACGCTGCTGTTGAGTTCGGGAACAGCAGAGCGGGGGGTGGGATGGTCAGGCGTCGAGCATGTCGGGGGTTACGGCGGATTCGGTATCCGGCACGCCGAGCTCCTCGGCTTTGCGGTCGGCCATGGCGAGCAGGCGGCGGATCCGGCCTGCCACGGCATCCTTGGTCAGCGGCGGGTCGGCGAGCTGGCCCAGCTCCTCCAGCGAGGACTGCCGGTGCTCCAGGCGCAACCGGCCCGCGGTGAGCAGATGCCCCGGGATGTCGCCGCCGAGCAGGTCCAGAGCGCGGGCGACGCGCGCCGCCGAGGCCACCGCCGCGCGGGCGGATCGGCGCAGGTTGGCGTCGTCGAAGTTGGCCAGCCGGTTGGCGGTGGCGCGGACTTCGCGGCGCACCCGGCGTTCCTCCCAGGCCAGCACCGAGTCGTGCGCGCCGAGCCGGGTGAGCAGCGCGCCGATCGCGTCACCGTCGCGGATCACCACCCGATCGGCGCCGCGGACCTCGCGGGCCTTGGCCGAGATGCCCAGCCGGCGGGCCGCTCCCACCAGGGCCAGCGCAGCCTCGGGTCCCGGACAGGTGACCTCCAGCGCTGCTGAGCGGCCGGGCTCGGTGAGCGAGCCGTGCGCGAGGAACGCGCCCCGCCAGGACGCCTCGGCGTCGCAGATCCCCCCGGAGACGACCTGTGGGGGCAGCCCCCGCACCGGGCGGCCACGGACGTCGAGCAGCCCGGTCTGGCGGGCCAGGCCCTCCCCGTCCCGGACCACCCGCACCACGTAGCAGGTGCCCTTGCGCAGCCCCCCGGCGGTGATCAGGTGCACGTCGGAATTGTGCCCGTAGAGCTCGTGCACTTCCCGGCGCAGCCGCCGGGCGGTGGAGCCGGTGTCCAGCTCGGCCTCGACCACGACGCGCCCGGCGATGATGTGCAGCCCCCCGGCGAAGCGCAACAACGAGGACACCTCGGCCCGCCGGCAGCACGTCTTGGTCACCCGCAGCCGGCTCAGCTCGTCCTTGACGGCGGAGGTCATGGCCACCGGCGCTTCTCCTCCCGTTGCAGGTGTTCGTGTCGGTCGCGCGGGCGCGACGTCTGGTCTCGGTGCTCAGGCGTGTCCATCAGTATCCGACGCAGCGCTGCGGCCAGTTCCACCGGATCGTGGCGATCGGTGGATCCGTCCTGCGCGACCCGGTCAAGGTACGCGTGCCCACCCAGCGTCGCCGCACAGCGGTGCAACCGGGCGGGCACCGCGACCGCGTCGGTGTCGGCGAGGACCGCATGCACGGTGAATCCCGACGGTGCATGATCGCGCAGCACGCTCAGGTGCTGCTCCGGGGAGAACCCGGCGGTCTCACCCGGCTGCGGGGCCAGGTTGAGGATCAGAATCCGGCGGGCCCTGGTGGTGGCCAGGGCAGTGGCTAGATCAGGGACCAGCAGATGCGGGAGCACGCTGGTGAACCACGAACCCGGTCCGAGCACCACGAGATCGGCCTCGCCAACCGCGCGGAGAGCCTCGGCACAGGCCTGCGGCCGCTCGGGTCGCAGCCACACCCGTTGCACCCGACCCGGTGTGGTGGCCACCGCCACCTGGCCCCGGATCCGCCGCACGACGTCCGGGTCAGCGTCCAGACCGGCCACGTCGGCCTCGATATCGAGCGGGTGGGTGGTCATCGGCAGCACCCGCCCGGTCACGCCGAGCAGCCGGCCCGCCTCATCCAGCATCGTGACCGGATCGCCGAGCAACTCCAGCAGCCCCGCCATCACCAGGTTGCCCACCGCGTGCCCGGCCAGCGCCCCGGTACCACCGAAGCGATGCGCGAACACCCGCCGCCACTGGCCGGCCGCCCCGTCCAGCGCCGCCAACGCGGTCAGCGCCATCCGCAGGTCTCCGGGCGGGAGCACCCCCAGCTCCCGGCGCAGCCGGCCGGACGATCCGCCGTCGTCAGCGACGGTGACGACGGCGGTGATATCCGGCGTGATGGTTCGCAACGCCAGCAGCGTCGCGTGCAGGCCGTGGCCCCCACCCAGCGCGACGGCCTTGAGTGCGCCGCTCATTCGCGACCCACGTCCCGGTGCACCACTTTGACGGTCATCCCGTCGTCCTGGCCGAGCCGGGAGGCCAGCGCCTCGGAGACGACCACGCTGCGGTGCTTGCCACCGGTGCACCCCACCGCGATGGTGAGGTAGCGCTTGCCCTCCCGGCGGTACCCACCGCTGATCAGCTGGAGTAGCTCGAGATAGCGCTGCAGGAACTCCTCAGCACCCTCCTGGGACAGCACGTAGTTGCGGACGTCGTCGTCCAGCCCGGTGTACTCGCGCAGTTCCGGGATCCAGAACGGATTGGGCAGGAACCGCACGTCGATCACGATGTCGGAGTCCATCGGCAGCCCGTATTTGTAGCCGAAGGACAGCACGGTGATCCGGGTGCGGGCGCTGGACTCCCCACCGAACGCGTGCTCGATCTTGGCCCGGAGCTGGTGCACGGACAGCCCGGTGGTGTCCAGCACCAGATCAGCCTCGTCGCGTAGCGGCGCCAGCAGCGCCCGTTCCGCCGCGATCCCGTCGGCCAGCCGGCCATCGCCCAGCAGCGGATGGCTGCGCCGGACCTGCTCGAAGCGCCGGATCAGCACCGCGTCGGTGGCTTCCAGGTACAGCACTTTGGGGCGGTAGCCGCGGGCGTCCAGGTCCTTGATCACTGCGGCCAGGTCGTCGGTGAACGCCCGGCTGCGCACATCCATGACCACCGCGACCCGGGTCACCACACCCTGCGAGCGCGCGCCGAGCTCCACCATGGTGGCGATCAGCTCGGGCGGCAGGTTGTCGACCACGAACCAGCCCAGGTCCTCCAGCACCTTGGCCGCGGTGCTCCGGCCCGCGCCGGACAGCCCGGAGACCACCGCAACCTCGATACCGCCGTGCGACGCGGTCACGGTCCCGCTCCGGCGGTCTCACCGGTGTCCTCTGCGGAAGCGAGTGCGGCCAGCACCGCCCGCGCGGTGCTCAGACCGACGCCCGGGACCTCGGTGAGCTCCGCCACGCTGGCCTGCCGGATACGGCGCAGCGAGCCGAAATGTTTGAGCAGCGCGGTGCGCCGGGTCTGCCCGAGCCCGGCGACGTCGTCCAACGCGGAGCTGGTCATCCGCGCCGAGCGTTTCTGCCGGTGATAGGTGATCGCGAACCGGTGCGCCTCGTCCCGCGCGCGCTGGAGCAGGTAGAGCCCCTGGCTGGTGCGCGGCAGGATCACCGGGTCTGCCTCGCCGGGCAGCCAGACCTCCTCCAGCCGCTTGGCCAGCCCGGCGATCGCCACGTTCGTGATCCCCAGCTTGAAGACCTCCTGCGCGGCGGCGGCGACCTGCGCCGGGCCGCCGTCGACGACGAGCAGGTTCGGCGGGTAGGCGAACTTGCGGGGCCGCCCGGTGTCCGGGTCGAGACCGGGCTTGCCACTGGGTTGCTCGTTGTCGTGCAGGTAACGGGTGAAGCGGCGGCGGACCACCTCGGCGATGCTAGCCACGTCGTCGGAGCGCCCGTCGCCGGCCGCGTCCTTGATCGCGAAGCGCCGGTAGTCCGACTTGCGGGGCAGCCCGTCCTCGAAGACCACCAACGAGGCCACCACGTCGTTGCCCTGCACGTGGCTGACGTCGATGCATTCGATGCGCAGTGGGGCGGTGTCCAGTCCCAGGTATTCGTGGATCTCCTGCAGCGCCGCGGCCCGAGCGGTCAGGTCGCCCGCGCGGCGCAGCTTGTGCTGGGTGAACGCCTCGGCGGCGTTGCGCGCCACGGTGTCGGCCAGCGCCTTCTTGTCTCCGCGCTGGGGCACTCGCAGCTGCACCCGGGCGCCGCGCAGTCCGGAGAGCCACTCGGCGAGTGCCTCGGCGTCTTCGGGTAACTCAGGTACCAGCACCTCCCGGGGCACCGGCTGAGTGGCATCATCGGCGGAGCCGGCCAACGCGGCCTGCTCACCGTAGAACTGGGTCAGGAACTGGCCGACCAGATCGACCTGCTCGAGCCGCTCGATCACCCAGCCGCGCTGGCCACGGACCCGCCCACCGCGGACGTGGAACACCTGCACCGCCACCTCGAGCTCGTCGCAGGCGAAAGCGATCACATCCGCGTCGGTGCCGTCACCGAACACCACCGCCTGCTTCTCCATCGCCCGGCGCAGCGCCCCGAGGTGATCACGCAGCCGTGCGGCCCGCTCGAACTCCAGCTCGGCCGCGGCGCTGTCCATCTCCCGCTTCAGCCGCTTGATCATCTTGTCGGTCCGGCCGGACAGGAAGTCGCAGAAATCGTCCACGATCGCGCGGTGCTGCCCGGCGGTGACGGTGCCCACGCAGGGCGCCGAGCACTTGTCGATGTAGCCCAGCAGGCAGGGCCGGCCGATCTGGCCGTGCCGTTTGAACACCCCCGCCGAGCAGACCCGGGCCGGGAACACCCTGGTGAGCAGGTCCAGCGTCTCCCGGATCGCCCAGGCGTGCGCGTAGGGTCCGAAGTAGCGGACGCCCTTGCGGCGGGGCCCCCGGTAGACGTGCAACCGCGGGTACTCCTCGTGCAGCGTGACGGCCAGCACCGGGTAGGTCTTGTCGTCGCGGTAGCGGACGTTGAAGCGCGGGTCGAACTCCTTGATCCAGTTGTACTCCAGCTGGAGTGCCTCGACCTCGGTGCTGACCACCGTCCAGTCCACCGACGCCGCTGTGGTGACCATCTGCCGGGTACGCGGATGCAGCCCGGACAGGTCGGCGAAGTAGGAGTTCAGCCGGCTGCGCAGGCTCTTCGCCTTGCCGACGTAGATCACCCGGGCGTGCTCGTCGCAGAAGCGGTAGACCCCGGGTGCGTCGGGGATCGTCCCGGGCGATGGGCGGTAGGTGGAAGGATCAGCCATCACAGGACAGCCTACGGCTGCCCCCGTCAGTGGCGATACGAGCTATCGCTTCACCCAGCGGTTCGGATGATGGATCTTGTCCAAGCGGCCAGTCGAAGCGCCTCGTCAGGAGACATCTATGACAGCTAGAACCCGCGTTTATCTTCCAGGAACTCGACCAGGATTCCACTCGGATCTTTGATGAAGAAATAAGTCACACCAGACCTGCCGTGTCGTATCTCGACATTCGACGAAATACCATGATCCTCGATGAAATTCTTAGCTTCATACACCGACTCCACCATAAGAGCGAAGTGTTTGACACCGATCCTGGGAAGATCTGTCATCAGCGATCCCGCAGTCTCGGGCGCAGGTATCCGATCCCTATACCAGAAGATCTCGAGGTAGTTCTCGCCCAGCTTGAGATGTGCGATCTCCAGCTCGCCGTCTGGATCTTCGAAGTGCACCACGACCCTGAACCCGAACTGTTCGTAGAACGCCACGGACTCTGCCATGTCGATCGCACTGATGGCGGTGTGATGAATCGTGAAGTTCACTGGCAAGTCCTCCGTATCCCGGCCACCGGGGCACTGTTACACACTGTCACCCCCTCTCACAGGACGCGCAGGTACCCCGGTGGACCGGCACGCGCACGTCTCGACATCGCCGCGGGTTGCGGGCCGCCCTGAGCCGAATGCCGACAGATCGCCCAAACTTGACATCAAGTCGGGTTGAGGTTCTAGGGTGCGGGAATGTCGATGGAAGTAACCGCGTGGATGTCGATGTACAACGCGATGCACGCGCAACAGGACCAGCGCCCGTTCTCCCTGGCCACACTGCGGCGCATCGGCACCTTCGCCCAGCCGCGCCGCCTGCAGCTGAGCTGGTTCCTGGTGCTCAGCGTGGCGACGGCGGCGCTGGCGGTCGCGACACCGGTGCTCGCCGGCCGAGTCGTCGACGCCATCGTGCAAGGCGCCGCATCGAACGTCGTGGTCCGGCTCGCGCTGCTGATCGCCGTGATCGCGGTGGTCGAAGCCGGGCTCGGGCTGGTGACGCGGTGGTTGTCGGCGAACATCGGCGAAAGCCTGATCCTCGACCTGCGCACCGCGGTGTTCGATCACGTGCAGCGGATGCCGATCGCGTTCTTCACCCGGACCCGCACCGGCGCGCTGGTCAGCCGGTTGAACAACGACGTGATCGGCGCGCAGCGGGCGTTCAGCGGCACGCTGTCGGGGGTGGTCGGCAACGTGGTGACGCTGGCGCTCACGCTGGTGGTGATGCTCGGGCTCTCCTGGCAGATCACCGTGCTCGCGCTGCTGTTACTGCCGGTGTTCGTGCTGCCGGCACGGCGGATGGGCACCCGGCTGGCCCGGTTGGAGCGCGAGTCGGCCAATCACAACGCGATGATGAGCACGCAGGCGACCGAGCGGTTCTCCGCGCCCGGCGCGACGCTGGTGAAGCTGTTCAGCCGGCCGGAAGGGGAGTCCGCGGAGTTCGCCGCGCGGGCCCGGCGGGTGCGCGATATCGGGGTCCGCACCGCGATGGTGCAGTGGGTGTTCGTCACCGCGTTGACGCTGGTCTCGGCGCTGGCGCTGGCCCTGGTCTACGGGCTCGGTGGGCTCTACGCACTGCGCGGGCAGCTGGAGCCGGGCGCGGTCGTGGCGCTCGCGCTGCTGCTGACCCGGCTCTACGCGCCGCTGACCGCGCTGGCCAGCGCCCGGGTGGACGTGATGAGCGCGCTGGTCAGCTTCGAGCGGGTGTTCGAGGTGCTCGACCTGACCCCGCTCATCCAGGACAGACCCGACGCCCAGCAGGTGCCCGACGGGCCGGTGTCAGTGGAGTTCGACCACGTGAGCTTCAGCTACCCCGCGGCGGACAAGGTGTCGCTCGCGTCACTGGAGGAGGTCGCCGAGCTCGACACCCGGGGCGGGGTGGAGGTCCTGCACGACGTGTCGTTCCGGGCCGAGCCGGGGCAGATGGTGGCGCTGGTCGGGTCCTCCGGTGCGGGGAAGTCGACGATCGCTCAGCTGGTGCCCCGGCTCTACGACGTCGACGGCGGCGCGGTGCGACTGTCCGGTGTGGACGTCCGTGACCTGTCCGCAGATTCGATCCGCGCGTCGCTCGGGATGGTGACCCAGGACGGGCACCTGTTCCACGAGTCGGTGCGGGCCAACCTGCTGCTGGCCCGGCCGGCCGCGGCGGAGGACGAGCTGTGGGATGTGCTGCGCCGCGCCCGGATCGCCGATCTCGTCGCTGCGCTGCCCGACGGTCTGGACACCGTCGTCGGCGAGCGCGGGTACCGCCTCTCCGGTGGGGAACGCCAGCGGCTGACGATCGCCCGGCTGCTGCTGGCCCGCCCCCGGGCAGTGATCCTCGACGAGGCCACCGCGCACCTGGACTCGACATCGGAGGTGGCGGTGCAAGCCGCACTGGGCGAAGCGCTGGCCGGGCGGACCGCGGTGGTGATCGCCCACCGACTCTCCACCGTCCGGGCCGCCGACCTCATCCTCGTGATCGAGGACGGCCGGGTGGTGGAACGCGGGACCCACGCCGAACTGGTCACCGCCGGTGGCCGCTACGAGGAGCTCTACCGCACCCAGTTCGACCAGCCACCAACCGTTGCCACAGTGCGGTAACCGCTGTGGACGATGTGAGCGAGCCCGGGACCCCGTGCCGCCGGGTGATCCGCGCGATCAGAAGTTGACGCCAGCCCACAGGGGGTCGTGGTCGGAGTGGGGCGCAACAGTCGCATCACCCGATCGCACTTTCACCGGCTGCGAGACGAAGATGAAATCGATCTTTTTTGCTCCCACCGGGCGGTCTTCCCCGAAGGCCCAGTCGTCGGATGTCGGCTCACCGCCGCGGCAGGGGAGGGAAAAGGCGCTAGCCGGGATATTCACCTCGATGTCATTTCCGCACGGACTGTCCACTTCCTTGAATTCGCCGTGCGCGCCGTAACCGTAGTCGCGGTGGTAGAAGATGTCGGTCACCGCAGACAAGGGATCCGCGTTGAGATCGCCGCCGACGAACTGCACGTAACCCGGATACTTCTCAGCCAGAATGCGCCTGGCCTCCTTGGCTTCGACGATCCGGGCCTCCTTGTCCGCGTCGTCGCGTCCAGCGCTGAGGTGTATTGAGCAGACAACGACCTTCTTCGCCTTCGCCTGCACGCACAACATCTCCCGCTGTTCCCTGCCATCCGGCGACTTGAGGTCATAGGCCGGCGGATTTTCGGAGTCGATACCGAAGTCGTTTCGATACAGGACGGCATTGCCGAAATCCGAGGGGTGTTTGCACTTCGCAGTCGACCCTGACTTCGACGTCTTCACGGGGTCGAACTTCACCGTATAGTCGGGAAGCTCGCTGTCGAGACGATCGCTCCAGTCCCGGCACGCCTCCTGCAGTGCAATGAACGCCGGCTCTCGATCCTTTACGCTGCGAACGAGAGCGTCTGGTGCTTCGTTGCCCTTCGGACCGTGCTCTTCGTTGCCACCGGCCATGTTGAACGTACCGATCTGGTAGTCGGTTGCGGCATGGGCCGACCCCGCCAACGCGACGGTCACGCCCATCACCACTCCGGCCACAATGACCAACATGCCGGTGTTCCGCCGGATTCGTGCCATGCTCATTCTGCCGCTCCGTGTCACTGCCGCCG
Organism: Pseudonocardiaceae bacterium; assembly: GCA_050699515.1. Lineage (GTDB taxonomy): Bacteria > Actinomycetota > Actinomycetes > Mycobacteriales > Pseudonocardiaceae. The sequence goes on from JBOHFF010000098.1 coordinate 54,278, forward strand.
CAGACGACATCGGCGTACCGGTCATGAACGTCCCCGACCCAGCAGCCACCCTCCTGCCTGATGTTGTGTGGAGCACGGCCATATCACCCCGTAATCCTTGACAACAACTGCGCCTGCCTGCACCACTGCTAATCGTATGGCAAGCAGCGCGGGGTCCCACGCGCCCGGACGGCAACCCTGGTTTCCCGGGAGCGGGCAGGCAGGGGCGTTGACCGGCCGGGGACAGACAGGACCGCGGCGATCGAGTATGCGCAGACACCTGCGGGCTGGAAGCACTTTTCAACCACCTCACCGGCTCGTGACGGAACAGTGCAGACACCTGACAGGTGTCCGGCATCCATGTGACATTGCACCGGTTCGGTCAAACTGCTGAGCTACGGTGCCGATCACGTGCTAGATCAAATCAGCGGTCAGGAGAAGGAACAACCGTGAAAGCCAAGCGCCACGCGTTCGCGAAGCGCCGCACGATCTGCGGCCATAGCCAGGAAACGCTCGGCCGGTTGATAGGCGTGGAACCCACGACGGTCGGGCGCTGGGAGCGCGGCGAGACGTCTCCACAGCCGTGGCTACGGCCCCAGCTTGCCGACACTCTGGCGATGTCGCTGGAGGAACTGGACCACATGCTCGCCGAGGGACAGCCAACCAAGGCGGTGATCACGCCGGACACGCACGGCGAGCCGGTTGACGGTCCCGAATGCGATCTCGTGCTCATGACACCGTGGAACCATCGAGGTACCGTCGAGGCGGCAGTCATGCTGAGCGGTGGTGATGGCTGGGTGAAACGCCGAGGGTTCCTGACCTTGAGCGGCACGGCGCTGACCACACCGGCACACCAATGGCTGGTGCACGAGCCGGAGCCGCTGGTGTCCGGACTGTCCGGGCGTCGCGTGTCGGCGGAGCTGGCGGATCGACTTCCCGCCATGATCGCTGAACTGCGGGCGATGGACGATGTCGCGGGCGGCGGGACGGTGTTATCGCTGGCGCGACACGAATTCAGCTGGGTCGCCGGACTGTTGGATCGGGCCTCCTATAACGAGTCCACCGGGCGCACACTCCATCTCGCACTCGCCGAACTCGGGCAGCTCACGGGGTGGGGCGCCTATGACGCCGGGCAGCCAGGGCTGGCCCAGCGCTACAACATCGCGGCCCTACGCGCCGCGCACACCATCGATAACCGGCCACTGGGCGCGCACATCCTCGGTTACATGGCCAAACAGACAGCCCACCAAGGGCAACCCACGGAAGCCGTCACCCTCGCCGAAACTGCCCTCGCCGGGGCGCGAGGTCTGCAGGCCCCACGCTTGCTGGCGCAGCTGCACGTCCGGCATGCGTATGCCCTGGCGACCGCGCAGGACGCCTCGAGCTGCGCTGCAGCGATCTCCCTAGCCCGCAGCCAGGTCGAGCTGTTCGAGTCAGATAACGATTCACCCTGGCTGTACTGGGTTACTCCAGCGTGGATCCTCGTCGAAGCTGGCAACTCCTTGCTTCAGCTAGGACGGGCTGATCGGGCAGCAATCATGCTCGAAGAAGGTCTCGCCTCATTCGATGAGTCCTTCGCCCGGGACCGGCAGCTCTACCTGGTCCATTCGGCCGACGCCCTGTCCCGACCGGGCAAGCAGCGCGATCTTGATGCCGCCGCCCATCAAGGTATGACAGCAATTGAACTGGCCAAGAGCTTGGACTCGACCCTTAGCGTCAACCTACTCGACAGCCTTTACCACCAGCTCACACCGCACGCCAAGGTACGGGCAGTACGTGACTTCCTGGACCGAGCACGAGATCTTGTCGAGGTGTAGCCGTATTAATCCGTAATACTGCTGGTACCGTCGGCGCGTGAGTGGGAGCAGGCTGTCGATCTCGGTTCCCGCTGAACTGGAGGACACGATCCGGGCCGCCGCCGAGGCTGCCGGGTTGCCGGTGCAGGCCACGATCGCTGACGGACTGGCCGCGGTGGCTGAGTTCGAGGCTGACGACGGCGCCTTGACCGACGCCGAACGGGCCCAGGCACGCCAGACACTCATCGACGCCGAGGTCATCCCACCGCAACGGGCCACCGGCTAGCGGTGTCAGGGATCGTCTACGACACCGGCGCGCTGGTGGCCGCCGAACGGTGTCACCGAGGCGCCTTCGACGTCATCGACGCGCTGGTCGTGGCCACCGCGTTTGCGACTGCAGGCGCTGGTGGTCTCCAGCGACCCGGATGACCCTCCAGCATCTCGCGTCCAGCCTGCACAGCAAGCCGGCGATCTTCAGCGTGTAACCCTCACGCCGCGGACGAACCATCAGGAACTCGGGGGCACCACCCAGGCGGCTACAGCGACGACGAAATCATCGAGGTCCGTGAGATTCGCGAGCCGGTCGAGCACAATGCCGTCGTCGACCTCGATGTAGTCGTGCACGAGTACGTTCCGGAATCCCACCGCCCGGCGTAGGCGGTCCGCGAGATCCGCGGAGAGCACTCCGTGCGCGCCCAGCAAGCGGACCGCGTCACCATTGTCCCGCGGCGGACCCCACCCTTGAGATGCGCACACGTGCTGAGCGACGTCGACGCCCGCCTCGATCGCCGTCACGAAGGTGTACTTGACGCCGCGCAACCACAGCGGATCGGCGCGCCGCTGCGGAGCGGCCGACGCCTCGGTGCGGAGCACGGTGAGGTCGTCACTGATCGACCGGAGCAGCCGGAGGACCCGGACCTCATCGACCACGGCGGAGCGCCTCGGCGTACTCGCGGTGGCTGCGCAACAGCCGCGGCTGCTCGTCGGAGTAGATCTTGCGCGTCATGGCGATCCAGCGGACCCGTGCCGGCGGGTCGTCGTCGAACAGGAGGCGGCCGTGCAGCGCGATCCGACCGGCAAGCTCGAGGGGGGCGCCATTGAGCACCACGAGATCCACCCCCGGCGGGAGCAGTACCTCGAAGGCCGGCGGCGGGTCGAACGGCCACCAGGCCGCGACGTCGACATCGGAGTCCGCTCGCGGCGAACCGCCCGCCCGACTTCCATGCAACAGTCCGAATCGAGCCCCGGCACCGCGCAACACCGCGACGATCTCAGCAGCGAGGCCCTCCGGCACAGCGAAGGTCATAGAACAGAGTCTCGCACGCGTCCGCTAGCTCAGATGACAGTCCCGTTCTGGATGCAGACTGTTGATATTTGGCCCCACATAGGGGCAGTCTGCATCCAGAATCCGATTTGGGCGATCTGGAGGTGTGAGTGGATTTCTTCGTCAGCCACGCTGGGCGGGATCAGGCTCGGGACACTTGCGACCCCGATATGTCTCCATATCGGGGTCGTCGGGGCGAGGGCGGGCTAGCCGGCGATGCGTTTGAGTTGGGCGGAGAGGTGCGGCTTGATGGGCAGGCCGCGCAGCGCCCGCTCTTCGACGTAGACGAGGTCACCGTCTTCGACGATGCCGTACAAGCGGGCGGCGGCGGTGGTCTCCCGGGCCGTGTCGGTCCGCTCGATGACATCGGCGCGCAGCTCCCAGGACGTCTCGCTGATGCGCCCGCCGTAGTAGATCTCACAGATCCCGAACATGTGCGCGAGGACCACCTCGATGGTCTCGTCCTCGTCCATCCGCCACCACCCGACCTCACGAGCCGCGGGGCGCAGCACCTTGCCGGAGGGACTCAGCAGCCACGCCCGCGCCTCGTAAACCAGGAACGGCCTGCCGTCATGGGAGAAGCTGATCTGCTGACCGTAGGGGAACTCGCCGAGCAAGGAGGGGTACTGGGCCAAGCCCTTCCCCCGCCACACACCCAGCAGTGGCGCCAGCGGCCCGCACTGCGGGTGCAACTCGACGCCCTGCTCGAGCGTGACGGCGTCCAGCGGAACCGGCAGATCGTCGAACCAGGGAAAGTGGCCGTCGGCGGCGACGTGCTGCGTGTCGGCGTCGGGACTCGACTCGGAGGTGTCGCTGTTCACCCCTGAATCGGATCACGAACCGACCCTCCCGCGCTAGGTAACCGCGGACGCCGTTGTGGCGTCACGCGTGAGACGGTCACAAGACTCGGTGACAATCACACCTTGTCACGGCAAACCCTGTGGAATGACCCTCGGAAGGCGTACTCTGAAGGCTTATCGCCGAGGGGGGTCTCACGTGATACGTGTCTTTCGCCATACCGTCATCGCGCTCACCGTCACCGTCGGGTGCGCGGTGTTGACCCCGGCGGTCGCGGCCGCCGCTGCCCAGTCCGCGGCCGCGCCGTGCGGGCCGTCCGCGGCGGCCTGTGTCAGCCTGAGTAGCCAGCGAGCCTGGCTGATGAGCGGTGGCCAGGTCACCTACGGACCGACCCCGATCGCGACCGGCAAACCAGGTTGGCGCACCCCGCCTGGGGTGTTCCGGGTGCTCTGGAAGAACAAGAACCACCGCAGCCGCCAGTTCAACAACGCTCCGATGCCCAATTCCGTGTTCTTCACCAGCACCGGTATCGCGTTCCATGAAGGCAGCGTCAACGCGCCCTCGCACGGATGTGTCCGCCTGAGCAAGAAGGCTGCGGCCACCTTCTTCAACACACTCTCGGTAGGCCAGGTGGTACAGGTGGTCAACTGATCGGCACTCAACTGATCAACACCAGGGCGCGCAGCGCGGGCAGCAGTGCCCGTAACGCCCGGCCCCGGTGTGACGTGGCATCTTTTTCCGCCGGGTCCAGCTCAGCGGAAGTGCGCTGATAGCCGTCCGGGACGAAGATCGGGTCGTAGCCAAAGCCGTTGCCGCCGCGGGCTGCCCGGGTCAGGGTGCCGCGCCAGGATCCGCGCACCACAGTCTGAGTGATCCCGCCGGCCGAGGGCACGGCCAGCGCCGCGGCGCAGACGAACGCTGCGCCACGTCGATCGTCGGGGACGTCGGTGAGCTGATCGAGCACCAGTTGCAGGTTCGCCGCATCGTCACCGTGGCGGCCAGCCCACCTGGCCGAGAGCACCCCGGGCATACCGCCCAACGCGTCCACCTCCAGGCCTGAGTCGTCGGCTACCGTGGGCAGGCCGGTGGAAGCAGCCGCATCCTGGGCTTTGGCCAGCGCGTTCTTCTCGAAGGTGGCGGCGGTCTCCGGGGCCTCCGGGAACGGTGGCACGTCGTCGAGTCCGACCACGTACACGCCGGGCAGGTCCGCGGAGACCAGGATCCGCCGCAGCTCGGTCAGCTTCTTGGCGTTCCGCGTTGCCAGCAGCAACCGCACAGGGCTCACGACCGGGGCAGCTCACCGGGGTAGGGCGCGGCCAGCGCGCGCGCCTGGAACGCGGTCAACTCCTGGCAGCCCTTGAGCGCCATGTCCAGCATCTGGTCCAGAGTGGATCGCGCGAAGGTGGCGCCTTCGCCGGTACCCTGCAGCTCCACCAGGGTGCCGCTATCGGTGGCCACCACATTCATATCCACCTCCGCGCGGGAGTCCTCCTCGTAGGGCAGGTCCAACAGGACCTGCCCGTCCACCACGCCGACACTCACCGCGGCGATCGAGCAGGACAAGGGATGGGGGTGGCGCAGCCGGCCCGCGGCGCGCAACCAGGTCACCGCGTCGGCCAACGCCACATAGCCACCGGTGATCGCCGCGGTGCGGGTGCCGCCGTCGGCCTGGATGACATCGCAGTCGAGCGAGACGGTGTTCTCCCCCAGCGCGGCAAGGTCGATGCACGACCGCAGGGCGCGCCCGATCAGCCTGCTGATCTCGTGCGTCCGGCCGCCCAGGCGGCCCCTGACCGATTCCCGCTCACTGCGGGTGTGCGTTGCGGACGGCAGCATCGCGTACTCCGCGGTGAGCCAGCCCTGCCCGGAACCCTTGCGCCAGCGCGGCACACCCTCGACCACACTCGCCGCGCAAAGTACCCGGGTGCCGCCGCACTCGATCAGCACCGACCCCGCGGGCCACTGCTGGTAACCCCGGGTGATGCGCACTTCCCGGAGCGCCTCGTCGGTCCTGCCGTCCGTTCGTGCCACCGGATCAGCGTACTCACCGCCAGGAGCGGATCCCCACGCCACGACGGCCGAGCCGTCGAAATGTCACGACGGCGGAGCCGTCAAATGTCATAGTGGCCGCCGGGACGGACCAGCGCGGTAGGGCCATCGAACGCGGCCTTGGCCTCGGCGAGCACCTGCTCGGGATCAGTCCACGGCGGCACGTGGGTGATCAGTAGCCGTCTGACGCCCGCCGCCGCGGCAGCCTCGCCGACGTCCTTACCGGACAGGTGGACCCCAACGGGGTTGCCGGGCTGGTCCGGCCAGGACGCCTCGGCGAGCAACACATCGGCACCGGTAGCCAGCTCGACGAGCTGCCGGCACGGGCCGGTGTCGCCGGAGAAGACCAGCACCCGCCCCGCGTGGCTGATCCGCAGCGCGTAAGCCTCGCAAGGATGCTCGACAGGTGCGGTGCGCAGCTCGAAGGAACCGATCCGGACCGGCTCACGGTAGGACCGGAAGTCGTAGACGTCGGACAGATCGGTCACCGCGCACTCCGCGGCGCTGGGTGCGTATGCGGCCGCCAGGCGCTCGGCGAGTCCTGAGGGCCCGTACACCGGCAGCGTGTCATGGGGCGGCGGGTGCGGGTGGTAGCGGCGGTAGACGGTCATACCGGCGACATCCGCACAGTGGTCAGGGTGCAGGTGGGACAGCACCAGCCCGTCGAGGGTGAAAGGGTCGAGGTAGCGCTGCAGCGCGCCGAAGGCCCCGTTGCCCAGATCGAGCACCACGCTGGTGCCCTCAGCGCGAACCAGGTAACCCGACGCTGGCGACTCCGGCCCGGGGACGCTGCCGGAGCAGCCCAGCACCGTCAGCAACATCGCACCCCTCCGCTCAGTCCCCGGCGAGCACTGTGGCTGCTAACGAGGGCCCCAGGAAACGGCGGGCCAACCGGGCGAAGGACACCGGATCCCCGGTGGCGGCGAACAGGTGCTCCGGCTCCGCCGGCTCGGCGCGCAGCAATTCGTGCTCGGTGAGCACCCGCAGCACATCCTTGGCGGTCTCCTCCGCGCTGGACACCAGCGTCACCTCATCGCCCATGACGAACTGCAGTACCCCGGTGAGCAGCGGGTAGTGCGTGCAGGCCAGCACGAGGGTGTCCACCCCGGCGCGCTGCAGTGGCTCCAGGTAGGACTCCGCCAGGCCGAGCATCTGGCGCCCCGAGGTCATCCCGCGCTCCACGAAGTCCACGAACCGTGGGCAGGCAACCCCGGTCACCTCGACGTGGGGGGCGGCGGCGAAGGCGTCGTGATAGGCCCGGGACCGGATGGTCGCCTCAGTCCCGATCACCCCTATCCGACCGGAGTGGGTGGCCGCCACGGCTCGCCGCACCGCTGGGCGCACCACCTCCACCACCGGGATGGAGTAACGCTCCCTGGCATCGGCCAGGCACGCCGCGGAGGCCGTGTTGCAGGCGACGACGAGCAGCTTCACCCCGCTGCCCACCAACTCGTCGGCCACCGCCAGCGCATGCGACCGGATCCGCGCGATGGGTAGCGGACCGTAGGGTCCGTGCGCGGTGTCGCCGACGTAGTGCAACCGCTCCTGCGGTAACTGGTCGGCGATGGCACGCGCGACGGTGAGCCCACCCACACCGGAATCGAAGACCCCGATCGGGGTGGCTGAGTCGATCACGAGCCGTTCAACCAGGGTTGATCGATACGGGGCCGATGAGCCCGGGAGACGAGTTGCGCCGCGATCAGCCCGCCGATCGCGCCGGACAGGTGGCCTTCCCAGGAGATCCCCTCGGCGCCGGGCAGCACTCCCCACAGCACCCCGCCCCACATCGCGAACAACACCACCGCGAGCAGGATCTGCATCGGGCTGCGCGCGAAGAAGCCGCGCGCGAGCAGGAAGACGAGCCAGCCGAAGATCAGAATCGACGCGCCGAGATGCACCCCGGGGCTGCCCATCAGCCACGTCCCGAGACCGCCGAACAGCCAGATGGTGGCAGTCACCGCGATGAACTGGCCCACACCGCCGGCCAGCGCCAGGAACCCCAGCACCAGAACCGGCACCGTGTTGGCCACCAGATGCTGCCAACCGTGGTGCAGCAGTGGAGCCCACAGGATCCCGTCCAGCCCGTCGAGGCTCCGCGGCCGGATGCCGTCGGCGTCCAGGGCGCCACCGAGCAGCGTGTCCACTGCCTCGGTGATGTAGAGCACGCCCGTGAACGCAGCAATGATCATCGCGGCCTGTCCGGGCCGGGCGGGCAACACCCGCGGCTGGCCCTGCCCTACAGAACGCACGTCCGGCACGGTAGCCGACATTACCCCCATTCCCTGAGAGAACCCTGTGTCCTGAGAGAACCGGTCAGGCCCAGAGCTGACCGTCCAGGCGGGCCGCGGCTTCCTCCAGGTCGCCGGAGTAGGCGCCGGTCGACAGGTACTTCCACCCGGCGTCGCAGACAATCATGACGATGTCGGCGGGGTCGCCGGTACCGGCGGCCTTCTCGGCGACGGCCAGTGCGGCGTGCAGGATCCCCCCGGTGGAGATTCCCGCGAAGATGCCCTCCATCTCCAGCAGCTCGCGGGTGCGACGCAAGGCGTCGAGGGAACCGACGGAGAACCGGCCGGTGAGCACCTCCGGATCGTAGAGCTCGGGCACGAACCCCTCATCGAGGTTGCGCAGGCCGTAGACCAACTCGCCGTAGCGCGGTTCGGCGGCGATGATCTGCACGTCGGGCTTGCGCTCGCGCAGGTAGCGACCCACCCCGACGAGCGTGCCGGTGGTGCCCAGGCCGGCGACGAAATGAGTCACGGTGGGCAGGTCACGCAGGATCTCGGGACCGGTGGTGCGGTAGTGCGCGGCGGCGTTGGCCGGGTTGCCGTACTGGTAGAGCATGACCCAGTCGGGGTGCGCTGCGGCCAGCTCCTTGGCCCGCGCCACCGCCTGGTTGGAGCCACCCGCCGCGGGTGAGAAGATGATCTCTGCGCCGTACGCCTCGAGCAGCTGCCGCCGCTCGATCGAGGTGTTCTCCGGCATCACGCACACCAGCCGGTAGCCCTTGAGCTTCGCCGCCATGGCCAGCGAGATCCCGGTGTTACCCGAGGTCGGCTCCATGATCGTGCAGCCCCTGGTGAGCCGCCCGGTGCGCTCGGCGTCCTCGACCATCGCCAGCGCCGGGCGGTCCTTCACCGAGCCGGTGGGGTTGCGGTCCTCCAGCTTGGCCCATAGCCGCACCTCCGATGAAGGTGAGAGGTGGGGCAGCCCGACGAGCGGGGTGTCCCCCAACGCGTCGAGCAGCGAGTCGTAGCGGGCCACTGGGCGCTCCCTTCGGTCGCGCTCGTGAGTGGTATCCGGCGTCAGAGCACCGGATACCACTCACAACCCCCGGCGACAGCCGGGAGGATGGTGACGTTGTCGCCGTCGCGCACAGCGGCCGCCAGGCCACCCGCGAATCGGATGTCCTCGTCGTTGACGTAGACGTTGATGAAACGGTGCAGGGACCCGTCCTTGACCAGCCGGCCCTTGATCCCGGAGTGCCGGCTCTCCAGGTCTTCGATCACCTCGGCGACCGTGGCGCCGGAGGCCTCGACGGACTTCTCGCCTCCGGTGTGAGTGCGCAGGATAGTGGGAACGGAGACGGTAACGGCCATTCTCGGATCCTCCTCTGGGTGCGGTCGGCTCACCAGTACGAATACGCACAACCGAGCCCGGGCATTCCGAGGACCGCACGAGCCGGCCGCGCCGATCAGCGCGCGTCGGGGATGTCGTCAGCACCGGTATGGGAGAACATGTACGACTCGACGACCTCGATCGGTTCCTCGGTGACCTCGCCGTCGATGATCCGGAAGGAGCGCAGCTCGTGGACATCCGGATCCCGGGTGGAAATCAGCACGTAGTGCACTTCCGGGTAGCCGGCGATGGCGACGTCGGTGCGTGAGGGGTAGGCCTCGGTGGCGGTGTGGGAGTGGTAGATCACCACCCGTTCCTCGTCCCGCGACTCCAGCTCGCGCTCCAGCCGGAGGTCTTCCATCGAGTCGAAGCGATAGAAGTTCGGCGAACGCTCGGCGTTCGTCATCTCGATGAACCGCTCGGGCCGCTCGCCGCCCGCTGGGCCTGCGAGGACACCGCATGCCTCATCCGGGTGATCCCGCCGGGCATGCTGCACAATCGCGTCGACGAGGTCGCGGCGGATCCTCAGCACCCGTTCATCCTACGTGCCGACCAGCGCCTGGATGAGGGATTCCTGCACCCAGGTCAGCCAGTGGTACACGGCCAGATGGGGAGCGCGGGGGTCGTCCGGAGCAAGCTCGTCGGGCATGTCCTCGGTGACCTCGAGCACCGTGCCCAGGGCGAGGCGGACGTCGTTGAGCGCGGTGAGCCAGGCTCGCGCCTGCTCATCGGAGAGACGTACCCGACCACCCCGCGCCGGGCAGGTGTCCAGTACCACCCCGACGGCGCCGTCTTTGGTGGCCAGCAGCTCGGGCTCGTGCAGGGCCCGCAGACCGCCGGAGAGCGAGTCGTCCTCGCGGTGGAAATCGGGGAGCAGCCGGGCCAGCACGCGGTCGTCGGGAGCGGTGGTGGGACCGGCGACGATGCCGGTGAGCTCGGCCAACTCGTCTTGCGGGCTGCCCGCTACCCGGGCTGCGAGCAACTCACGGACCTGGCCGACCAGCCCGCGGAGCAGCCCGGCCTCCCGCTCGGTCAGGGTGGCAACCAGCGCGCCGCCGCGCCGCCGCCAGCCGTTCACGTGTCCTTCTGCATGGTCGCCCAGAGCCCGGCACCGTGCAGCTTGGCGACGTCGATCTCCACCTTGTCCCGGGAGCCGCTGGTCACCACGGCCCGGCCCTTGTGATGCACGTCGAGCATCAGCTTGGTGGCCTCGTCGAGGCTGTATCCGAAGAGTTGTTGGAAGACGTAGGTGACGTAGGACATCAGGTTCACCGGGTCGTTCCAGACGATCGTCAGCCAAGGCCGGTCTGCGGTACCGGCCTCGTCCACCGCTGGGTCGACCTGGGTCTGTTCCAGTTCGACGGGTGTGGTCATGACTCAATGTTCCCACCAAGGCGGGCCAATACTCTCCCCAGATGTCCCGTTCGACCTCGGGGAGCACAGCCACGCACGCACGGTGCTGTTCACGCAGGGTGCTGTTGCCGCGGGAAGAGCATCCGGCCCGCCAGACATGTGGCACCAGGTCCGCGAGCGGGTCCACGCTGGACAGCCTGCCGGTCCACGGCTCCGCCTCCCCCGGCGAACCCGCTATTCCCACCGTGTGGGAGATACGACCTTCGTAACAGTCGCCGTTGCACCTTGGTGCCGATTACTGCCGGGAACCTTGAGCTGCTATCGAGACTATCTCTAGTGTCTGCAGTGTCGCACGCGCTGGATGTCAAGGCCACGAAAGACCCTCGACACACGACTAGATCGTTCGCAGGGTCGCGAACGCGCCATCAACGACGTCGCCCAGAACACCGACTGTTCGCACCTCGGCCTGGGTATTCGACGTCTTCGCTGCCAACGAGGCCGGCGAGATAGACCTCCTGTAGAACACCGACGAAGTCCGGAACCAGCAGCGACATCCGTCTGCCTATACATACAACTCCCGAGGTGATCATGACAACGACACGCCCCGTGCAGGTCGAAGTTGCACGCGACCGTGGAGTCATCGACAGGATCACGCCATCGATTCCGCAGGCCGCTCACCGCTGGCTGACCCAGCACAGCATCACGCTGTTGCGGGTCAGCATGGGCGCTATCATCTTCGGGTACGGCCTCCTGAAATACTTCCCGGGTGTGAGCCCGGCCGAGAACCTCGTGCGGACGACCACACATTCGCTGACCTTCGGTCTCGTGCCGGATAACGTGGCACTCGCACTGGTGGCCACGCTGGAATGTGCGATCGGCCTATCGCTGATCATCGGGCGATTCCTGCAGGTGACAATCTACCTCCTGGTGTTCTGGGCCATCGGGATTCTCTCCCCGGTCCTGTTGATGCCGCAGCGATTGTTCAGCGGCCCGAGCCACGCCCCGACACTGGAGGGTCAATATGTCCTCAAAGACATCGTCTTCCTCACCGCCAGCCTGGTGATCGCCACCACCTTGAGCCTCCGTAACGACGAGCACACGTCGGAACGCTCGGGCCCGTGTTCATGATAAATACAGTGTTCATGATAAATAATACAGTGTTCATGATAAATACAGTGCGATTGCACTTGACCCTCTTCGTGTGGTTCACGCATAGTGAGAGAAGGTCGGTGTGATCAGGACCGGGGGAAGCTAGGGGCCCTTGGGGAGAGGGAAGGGTGTGACGAGTGATCATATTCTGTCTGGTGAGTTGCGCGAGGAGATCGTCTCCAGCTTCGAACATCACCTGCGCGCGCAGGGCAGCTCGATACTGCACAGTGTCGACGCCCGCGAGCAGATGCTGAACCGGGCCCGATCAATACTCGACGAAGTCGTCGACATCTGCGGACGGGCCACCGACGAAGTCGACCATAGTGCCGCGTCGATGAGCATCGAGACCGGCGCCGGCCAGGCGATCGAGGGGGTGCATCCCGGTGCGTCGCTACACGCGGCGAGTGTGCTGTTCGAGACCGCGTTACCTTTCGTGCGGCGAGTGTTCTCGGCGCACGGCCGGCCGGACGCCGAGGCCGCGCTGGTATTGCACCAGCTGGTCATGAGCCGGATCGCCTGGAGCGCCGTTTCCTACACCGGGTTCATGCTCAAGACCATCCGCGACTCCCATCGCGCCGAGCTGGCACTGCTCGCCAGGGATCTGCACGATCACACTGCGCACGCCATAGCCGTGGCCATCCAGAACCTCGAGTTGCATGCAGTGCACGCCGGCCGGGATGCGGCCCAGGCGCAGGAGAAGCTCCACCGCGCACAGGAAGCCATGCGGCACGCTCTGGACAGTGTCCGGCACTTCTCCGCCGAGTTGCGCACCACGGTGGTGCGACCTGACGAGCTCGAGCAAGCCCTCACGGAGTATCTGGCGGCCAACGCTGAGAGCAACGTCCTCACCAGCGTCAAGGTCACCGGTGACACCACAATGCTACCCAGGGAGGTGTGCGGGGAGGTCTACGTCACGCTGCGGGAGGCGATTCGCAATGCGCTGGTGCACTCCGGCACCACCCTGCTGGACGTCGCCGTCGAGATCAGTAAGTCTCAGCTACTTGCCCGGGTGTCCGACACCGGCCGGGGGTTCTCGGTCGCGGAGGCAGCGAAGGACGGCGAGGGTATCGGCCTGTCCTCGATGCAGGAACGGGTGCAGTTGCTCGGCGGGGCGCTGCGGGTGTCCAGCCTGCGCAATCGTGGCACCACGGTGGAAGTCTCGATTCCGCTCGGCAGGGTGCTGCGGTGAACACCGGCACCGGGTCGATCTCAGTGGTCCTCGTGGACGATCACACGCTGTTCCGCGAGGGATTGGCCGAGTTGCTCGCGAGCGACCCGACCGTCCGTGTCGTCGCCCAGGGCTCCGACAGTAGGGACGCGTTGGCCCTCGTCACGCAGCACCGCCCGGACGTGGTGCTGGTCGACGTCGAGATGCCCGGACCGGGCGCTCGGGCGACGGTGAGCAGGCTGCGCCAGGAGCACCCGGACACCCAGGTCATCGTGCTCACGATGCACGACAAACCTGAGCTGGTTCTGCAGCTGCTGGACCAGGGAGCCGCGGCCTACCTGGTCAAGACGATCGCGCGCCGAGAGCTCATCGCAGCAGTGCAGTCGGTGGTGACCACCCGGGGCAGCATCCTGCTGTCAGTGTCCCGCCACACGATCAACCAACTGGACAGACCACCCCCGGACACGCTGCTGTCCGCACGCGAACTGGAGGTACTGGAGCTCACCGCGCTCGCCATGAGCAACGCCCAGATCGGCAAGCAACTCGTGATCGCCGAGGGCACGGTCAAGCGCCACCTGACCAACATCTACGCCAAACTCGGCGCGGTCTCCCGGGTCGATGCGATCAGGAAGGCGACTACCGCCCGCCTGATTCCCGGAATCATCTCGTGAGCCGACCGTGCCTGCGCCTCGCAGCGTCCCGCTGACGGGTACCGTCTGCTGCTGTGCCCGGCCCAGCCACCACGGTTCGCAATGTCAAGGTTCCCGATGTCACGGTTCCGAAGGTCGCGGTGCCTGACGTCGGGACGCTACTCACCGCGGCGGTGCGGGCCTTGGGGGGTAGTGAGCGGACTGGTCAGGTCGTGATGGCCGAGGCGGTGGACCGGGCGATCCGCACCGGCGAGCATCTCGCGGTGCAAGCCGGCACCGGCACCGGCAAGTCGCTGGCCTACCTGGTGCCGGCGATCCGGCACGCCGTCGCCACCGGGACCACGGTCGTGGTCTGTACCGCGACCATCGCCCTGCAACGCCAGCTGGTGGACCGCGACCTACCCCGGTTGGCCGGCGCACTGAAGCCGTTGCTGGGCAGCGCGCCGAGCTTCGCGATCCTCAAGGGCCGGCGCAACTACCTGTGCCTGCACCAGCTGCACAGCAGCCCGGGCGAGGAAGGCGAAGACCTGTTCGACGCCGCCGCGGCGGCCTCACCCACCTCGGTGCTGGGACGCCAAGTCACCCGGCTACACGAATGGTCTTCGCAGACTCATACCGGGGACCGCGACGAGCTGGTCCCCGGAGTGACCGACCGGGCCTGGCGGCAGGTGTCGGTCAGCGCCCGGGAGTGCCTCGGGCTGTCCCGCTGCCCGGTCGGCATGGACTGCTTCGCCGAGCAGGCCCGGGCCCGGGCCGGACGGGCCGAGGTGGTGGTCACCAACCACGCGCTGCTGGCGATCGACGCGATGGGCGATCGACCGGTCCTCCCCGACCACGACGTGGTGATCATCGATGAGGCGCACGACCTGGTCGACCGGGTCACCAGCGCGGCCACCGAGGAGCTCACCGCATCGATGGTCGAGGCCGCGTCCCGCCGCTGCGGTCGGCTGATCGACGAGCGGATCGCCGACGAGCTGGCCGCCGCGGGTGATGGGCTGGCGCTGCTGCTCGGCGACGCCGATGCGCAGCGCTGGGACACCCTGAGCGCCGGGGTGACCGGTGGGCTCACCGCGGTGCGCGACACCGCGCACCGCGCCGTCACCGCCCTGGGTACCGAGCGACTGGGAACCGAACGCCGGGAGGACCTCGACGCCGCCGCCCAGCGCCGGCTCGCGCTGACCGCGCTGGAGCAGGTGCACTCGGCGGCCGCCCGGGTGCTGGCCGCCTTCCCCGAGCACGAGGCCGACCGCCATGACGTGGTCTGGCTGGCGGAGGAAACCGTGCGCGGGCGGGTGCTGAGGGTTGCGCCGCTGCGGGTCGCTGGGCTGCTGCGCGAGCGGTTGTTCGCGAAGCGAACGGTGGTGCTCACCTCGGCCACTCTCACCCTGGGCGGGACGTTCGACGCGCTCGCCTCGCAGTGGGGCCTGCCTGGGCAGCGCCCGACACCGGCGCCCGCTACCGGAACAGCCACCCAGCGGCCGCCGCCGGCCGACGATGACACCGGACCGGCCTGGGCCGGTGTCGATGCAGGCTCCCCGTTCGAGCACCGCCGCGCCGGGATCCTCTACACCGCCGCGCACCTGCCCCCACCCGGCCGCGACGGGCTCACGCCCGCCCATCTCGACGAGCTCACCACGCTGGTCACTGCGGCGGGCGGTCGCACGCTCGGGCTGTTCTCCTCGATGCGGGCCGCGAAACAGGCCGCCGAGGTGCTGCGGGCCCGGCTGGATCTCCCCATCCTGTGCCAGGGCGACGACGCGACCGGCCTGCTGGTGACGCAGTTCGCGCGGGACGAGCCGACCTGCCTGTTCGGCACCCTGTCGCTGTGGCAGGGCGTTGACGTGCCGGGCCGATCACTGTCTCTGGTGGTGGTCGACCGCATCCCGTTTCCCCGCCCGGACGATCCGCTGAGCTCGGCGCGGCAACGCGCGGTGGCCGCGCGCGGCGGCAACGGGTTCCTCACGGTGGCGGCGACCCACGCCGCGCTGCTGCTCGCCCAAGGCACCGGCCGGCTGTTGCGCTCGACCGAGGACCGCGGCGTGGTGGCTATCCTGGACTCGCGGCTGGCCACCGCCCGCTACGGCGCGTTCCTGCGCGCCTCACTCCCCCCATTCTGGCCCACCACCGACCTCGCTGTGGCGCAGGCCGCGCTGGAGCGCCTCGTGGGAATATGAGATACGACGTCATCGACAAGGGCGACTATGCGATCGTACGGCCGATACCGGACGATCCGGTCGCGGCGCTGCACAGCAGCCACACCGACGCCGGGCCGACGAGCGAGCTGGTACGCGCCGCCGAGCGCACCGTCGACGCGGCGTACGAGGGTACGCGCACCGCGTTACTGTCCTTGATGCCTACGCGGTGATCTCATTTCTCCGGGGTGAGGTGGCCGCTGACGAAGTGGCCACGCTGCTGCGCGAGCCGACCCTGCTGGCAGCGGTCAATTGGCACCTACACTCGGGGCTACCGTGAACGGTGTGACTCGTGACCACCACAGCTACGGATATCGCGTCTGTCTTGTCGTTCACCGGACAGTTCCGCTAGCAAAAGATCGAGGCAGGTGACGCAAGGCACCTCAACTCTACGGTAGGCAGTGCGGACCATGCCGCGCGCCCTGAGATTGCGCAGTACCCGCTGAACAGCCACCTCAGAGGCATGCGCCAACTGTGCGAGTTGTCCTTGCGTGAGCGGTATCACCACTCCCCCGCGAGGCGAGCCCACCCCAGACCAGTAAGCGAGGTTGCGCAACAACCTGGTCACCCGAAGTTCCACATCGTCGGTGCTGAGTTCCAGACGGGACCGGTCCGAATCGCGCAGTCGCTCCCCGACGCACCGGGTCAACTCGATCCCAACTCTGGGATACTGCTCGAGGAAGTGTCGAAACCGCACGGGGCAGATCTTGGTCACAGACACCGGGCGTAAGGTCACCACCGACGCGGACCGAGGTTGATTGTCCAGGTAGGACAGCTCACCGAGGAGGTCGCCTCGGCCACGGAGACCGAGCAGGTGCTCACGTCCCGAGGTGTCGTGTACGACGACCTTGACCGGGCCTCCGTGAAGTACCAGAACAAAGCGAGTTCGGTCTCCCTCCATCAGTAGATGTGCACCTACCGGATGAAGGATGGGTCCACCAAGGGCGAGTAGCGCCCGGCATTCGGCGGGCTTCAGTCGTCCGACAAAGGTCTGCGACCCCCATTCGCAGTGTTTGTTGCCATCCTCCGCCTTGTTGTTGATCAGATAATTCATCGCTTCTCCCCACGATATGAATCAAAACTGTAGCGAACAGCCTCTCCGTCAGATCGCGCTCATGATGAGAAG
>JBOHFF010000099.1:0-5390 GCA_050699515.1 Pseudonocardiaceae bacterium
TCACCTTGCGCCCCTACCTGCGAAACCACCACGCCAAAGAGCTGTACGAGCGCGGACGCACCCTGGCACCGCTGCGCAGATGATGCCTATCCCAGGCCCAATCGCGGCGGGTCCACCTGTGACCAGCCCCGCGAGTTGCTGGGAGCGGGCCGGTGCGGGGGTCCCGTAGCACTATGATGGCCGCAACGGGCCGGACTGTCTTGAGCATTGTCAGCTCGATGCGGTTGCGCACGGGGACAACGGAGCCCGCGCCATGGCGGTCCCTAAAGTGGAACCTTGCCATCCGGGCGGCCAGCATCGCCGCCACCATCGGCGAGGCAACGCTGGCCAGCCAACTACTCACCCGAGTGCCGCACCGCCACGTCTGGCCGTCGTACTTGCGACATTTGAACGCTCGGCTGCAGTCCGTTGAGACAGACAGGACACGGCTGCCAGCGTCAACGCGGTGACGAAATGACGATCTGGGCGGCGGCCTCATCGGCAGCGACAAGGGTGCTCTCGAAGAGCGGTTCTGCCACGTCTAGTGCCACGTCAACGGTGGTGCGCTTCATACCTGCCCCGTCCATGACCGTGAGCCCAGCAGCTCGAGCCAAACACATGCCCGCAGCGCCATCCCAGAGCTTCTGCTGCTCTCGGTAGAACAACCCGAACGCTGGCAGGCTTGGCTCGGTGAAGGAACTCAGGTCGATACAGCTGCGCACCATGTCGAGCGTCTGCGACGTGGTCCGCGTCTTCAGTTCGTACCCACAGGAGATCAGCAGCGGCTCGTACGGGCGTGGCTCGCTCCCAGAACTTCTGGTTACCGACAGCAGCCCCGGATCATCCGCCAGGGACAGGCCGCTGACTGACTGGCCGTTGACCTCGATGACTGAACCAACGCCGTTGTAGCGTACCGACACCGGGCTGCGCCGCGGACCCAACTCCGGCGCCAGGACGTAGGCGGCTACCGGCCGACGCTGCTCGACCAGGCATACGACGTTGCAGAACTCTCGCCGATCCTCGGCGACGAACTGGGCTGTCCCGTCGATCGGGTCGATGATCCAGATCCGCTCAGCGCTGCCCGGCTCACCAAGCACGCCAAGCAGATGCGCGCTCTCCTCGGCGATGATGACCGCCTCCGGTTCCCGTGCCCGGATACAGGCGATGATCTGCGCTTCGATGGCGATGTCTGCGTCTGACAGCAGGGTCGTGTCGGACTTCTGCTCGACGTGCAGCGACCCGAGACGCGAGCGGTACTGCCGCAGGGTCGGCACCAGCAGATCATCCAGGTCTTGCCAGAGCGCAGCCAGTTCCATCAGGCGATCCTATGGTGCGGGTTACACCTGCCAGTCGATCCCGGTTGGCTGCTTACCCCTCAGGCCGTAAGCTCCGGCGCGGGTCCTTCGGGCACGCGGACGAGGACGCCGTGGCTGTCGGGTGTGTACTGGCGGCGGGCGTTCTTGGTGATCTTTTGCTCGATCTCGCTGTCGAGGTCGACGCCGTTCATCTGGGTCAGCGCGAACACGTAGAGGGCCACGTCGGCCAACTCCTCGCCGAGGCCGGGCTGGGCGCGGCGGCAGGCCTGGAAACTCTCCGCGATCTCGCCCTGCAGGAGCATGAACTCCAACGGCGGCACATCGCTGGTGTCGGACCATTCGATGAAGTGTGTAGGAACGTGTTCAACGTCACCACCGCCTCGCGGTGGTGACGTTGAGTCGTGGCCGACTCTTCTCGCGGCGGTGCGAGTGCCGGTCGTGCAGGCACGACTGGCCCGGGCTCGTGGATCCTCCTGGAGGGCGGGGGCAGCCGCACGTGGGCCGCCCTCGCAACCGGGACGTCGGTCCGTGCCGAAGCCAGCGGCCCGTCGACCAGGACTCCGCCGTGCACGGTGTGATCGCCGCGCACGGCGCGGCGTCGACCACGCTCACCGCGGGCCAGTTCAGCGCGCTGCTGCACGACGCGCTCATCACCACCGGCATCCCGCCCGTGCCGACGTTGGTGACCAACGACATCACCTTGCCTCTGCTGTCGGCCCAAGGGCCGGTCTGCGTGGTCATCGCCGGTACCGGCACCGGGTTCGCCGCCCGGCATGGTCAGGCTGTCGCGCGGGCGTCTGGGCTGGAGTGGCTGCTGTCGGACGAAGGTGGCGGCCACCACCTGGCCGTCGCCGGGCTGCGGGCGGTCATCCGCGCGCTGGACGGGCGCGGACCGGACACCATGTTGATCGACTCAGCCCGCCTCTGGGCTGATCGCGGTGATCTGCCGCTGCAGGACGCGTTGTTCGAAGCCGTGTACGCCGCGCACAGCAAGCCGCTCGTCGCCACGTTCACCGAACACGTGCTCACTGCGGCGGCGTGCGGAGACCTGATCGCCAATGCCCTCCTTGACGAAGCAGCCCGGGAACTCGCCGCGGGAGCGGAGGCGGTCTGCCGCCGCTGCGGCCTCATCGACACGCCCGTCACGCTCGTCGTGGCTGGATCGCTGCTGACCCACGCAGCAGGCCTGGGGTCTCGGCTCGCCGCTCACCTGTCCGGGCGCCTCCTCCTGCGGGCAACGATCGGTCATGCCTCGGTGGACCGGGCCGCAGCCGACCGCACCGAGGCATTGCTCTCTCTGCGGCGGATCTGGAACGAGGAGCCCGACATGCTCATCGCGCTGACCACAGCCCTGCCCACCTGGATCAGCGTGACGGCAGATCCGTTCACCTCGACGCCATGAGCAACCCCGTCCTTCACCCCCGGACAGGAGCGCGATGTCCGACGACCATCCGCTGCTCGCCCAGCCCCTGGCCAGTTGCCTGGACCGATGCCGCGAGCTGGCCGCGGCTTTCCAGCCCGGTCCCGAGGAGGCCCGCCGCAAGCACAACGTCCACGGCGGCCAGGAGCCGGTCACCGAATTGGACTTGCACGTTCAGGAGCTGATCAGCGGTCGGCTGGCCGCATTGTGGCCCGGGGTACCCGTCATCGCCGAGGAGAACCGCGACAGCCTCGGACCGCTGCCCGCCGACTGCTTCGTGCTGGACCCGATCGACGGCACCGCCCCGCTTCTGGACGGTAGCCCCTGCTATGCGATCGCCGTCTGTCTTGTGCGATCCGGCTGCCCGGCCGCCGCCGTCATCGACCTGCCCGCCTACCGGATCCGGATCTCCGCTACCCCGGCGGCCCTGCACACCAGCGGGAACCTCGACGCGCTACCCCGCTTCGCCCCCGACAGCGTGCTGACCAGCCCCCGCCATGAAGGCCTCGTCCGCCAAGCGATGGCCGGCCTCGACCCGCCGCGGACTGCGCGGGCCGTGCCGACCGCCACAGTCAAGATGGTCCTGGTCGCGCTCGGCCGTGCCCGCACAGCGATCTACCTGCCCGCGGGCGGCGGTCACGCCGCTCCTTGGGACTACGCCGCTGCCGCGCTCACCGTCGCCGCGTCCGGCGGCCGCGCCGTCGACGAGAACGGCCGCAACCTGGCCCACACCCTGCCGGAAACGATCCGCGGCTGGCAAGCCGACGCCGCCCACCATCCCGCCGTGAACCTACTCACCCGATCTTGAGGAGCCTGATGCGTTCCGCAGCGACCACCACCGACGGCTGGCGTGGGCTGCCGAGCCCCGCCTGGTCCGAACTCCACCTGCTCGCCGCGATCGACCGCGCCGCCGCCAGCGGGGCTCTCGGCGATCGGGTCCTCGTCGGGTTCGACGGGCGCGCAGGCGCAGCTGAACTCGCCGCTCTGGCCGCAGACCTGCTCACCGCGCGGAACATCACCTGCATCCTGGCTACCGAGCCGGCGCCCACCCCCGCGTTCGGCCTGTTCACCCACACCCGCCCGGAAGTGACGGGCGCTGTGATCGCCACTGCCAGCCACAACCCGCCCGGCTACATCGGCGTCAAGCTCCGCGACGCGCAGGGCCAGGGCATCACCTGGACCCAGCCCGTCGAGAACACCGTGATCGCGCCTCCCGCTGTGCACACCTCGCCGCACCGGCGCATCGATGTCACCGCGTTCTACGCCGCCCGTACTGGGCAGGCCGTCGTCGACGCCGCACGCCGCTTCGACGGCCACCTGATCATCGACGCCGCCCACGGAGCCGTCGCAGCGCTCGCCCCGCACCTGCCCGAGCTGGCATGGCATCGCGGCCGCCCGCTGCCGTTCTTCGCAGGCTGTATCCCCGACCCCGCCGCGCGCCCCGCCGCCGACGAGCTCGCGGCCACCGTGCTGCGCGCCGCTCCCGACCCCGGCAGGACCATGGTCGCCATGGTCGACGGCGACGGAGACCGCCTCGCCCTGTTCACCGCCCGCTCCGGCTACGTCGCCAGCCCCGAACAAGCGGCCATCCTCCTTCGAGCCGGGCTTCCCGCCGCCCGACTCATCACGACCACAGTCGCCCCCAGCATGATCACACACGCTGCCCGCAGCCAGGACCTTGCCATCACCCGCACTCCCGTCGGGTTCAAGCACATCGTCACCGCCCAACGCGAGCAGCCCGGCATCCCCACGCTCGGTGTCGAACCCAACGGAGCCCTCGCCTGGAGCGGCAACGGGGACTGCGGCTACTTCGAACGCGACAGCCTCGCGGCCCTGGCCACCATCTTGACCCGCTTCACCGGTGTGCAGGACTTCGATGACGCCATCGCTGACCTGCGCTGCGACCACCCACACCCGCAGCAGATCATCACCGTCTCGGCTCCTGTGGAGGACGCCACCGGTCGGCTACGGACCCTGCTCGGCGGCTGGCAGGCCAGCGCCCAAGATGACGTGACCGTCTTCAAGAACGATAGCCACGGCCGGATCGCGGTACGCGCGTCCGGCACCGAGCCCGTCACCCGCCTCTATCTCGAAACCGACCCCGCCACCACCGAGCGCATCTCCGCTGCGCTGAGCAGCGTGTGACGGTGCTCAGACGGTCGGCTTCAGGTATCCGGCGGCGGTCAGCCCCGCGAAGGCCATGTCGGTGTCGGTCAGCTGCCCGCCGAGAACATGCTCGATGAACTCGCGCACCGGCATCAGCACCGTCTCGACGAACTCGCCGTCGTCCAGGGCCGGCTCAGCGACCTTCCGGCACCCACGGGCCAGGACCGCGTGGCGGCGATGGGAGGCATACGACGCCAGATACGTCTGCATCACGACCTCGACCGACGCCGCCTCGTACCCGGTCTCCTCCAGCAACTCCCGAGCCGCCGCGACTTCTACCGGCTCGTCTCCATCAGCATTTCCGCCCGGCAACTCCAGCAGGATCCGTCCAGGTCCCGGCCGGTACTGGCGGGCCAGCACAACCTGGTCGTCCTCGGTCAGCGCGATGATCGCGACGGTCGTGCCACCCACGAGGATGTCCCACACGTCCTCGTTGCCATCCGGATAGCGGTACCGGCGGCCACGGACCTTCAAGAACCCCGCTGGCCCGTCCATCTCACTCAGCTGCG
>JBOHFF010000100.1:0-8115 GCA_050699515.1 Pseudonocardiaceae bacterium
CGTCGATCTGCTGCCGGGTCACGGCGGACAGCGCGTCGTCGTACTCGATCACGATCACCAACCAACGGAGGAGAGAACCGCGGCAGCCACAGCTGAACACGTTCTGCTCGGCGGACCCGGTCGTGACTCCCCATGAGGCCATGCCGGCGACACCGCTCGGAACCTGTGCACACCGTCTCAGACCGCGACATGGATGCCTGTCGCGGTCCGGGGAGAGAGGAACGGGCTAGTAGCGGCGTCACTACCGAGCAGTGAGTCTTGCTGCTCACCCGGTGGCAGCAAGACGCCCTTCTTCGCAACTGGTTGGTGGGGATCACCAGCAGCTCCAACATCAGTGCCCTATGACGCGTTCCAGCAGGGTGCAGAGGATCTGTTCGGCATGCGTCCACAACACCGCACCGCCGATCCCGGGCACGACGTGCCGGACGGCACCCGGGACACGCTTGGCCAGACTAGTTCCGTGGTCGGGCGAGTGGCTGACGTCCTGTGCCCCGTACCACAAGTCCACCGGTATCGTGATCGACGACAGGTCGATCGCCCACCGGCCCATGGCCAGGGCGGTGTCGCGGGCATAACCGCCCGGCCCCTGCGCGAAGGCTTTCTCCAGCGCCTGCCGATAGGCCGCCGCGAACGTAGGCTCCTGGTAGACCGCGAGGTCGCAGTCCGGACTGCTGGCCATGACCATGTCCCACATCGCCTGAGGTGTGAACCCGGCGAAGATCTTCTCCACGGTGGTCGGATCGGCCACGGCGATATCGACTAGCCGTCGCAGCTCCTCCGGCAACGCGCCGGCGAACGGCGGGGCAGCAACTTCGTCTGCTCCGGAGACCACCGCCAGTGCGCTGACGACTCCCTGAGCAGCGCAAGCGAGCGCGAACGGCGCCCCCTGCGAATTGCCGACCATTGCAGGCCGGGCCAGGCCCCGCTGCGCGGCGAAGAGACGGACGTCCTCGGCGAAATTTGCGAAGCTACGCTCGGGGGCAGGCGTAGAAGCGCCCAGACCGGGCCGGTCCAAGCAGATCAGCCGCACGCCGAGGTCGACGACCGCCTCAGCGCCGAAGCCGAGGTGTCGGCTGGTAGCCGCACCTGGAGAGAGCAGCACCGACACGCCGTCCGGTGGTCCCCACTCAGCCCAACCCAGCCACCTTCCCTCGGGTAGCTGTTCCTCACCCACACGGGCGGGGCCGACGATACGCACACTCATGATTGCATCATGTCTGTCTCTGCGGTGGCGTAGTCCACGCCATCCGCCGCACAGCAACACCTCAACCTGTACCGTCGCCTCTAGTCGCTGCTGGTCCCCGTCCCAGCCATCAGCAGTGGCAGCAGCAAATCCCGCAGCACCTGCGTGGTTGCGCCGAGCCGGCGGTGGATCGCAATCTCAGAATCCAGCATGCCGAGAACTGCCCCGATCTCACTCTGCACGGGCAGCGACGGCAGGACGAGCGGCATCCGCCTGAGAGTCTTAGTACTGAGGTTCCGGATCGCGGACCCGGTTGCGTTGCGCAGGAGCCAGGCGTAAGCCACCGAACTGCCCAGGTAGTAGGTGAGGTACCCGGCGTCGACGCGGTCAGTCGGGCGCAGTCGCATGCATCCGGGGCCGAGCAGCCAGTCTGCTTGCGCTGGCGCTGCGAGCGCGTTGCGGCCGAGTTCGCCGGTACGGGTACAGACGACGTCGCCCGGTGCAAGTCGATACCGCGACAGCTTCGAGGCCGTCTGAGGTTCGACCGCATCTAACTCGTCGTCCGTAATCCGGTTGTGCTTGATGTTGCGGGGAAGGACAACCGGTACCCAGGACGGTCGGTACTCGCCTCGATCAACGGTGCCGGGCCCGGCCAGCACGTCGCACACTTCTCCGAGTGACACCCGGGTCCACTTCTCAGGACCGGCATTGCGGGGCAGATGCCCAGCAACGATGCCGGCGAGCTGCGCATCGAGCTCAGCACGCACGTCCAGGGACCGCGCCCTCAGATCGTCCAAATCGGCACGCAGTTCCTTGATTGCCTCCAGTGAGCGCTCCGGATACACCTCTGGAGGGACCGGCTCCACGTAAACACGCGGGTTGAGCAGATAATCGCGCTCGCGGATCTCCGTGTGCTTGACCGACTTGGCAAAGCCGGAGGTCCCCCCGTACTTCCCGGCAGAACGGCCGTCGCACCAGCCACGGTACTCCATGAAGATCCGATCGAGATCCTCGTCGGTGAGAATGCGCTGAACGCGATCAGTCATCGCACCCAGGCCAGTCGCGTCAATGAACAGGATCTCAGGGGGAGCTTTCTCGCCAACTCCTCGCAGGATCCACAGGGACACGGGAATCCCCGTCGACCTGAAGAGTTGTGGTGGTAGTGCCATCACGCAGTCGACCACACCCGCATCGACCATACGAGCCCTGATGGCTGCCTCCGCTGGGTTCTCGGAGGTAGTCGTCATGTTGGACATCAGCACAGCCGCCCGGCCACCGGGTGCCAACTTCCGTGCCACGTGTTGTAGCCAGGCAAAGTTCGCGTTGTGCGCGGGAGGAACTCCATAGGACCAGCGAGAGTCCGCATCCCCTCCACGTCCGGCCCAGTGGGACATGTTGAAAGGCGGATTCGCTAGGACGACGTCGAACCGTCGACCAGGATGCACGTCATCATGGAGGGCTGATGAGGGGCGCGCACCGAGATCAACATCGGCTCCGTGCAGTGCTGCGTTCAGCTTAGTTAACTGCCAGGACGCTTCGCTCAACACCTGGCCCGAGAACGACATGCCTTCCGGATCTCCGCCGCTGCGCTCAACGTGGGCGACTGCAGCGGCAAGCAACTCACCCGATCTGCAGAACGGGTCGTAAACCCGATCCTGCGACTGCGGATTGGCCAAGCCCACCATGCATCCAACCAGCGAGTCGGGAGTGAAGTGCTCCCCTCTCTTTCCCGCCGCACGCTCGAGCTGTGTCAGCAGATAGTCCCCGAGGCGGGCGGCCGCCGAGGTGGCGCCACCAGAACCAGAGAGGTCGATCTGGTTGATGGCGTGGACCATCTCAACGAGCGAACGGTCGTCTCTAGGTGTCTGCGCGACCGTCCGAAACAGCGGAACACGAGGCACGTGAGGGTTTGCGGGCAGCGTGGCTCGGACAAGCAGCCCATGCACGACATCCCCGGAGGGCTCACGTATCAACTGCTGCCACAGCTCTGCCTCTCGGACCCTCAGGTAGAGCAGTCCCAGCACAAGCTCGGCGTAGGAACCCACGTCGTAGCTGCCACGTACCCGGTCGAGTGCCGCCCACAACTGCTGGCCCAACTCGCTCATCGGTCGGGGTTTCGTCACGTCCTCGGCTGCCGGCGCGGCGGCGTCGGGTGTCCGAAGATTACGCAGGAACCTGTCGCCGTAGGTAGTACTGGGTGACTCGCCGGGCTTCAGGTCCTTCTTCGAGATCTTGCGACCATCCAGCCACTGTGCAATCTCGCCAGCCGCGAACAACTCTTGGCCCGACGAGCGACGTGCGCTCGGGAAGTCGATATGCCGTTTCCGCCAGTTGCTCACAGCCGTGACACCGACTTCCGCCAGTCTGGCGACCTCGGTCATGGGCAGACTGTCCTCGAACGCGTTCATCACCCCGCACATCCTCTAGGAGCCTGGCCGCTGACCTTTGCAGCGCCACCGGAGGACCTCGCTCACCCGGTCGAGCACCTCCAACTCCTTGACCATCCTGGGCGATATGTACCCGAGCAGGCGGTAGATCTTCGCATGGTCGGCGCGCAGGTCACGGTGATGAACAGGCTCGTGGTGCATGATCCGGTTTCGAAGCAGCACCATGGCCAGCAGGTTGTCGTGCAGCGGTTGACGCTTGCCCTTGTAGAACGGGAACGCCCGGTGCAGCGCTGGAACCCACAGCGTCCGGTCGTAGGCGGCGCCGCGACTGACCAGCGACACCCAGAAACCAAAAGACAGCTCCGCCACGATGTCGTCAGCCGTATGCCGCCGACCGCGGCGCCCAACCACCTTCTGCACGGCACAGGACACGGTGCGACTGCCGCTGTCGCTCAGCGGTGCGACAGTCCACCAGTCGACACGATTGAACTGCGTGCAGAGCCGCTCGTGCATAGCGTTGCGCAGCCCCAACTCAAGGCAGTGCAACGGGTTGTAGAAGGCGGCTGAGATCTCAACGTTCCACCAATACAATCGGATTGCCGCCTCGGTATCACCATTGGTCCTCGCCAGGTACGGTGCGAACCGCGGGATCGACAGCACTTCACGGATCCATTCGGGCGGTTCAGCGGCCATCGTGTGCTCCCTGGCGACGAAGTCATGGCAGCACGGGGTTGTGCTATACTGCACGTGTAAGCCCCGGGTTCGCCTCTGCTTCGGCATGCCACCCGGGGCACGGCTTTTTCCTCCCCAGTCCCGCTAGGGGTCATTAAGACGAGCCGCACGTTCCTTGCCGTCTCCTCGAGAAACATATCGTACGATGACCTCCCGGTCAACAAGTACTGTAGTACTCAGACTTGTGGAGAGCGCGCCGAGCTGCACCGACCCCACGTTGACCAGGACACCAACGTCGTGGACACCCGAAAGCCTTGATATGGCCGGGCAGAGGTCGCCGCCCACTCCTGGCAGTGTGTTGTTGTGCCGGCTGGCCGCTGGGAGCCGAGTCGGGGGTCTCGCTCGGCTCCCAGCGGCCAGCCGAGGATCTGGGTGGGGCATGTGATCGGGCCGCGGTGCACTCGGCCAGTGTGAGCAGCCTGAACTGGAGCTGCTCATCGGTGAGCACGGGCGCCTGATCGGCCAGCGTGGTCATTTCCCGTAGCACCAAAGCGCGCCGCCGCAAGTTCCACCGCGGTGAGCTGATCCCGCACCGGGGGTGGGTTGACCGTCGAGATCACCCACTGCGTGCCGCACCCCGCGCACGACCCACGCCTGGACCTTCGGTGCGGTGTCGATGACCTGGTGCACTCCGATGGCGCTCCCGCAGTATGGGCACGGGCCGTGGTGGGGGCCGGCCCCTGTGGACGGGTGCTGCTCGGTCATCGGGCCGCCGCGAGGATCGCGTGGGCCACCTCGATGGCCTCGGCAGGGGTGAGTACCGTCGCGGTGTTCATCGTGGCGTCCAGCGTGAGTACGACCCGGCGCACCACGCGACCGTTCACCAGGTCGGCCTCCCGCCACAGGATTATGGTCCGGTTACGGCCTTCGGGATCGGAACCGGTCAGGGCGAACCGGCGCGAGGTCTCCGCGGTCATCGGCGCAGGCCCCCGGAATGTCCGCATTCACCGGCCATGGGCTGCGCACCCCACCGCAGTGTCTCGTGCCCACAACCTGGGCGGTAGCTGGAGCCTTCCTCGCGGTCCGGCACGCTGATCACCGGCTCTCGGCGGTGCTGGCCACCGCCGAGACAGAGGTGCCCGAGCAGCTCACCACGGATCTGGCGCCACCCTAGGCAGGGGAACCGGCGCCGGCGCCACAGGCCACGCCAGCTCACCCGGCGCCAGGCCCGGCATCGCCCCGCTGTGCTGGGTTCGTGGTGTAGCAGCACGTATCGGACCGCGGCGAGCAGCCGGGGATGGTGGCCCGCTCGCTCCAGCTCGGCGAGGGTGTCCCACATCGAGTCGACTACCAGCCGGAGCGGCGGTCGCGGGGCCAGCCGGTTTCGGGTCCGGGTCGACAGGCTCCGCGTGGCGTGTCTGGTGGGCAGTGGCGTGGTGGTCGCCGGGTTGTTCTCGCGTGGGGTGGGCACTGTGGTGGGCATCAGTCACCGCCGGGTGCGTCGGGAAGCAGGCGAAGGACACAGGGTGGCAGGCTGACCAGCACGTTGTCCTCGAAGCGCACATAGAACGTGTCGAGACCCCGACCGAGGATCTGACCGTGCTGGTGGCGCCGAGAAGGCAGCGCCGTGGGTTGCGGGCTTTCCCTGACCTGCTCCACCCAGCAGAACAGGGAAAGGTGGGCGCCCTCAACATCGCGCCACGGGTCCTGAGCCGGTCGCGGAGCTGCGGCGGACATAGGGGTGTGTACCTCTCTCAGCAGGGGATTCGGTGAGGGGTCGGCTGATCGCCGGGAGCTCAGCGTCGGGGGCCGCCGGCTCCACCGGCGACCAGCCGGAGATCATCTGCTTGCGCCCGCGCGAGGCCGCTCACGGCGCGGTTGTCATCAACGGTGGTGATCGGGATGGCCAGCCGGGTCGCCCGGACGCCGGCTCGAGCGGGTGTGGGGAGTTGGATGATCATCGGGCGTTGGTGGGTGCGGGGCACCCGCAGGCGCGCGGGTGCCGGGAAGGCAGTGGTGGGCGCCTGGGGGTGGTCCGGGTGCACCAGCTCAAGGAGGGCCCGTAGCGCGGGCTGGGGTGGGCTTTCGTAAGCCCAGACGACGACCTCGGGAGCGAAGAGGTCCATCCCGGCGTGGATCGGCACCCGGGCGGTGGTGACCCGGTCGAAGTCCGCGATGGTCAGCAGGTCGACGTAGTGCGCCCAGGTGTAGGTGGCGAGCAGCGCGTGCGGTGCCGATCGGGCTCCGCAGCAGTAGAGGGTGAACCCGTCGGTGGCCACCTCGACCAGCAGCTGTTCCACCACGGCGGGTAGAGACCACTGTGGCTTGCCGGGAGCGGGGGGCGCCCAGGGGAGCCGTCTCATCTGCCGCTGCCTGCGTCACTGCGGCGGCTAGCCGCGAGTCGGCGGCGGTGCTGGGGGTACAGATGCGAACCGGGCGAGCGCACGGGCAAGACGGTGGGCGCACCAGCGCCAGCGCTCCACCGCTGACTCACAGCCGCAACACCGAGCCCACTACCAGGAGCGTCCCTCAGCAGCGGCCCGCCCGCATCGTCGGAGCAGCGCGCGCATCGCAGCACCCGTGGACCCGCTCGCCGAATAACGTCATCACTGGTCACAGCAGTACTCCTCCCCGGATCTGTGGTGTAGACAGGGCCGGCGCGCCCGATGTAGGGGCGTGTTTCACCCGGGTCCGTCTGTTCCGTAGACCCTTCCGGCTCGGGGCATGCTCGAGACACACGTGATCATGGGTATGTCAAGGGCGGGATCCGGGGAGGATTCGCACCCCTCTATGGGCTGTCGGTACGCCTCAGAAGAGCGCCGATCCGGTATCGCAGGTGCGCGACCTCATCAAGGTGCTGGTGCGGGGGGGCGCACCGGGCCAGTTCGCGTAGTTCCTCGGCAACGCGGTGGGAGCGGAGGGTGCCAGCGGCGTTCAGGGCCGCGTGTCCGATGGTGGCGGCGTGGAGCGGGTCACCGGTGGTCATCGTGAGGATCGCCAGCTTGGTCAGGCAGATCGCCCGGGTTCTGGGGTAGTCATCGTGCCCGGCGGCGGCTGCGGTGAGTCGGTCGGTGGCCTCACCGGGGTCGCGGCCCAGGATCGCCAGGTCGGCCAAAGGCTGCCCGGCTAACAGGGCATGGCGCGCGGGGTTATGGCGAGCCAAAAACGGCGGCTCGTGATCCGGGGCGAAGTGCGCGAAGTGATCATCGGCGGTGCCGATGGCAGTCAAGGTCTCGCTGACCCGGCGCATCTTGGCCAGCGCCCGGCCCCGGTCGGTGTGCAGCATCGACCGACCAGCCACGCTGAGCCGGTCAGAACGGACCAGACCCTGCTCGGCCAGCGTGAGACCCTCGTCGGGCCGTCCGGTCCGGATCGCCTGTTTCGCCATGCTCGACAGGATCTCGGCGCGCAGGGGCCAGTCGTCGGCCTCCTCGACACAGGCCAGCGCATAGCGGTACACCCGGTTGGCCTGTTCAGGGGCACCGGCGTCCTCGGCGATGTACCCCGCCACCGCGGCGAGGTCGCCAACCGCGCAGAACAGCTCGGGGCGTAGCCGGTCCGGGCAGGTGGCCTCCAGCAGGCTGTCCGACCAGCGCAGTTGGGCCATGACGGTCTCTCGGGCTAACCCGCCGCCACCGTAGGTACTGCCCCATGACTCGACCACCCGCGTGGCGGTGCGGACTTGGTCGATGTCGGTTGCGCCGATCCGATGAGGGATCGGGGTAGGTGCACTGCTGCCCTGCAGGAGCGCAGCCAGCGGCCCCTGGACGAGAGCCCCGACACCGAGGCCGGTGACGGTGTGGATGGCCTGCCTACGCTTCACATCCTCATCTTCCAGCTTCACCACCGCACGACGGGCACGGGCGTTGACGA
>JBOHFF010000101.1:0-74893 GCA_050699515.1 Pseudonocardiaceae bacterium
CGGCGGCACCGGCCTGGGCCTCGCCATCGTCAAACACATCGCCGCCAACCACGGCGGCGAAGTCCACCTCTGGAGCAAACCCGGCACCGGCTCCACCTTCACCCTGCGCATCCCCGCCCACCCGGACGACTCGCAACACCCGTCACGCATGCTGCAGACACCCGAGTACGTGGGAGGGTCATCATGATCAGAGTGCTGATCGTCGAGGACGAAGAAGACTTCGCCGACCCGCTGGCCTTCCTGCTGCGCAAGGAGGGCTTCTCACCGGCGGTGGCCACCAGTGGATCCGAGGCACTGGAGGAGTTCGACCGCAACGGGGCCGACATCGTGCTGCTCGACCTGATGCTGCCCGGGATGAGCGGGACGGATGTCTGCAAGCAACTGCGCGCCCGCTCCGCTGTCCCGGTGATCATGGTTACTGCCCGGGACAGTGAGATCGACAAGGTGGTGGGCCTCGAACTCGGCGCGGACGACTATGTCACCAAGCCCTACTCGGCCCGCGAGCTCATCGCGCGGATCCGTGCGGTGCTGCGCCGCGGCGCCGAGGTGCCCGACGGCCCGGTCTCCGGCGCGGCCACCATGGGGCCGGCGGTGTTGGAGGCCGGGCCGGTGCGGATGGACGTCGAGCGGCACATCGTCACGGTGGCCGGGCAGGAGGTCGGCCTGCCCCTGAAGGAATTCGATCTGCTGGAATACCTGCTGCGCAACGTGGGTCGGGTCCTCACCCGCGGGCAGCTCATCGATCGGGTCTGGGGGGCGGACTACGTCGGTGACACCAAGACCCTCGACGTCCACGTCAAGCGGTTGCGTTCCAAGATCGAAGAAGATCCCTCGTCTCCCCGGCACCTGGTCACTGTCCGCGGTCTTGGTTACAAATACGACGCCTGAGGGCGTTTCCGGCGTAACCTGGCCACTCATGCGGCTGGGAGTGCTCGACGTCGGTTCCAACACGGTCCACCTCCTGGTGGTGGACGCGCACCACGGTGCCCCGCCATTGCCCCAGACCTCGGAGAAGTCGGTCCTGCGGCTGGCCGAGCAGATGGACGATCGCGGGAAGATCACTCGAGCGGGTGCCGATCATCTGATCCGTACTGTGCGGGACGCTGTCGTGTCCGCATCGGCGATGGGCTGCGAGGACCTGATGGCCTTCGCCACCTCAGCGGTGCGCGATGCCTCCAACGCCGGTGCCGTGCTCAACCGGGTGCACGCCGAGACCGGGGTTGAGCTGGAGGTCCTGACCGGTGAGCAGGAGGCTATCCTGACGTTCCTGGCGGTGCGTCGATGGTGTGGCTGGTCGGCCGGTCGGCTGCTCATGGTGGACGTCGGCGGAGGGTCGCTGGAGATCGCGGGGGGGATCGACGAGGAACCCGACGTGGCGGTGTCCCTGCCACTGGGCGCCGGCCGGCTGACCCGATCCTGGCTGACGCACGACCCGCCCCGCCGTCGCGAGTTGGAAACCCTGCGGGAGCAGATCGCTGAGCAGCTCGAGGAACCGGCCCACAAGCTGCTCGCGGCGGGCGTTGCGGACCGCGTGGTGGGCACCTCCAAGACGATCCGCTCGCTGGCCCGGCTCAGTGGGGCGGCACCGTCGTCGGCGGGTCCGCGGGTGCGCCGTACGCTCACCGATGCCGGGTTGCGCCAGGTGATCTCGTTCATCTCTCGGATGAGCGCTGAGGACCTGGCCGAGCTGGAGGGAGTCAGCGCCAGCCGGTCCCACCAGCTCGTCGCTGGAGCTCTGGTGGTCCAGGCCACGATGCGCGCTCTGGACGTCGAGGAAATGGACCTGTGTCCGTGGGCGTTGCGCGAAGGTGTGATCTTGCGAAAGTTGGATTGGTTGGACTGGTTGGATGGAATCGACCGGACGGCGCAGCTGACCCGCCGTCCACCTCGACGGACTGGACGCATGATGGCCCGAGGTGCACGGTAAGGGAACGATGAGGCGTAGTAGCGAGCCGCAGGAGCGGGCGCAGTTCACCGTGGCTGAGCTGCTGGCCCGATACGGTGAGCCGACCCCGACCACCGGGCGACGGCGTCGCCGGGCTGCCGAGGACACCGGCACCGAGGACACCGGCACGATCGCGCAGACCCATCAAATCGCGCAGACCCATCAAGTTGCTGCGCCGACCGCTCAGCAGAGCCGACCTGACCTGGGCCGACCTGACCTGAGCCGACCCGGTCTTGGCGAGTCGACGCAGCCCAGTCTCAACACTCTCACCGGCCGTTCCTGGAGCCCGGCGGTGGACTCACCGCCGGTGGGAGCCGGCAGAGCGTCGTTCACCAGAACCGCGCTGCCGGAGAGACCTGTCACTGATCAGCTACCGCGGTTTGATCCGCTGCCGATGAACCCTGCGCCCTGGTCGAATCGCCGTCCGGTCAACGCTGCGCCGAGCACCACCGCGGCGCCCGCCACAGCCGCGATCACCACGGCGCCCGCCAAAACGGCGCCCGCCGGCGCCGCGCCCACCAGCGCCGCCCAACTGACCAACCCCCGGTTGCCGGCCGGCTTGGGTACCCCCGCCCGTGACATTCCTGAGCAGCACGGGAACGCTACTGCCGCCGCCGAGGCCAGCCGCACGGAGTCCGATTCCCCGTTGTGGGAGTGGGCTGCGATGGTGAGCCAGGTCGGGATCGGCGTTGTGGGCGGTGCCGCGCTGTGGCTGGTCTGTGAGTGGCTCTGGCTGCGGATCCCGGTGGTGGCGTTGGTCGTGGCGCTCGCTGTGATCACCGGGTTGGTCTGGGTTGTGCGGCGGGTCCGCCGTGCCGAGGACCTGCAGACGACGGTGATCGCGGTGCTCGTCGGTCTTTTCGTCACAGTGTCCCCGGCAGCGTTGTTGCTCGTCGGCCGATAGCCCGGTGGCTGCCGCCGACTCGATTCAGGTGGCGCTGTCCACCGCCTCTGTGTGGCCGGAATCCATCTCAGTGGCCTTCGAGCTGGCCGCCGAGCTGGGTTACGACGGTGTCGAGGTGATGGTCTGGGGCGACCCGGCAAGCCAGGACGTCGCCGCTGTCGCAGCCCTGGCGATTCGCTACCGGATGCCGGTGTTCGCCCTGCACGCTCCCTGCTTGCTGATCACACAACGGGTGTGGGCGGCGGACCCGGCGGCTCGACTCGACCTGACGGTGCGGGCAGCCACCGAGCTGGGGGCCCGCACCGTGGTGGTGCATCCCCCGTTTCGCTGGCAGCGCGACTATGCCGCAGGCTTTGTGGAGCAAGTCGCCGCGCTGGAAACTTCGTCCGGCTTGATTGTTGCGGTGGAGAACATGTTCCCGATGCGTCGTGGCGGGCTGGAGCTATCGAGCTACCTACCGTCACCGGACCCCACCGACGTCGGGTTCTCGCACTACACGCTGGACCTCTCACACACCGCCACAGCTGGAGTCGATGCGGTGGCGATGGCCCAGCGGATGGGATCGCAGCTGGCGCACCTGCATCTGGCCGATGGCAGCGGCACGCCGCGTGATGAGCATCTGGCGCCCGGACGGGGCAGCCAGCCCTGCGCCGAGGTGTGCCGGGTGCTGGCCAGTGGCGGCTTCACCGGCACCGTGGTGCTCGAAGTGAGTACCCGGCGGGCCCGAACCCGCCCGGAGCGTCGAGCCATCTTGATCGAGGCGCTACTCTTCGCCCGCCTGCATTTGTGAGCGACCCAGCCGGGGACCTCACATGCAGCGGGGGAATATCGTACGGATCGAAGGAGTGAACGCTTGTCATGAGTACTGTCATCGTGATCGAGATCGTCATTGGCATCGTGGTGCTCGCCGCCGCCGTGCGGTTCGCTGTGCGGGACACCATGCAGCGCGAGACCAGCCGGGATTCCGACCCGGAGCCCAGCCTGGAGCCGGCTGTCGGATCCGTGGACACCACCCGGTCGCCGGAACCCAGCAGCGTGCCCGAGCCAGCGCAGCCTCTGAGCGAAGTCGGCTCGACGGAGACCAGCTGACCCGTTCATCCTGGGTACCAGCCCACCCAGCTCGGCCGTTCCCGAGCTCAACAGCAGTGCTCTGCGCCGTGGACCGGACGACTCTCCTGTTGAGTTCGGGTGGCTGAGGGCTTTGAGTGGGTGAGAGCTCGGGTGGGTGAGCTGTGCTGCGGTCGGTGATTTTGGCTGCTGCGGGCAATCCTGGTGTGCGCAAGCTGGTTGGCAGCGCCGCGGTCAGCCGTTATGTGGTCAGCCGCTTCGTGGCGGGGGTGAGCGCGGGGGAGGCGGTGCGTGCTGCCGCTGCGCTGGTGGGCGACGGTCTCACCGTGACCCTGGACCACCTGGGGGAGAGCGTGGCCGACGAGGCGGACGCGGAGTCGACCGTGCGGGCCTACCTGGAGCTGTTGGCCTGCTTGAGCGCCGAGGACCTGACCAGCAGGGCCGAGGTGAGTGTGAAGCTCTCCGCCGTG
The DNA here is from genome assembly GCA_050699515.1 of Pseudonocardiaceae bacterium. Classification (GTDB taxonomy): domain Bacteria; phylum Actinomycetota; class Actinomycetes; order Mycobacteriales; family Pseudonocardiaceae. The sequence goes on from JBOHFF010000101.1 coordinate 4,388, forward strand.
GGCCAGCGGCTGGACGAGGCACTGGCGCTGCGCCATGCCTCCCGGATCTGCGCGGCCGCGCAGCAGGCCGGTACGACCGTCACCCTGGATGCCGAGGACCATACCCTCACCGACTCCACGCTGCGCGTGCACGCCGAGCTGCGCCGCCATTGGCCCTTGACCGGGGCGGTGCTGCAGGCCTACCTGCACCGCACGCAGGAGGATTGCCGGTCATTGGCGCTCCAAGGTGCCCGGGTCCGGCTGTGCAAGGGCGCGTACGCCGAGCCGCCCGAGCTGGCGTTCCGGACCCCGGAGGAGGTCGCGCGAAGCTTCGTGCGCTGCGCCAACGTGCTGCTCGCCGCACCTGGCTATCCCATGTTCGCCACACACGATCCGCGGCTGATCGACATCGTGGGCGAGCGGGCTCGCTGGTACGGACGCGCACCGGGCAGCTTCGAGTACCAGATGCTTTACGGCGTGCGTCCGGCGGAGCAGCGCCGGCTGGCCGGAGCCGGTGACAGCGTCCGGGTGTACCTGCCCTACGGCTCAGACTGGTATGCCTACCTCACCCGCCGCCTCGCCGAGCGCCCCAGCAACCTCGCCTTCTTCGTGCGCGCCTTACTGCAGTCTGACCCCAGAACGCAGTCTGACCCCAGAACGCGGTAAACGGAGCCTGATTACCGCAGTCTGCTCCCACAACGCACTGTGTGCCCTGAACTCGCTGTAGTGCGTGTGGCAGGCTGCCGGTATGGGTACGGTCGCTGTTCTGGGCGCTGGCAAGATCGGTGAGGCGTTGTTGTCGGGGCTGCTCGCCAGGGGGCGTAGCCCCGATGAGTTGATGTTCACCGAACGTTATCCCGACCGGGCCGCGCAGCTCGAGCGGACCTACCGGGTTCGCGCGGTCGACACCGCCACCGCCGCGACCAAGGCCGATGTCCTGGTCGTCGCGGTCAAGCCGCAGGACATCGAGCCGCTGCTGGTCGAGCTCGCCGGGCTGATCAGCCCGGACACCCTGATCGTGAGTTTGTGCGCCGGGCTGCCCACCGCGCTCTACGAGCGCCGGCTCCCGGACGGGGTGGCGGTCGTACGGGTCATGCCCAACACCCCGATGCTCGTCGGTGAGGCGATGAGCGCGATATCTGCCGGCCGCTTCGCCACCGACACCCATCTGGAGCTGACCGAGCAACTGCTGGGTAGCGTGGGCAAGGTGGTCCGGGTGCCGGAAAGCCAGCAGGACGCCGTCACCGCGCTGTCCGGGTCCGGCCCGGCCTACTTCTTCTACCTCGTCGAGGCGATGATCGATGCAGGGATCCTGCTCGGATTGCCCCGACCGCTGGTGACCGAGCTGATCACCCAGTCCGCCATCGGCTCGGCCCGGATGCTGCAGGAGAGCGGCGAGCACCCGGTGCTGCTGCGTGAGGCGGTGACCTCACCCGGGGGTACGACCATCATGGCGATCCGGGAACTGGAGCGGCACGGCGTGCGGGCCGCCTTGCTGGCTGCCATCGAAGCGGCCCGGGATCGGTCGGTCGAGCTCGGAGCGGCCCACCAGAACTCCGGGCCAATGACCACTGATGGGAGTCGCACGGCCACCACCAGTCCCGCTACTCTCATCTGAACAGGTGCGTCACGGACCGCGGGAGGGGAAGCCCAGCGGCGCGCGACGTGGTGAGGACGCGATGACCCATGCTGATGAACGAGCAAGCCGGGCCGGCCAAGGTGCAGTTCCTCACGGTCGCCGAGGTGGCAGCGATGATGCGAGTATCCAAGATGACGGTCTACCGCTTGGTGCACGCGGGTGAGCTGCCCGCGGTACGAGTCGGGCGATCTTTCCGGGTTCCGGAGGTAGCCGTGCACGGTTACCTGGAGAACGCCTATTTCGATGCGGGATGAGATGATCGGGTCGGGTGCTGGCCGCGGATCCGGGCAGGGGTAACCTGAGCAGCTGATCGCGCCCGCGCTCGGGCGTGCGGCGGGCGTATCCGCTGTCGATACCGTCACGACCAGTGCTTTCATGACCAGTGAGGAGGCCGAGCATGGGCTCGGTGATCAAAAAACGGCGCAAGCGCATGTCCAAGAAGAAGCATCGCAAGTTGCTGCGAAAGACGCGGGTACAGCGCCGCAAGCTCAAGAAGTAGTCTCAATCGTCCTGGGCTGCTAGGCGGGGCGCGGGAGGGCGACTCGCGGCTGCTCAGGCCCCGCCCTGGCGGGGTCGGCGGTGGTAGGCGAGACCGGCGGCGAGGACCCCCGCCGCCACTCCGATGCCCAATACCGAGGCACCCAGCACTGAGGGGACACCGATCTTCGCGGCCATGCGAGCGGTCCGGAACTCCCGGATCTCCCAGCCTCGTTCCTGGGCGGTCTCCCGAAGCTCGGGATCAGGGTTCACCGCGACGGCGCGGCCCACCACGGACAGCATGGGAATGTCATTGGCCGAGTCGGAGTAGGCGGTGCAGCGTTGTAGGTCGAGACCCTCTTGCGCGGCCAACTCGTGGATCGCCTGCGCCTTGGCGCCGCCGTGCAGGATCTCCCCCACCAACCGGCCGGTGTACACCCCGTCGATGGTCTCCGCCACGGTGCCCAGCGCGCCCGTGAGGCCGAGACGGTGGGCGATGATCGTGGCCAGTTCCACGGGTGTCGCGGTGACCAGCCACACCCGCTGACCGGCCGCGAGATGGGTCTGAGCCAACGACAACGTCCCGGACCAGATCCGTTCAGCCATCAGCTCGTCGTAGATGTCCTCGCCGACATCGACGATCTGCTGGATGGACCTACCCGCGGCGAACGACAGCGCCTGCTCGCGCCCGGTGCGAATCTCCGCGGAGCTGAGTTCCTTGCCGAATACCCTGAACCTCATCTGTTGGCACGCGTACGACGCGATCTCCCCGGTGCGGAAGAAGTTCCGCGCCGCCAGACCTTGCGCGAAATAGAGGATCGACGCACCTCTCATCATGGTGTTGTCGACATCGAAGAATGCGGCCGCGGTGAGATCGGTGGGGGCCTCCAGCGGAGTCGCGGCCCCAGCAGCGTAAGGTGGCTCCCCGGCAAGGACGGCCAAGGCAGCTTGACCATTTCGGATGTCCTGATTGCCGTGTTGTGGCACTGGATCCTGCCCCGGTATCGGAGTGCTGGCCTTCTTCATCAGTTCCGCTGCGGCGGAAGCCGATTACCAGACTGCCGTGATGATCTATACCCAGCAACCGGCAGTAAGGATCAGATCAATATCCTGCAGATGGACATTGGTTGACCAACGATCCAGACTGGCGGGCTATTCAGGAGGTAGCAAGCTGGGCTGCAGGATCCACGGTGGCAGGGGACCGGTGGGCTGCGGTGAGTCCTGGCCGGGCAATGGCCGCCATGGCTGCGGTTGCAAAGGTTGCGAGCCGGGATCACTCGGGTTGGTGAGTACCTTACCGGGATTCCGAGTGCCCGGAAGTTTCGGTTTGGTGCTTGGACCATTCTTGGTGGGAACCTGGACCGGGTTCCCCGAAGGTGGACGTAAGAGCAGGTTGGGTGGTGTCTCGACGATCGGTTGGCTCGCCTGCGGGGCCGGGAGCACATCCGGAAGCGGGACCACCGTGGAAGCGCCGTCCACCGGAACCGGATTGCAGGTTCCCCGGGCCGGCAACAGGCCGAGATCGTCACGGGTGCCAGTGGTGATCGTGGCACACTGAGATCGGTTATCCAGCGCGAGAGCCCTGGTCATGATCCGATCGAGCAGTGCCAGGGTACTGTCCAGCCGAGTGCCGGTCTGCAGCGGCAACACCACTCGAAGAGTGGCCAGCCTGGTTTTCTGTTGATCAGCCCAGGTGCGCAGGGCGGGCAAGCTGCTGGACTCGCCAATGAGGGCGAGACCGGTGAGCAGTCGCGCGCCTGCGGTGGCATCCGAGTCGAAGTCGTCGAGAGCGCGCAGGAACTTGGTCTGCCCGATCGACCAGCCGCCGACGGCATCGATCTGACTTGCCATGATCTTGATCTCATCAACCCGGGAGCTGGCGAACTCCAGGTGCTTGAGCGCCTTGGGCTGGTCACCGAAGGTAAATCCGAGCGCGGCGGACTCGGCGGTGCGCTTGACGCTGTACAACGCATCCCCTGGCAGCGCGTCGCGGGAGAGCAGCAGGCTCATCCCGGACAGCGACACCAGCAGGCACAACGCGGCGGCCGCCGCCACGACCAGCCGTCCCCGGGTCTGGTCCGGAACCCAGCGGCTCCGCCGGGGGACCCGCAAGGGCAGAACCGGACTGTTGCCCTCATGCACCACAGAGCCGAACTCCGACATCACCCGCCGACGCATCCGATCCCGTTCCGCAGGATCGGGACCGACGGATGCGCCGACCTGGCGCAAGGTGGCGACCACGGTGAGCTCGCGATGCAGCGCGCGGTCGGCGACATCACACATACCACTGTCCGCAGCGCGGGCAAAAGCTTCCTGCTCTTGACCTTCGCTGGATCGTCCCCCGGATGTGCGCATCGTCCTCACCGCCTTCGGGCCCTTGGGGTGTGTCCCCCGGAGCAACGAGCGGCGTGCCCGGTAGTTACGCCCGGCAGGCGCCGGTGGCGGGTGAATGTATCAAGGGTGATAGCACCGGAGGGGACTGTGATCGTCATCGCAGTCCTTCCGGTAGCAGCTGCGCCAGCCGGCGGACCGCGCGATGCTGCAACGCCTTGACCGCGCCCTCGTTGCGGCCCATCACCGCGGCCGTCTCCGAGACCGACAGGCCCTGCATGAAGCGCAGCATGATGCACTCCTGCTGATCCCTGCCCAACTGGGCGACGCAGCGCATGAGCTCGGTCGCGGTGGCCTCCTCGACCACCTCGTGCTCGGGTCCGCGGTCATCTGCGCTCGAATCGAGAATGTCGGCGGTGGTCATCTCCAGCCGGTACCGGCTGGACTTGACGTGGTCGAGGACCAGGTTACGCGCGATGGTGACGAACCAGGCTCCCACGTCACGACCCTGGTAGCTGACCGAGGAGATCCGGCGCAGCGCACGCAGGAAGGTCTCGCTGGTGAGGTCCTCGGCCAGCGGTCGGTCACCGACCCGGAACAGGACGAAACGGAAGACCACATCGACGTACCGGTCGTAGAGCTGACCGAAGGCGCTCTGATCACCCTGCTGGGCGGCCGCGACGAGCTCCCACGCGGCGGTGTCGACCTCTGGTCCGGCGGGCTCGGCGACGCCGGCGCTCCCCGCGGTCTGCTCCACGTTCGTGTCACTCGGATCTGGTGGACTCAGATCCGAGCTCGGCGAGTGCGGGCGGGCGAACTTCACGCGATCAGGCTCGACCTTCGAACAACAGGCTCGCCACGGTCCAACGCCGCCCGGGGTAGCTCGGCTCGAGAGTCACCCGCCCGGCAACGCACCATCGTGGATCGACCCCGGAGTTCTGAGGACCATCTTGGTTGCGGCATCAGCCACTCCTCGTTCGCTCGTGCCGACCGTCTCGGATGCACTCCTTGCCGTAAGGCGTGCGGAAGCATACGACGGCGACACGCTACGCGGTGCACCTCCTAGGCAGCGCACAGTAGGTAACTGGTGTACGCGGTCACCGACTGCTACCCGCCCAGCAGGTGGCGAGGAGGTGAACATGCCGTTTCAACTGGGATTACCGCTCCTCCGGGTCCCGGGAGGTGACCGAGGTGGGAGGCTGAGCGGATGCGGCATGAGGTGATCTTGCTGGTGCGGGCGCAGTGCCAGGCGTGTGCCGCGGCCCGCGCGGACATCGAGCGCATCTGCGCCGAGTTGGACGTTGCGTGGCGCACCACCGATGTCGATACCGACCCCGAGCTTCGGGCCGAGTACGGCGACCGGGTGCCCGTGATCCTGCTCGACGGGCAGGAACACGGCTTCTGGACAGTGCAGGAGCAGCGGCTACGAGCTGCCCTGGGTCGGTAAGCACTATCACGATCTGGTCTCTGGTTTGAACCTCACGCCCGTGGGTACCCGAACGGGCAGTCATGACATCAACCCGCTTATCGGTTCCGGTGGCGGCCATGGTCGGCCTGCTGGCTATGGCCGCCGGGCTGGCCACGGGACACCTGGTGGGTGGGCTCATCTCACCGAGCGCCTCGCCGTTCGTCGCGGTGGGCGCCACCGCGATAGACCTCACCCCGACCTGGCTCAAGGATTTCGCGGTCCGCTCCTTCGGCAGCTACGACAAGCTCGTTCTGCTCTCGGGCATGGCGCTGGTGATCGGCTTGATCGGCGTCGCCGCGGGGCTGGTGTCCCGGCGGTCCCGGACTCCGGGACTGATGCTGATCATCGTGCTCGGCGTCCTCGCCGCTGCCGCGGTGCTCTCCCGGCCCACCGCCGGTCCGGTCGACGTGCTCGCTCCGCTTGCGGGGCTGCTCGTCAGTGCTGGGACCTTCACTGCCCAGCACCGCTGGGGTCGGCTCAGCCTGCGGCCGGACGGGGAGGGGTCGGCGGGAGTGCCCCGCCGGACGCTGCTCGTCGGATCGGCTGCGGTCGCCGCCGGTGCCGGGATCGCCGTGGCCGGTGGCCAACTGCTGGCCGGGCGCGGTGGCGTCGAGGTCTCCCGCCAGGCGGTGGGGCGGATCGTGCCGGCAGTGCCCGCCCCACCGATCCCGGCCGGGGCCGACTTCGCCCAGGACGGTTCACCGAGCTTCATCACACCGAACCGGGACTTCTACCGCGTCGACGTCAACCTCACCCTGCCGCAGCTGCGGGCCGAGGACTGGCGGTTGCGCGTCCACGGGATGGTCGACCGGGAGGTCACGCTCAGCTACGACGATCTGAGTGCGCGGCAGCTGATCGAACGGTCCGTGACGATGACCTGCGTGTCCAACGAGATCGGCGGGCCCTACCTGTCCACCTCGAACTTCACCGGCGTGCTGCTGGCTGACATCCTCGCCGAGGCCGGGGTGCGACCGGGCGCCGAGCAGGCGTTCACCACCAGCGTGGACGGCTGGACCTGCGGCACCCCGACCGCCACCCTCACCGATCCGGACCGGGGAGCCATGCTGGTGATCGGGATGAATCGGGAGCCGTTGCCGATCGAGCACGGCTTCCCCGTCCGGATGATCGTTCCGGGGCTCTACGGCTTCGTATCCGGCACAAAGTGGATCACTGATATGCAGCTCACCACCTTCGAGGCGCAACAGGCCTACTGGGCGCGGCGGGACTGGGGGAAGCGGGCGCCGATCAAGACGATGTCCCGGATCGACAGTCCCGGTGCGTTCGAGCGGGTCAGCCCCGACACCCCGATCACCGGCGTCGCCTGGGCGCAGACCCGAGGCATCGCCAAGGTCGAGGTACGTCTCGATCGCGGTGAGTGGCGACCCGCGGAGCTGTCCACTGAAGTCAACCTGGACACTTGGCGGATGTTCCGGCTGCGGGGGCGCTGGACGCCCGGTGCACACTCCGTCGAGGTCCGCGCAACGGACAAAAACGGATACACCCAGACCCAAGATCGGGCTGCGCCCATCCCGGATGGTGCCACTGGATGGCACTCGGTACAGTTCACCGTCCAATGAGTCTCTGTCCGATGAGGACGGGTCCGGTTCAGCGCAGATGTGTCCTATTCGTAATCTGACGCGGTGAACCCGACGTCGCGGATAACCGAAGTAATAAACCGTGAGGCCCGGATAGGCCGGGCATCCCGATGAGGAGTTGAGATCGAGTTGAGGAAGATCCAGCGACTGGCCGTGGTCGGCGCCGCGGTGGCACTGACCGCCGTGGTTGGTGCCTGTAGTGCCTCTCAGGGCCCAGCCACCGATAGTCAGGCCCCGGTCAACGAGCCGGCAGCCACGCCTAGCGTGGAGGCGGCGGCGCCCACGGGCAGTGGTGTCACGAAGATCAGTGACATCTTCGGACCGGCCTGCGATCAGGTGCCCAAGTCGGGCGAGGGCTCGGCGGCGGGCATGGTCGACGACCCGGTGGCCACCGCGGCGAGTAACAACCCACTGCTGACCACCCTGGTCAAGGCCGTGACCGCGGCAAACCTGGGGGACACCTTGAACAGTTCCCCGGCGCTGACCGTGTTCGCCCCGGCTGACCCGGCGTTCCAGGCATTGGAGGCGCAGAACCCGGGCATCCTCAAGGAGCTGACCACCGCTTCGGACGTGGCCTCGCCGAACAGCAAGCTGGCCAAGATCCTGACCTACCACGTGGTCGGCAAGCGTTACGATGCCGCGGGCATCGTCTCTGCGGGCTCACTGGACAGCCTGCAGGGCGCTAAGATCAACATTGGTGGTACCTCGGCGGCGCCGACCGTGAACGGCGCAACGGTGCTGTGTGGCAACATTCCCACCCAGAACGCCACCGTGTTCGTGATCGGGCAGGTGTTGTCGCCGCCGGCTTCGTAAGGCTGCCGGCTTCCTCGGACTGGGTGGTTACGTCAGTCTGAGATGTGCGTTTACACGTCAGGGGCGGCTCCATCATGGAGCCGCCCCTGACGTATGTCGTGAGACTCCTGGCGTCCACGCCCCCGATCGGTAACGATCTCATATATATCGACCAGATGCTCTTTTCGGTGGTTGAGCGGTAGGAGTCCGGCATTCGTCCTCCTCCTGGTGTCGATCGTTTCGGCGGAGATTGCTCAAGATAATTCGCACGCGTGAACCAAGATCATCCGGGTAGCATGGATCGGCGAGTTGAACAGGCGTGTCGCCGCCGTTGAAGATCGCGACTTTGTTCCTGCGTTCACAAGCGGCTACCGTGGACGCCTGCCAGGGCGACGGTGCCCAGCTCCCAGACCCGCTTGCCGGTGTGATCCGAGAGGAAGCCACGCGTGACGGTGCATCAGCACGGCCGCTACAGCACGCCTGTTGACGACCTGCCCTCGCGCGCCGTGCCCGAGGCTGCGGTCGGTCGCCTTGCCGTCTACCTGCGGGTACTCACCACGATGATCGAGCAGGGCGTCACCACGATGTCCAGTGAGGAGCTCGCCGGCGCGGCCGGGGTGAACTCAGCGACCCTGCGCAAGGACCTGTCCTACGTGGGTTCCTACGGCACCCGGGGGGTGGGTTACGACACGGCGCGGCTGGTGGAACACATCGAGCGTCTGCTCGGGCTCACCCGGCACCACAGTGTCGCCGTGGTCGGTATCGGCAATCTCGGCCACGCGCTGGCCAACTACGGCGGCTTCCCGGACCGGGGCTTCCCGGTCACGGCGCTGTTCGACCTCGACGAGGACCTGATCGGGATCCCGGTCGGTGGCCTGCCCGTCGACCACGTCGAGGGCATTCCCGTGGTGTGCGCCGAGCGCGAGGTGACCATCGGGGTGATCTGTACCCCGGCCGCCGCTGCGCAGTGGGTGTGTGACCTGCTGGTAGCCGGTGGTGTCCGGTGCATCCTCAACTTCGCTCCGGTGGTGTTGCAGGTGCCTGAGGACGTCGAGGTGCGTCGGGTGGATCTTGCGGTGGAGCTGCAGATCCTGTCGTTCTACCAGGCTCGCCGCTCCGACGGTCCGGGACCGGTGGCGCAGCCTGCTCCGATCGTGGTGGGCCGATGAGTCTGGTGGTCGTCGGGTTGTCCCATCGCAGTGCGCCGGTCGGCGTGCTGGAGCGGGTTGCGGTGTCCGCTGCCGAAACCGGCAAGGTGCTGGCTCAACTGCTCGAACGCGAGCACATCGCCGAGGCACTGGTGTTGTCGACCTGCAATCGCGTCGAGGTCTACGCGGTGGTGACCACCTTCCATGGTGGCTTGGCCGACATCACCGACGTGCTGGCCCGGCAGTCCGCGGTCGCCCTGGATGAGCTGTCGGACCACCTGTACGTGCACTACGCGGCGGCTGGGGTGGAGCACCTGTTCTCGGTCGCCGCCGGACTCGACTCGATGGTCGTCGGGGAGCCCCAGATCCTTGGCCAACTGCGCGCCGCGTACGCCGATGCCGAGCAGGTCGGCACCATCGGGCGGACCCTGCACGAGGTCGTGCAGCAGGCGCTGCGGGTGGGCAAGCGGGTGCACACCGAGACCGGCATCGATGCCGCAGGAGCCTCGGTGGTCTCCGAAGCCCTGTCCGCGGTGGCGGCCGAGTTCGCCGCCGCCGACGGTACGGGCCTTGCTGCCCGGCGGGTGCTGGTGCTCGGCGCCGGCTCCATGGGTGGCCTGGCCGCGGCCCAGCTGCGCCGGGCCGGAGTGGCCGAGATCGTGCTGGCCAACCGCACTCAGGCGAGCGCGCAGCGGCTTGCCGCGCTGTGCGAGGCCGAGGGCACCCCCGCCCGGGCCATCGCCCTGGAAGACCTCACCAGCGTGCTCGCCACCGTTGATCTGGTCATCTGCTGTACCGGTGCCACCGGCGCGGTGCTCAGCGTCGACCAGATCACCCAGGCCGGCCGACCCCTGGTGGTGTGTGACCTGGGGTTGCCCCGCAACGTCGAGCCCGGCGTGGGTGAGGTACCCGGCATCGTCCTGCTGGATCTGAGCACCGTGGCGAACCGGCTGGAGCAGCGCAGCTCGGGAACCACCGCGGTCGGCGCTGCGCACTGCCTCATCACCCAGGAGGTGCGCGACTACCTGGCCACCCAGCGCGCCGCTGAGGTCACCCCGACGGTCGCCGCGTTGCGCAAACGCGCGGCCGAGGTGGTGGACGCGGAGCTGTTACGGCTGGAGGGTCGGTTGCCGCGTCTCGACGCCGCGGTGCGCGATGAGCTGGCCCGGACCGTGCGCCGGGTGGTGGACAAGCTGCTGCACGCCCCCACCGTGCGGGTCAAGCAGCTCGCCGAGTCCGGTGGCGGCGAGGCCTACGCGGACGCCCTGCGGGAGCTGTTCGAGCTCGACCCGCAGGCCGCGGCCGCCATCGCCGCGCCGATCCGTCCGCCAGCCGACCCCGACCCTTCCCCAGCCGACCGTTCTGGAGTCCAGTGATGGGCGCGCTGATGCTGGGGACCCGGGGCAGCGCGTTGGCGCTGGTCCAGACCGAGTGGGTGGCCCGTCGGCTGCGGATCGCGGGTGCCACGGTGCAGGCGGTGCCGGTGCCCGCGAGCGGCGACGCCTACTCGGCGTTGCGGGACGCCCTGGTGGCAGGCGAGATCGACGTGGCGGTGCACTCCTACAAGGATCTGCCGGTCGAGGCGGATCCGCGAGTGGCCGTCGCCGCAGTGCCGGAACGGGCGGATCCGCGTGATGCGCTGGTGGCCCGGGATGGGATGGTGCTGGGCGAGTTGCCTGCCGGGGCGGTGCTCGGCACCAGCTCGCCGCGACGGGGCAGCCAATTGCGGGCGCTGGGCCTGGGACTGCAGGTGGTGCCGATCCGCGGCAACGTCGACTCGCGGATCCGCCGGGTCCGCGACGGGGAGCTTGATGGTGTGGTGATCGCCGCTGCCGGGTTGGCCCGGCTAGGCCGGCTTGCGGAGGCCACCGAACTGCTCGACCCGTTGCAGATGTTGCCTGCGCCCGGGCAGGGAGCGCTGGCCTGTGAGTGCCGGGCTGCGGATCTGGACACCGAGCATCTGCTGGGCACCGCGCTCGACGACGCGGGGGTGCGGGCCGCGGTCGCTGCCGAGCGAGCGTTGCTCGCCGCGGTGGTGCAGGGCGGTGGCGCCGCGGTCGGGGCGCTCGCCGACGTCGTCGAGGACTTGGATGACGAGGGTCGGGTCGTGCTGCGGTTGTTCCTGCGGGGGGTCCTCGCCACCGTGGACGGCGATCTGCACCGGTCGTCCGCTACTGCGCCGTACTCCGCAGCGTCTGATTCTGTTGGGGAGCCAACCGATGCCGAGAAGCTCGGCCGTCAGGTGGCGGCTGAGTTGCTGGATCTGGCGGCAGGCGCGCTGGGTGAGACACCCAGCGCTGCGCGACCAGGTCCGAGGCCTGAGTGGGAAACGAGTGGGTAAATGAGCAGTGTTTGCAAGATCACCGGACGGATCGCCTTTGTCGGTGCCGGTCCCGGTGACTCCGGAATGCTCACCGTGCGAGCGCAGCACCTGCTGGGCGGTGCTGAGCTGCTGGTGACCGACCTTGACGTGCCGGCCGAGGTGTACGCGCCGGCCGGCACGAGTGCTGAGGTGCGCCCGGCGGTGGGAGAGGCCGGCGAGGTCGCCAAGGACCTGGTCGCCGAGGCCAAGAGCGGGCGGAGCGTGGTGCGCCTGGTCTCCGGGGATCCACTGACCGCGGATTCCGTGGTCGCCGAGGTGCAGGCGGTCGCTCGCGCCTCGGTGCCCTTCGAGGTGGTGCCCGGCGTGCCCGCGGGTACCGCGGTGCCGGCCTTTGCCGGGGTGCCGCTGGGCTCCGGGCACGTCGAGGCCGACGTCCGGGCGGGTGTCGACTGGGCGGCGCTGGCCGCGGTGCCGGGCCCGCTGGTGCTGCACGCCACCGCGTCTCATCTGGCGGAGGCGGCGGCCGCGCTGGTCCAGCACGGGCTGGCCCCGCAGACCCCGGTGGCGGTCACCGCGGCGGGCACGATGCCCACCCAGCACACCGTGGAGACCACGCTGGCGTCGCTGCGTGCTGATGTCGGCGAGCTCACCGGGCCGCTGGTGGTCACCGTCGGCTCCGTGGTGGGGCAGCGCAGCAAGCTGTCCTGGTGGGAGTCCCGGGCGCTCTACGGCTGGAAGGTGCTGGTGCCGCGGACCAAGGAGCAGGCCGGCGCGATGAGTGAGCGGCTCGCGGTGCACGGGGCGGTGCCCGTGGAGGTGCCGACGATCTCGGTGGAGCCGCCGCGGTCCCCGGCGCAGATGGAACGCGCGGTCAAGGGGCTCGTCGACGGTCGTTACCAGTGGGTGGTGTTCACCTCCACCAACGCGGTCCGCGCGGTCTGGGACAAGTTCGCCGAGTTCGGGCTGGATGCCCGCGCGTTCGCCGGCGTGAAGATCGCCTGTGTCGGGGAGGCCACCGCGGAGCGGGTGCGCTCGATGGGGATCGTCCCGGAGCTGCTGCCCTCCGGGGAGCAGTCCTCCGAGGGTCTGCTGGCCGACTTCCCTCCCTTCGACGACATCCTCGACCCGGTCGACCGGGTGCTGCTGCCGCGCGCGGACATCGCGACCGAGACGCTGGCCGCGGGGCTGCGCGAGCGAGGTTGGGAGATCGACGACGTGACGGCCTACCGCACCGTGCGGGCCGCCCCGCCGCCGGCCGAGACCCGAGAGATGATCAAGACGGGCGGCTTCGACGCGGTGTGCTTCACCTCCTCGTCCACCGTGCGCAACCTGGTCGGCATCGCCGGTAAGCCGCACGCTCGCACGATCGTCGCCTGCATCGGCCCGGCAACGGCCGAGACCGCCGTCGAGTTCGGCCTCCGCGTAGACGTCCAACCCGAAGTAGCTCAAATAGGCCCCCTGGTAGACGCCCTAGCCGAGCATGCAACGCAGTTGCGGGCGGCTGGCGCCCTCCCGCCACCCCGCAAAGCCAAGACCCGCCGCCGCTAGCTCCCGCGTTCTGGATGCAGACTGCTGTATGTCGGGGTTGTTTACCGCGTTCTGCATCCAGAACGCGCCAGGAGTAGGGGACGTGATGTATCCGAGTAGTCGGCCCCGGCGGTTGCGGACGACAGCGGCGATGCGGGGGTTGGTGCGGGAGACGGTGGTGGCGGCGGAGCATCTGGTGTTGCCGGTGTTCGTCAAGGAGGGTGCCAGGGAGGCGGTGCCGATCCCGTCCATGCCCGGTGTGGTGCAGCACACCAGGGATTCGCTGCGCAAGGCCGCCGCCGAGGCGGTGGCTGCCGGGCTCGGCGGGATCATGCTGTTCGGCGTACCTGCCACCAAGGACGCCACCGGCTCCGGGGCGCTGGACCCGGACGGAGTGCTCAACACCGCCCTGCGCGACGTGCGCAGCGAGGTCGGTGACGATATCGTGATCATGGCTGACACCTGTCTGGACGAGTTCACCGATCACGGCCACTGCGGCCTGCTGGACGCCCAAGGCCGGGTGGACAACGACGCCACCCTCGAGGTGTACGCGCGGATGGCCGTCGCGCAGGTCCAAGCGGGCGCCCACCTGGTCGGCCTGTCCGGCATGATGGACGGCCAGGTCGGGGCGGTCCGGGTGGCGCTGGACACTGTGGGCTGCCGGAATGCTGGGATCCTGGCCTACAGCGCCAAGTACGCCTCGGCGTTCTACAGCCCGTTCCGTGACGCGGTGGAGTCGGCGCTGCGCGGGGACCGGCTGACCTACCAGCAGGATCCAGCCAATGTCCGGGAGGCGCTGCGCGAGACGGCCCTGGATCTCGCCGAGGGCGCCGACATCGTCATGGTCAAGCCGGCGATGTCCTACCTGGACGTGCTGCACGCGGTGGCCGAGCGCTCCGATGTGCCCGTTGCTGCCTACCAGGTCTCCGGCGAGTACTCGATGGTGGAAGCGGCGGTGGCGCAGGGCTGGCTGGATCGGCGGCGCACCGTGCTGGAGACGCTGACCTCGATCCGCCGCGCCGGCGCCGACCTGGTACTGACGTACTGGGCGGTGCAGGCTGCAGGCTGGCTGCGCTGATCGGGCATGTCCTGGCGGCCATGTCGACCGGGCAGGACTACCGTGGGACAGCATGACATCGATCCCGCCGCCGTCCGACCCGGGTGGCCAGCAGTGGCCGGCGCCGGCACCGCCCACGGGTGGCTATCAGGCGCCCGCTGCGCCCCCCCGGGGGCCCCGGCCCAGAGGCGTCGATATCTCCTTCGCGCTCTGGGTCGGCTACCTGGTGCTCATCGCAGTCAGTGTGGTGGTCGCGTTCACCCAGCTCGACCAGGTCCAGGCCGAGGTAGTCAAGGCGCTCGCTGAGGATCCATCACTGGATCAGGCGTTGGTCCAGCGAATGGCGAAGGGTTTCTTCGTCGGTGTCCTGGTGATGTTCCTCATTTTCGTCGTCGCGACCTTCGTCTTCGCGTTGTTCATGCGGGCGGGTCGGAACTGGGCGCGGATCGCGCTGGCCGTGCTCGGTGGTCTGGCCCTGCTCCTGTGGCTGTTCGGTCTGGTGGGCAGCGCAGGCTCCGCGCTGGGGACCGGGCTGATCCAGCTCCTGCTGCTCATCGGGGCTATCGCGACCATGTTCGGTTCGGCCGCCAATGCCTGGTTCCGGCCTCGCGTCAGGTCCTGACGCCCATGCGCTCCCGTCGCCGTGTGCTGGTCGTCGTGGCCGAGGTGCTGGTGGTGATCGCGCTCGGTGGGTCGGCCTGGTGGTGCTGGCAGCGCGGCGTGATCGTGACGGTGCGTCGCGGCGTCGCGATGACCCGGATCGAGGGGGGTTGGTGGGCCAGTGCCGTCGGCGCGGTCACGCTCGCCGGGATACTGCTGCTCGACGCCGGTGGGCGGGTGCTGCGGGCGTCAGCACGGCAGCACTCGGGTTGAGCGTATGACGGCCGATTCCATCAGCTCATCTCCGGTGCGCAGCGAGTCGGCCCGGCTTTTCGAGCGCGCCAGTGCCGTGATCCCCAGCGGGGTGAACTCCCCGGTGCGGGCGTTCCGCGCGGTCGGCGGCACACCGCGGTTCATGGTCCGCGCGGCCGGAGCGCACCTGTGGGACGCCGACGGCAACCGCTACGTCGATCTGGTCTCGTCCTGGGGTCCGATGATCCTGGGTCACGCGCATCCCGCGGTGGTGGATGCGGTCCGCGTGGCTGCCGGGCAGGGGCTGTCCTTCGGCACCCCTACCGTCGGGGAGATCGAGCTCGCCGAGGAGATCGTGCGCCGGGTCGAGCCTCTCGAGCAGGTCCGGTTGGTCAACTCCGGCACGGAGGCGACGATGAGCGCGATCCGGCTGGCCCGGGGGGTCACCGGGCGGTCGGTCGTGGTCAAGTTCGCCGGGCACTACCACGGGCATGTGGACGCGCTGCTGGTCGCGGCCGGTTCCGGCGTCGCCACCTTCGGATTGCCCGCCAGCTCCGGGGTCACCGGGGCGCAGGCCGCGGACACGGTCGTGCTGCCCTACAACGACCTCGACGCGCTCCGCGTGCTGTTCGCCGAGCGCGGCGGCGAGGTCGCCGCCGTCATCGCCGAGGCGGCCGCGGGGAATATGGGCGCGGTGCCGCCCGATCCCGGTTTCAACGCCGCGCTGCGCGAGCTGTGCCACGCCCACGGTGCGCTGCTGATCATGGACGAGGTGATGACCGGGTTCCGGGTCTCGCCCGCCGGCTGGTTCGGCCTCGAGGGGGTGGCGGGCGACCTGTACACCTTCGGCAAGGTGATGTCCGGCGGGCTGCCGGCGGCGGCCCTCGGCGGGTCCGCATCACTCATGGCCCACCTGGCGCCGGCCGGGCCGGTGTACCAGGCGGGCACACTGTCCGGGAACCCGGTGGCCGTGGCCGCTGGGCTGGCCACCCTGCGGGCCGCGGACCTGGAGGTCTACGCCCGGCTGGACCGCGCGGCCACCCGGTTGGCCGGGCTGCTGGCCGGGGCGCTGGACGCTGCCAGCGTGCCGCACCTCGTGCAGCGCGCGGGCTCCCTGCTCAGCGTCCTGTTCACCGGTACCGGGCCGGTACGTGACTACGCCGGTGTGCAGGCCACCGAGATCTGGCGATTCCCGGCGTTTTTCCACGCCCTGCTCGAGCACGGCGTCTACGTCCCACCGAGTGCGTTCGAGTCCTGGTTCGTCTCGGCGGCGCTGGATGATGAGGCATTCGAGGTGATCGCCGCGGCGCTGGAGCCTGCCGCTCGGGCCGCGGCCCGAGCGGCGGAGCCGTCATGAGCCGCACCGTGGTGCACCTGCTGCGGCACGGGGAGGTGCACAACCCGGAGCGGATCCTCTACGGCCGGCTACCGGGTTTCCGGCTCTCCGAGCTGGGTGTCCGCCAAGCTGAGCGGCTCGCCGTGCATCTGGGCCACCACGATGTGGTGCACGTGGCCGCCTCGCCGTTGTTGCGGGCCCAGCAGACCGCGGCGCCGATCGCCACGGTGCATGGCCTGGACCTGGTCATCGACGAAGAGCTGATCGAGGCGGGCAACGTGTTCGAGGGCAGCCGGATGCCGGTCGGTCACGGGGCGCTGCGTGACCCGCTGTTCTTGACCAAGCTGCGCAACCCGTTCCGCCCGTCCTGGGGGGAGCCGTACCGGGAGATCGCGGAGCGGATGCTCGCCGCCGTGCACCGGGCCCGCCGGCGCGCCGCCGGGCATGAAGCGGTTTGCGTGTCACACCAGCTGCCGATCTGGACCCTGCGCCGGCATCTGGACCAGCGGCGGCTCTGGCACGACCCCCGGCGCAGGCAGTGCTCCGTGGCATCGCTGACCAGCCTGGTCTTCGCCGGCGAGGCGCTGGTCGAGGTGGTCTACAGCCAGCCCGCCGGCCCGTCCGAGTTGCCGGCGACCGGCGCATGAGGCACCTGCTGGTCGTCCTTTTCGCCACTGTCGTGCTGGCTGGGTGCGCGACGGGGACCGATGCGGTGGCCCGTGGTGGCACCTTCGAGTTCGTCTCACCCGGCGGGAAGACCGACATCTTCTACGATCCGCCGACCGCTCGGGGCACCATCGGTGACCTGTCCGGGGACAGCCTCACCGAACCCGGGACGACGATCTCGCTTGCTCGATACGCAGGCCGGGTAGTGGTGCTCAACATCTGGGGCTCATGGTGCGGGCCGTGCCGTGCTGAGGCTGCTGACCTGGTTCGGGTCGCCGATGCGACGGCGAGTCAGGGCGTGCAGTTCATCGGAATCAACGTGCGGGACAGCCAGCAGGCAGGGGCGGATTTCGCCCGTGATTTCGGCCTGACCTACCCGTCGATCTTCGACCCCTTCGGACGGACTCTGTTCGCGCTCAAGGACATCCCGCGATCGGTGGTGCCCCTGACCATCGTGCTCGACCGCCACCACCGAGTCGCCGCTGTCTTCCTGCACGCAGTGCACGCGCCAGACCTCCAGCCAGTCGTGCAGCGGGTGACGCAAGAGCCCTAGTTCCGACCCGGCTCCTCCGCCGCCGGACCGAGGGTTATCCGGGCGTGCCTAACGCCTGATGTTGCGGCTGAGTTTGACCGTGAGTGGGAGATCGTGCTGGACCTCGCGGAGCGGGACCAGGATCTCGAACCGGTGCACGATCTGCTGGCCAAGTGGCGTCACTTCGCCTACGCCGAACTCAAGGACCCAGGCACGTACTTCCGCGTGCTCGCCACCGCAGCCCACACGCTGGCTACCGGCCAGGCGCCCGTCGGCAGTGTGTCTGGCAAGGAGATCACTGAGCTGATCCGTAGGCGCTTGGGCAGGTAGGTGTACCGGATCGTTGTCTATCCCGAGGCCAACAGTCTCGGGTCCCGGCCACGCGTGGGGTCCTGCGGCTACCTGCCTCGGTCCGGAGTCACGGTGCTTGAAGCTTTGTGAGCGCACGGTGGATGAGTTCGCGTGCGGCATGGCCGTGTACCGCAGATTTTTGGAGCAGGGCGAATGCTTTGGCATGTACGGCTATTTCGCGGGGTTGGGTGATGTCGAGTCCGGCGGAGACGTTTTCGACCTTAACTCGTTCTTCGTCGAATATCCAAAAACTTCCTTGGGTGAGGCAGTGGCGTTCTCCAGCGGAGGGAATGATGCCGAGGCTCACCCGTGACAGGGACATGACGGCGAGGAGTCGGTCGAGCTGTCCAGCCATCACGTCGGTGTCGCCGACGCGTGTGCGTAAAGTTTGCTCTTCGAGCACGAACGAGAAGCGCCGCCGTCCGGTGTAGAGGACTTGTTGTCGTTCCATGCGGGCGGCGATGGCGTCGTCTACGTCGTTGGGGATATCGAGGAACTCGTTCCAAAACCGGAAGATAGCCGCGGCGTACTCGGCCGTGTGGAACAGTCCGGGCATGACAGTGTTTTCATAGATTCGGAACAGTTTCGTTCGCTCATACAGTGGCACCGACTGAGTTTGCGACCGTTTGAGTCCGGCGCGCATGTGACGGTGCCACTCGACATACATCGACTCGATGGCGCGAACCGTGGCAAGAAGGTCGGCTATATGGTTTCCGGCGCCGCACGCACGGCACCATGTTTTGATGTCTTGTTCGCTGGGTGCTTGGGATCCGTGTTCGAGCTTACTTATCTTCGTAAAATGCCACTCGCAGATAGCGGCCAGTGTCCGTGCTGTCAGGTTCGCTTCAGCGCGAATCTCTCGGAGGCGTGCTCCGAGCGCCTGGCGTGCCTGCTTGACGGGGGTTGTGGTCAATTTTACGACGGCGCGTACTCAGCGTGTGGGATAGCGATCTTCCACGCATCTTCGAAAGCTGTAACGCATGCAGCAATGATAGTTGAATCGGTTGTCATCTCACGATCGAGGACATGCCCGTCACCCGAGAAATGCGTGAACGCGACCGTCTCGCGGTCGAACATCCAAAAATCGTTGCCCGGCAGCAAGAGCGCAGACGCGTTGCGTCGTGGTAGCCATCGGACATCTTCGCCAGCGCGAACGAGTTGTGCCGTGTCCAGCCATTCGAAACGGATGTAGTCGGTGACCGGTTCGGACACGATGCGCAACCTGCGCAGAGTCACACCTGACGACGTGATATCTTTCATCAGTTCAAACCAGGGCAGCCACCACGCGGCTTCAGCGTCCGGGTCCAACGGTTCACCGCGACACCAAGTCGCGAATCTGTCCTTCTCGACATCCGTGGCATACACGTCGCGCATCTCAAGATGAATTACTTCGCCACGACTCGTCGTGAGAAGTCTTCGGCGGTCCTCCGCCGAGATCGGCTCCAATTTCTACGCTCCTACCAGCAATGCGACAACGGCCGATTTCGTGACATGCACACACGTTTCATAGTCGGGGATACGCATCTGGCCCAGCGTCTCGGCGTCAGTGACACGCTTACCCTGAATGATGTAGTTACCGCTCGACGTCACCTCGACGATCGGCGCCACGAAGTTGGTGACTGATCCGGCCATGCCGTCCGAGGCGAGGTGATCCAGCAGCGATGGTGGAACTTCCACCAGGTCTTCATCGTCGGGCACCGTGTGTCGAGCGAGGATGGCGACGTCACTGACGACCCAGCCCTGCACAACATACGAATGCTGGTCGGTGGCGTACAGGGTCGGCGAGTCATCAGGCGTCGACTCCTTGCCCAAGAATCTCAGCTTCACTGCCGTCTCCCGCCTGAAGACTTTGACCAAATGTTGCTCGAATATCTCAAAGCGTCAGCGATGTCAAGCAACATGTCAAGAGCCAATGCCACTTAGCTAAGGATGACAGAGTGGCTCATGATCACCGTTTTGGTGTCGAAAGTGACAAAATGTGTCGAATTCGGCACCAAAACGGTGATCATGAACGGTTCGGCGGCCCTAACTTGGTGATATTGACTCAAGACCCAAACCGGCGCTCCTGTGCGATCGGAGTACAAACAGCCTGGCACGCCGGATATCTTGCCACCAGCGGACGCCATGGTGGTCGGCGGGGCCAGCTTCAACACTATCAACAAATGGGCCGCCGGGATCTCCGACACTCTGGCGCTGGGACTGCTGACCGAGGGTATCGGGCTCGGCCTGCCGCTGGCGGCGCTACCATTCCTGAACACAGCTTTGGCCGCGCATCCAGCCTTCAGTCGGAGCGTGAAAGAATTGCGCGAGGCGGGCGTGAAGATTCTACTCGGACCGGACTGTTACGAACCGTGTGCGCCGCACCAAGGCTCGAAATACCTGGACAGATACCCATGGTATGCCGTCTTGGCCGCCGTAGCATAAATCCGGGTGGTGGGGCCGAGCCGGTACCTCGGGCCCCGCCTCGACAGGCGCCACACCATGATCGACAAAACAGGCAGCGAGATCAACTAGCCACGCCGAAGACCTGATCGGTTACTTTAGAAGTATGGGGACGAATCGGATAGTTGTGCAGTAAGATCAGGCGAGGCGCCTCACACAGAACTCACAGGAGGAATCGTGATCGTTCTTGGTGTTGTTCTGCTCGTAGTTGGGTACTTGCTCGCTATCCCGATCTTGTGGACCCTGGGGATCATCCTGGTGGTAGTCGGGGTGATCCTTGTACTGCTCGGGTCCGCCGGGCGTGCCGTCGGCGGCCGACGGCACTATTGGTGACGGTCGCCGTCCTGCCGTCGAGCACGGACATCCGGTCCGACCTCGACCGGGTGTCCTTATTGCTGGTGGTGTGCGTCCGTGGGGGTGGGGCACGCCCTGACGGCTGTCGCGATGTCGGCGTAGAGATCGAACACTTGGTCGAGTCCGGTGGTTTCCAGGACGTGGCTGACCGCATGGTTGTCCTCGACGACAAGGGCCAAGTGGCGACTGGCGGCTTCCTGTGCGGCAAGGATCTCGACGAGGATGTTGAGCCCGATCGAAGCCAGGAAGCGAACAGCTGACAAGTTGATCACGAGATGGGAGGGCACGTCGTTGATCGTGTTCAGCTTCTCCCGCAGGGTAGGTCCGGTGAGTACGTCGACCTCACCGACCACCACGCACAGGATCGTGCCCGGCGAGACTTCGCTCACCGTGACGTCGAGTAGCTCCTCCGTCGTGACTCGGCTGGTGTCACAGGACTCGTGCATCGCTTCCCCCAGCTCTATAGGTAGGCGGTCCAGCAGCGTTGCAACCAGGAAACCGGCAGTCACGTTGCGTTCGTGAATTTAGCAGCAGCCTATCCTCCCTCGTCCTGGCCGCATTAAGGGCGAGCGACGGGGCCGAGCCGGTACCTCGGACCCCGCACCGTAGTCTCGACAGGCTATGACGAGGGATGGCGACCAGCTGCGGCGGAGTCCGCACCTGGTCGTGTGCGGTGACAACCCGCTGGCCTATCGCCTGGTCGAGGAGCTCGTCACGCAAATCGGTGACGAGGTGACCGTGATCCTGCCGTCGACGGAACGGAACTACGGACCCCGGATCGCGTTGCTACCGAGAGTACGGGTGGTCGAGGCGCCCGAGTTGAACGACGGTGCCTTCCGTGCAGCGCGAGTGGATCAGGCTAGTGCGGTTGCCTTGGTCAGCCAGGACGACGTCGGCAACATTCATGCCGCACTTCGGATCCGGGAGCTCAACGGTGACCTGCGGTTGGTGATCCATTTTCTCAACATGAACCTCGGTGAGCGCATCCGGACACTGTTCCCTGACTGCGCCGTGCTGTCCGACGCTGACACCGCGGCCCCGTCCTTTGTCGCTGGGGCGCTGAGCGAGCTAGCACCCAGCTACGTGCGGCTGGCAGACCGGACACTCTATGTTGCGCGACGGTGCGACGTGGCTGCGGATCGTCTGATCTGCGCGCTCGCCGACACCAGCGTGCCGGGGCATCCCGAACTGTTACCCACCGACCAGGATCAGGCCGATCTCGTGCTCGCCGAGGGTCAAGCCGCCTTCGGCGACACCGCCACTCATCGCCGACGACTCAACCTGCCGCGTGCTCTGTGGTCGCGTATCAAGGTGTGGTTCAACCGCAAGCTGGCCATCGCCACTGTCGGATTGTTCGCCCTGCTAGGGCTCGGTACGGTCCTGTTCGCCAGCGTGGGCGGCTTCTCGTGGTCCGGCGCTCTGTATCTCACCCTCCTGAACGCCGCTGGGGCCGCCCAGCCCGACACCGAGCTCAGCACTATCAACAAGATCACCCAAACGATGGTCACGATTGTGGGGATCTCGATCATCCCGGTGGTCACCGCGACGGTGGTCGATGCCGTCGTGAGCCCTCGCCTGGACACCGCGCTGGGTAGACTTCGCCCCATCGCCGGCCACGTGATCGTCGTCGGGCTGGGCAACGTCGGCGCCCGCGTAGTGGCGCAGTTGCATGACTTGGGCGTTGCGGTGGTGTGCGTAGACAGCGACGAGCACGCCCGCGGTGTGCCGCTCGCGAGGCAGATCGGCGCGCCGATCGTGTTCGGCGACGCCAGCCGGGAGGCCACCCTGCGCGCCGCGTATCTCGGTACCTGCCGCGCTCTGGTCGCCGTCACCGACAACGACGTCACCAACCTGGAAGTGGCCCTGCAGGGCCGCGCGATGAGCCAGGATCTCCGCGTAGTGCTGCGTTTGTTCGACAGCGACCTCGCCGAACGGGTCCAGCGCAACTTCGATATCACCATCTCCCAGAGCGTGCCCAACCTTGCCGCGCCGGCCTTCGCTGCCGCTATGCTGCGTCGCGAGGTCCTGGGCACCATTTCTGTCGGACGCATGGTTGCGCTGATCGCCGAGGTGCCCGTCCAGGCAGGCTCCCAACTTGACGGCCTGGCCAGCCATGCCGTCAACGCACCACGCCAGGTGCAAGTGATCGCGATCCAACCGCACGCGACGGACACCCTCGAGCTACCAGCGCCCTCAGAGCACCTTCTCACCAGCGGTGATCGACTGATCATCCTGGCCACCCGCGCGGGCCTCGGGCGGGTCCTGATCCACAGCGTCGCGACAGAGCTCTGGCGTCAACTCGACGAGGCCGGGGCTGCCCCTGACTAGAGTGCCCCGGTCCGATCCGACCACCGGGGTAACGGGATACTCGCGCCACCCGGCGACCTGATGCCGGTTGCCTCGTTGAGCTGGAGGTGGACATCCCGGTGGCGCCGCCCGACTTGCCCTCCGTTGGACATTCGCAACTTGATTGCGTGCGAGCGCTGTTGACCGACGGGTCATGCTCGGTTCTCTCCCTGGATGTCTTCGACACGGCGCTGTGGCGCCGCGTGCCGCGGCCCACGGACGTATTCGCCATGTTGGCGTCTCGACTCCGGTCCCAGGGTCGTTGCCCATCGTGGGTCACCGATGCATCGTTTCGCCAGATGCGGATCGCGGCGGAGCAGGATGCGCGGGCTCGTCGTGGGTCTTTGGGCGGCGAAGTCTCTCTGTTCGACATCTGGCGCGCGATGCCACTGTCGTTGTTCGCCCCCGCAGTCCTCGAAGAGCTCGTGGAGGCTGAGGTCGACCTCGAACGCCGCCTCACCGTCGTCGATCTAGATATCGCGAACATCGCCGGGTTGGCCAGGAAGAACGACATTCCGGTCATCCTGGTGTCAGATACCTACTTCACCGAGGATCAGCTCTCCTACTTGTTGGACCGGCCCCAGCTCGAATTCTTACACGGTGCACGCGTGTTCCGTTCGCACCAGCACGGTGTCGATAAGGCGTCCGGCCTGTGGCCGATCGTGCTCAACGATCTTGCGCTGAGTCCCGAGCAGCTGGTGCACATCGGGGACAACGAGGTCGCCGATCGTACCGTCCCGGCGGAACTGGGTATCCGCACTGTCCATTACCGGCGAATCGACGATGACTTCGCTCGCGTCCTGGAGCGCGAGCAGGAATGCTTGGATTCCTTCGGCCCCTTCGGCGCTCGTGTCGATGCCGTCAGCGGTGACTTCGGGCTCACCAGCCTGCGCGCCAGGACCCTCCAGTCCAGCGCGCGAACCACCAGTTCCACTATCGATATGGCATGGCGCTACGGTGCATCGGTGTTAGGCCCGGTACTGACCGGGTTCGCCGAATGGGTGGCTCGCCGGGCGCACACCTGCGGGACTCCGGTGGTGTGGTGCCCGATGCGTGAGGGGACGTTACTGGCCCGGCTCATCAGCGATGCGGCACAAGCGCGCGGATTGGCGGTGGAAGCCAAGCCGATTTGGCTTTCGCGGCAAGTGACCTCGCTCGCCGCGATCGACCGCGTCGACCAGGAATCGATCTCCGGATTCGTTCGACGCAGCTACCGTCCGACTGTTCGGCACATCCTCGGACTGCTGCGACTGCGCCCGGGTGACGTGCCCTGCCTCGCCGACCGGCTCGACACCCTTCTCGATCAGGAGGAGATCGTCGACCGGGTCAGTCTTGCGCTGACCGAGACTCCGCACCTGAGAAACCGGCTGGCGGTCACGATCACCGGGGCCCGTGAGCGGCTTCTGACTGCTCTACGGAACAGCGGGGCGATGGACTGCACCGAGCTGACATTAGTCGATCTGGGATGGGGCGGGACGATTCAGTTACAGCTCGCGCGCGCCCTGCGCATCGCTCGAACCGGTATCGCACCGTCAGGGCTCTACCTGGCACTGGACGAGCGGTCGACTCGGCTCTATCAAGCGGGATTGCGGGCCGAGGGCTACCTCGGTCAGTCCGGACATCCCAGCGTTGTCGTCGCGGCGTGCTCGCGCAGTCCTGAGGTCATCGAGCAGTGCGTGAACGCGGTGTGCGGCTCGCTCCTGGATTTCGCCGAGGACGGCTCTCCGGTGCTGGGACCCAGCAGCGGCGCCCCCTCGCAAGACGTGGAGCGCCAGGCGGTCCAGGAGGGCGTCTCGGCGTTTCAGCGGCACTGGAATCGTTACGTCGTGGAATCCGGGGGTGATTGGCCCGACCTCACCGGTTCAGCTCATGACCGGCTGGCCAACATCCTCACTTCCGCGCTGAGGTCTCCGACACCCGAGGAAGCCGCGTTATTCGGTAATTGGCAGCATGAGGACAATTTCGGTTCAGTGGTTGTCACCCGAATCATTCCCGACGACCTCATTTCAGCAATCCCCTACCTGTCACCCAACGATCTCGATGACCTTCACATGCGTGACGCTTTCTGGCCGGCGCTGCTCGCCGCCTCCGACCTTCACCTGGGCGCGGCGGCGCATGCACTCACCACGGGGAAGGTCGACCCGAGGATGTTCGACCCCTCGGGTGACCCGTTCGAGTCCAGCTTGCATGTCCGCACTGTAGACAATCAGTGGCACAAGGGGTCTCGTCGTCGCGTCAGGATCAATCACAACGGCTTGAGCTTTGCCCGAATGAGAGTGGATGTCCCAGCGGTGACCGATGCCGCCCTGGCCATCCCCGGGCGGCCGGCGATCGTGCGGATCGATTGGATCGAGGCCATGGTGATTGCGGGCGGGCACCCGGTCCCGCAACTCCTACGCTGGGACGAGCCTGAAGATTTCGCCGGGCTGGCCTGCTCGGGATGCATCTGGTTGGGGGCCAACCTCGTCGAGTTCGCGACACCGCACTCCGCGTTGGTGCTCCCGCTGGCCGCGCGGGCCGGTTCTCCGGTCAGCTCGGCCCAGATCAGCGTCGCATTCGCCATGCTGCCGCAGTCCTTCTCACAACTCGACCCGCGGATGCCTGCCACTCCGTGGGTCGCGCGGCTGGCGGGTCGGATACGCGCGGAATACCGGACCCGCGGTGTCGTCGGCGTCGCCAATGGAGCCGCTCGCCTGGCCGCGCGGCAGATCGCAGGCCGTCAATGACGTCACTCAACGACTACCCCCGTCTCCTGGGTGACCGGGAAGACCCGCACGCCCAGGCCCGCGAAGCACGCCGACAGCCGCTCCTACTGCACTCGATGTCGATTTTTCGAGAGTTCTTCGAAATCATCTTCGTGCACCACGACATCTCCACCGTCGTCGAAGTCGGAGTGGAATCGGGAAAGGCCAGCGGGCTGTACGCCAGTCTCGGTGCCTCGGCTGTGTACTGCGTCGAGCCGTACCCCACCGAAGAGATCCGGGCCAGCCTTGCCGCGGACGAGGCACTGCATCTCATCGAGAAACTCTCGCCCGATGCGCTCGCCGACCTGCCGGTCGCGGACCTCTACGTGCTCGACGGCGACCACAACTACGCCGTCGTTCGCCAAGAGCTCGACTGGATCCTTTCCCACGCACCGGAGGCCGTGGTGGTCATGCACGACCTGCTCTGGCCATGTGCACGGCGAGACCTCTACTACGAACCGTCGAGTCTTCCCACCGAGGCCAAGCATCCCGCCAGCCAGGACGGACCCACCGTCTGGCACGACGATCTCACTCCGGCAGGCCTTGTCGGACTGGGTGCCTACACCACAGCTGCACATGCCGGCGGGGAGCGCAACGGTGTGCTCACCGCTGTCGAGGACGCGATCGCTCACGCCGAGGACGAACGTTGGCGATTCGTGCTGATCCCCGC
Organism: Pseudonocardiaceae bacterium; assembly: GCA_050699515.1. Lineage (GTDB taxonomy): Bacteria > Actinomycetota > Actinomycetes > Mycobacteriales > Pseudonocardiaceae. Next base: position 31,017 of record JBOHFF010000101.1, read on the forward strand.
GGTATTCGGGATGGGAGTACTCATCCGAGAAACGTCCTCGGGTGCTGCTGAGCTCATGCACAGCCTCAAGCCCTACGGCCAGTCCCACCTACTGGCCGCGATGGAGAACAACCGCATCGCCCTGTATACCCGCGTCCTGCAGCTGCAATACGAGGCCGTCCCCCTCGCCGACAACGCTGACAGGCTCGCGGAAGACAAACTCACACAACGCCGCGAAATCGAACGCCTAGCAGCCGAACTCGCGAGGGCAACAGCTGAAAAACAAGCCCTGCACTGCGAGAACGCCCGACTCGCGCGACTACTCCAAGAGCACAACACCTCCCGACGGATCAGAACCACCCTGGCATCACTCCGTCGGGACGCCGCTACGTACCTTCGGCTCAGCTGAGCCGGCTTCTCGGCTGGGTGGCGCTGATGGCGGCGGCGAGGCCTTCGATGTCCTCGACACAGCCGGTCATGGGTGCGACGGTGCTCTGGCCGATGCGGCAGGCCACCGCGATTGCCTTGATGCTGATGAAGTCGGTGATCTGGGCGCCGAAGTCGATGGGGTTGCCGTCGATGGTGATGTCGCTGACCACGAATCCGAGCTCGGGGGGGACCTCATAGACAGCGCGGACGTGGCGGCCGTCCTCGCCGCGCGTGTAGGTCCAGTACGACTTGGGATCCGAGCCGTCCGGTGTCTCCCAGCCGGCTGTGGACAGGTCGTCGAAATACAGGCCGACCGGGTCGCTCAACGCCAGGTCGGCTTTGAGACGTGCGATGCTGTTGACGACCCCGCCGATGTGTGGATCGCTGTTTCGCTGCGGAGCGCCGTACCGGGCACAATTGATCAGTTCCTGCTCTCCGGTCAATTCCTGACCGTCGATAACCCGAACGATACTGGCGGCGGCCACGAGCTCGATCTCGGCGCCGAGCGTGTTCGCTGCTTGAACCAGGTGCATGGCGCCGTTGGTGGCGCTGTTGTTCCAGATGTTGCGGGGGAGGTAGGCGCCGGAGTTGTCGAAGAGGTCCCCGTGCTGCACGGCCGGGTCGACATGCTGATGGTAGAGCTTGAGCACGGTGTCGGGCCGGGTCTGGGCCAGCAGCTCCCAGTATTCAGGCCCCTCACAGGTGAAGGTGACCCGAGTGATCTTCCCATCAGATCGTCGCGTGACGCTCCACTCGCAGTACTCATCCTGGAGATTGCGGGAGGAGTCCGCTTCGGTCCAGCGTTGGCGGTCGGAGACCGAGCTGACCTTGACCTGGCGGGGAAAGGCGATCCAACTGACATCCTGGGTGATCGCGTCGTCGGCGGTGTCAGTCTTGGTGAGGTTGTAGAACTGGGCGCGCGGGGCGTCGTTGGTATGGTCGGGGCGTCCCTCGATTGCGGCGTCGACGCTGGCTGAGATGAAAGCGCTCCACTGCTGCAGGCCTGTCTCATCCAGGTCGGTCAATCCGCCGGGCGGCCCAAATCGAGAAATGACCATAAAAATTACCTTTCCGTGGCTGCTGGGGCAGGTTTTTCGCTGATGGTGCCGTCTGGGTTCATCTGTAGTAGTGGTGCGTCGGGTGGAATGTTCGTGACCGGCAGGGTCAGGGTGAACTCGTTGAGCCGGCTTCTCTTGAACTCCCGGCGGCGGGACTCCGCTAGTCGCACATAGTCATCGAATCCCTGGGTGGTGCCGATCCGGATGGTGACCGCATTCACGTAGTCCTGGATTCGCCCGGCGAACTCCTCGCGCCACTGCGCATCCGGCAACCCCCAGTGCTCGGCGAACTGGGCCTCGGGGCTGCCTGCCGGCAGGCCGGTGGCTGCCTGCACGATCACCTCAGCGACCTGCTGCGACACCCCACCACCCGCCGGGTCCACGGTGGCGGCGGGCGGCACGTAGCCCAGCAGCTTGCCGCGGGCGGAGCTGAAGACGGGATTGGGGAAATCCACCATCAGCACGCTGGCGGCGAACTGCGCGCTGATTATCTTTCTGCGCACCAGTTGGTTGACGACCTCGATGTCCTCGAAGGCGGCTTCGGGCACGGTGAAGGCGAAGAAAGCATCACCGGGTTGGCGGAACTCGCCTTCGACGAGTGCGAAGTCGTAGCGGGCGAGGCTGTCCAGGTACAGCTTGCCGGCCACGCTCGGCGGGACGAAACGGGCTGGAATCCCCAGGTCGTCGAGCAGGGAGTCGGTGTTGAGCCAGAAGCTCAGCGGCAAGGTCAGTGTCCTGGCCGGGTTGTCGGCGACGGTGCTGCTTTCGGTCACACTGCTGGCCAGGTTGACCGTGGTGGTCGTGCACAGCTGTCGCAGCAGCCGGTCCAGCTCGGTGATGCGCCCCTCCGGTCCCACCGCGCGCTTCAATCGGGCCGACGTCCACCGGCTCACCCCCGCCCGGACGGTGTGCTCGAGGTCCTCCGCGCCCGATAGAGATCGGTAAAGAGGGTTTTGCCGCAACGGGTCGTCCGGCGCGAGCAGGATGGTGGCGCTCATCGATTGCCAATGCATCCAGGGCTGTTTGAGCTCTTTCATCACCATGCTGCCGTTGACGTGACTGTCAAAGCAGCCCTGACCCCGGGACTCAGGCGCTAAAGCGCTGTAGGAGTTACCCGCCCACACCCAGGTTCGATCGAGTCGCATGTAATAATTGAACTGTCCGGCAGCTCCATCCCAGCCCATGACCTGGAGAAACGTGGTAGCAGGATCACCGATGGCGCTGGTGCTGATGAGGAGGTCGACATTGGCGGCCTGGGCACGAGTGATCGCGAAACGCAAATCACGCTCTAGTGATCCGCTCTCGGCCACAGGGATCTGGCCTGCTTCACTGGCCAGGTAGGAACGCTGCAGCGGCAATGTCGCGGCAGCGTCGATCTCGGCAAGCACGTCCTGCACGGTGAGGGGAAAGCTACCCTGGCCTAACATCATCCCCATGGGATCAGCCAGGGCTGCGAGCTCGGACTGAGACATCACCGTGGGCTCGCTGTCGAGGCCCATCACGAACCGGTAGACCGTCGAGGGCGCGAGTTGAGTGGAGATCGTCTCGGCAGCCACGATCCCTGCCAAGGCGCCCTGCGACCAAGCGGTCGCTCGACGCCGCGGGGTGGTAGACGACCACTGGCTCACCACGCACTCACCCCTGCCCTCCAGCCGCTGGTCAGCCGATCACACCAAGAGTTGCCCTGCGGGAGCCGCTCCAGCAGCCTAGCTGCATCAGGTCGGCGCGCCAGACCGGTTTTTGTCACCGCGTACTGCCACTTTCGTCCACGTCGCCCTTGAGCAGCCTCAACCTGGTTTGCGAGGCTGACACCATGATCTCGATCGACGACTTCCTGTACTACGTGGACGATGCGCTCGACGGCATGGTGCACATCGTCAGCGAACTGGGCGACGACCTCGCCAATCGCCGGCCCGACCTGCCGGGCGCGAACTCGCCGTTCGCGATCCTCACGCACTGCCTCGGCGTCATGGAGTACTGGGGTGGGGAGATCATCGCCGGCCGCGGCATCGTGCGTGACCGGCCCGCCGAATTCCGGGCCACCGGCCGCGTCGCCGAGCTCACCGACGCCACGCAGCGAGCCCGGCGACAACTGCACGCCGACGTCGCCGCGCTCGACCCGTTCGGGTTACCGCGTGGGGTGCCGCGCGTCGAGTTCGCCACGCTGCCGCCGGCCCGCACCCAGGGCGGCGCATTGCTGCACATCTACGAGGAGCTCGCCCAGCACCGCGGCCAGATGGAAATCACCGGCGATCTCCTGCGGGCGCCATGGGTGCAGTTCGGCTGACGTTGGTTCAATGCTGCTGTGCACGAGACGTCGGCTGACCTGGCTGCGCTGCAGGACCTTCTCGACCGCAGCTACGCGGCCGCCGGGCAGCACCTGCTCCGCATCATCACCCCGGAGCGGCGTCTGAGCGCCGGCCAGGTCGCCGACCGGCTGACCGGCATGCGGCTGCTGGCCTTGGCGACCGTCACCGCCGATGGGCGACCGATCGTCGGACCGGTCGACGGCATCTTCTTCCGGGGCGCGTTCCATTTCGGCTCGGCACCGGATTCGGTGCGCTTTCACCACATCAGGACTCGACCGCAAGTCAGCGCGACCCATCTGCCTGGGGAGGAGCTCGCGGTCACCGTGCACGGTCGGGCCGTCCCCGTCGACATCCACAGCGAGGCGGGAGCGGAGTTCCGGCAGACCCTGCTCGAGATCTACGTCCCCCGCTACGGACCACAGTGGGAGGAGTTCCTGGACTCCGGCCCGGTCTATGCCCGCATCGACGCCGACCGGGTGTTCACGTTCCACATGGCATCCGGCAGCGACTGAGATGACGGGTGCGCAGTCCGGCCCACATAGGCTGCTGAGGTGGCCACCCAGACCGTCCGCCCGACGACCGTCACGCTCGCGGCCGGCGCCGATGCGCTCGTGGTGCTGGTATTCGCCGCCGTGGGACGCAGCTCGCATGCCGAGCTGGCGGATGTGGTCGGGGTGTTGACGACAGCGGCGCCGTTTCTGCTCGGGCTCCTCACCGGGTGGCTGATCATCCGGGCGTGGCGCGCGCCGTTACGGCTGCCGGTCGGCCTGGCGGTGTGGGCTGGCGCCGTGATCGTCGGTCTCGGCGTACGCGCGGCGTTCACCCACCGATTGCCGCTGCCGTTCGTGCTCGTTGCCGCCACGGGTCTAGCAGTGCTTCTCCTCGGCTGGCGCGCCGTGGCGCTGCTCACCGCGCGCTCGCGCGGCCAGAGCGCATGATCAGCTCAACCGCGACTCCGCGCCGCGACTCGTGTTTGTTCGGATCTACCAACCTCTGTCGAGTTGCATCATGGTGAGGACATTGCGGTACGAAGGAGGCCTGCTCCATGGTGACCATCAGCACCGAGGATCCCGTCGCGGTCAGCGTGGTCAGGGTCATCCACGCCGGTGACGTGGCGGCACTGAGGCGCCTGCTGGCCGAGAATCCTTGGCTGGCGACGGCGAGACTGGGCGACGACGATCCCCAAGGAATGTCGCGCACGCTGCTGCATGTCGTGACCGACTGGCCCGGCCACTTTCCCCACGGCGCGGCCAGCGTCGCCGCGTTGGTCGAGGCCGGCGCCGACGTCAACGCCCGGTTTCGTGGGCCACACGAGGAGACGCCGCTGCATTGGGCGGCGAGCTCCGACGACGTGGAAGTGCTCGATGCGCTCCTCGACGCCGGTGCCGACATCGAGGCGCCGGGCGCGGTCCTCGGCGGTGGCGCCCCGATGGCGGATGCGCGGGGGTTCAAGCAGTGGCGGGTCGCATTCCGGTTGGTTGAGCGCGGCGCGCGCACCACACTCGTCGATGCTGCGACGCTCGGCCTGTCCGACCGGGTGGAGGAGCGCTTCACCAGCGCGACGCTGCCCGCGCCGGACGAGGTCACGAGAGCTTTCTGGGGTGCGTGTCATGGTGGACGGCAGCGCTGCGCCGAGTACCTGCTCGATCGGGGCGCCGACCTGAACTGGGTACCGCCGTGGGAAGACGTGACGCCTCTCGACGCAGCCGCGCGAGAACGCGCCGACGAGCTCGTGCAGTGGCTGCGCGACCGTGGGGCCCGATCCGCGACGGAGCTCACCGGGTAGCGGCCGATCTCGGATCGCTGATCCCGTCGTCGAGGTCAGTACCTCGATTTTTCCGCCTGGCAGCCTGGTGGGTGCGGGTTCCTGCGGGGATGGTGGGAGTGTGGAGGCATGGATCCGGTTGCGCTGACCGCCCTGCTGGTGGCGGCTGTCCGGGCCCGCGAGCACCAGCGCCCGGACCGGCTGTTCTCGGATCCGTTTGCCGCGGCGCTGGCCGGTGAGCGGGGCGCCATGCTGCTGGCTGATACCGAGAGCGACAGCGGAGACACTCTGAGCAACCCATACCTCTCGATTCGGGTCCGTTTCTTTGACGATCTCCTGCTTGAGGCGGTATCCAGCGCGGGGGCACAGCAGGTGGTGCTGCTGGCTGCGGGGATGGACACTCGCGCGTTCCGGCTGCCCTGGCCGGCCGGCACCGAGGTGTACGAGTTGGACCGGCCGGAGGTGCTGGCCGGCAAGGACGCGATCCTCGAGAGCATGGGTGCGGTTCCGCGTTGCACCCGCCACCGGCTCGGGGTGGATCTGGCGCGGCCCTGGGGGCAGGCATTGCAGGACGCGGGATTCGACCGCCACGCCCCGTCGATCTGGCTGGCCGAGGGGCTCTTTCAGTATCTGGACGACGCCGCGGTCCGGCACGTCGTGAGTCAGACCGCGCAGCTCGCCGCCCCGGGCAGCGTGTTGGGCGCCAACCTGATCAGCGCGGCGTTTCTCGCGCATCCAGCGTCACAATCCTTTCGCGACGCGTTCGCACGGCTTGGCGCACCCTGGCAGTGGGGGACCGATGAACCCGAGGACTTCTTCGCCCGGTACGGCTGGCGAGCCACTGTCACGATCCCCGGCCAGGACGGCGCGAACTTCGGGCGCTGGCCCTGGCCGATCACCCGCGATCCGGGTGCGCTGCGCGTGTTCCTGGTCACCGCTCGCCGCAGCGGTGTCAGTCGTTGGTGATATAACCCAGCTCATGCGCGCACCGGATGATCCATATCCCGACACTCTCCACGAAATCATCAAGGCTCGCATCGCGGGTGACGAGGTGTCGGCGTCAAGAGCTTTGGCCGGGATCCGCTTTGAACCAAGGTTGCGCAGACCGGAACGGTGTCCCTCAAGAACGGTCATTGCGGGGATTTACGCCCGCGATAACTACCACTGCCGATATTGTGGTGAACGCGTCATTCTGACACCAGTCATGCGATTGGTTGCACGGCTGTACCCAGAACAGTTCCCGTACCACCCGAACTGGAAGACCGATTCAACACACCCGGCTTTCGTGTCACGATCAGCAACGCTCGACCATGTCGTGCCGATCGCCGACGAGGGCGATCCGGTTGACCCGGCCAATCTAGTAACCGCGTGTTGGGGCTGTAACCGGCGCAAAGGTGACCTGCGGCTCGATGAGATCGGATGGTCGCTGGTCGAGCCGGCGGACAAGGCATGGAAAGGCTTCACCGAACTTTTCTTCCCGCTATGGGAAGCCGTAGGACGGCCAGACCTGAGTGAGGATGAAGCATGGTGGCTGCGGGCAACAAGGACCACCGATATCCTGGACCGTTGACCCGATGAACCGTACCGCTGGCCACGACACGACCAGCGGTTACGAGAACGTTCTGCCCTCATTACCGAGTGTCCGCTATTCGGCAGAAGAATAAGTCCGGACGGTCTCGTTGACGAGGCGCGGAGTCGCCGAGTCGACGTGACAGCAAGGTCAGCTGCGCGGTGACGGTACGCGCCGTGGACGAGACATCACCGACATCCCCAGGTCGACGATCACGGCGGCGGTGCCCAGTGCCCGGATGAGGTTGCCTCCCATCCGCGTGACGTGCTGGGTCTGGCGCGCGACCCGGTAGGCGCTGCGCGCGCCGCTACGGAACCCGGAGATCATCCCCAGACCGGCGAGCGCGGCCAGCCCGACCAGCAGGACATGCGTCGGGTTCATCGGGGCTCACCGCCGTCGCGGTGGCCGGGCGGGATTCGTGCCGGCAGCAGCGCCAGCAGTGCCGGTACTCGCTCGCCGCCGGTTGCCCATCAGAGGCGTCCCCGCACTGGTCACAGTGGACACTGACGCAGCTGTGGACCTGGAGCATTTCGATCTCCTCGATTACTCGTGCTGGGTGTTGGGGAGACCCGGTTCGGCGGCGGCTGGCAGGCACTCGACCGCCGAACCGGGGGAATCCCGCGACCCTATCGGGGATGATTTAATGACATTTATTCGGATTTTTTAATCCATAGAGGTGTAGAGATGTGCCCTTACTCGGAGACATCCGTGGAGCCGCATGAGCTCGCGCTACTCTTTGGCGCCGGGGTGGAGCGCGGAGGAATATGTGGTGGAGGACTGGGTGGCCGTCGCGCGAGCGATCAGTCGGCGCATGAGTGAGCTCGGCATCAATCAGCGCGAGCTGATTGAGCGCTCGCAGGTCTCGAAGGCGACGGTCGGCGAGCTTTACCACAACTCCGCACAGCGTCGGCGAAGCGCTCGCACGCTGGAAGCGCTGTCCATAGCACTGGAGTGGCACCCGCGGCACCTGGATGCGGTCCTGAAGGCCCAGCGTGCCCCGGAGCTGGGCGAACCGGTGAGCCGTTCCGATGACGATGTTCCCGGACGACTGGCCGCGATTGGGTATCGCCTTGCCCAGATAGAGACACGACTGAGCGCTTTCAATGAGCTGGGTGACCGACTCAACGAGATAAACACCAACGTCGAAGCGGTGATCAGGTTCGTTGACTCGAACTGTAAAAGAGTCAGGGGCTGAGGGCTTTTGATGCCTGCTGTCCGTGCCGACAAGTCAACAGCGAATCCGCCGCACCAACCATGCACCTGCGATGCATCACCAGTGCGCTTTCCGTGTATTTGTAGTGCACGTCACGGTTTTCGGAGCTGTTTCTGATGGAGCCAGTGCGGCTATGGACAGGTCGCACGGCGTGCGCGCTGCAAGCCGCGCTACGGATGACTAATGAGTCGTTTGCCGCGCATCTGGGTACTGCGGTCAGGACGGTCGCAACGTGGCACCAGAAGCCCGAGCGCGTACCCAGCGCCGAGATGCAGCAAGCGTTGGACACCGCCCTGGAACGCGCCGCAGTGGGAGCCCAAGTACGATTCGCGATGAATGTCGCCGACACGGGCCCTACACCGCAGCCACCGCCAACGTCGGAGAACTCAGCCCACGCCGCTGCAGCGGAGACCACGAGCGCAGTGGATGACCGAACAGCCCCTGCCTCATCTACGATCACGGTGGAAAAGGCTGAGGACAGCGGGGATGGGAGCTTTATGGGCTGGTTGCAAGTGACGCACGCTGCCTCAGCGCCACCGGACGGTTCCGACGTGGGGCAGATCATCTGCTGGTACCGCACGCGCGAGGGGCTGACCCAGCAGGAGGCGGCGGCTCGCCTCAACACCACGCAGTCGCGGGTGTCCAAGCTAGAAAAGGGCACCCAGGCCCTGCGAGATGTCACCGAGCTGCGGCACATCGCGCGTACGCTCGGCATCCCCCCGGAACGGCTGGGTGTCCTACAGGATCACTCGGCGGCGGCAAGCCCGGCCGTCTCGCACGTCAGCGACCGGCCCGGCCCGATCCGGGACAGCCAGGAACAGTGGCGGCAGATCCGGCGAGCGCTCAACGCCCACCGCGTGGTCTTGGCTGAGCTGGCCGCTGACCTGTATCCGGCGCAGCTGCGCATCCCCGGGACCACAGTCCTCACCTCCGCACGCTGGATGCCGGAGGGTCCGGTGGATCTGGCTGATATCGAGCTGGCATGGCGCCCCGATCCGCCATCGCCGCAGCTGGACGGCCGGGGCCCACCATCCGCTGGCGCGCGCCCTTTGATGGCCAGCGGTGAGCGCTATGACCGTTACTCCCGCGCGCTGCGTGACCTGGCCCGGCCCAGACTATTCGACAACCGCGTCAGCTATCGACTGCTCGACGTGGCATGGGCTGGTCCCCGGGGACTGCTGGGATTCCACTACACGTCCTACTTCAGCGTTCTGGACGTGTATGAAGCGCTGGGGCACGAGTTCGCGCAAGCGTGGCTCGCCGCGGGTCGAAAGCGCCCGAGTTTCCCGGAGTTGCCGTTCCGCCGGAGCATCATCGACCCGTTCGATCTGTCCGCGCGGCCGGTCCTGCCCGGTATCGCTACGTTGACGATCCGGCGCGATCCTATCGAGGGTCACTGCATGTACCTGCATCACCGGGACGCCAAGGCGTTGGCCTCCGGGGGCGGCATGTACGGCGTGATGCCCGCAGGTGCGTTCCAGCCCGCGGCACTGGCACCAGCGCACCAAAACAACGACTTCTCTCTCTGGCGTAACATCCAGCGCGAGTACTCTGAGGAATTCCTCGGCAATAGCGAACACGACGGCAACAGCATCGACCCGATCTCCTACGACACCGACGAACCCTTCGCGTCTTTCGAGCGGGCCCGCCAGGCCGGTGATTTCCGTGTATTCGCCACTGCCATGGTGCTCGAACCGCTTACCCTGTGGGTCGATCTGCTGAGTGTCGCGGTCATTGAGGCTCCGGTGTTCGATGCGCTGTTCTCCGGGATGGTCGCCGTGAATGAGGAAGGTGCCGCGGTCAGCACCGAGGCCGGCCGCCCCACCGTGGGAATCCCGTTCACCGCAGCGGCCCGCGAGCGGCTGCGCACCGAGCCGCTGCTCTCACCGATCGCGCGGGCCTGCATCGAGCTGGCCTGGCAACACCGGCACCAGATCCTCGGCCGCTGAGAGTTCTGGCCACCGGAGCCCCCGGCTTTGTCGGTTTACCCGGTGGGCCGCACTGCTGGTCGAGCGAGGGCACGAGGTGATCGGGCTGACCCGCTCCCGGGAATCCGTGCTGCCCACCGTGGCGCGGTTTGAGGGTGACCTGCGCGCACCCAAGAGGCTGCCAGAGGGCGCTCGCTGAGGTCGAGGGAGTCTGCCACTTGGCCGGGCTCACCAAGGTCCGCGAGTCACGGAGTGATCCGCTCGATTACCGGCGCACGAACCGGCGACATTGGTGGCTGACAGCACCCGCATCCGCTCCGAACTGGGCTGGCAACCCAAAAAATCAAACCTCTTCAAGATCATCTCAGACGTCTGGGGTGCTCTGACCAGCGACTAGTCGCCTGTCGACTATTCCGATCCGGAATAGCACGGTACTGACTACGCTCCGCCTACCATGACGGCCTGAACTGCTGTTGCCTTGCTGACATGACCAGCACGGGACGACAACGCCACCCCGGCGCGACGCCCGCGCCAGGCGAGCACAGGCCCACCAAGCTGGCAGGACGGACGGTGCGGTACCGCCCATCGCCGCCCGTCCTGCCCACCAGCTCAAACGACCTACCGAGCAACCGCCGCCCACGCCGTGCCACCCCGAACCGCGTATCAGGTGAGCGCGCCACGATCGCGGATCCCATCGGTGAGCCGGTGCGCGGGACTGATGTCGATCTGCTGAGCAGACTCACCGCGATTGAGCACCGCCTGCACCAGGTGTCGATCCAGCTCAGCACGTTGCTCAGCCAACTCGACCAGAACTGCGCCACCCTCGAAACGCTGTCTCTGCGCCCGGCCTGGTATCGGGGTTCGCTGGGTGACCAGGATACCCAGCGCGGGCGGGCTGCCCGGTGAGCGCGGGGCCCAAGCACCGGGGGGTGTCGGATCGTCGTCGCTGGCGGCGGTCATCGGCTCAGGTCGTGGTCCCGGTGCAGCGTCGACCAGGCATCGAGGTGGTGGACGCGCGGACCCGGGTGGCGCATCGGGTGAGTCCTGACGAGCTGCGAACTGGTCGCCACCGTGGGGACTACCAAGCGTTTTGTGGTACCCGGCTGCTGGCAGCGAGCCTGACCGACCCCGGACGCCGCTCGTGTCCGGAGTGCGCGTCGTGAGTGATCCCCAGGTCGATATCGAGGCCGTCTGCGAGCTACACCAGGGCTCGAGCCGTCTGCTGATGCGGCGCGAGGGTGACCGGATCGTGCTGAGGGGGCATGCCGATGGCTGCTGTGTGATCTCGCTAGGCGATCCGGCCGCTGCGCTGCTGTTCGTCCTCGGGGAGTTGCTGGGATGACCGGCCGGGCCGCGTGGGTGCTCACCCACGGATGGGAAGCGGGAATACCGCGACGCGCTCACCGACTCATCCCGGTACGACTCCGCCACCAGCGTCCAGCCCTGCCCACTCACTACCCGCACGTGATCGGCAATGCTGCTCGTCCAACGAGCGAGCCTGCCCCGACCGATCCAGGCTGACCCGCAAGTACTCCCGCGCACGCCTACCCTGTTTACGCTGCTCAACACCGTCCATGGCCATCACGGCCGAAAGCGTACCTCTAGCAAGGTACCGAGCGCGAAAAACGTCGCTGACGTCTCGTTCACGGCATCTCGGCGGACTTCCGGCACCGGTAGATCATCAAGCGCGTGCACGAGCGCATCGTGCTGGCAGGGTAGCGAAATGCTCACGCCAACCACCCTGCCAACCTCTCGATCGGTGACTGGCAGGGGCACCATGCGAGCGTCGATCCGGGTCAGATCCTCGCCTACGTGAAGAACCGTCCCCAACCGAGGAAGCAGCCCTGCGCGAAATCAATATCGCCGGCCCCGCAGCTTGGTTGTGTTGAAGAGTTGTCGCCGCCTGCCGGACGTTCCTGATCAGCAGCGGCCACGCCCGCGTCAGTGAGAATAATTCCGCTGATGGCGAAATGCGTCGTCTCTCGGTTCAGCGCCAGCTCATCGAAGCGGTCGAGGGCTTCAGCGACTGGGATCTCGACGCGTTCCTGTGGGGTGACTGGCATGGGGACGAGGTCAGGGACAAGCGCATCGAGCGGCCGCCGATCGCCGCCCTCGACCGGCTCCAGCCCCGCTGCTTCCTCTCCGCCAAGGAGTTCACCTGCGCGCGGGCACGGACGAACGGATCGTCAAGGTCACGCTGCCGAGCCCGAGCCTGTTCGCCAACTTCTACGATCCGCAGCGCTCCCACGCGGCCCATCCGACCTTGGAGAGCTTCCTGGCCGATCTCGCCGAGATCTTCCGCGAGGAGGCCGACCGAGCTGGTGCGGCGGGGCTGCGAATATGTCCAGCTCGACGCTCCGCACTATCCGCTCCTGCTCGATCCCGCCTATCGCGACTTTTACGCCAGCAGAGGCTGGCTCGAGCTCGGCCTCGAGCTCGACAACCTCGTCTTCAGAGAGCGTCCCAGCGTGACGACGTCGTGACCGAGCACGCGGGCCCGTCCGGCGTCCGGGCGTAGCAGCGTGGCGAGCACCCGGACGGTGGTGGTCTTGCCCGAGCCGCTGGGCCCCAGCAGCCCGAGGCCTGAGAGCGCGCTGATGGTCGGTTTATCCGCTTTGCGCACCCTTCGGAATTCGGCTGCTGGAGTCGATTTTCATCTCTACGATTGTGGTGTTACGCGCACGATGCCGTCGCGGGTCGGCGCGGAGGCTCGCTACGGGGAGTAGTAGAACCAAGACCATCGGATAAGGGGGAAATGCCGATGCGTGCGGCACACAATGGTTGGACACGGCGGCGTTTTTTGCAGATGGTCGGTCTCGCGGGTGGCTCCGGCGCCCTCTACGACACGATGACCGCCATGGGGCTCATCACCGTTCCGGAGGCGTGGGCCGGCCCTCCCCAGCTCCCGCGGGGGTCCGGGGCGGGCACGAAGGTGCTCATCCTCGGTGCCGGCATCGGCGGGCTCACCGCCGCTTACGAGCTGATGCGCGCTGGGTTCGAGTGCGAGATCCTCGAGGCCCAGCACCGGGCCGGCGGTCGCAGCTTCACCGCCCGCCGTGGCAGCGTCGTCACCGAACAGAGCCCGGAGCACGGCGTCACCCGCCAGGAGGTCCAGTTCGATGACGGTCTGTATCTGAATATGGGACCGGGCCGGTTGCCCCACCACCATCGGCGGGTGCTGCACTACTGCCAGGAGCTGGATGTCGCCCTCGAGGTCTACATCATGGAGACCACGGCCAATCTCTTCCAAACCGACAAGGCATTCGGCGGCAAACCACAGACGACCCGAAGTATCGGCAACGACACCCGGGGCTACGTCGCCGAGCTGCTGGCCAAGTCGATTCACCGGCATGCCCTCGACCAGGAGCTCGACGAAGGCGACCGGGAGAAACTCCTGAGCCTGCTGCGGGTATTCGGCGATCTCGGTGATGAGCCCCAGGGCGTTCCCGGTGACCCGTATGCGTACAGCGGATCCGAACGCTCCGGGTGCAAGGTGCCCTATCAGATCTCCCAGACCCTCTTCGACGATTGTGAGGCCAACAAACCCGAGCTCAGACCCTTGCTTGATTCGAGGTTCTGGGAGCGCAGGCTGTACCAGCCGACGGACCAGCAGTGGCAGCCGACCCTGTTCCAGCCGGTGGGTGGTATGGACCAGATCGTGAAGGGATTCTTGTGCAAGATCGGCCATCTCATCAACTACGGATCCGAGGTGCAGGAGATCCAGCTGGTCGAGGACGGCGTCGAAGTCACCTACAAGGGCCCGTTGGGACGTACGTTTCACACACGGGCGGACCGCTGTATCAGCAACATCCCGCTGCCGGTGCTGCAGAAGATTCCCGCGAACTTCTCGCCGGAGTTCAAGCAGGCGGTCGATCGAGGCCGCTTCGCCGCCACCTGCAAGGTGGGCTGGCAGGCGAACGAACGTTTCTGGGAGTCGGACAGATACCAGATCTACGGTGGCATCAGCTGGATCGATCACACCATCACCCAGATGTGGTACCCGTCGTATGATTACTTCACCAAGAACGGCACCCTCACCGGCGCGTACAACTTCGATGACGACGCCGTCAAACTCGCTAATCTGACCCTCGAGGACCGTCTTGCCATGGCCAGGGAGGGCGCCCGGAAACTGCATTCCGAGTTCGGCGACGACCGAATCGTGCCGGAGGCGCTGGGTCTTTCCATCGCCTGGCGCAACGTGCCTTTTCAACTTGGTGGCTGGGCGGACTGGCGATCGGAGGACGCAGCCGACGCCAAGGCCTACACCCGGCTGCTGGCGCCCGACGGTCGCTTCCATGTGGTCGGGGACCAGGTGTCTCCGCTGCCAGGCTGGCAGGAGGGAGCCATGATGTCCGCCGAGCACGTGATCGAGCAGATCGCCGGCAAGCGCCCGCTCACTCCGCAGGAGATCGTGCGGGCACCGGACTCCCGACGCATGACGCAGGGCCGCTGCTGACCTCTGTCTTTCACCGGGCAGCCCGAAGACCGACCAGGTTAGGAGACGGTCAGGGCGCCCGACATGTAATTGTGGAACAGGCAGTGATACGGGTATGTCCCGCGTTGCGTCGGCGCCGTGAAGGTGGTGGGCAGGCCCCGGCTGACGTTCCCGGTGTTGAATGCTCTGTTGTCGGCAGTGAGGGTATGGATCGCCTGATCCTCGTTACGCACTGTTACCGTAGCCCCTGGTGGAACCGTGAGATTCGTCGGGACGAAACCGTAATTTCTGATGACCACCGTGATTTCCGCCGCCGACTTGACCGAGGCTGAGGCGGGCGGCGAGGTCTTCTCGCTTGGACTTGCGCAGGCAGCGAGAAGCGTCGAGAAGATGACCATGGCAAGGGCTGCGGCCCGGTGGTGGTGAGCGTGCGGCCGAGAAGTGAGTGAGAGGGCTCGCACGTGTGGAGCGGCCGGGTAGCTGGATGCATCGAGGTGGGCCAGCATCATCCATTCATAGCAGTTACGTGATCAGATTCCCATGGGACGAGTTCATATCATCCCGACGAAGGCCCCGAAAAGGGTGCGACCGGACCTACTCCAGCGCCGAGCGGTCAGGTGTGGTCACCACCCGCTCGTGGTAGCGGTAGTGACGGGCAACTAGCGAGTGGCCAGTAACCGGGTCTGAACCTCGGGAAGGTCGACGAATCCGGCCTGGGCGTCGGTCGAGACCAGCACACGGTCCGTCGCGCGGGCGGTGGCCGCAATGATCAGGTCGTGGGCGCCGCGCGGGCGCCCGGTGCGGCGAACATGGGCCAGCAGCGCGGCATGGTGCACGGCAACCTGCGCGGTGTAGTCGGCCACGGGTGTGACCGCCAGCAGCTCCTCGAGGAACGCGCGCTGCGCGGCACGACGGGCCGGATTGTCGTCGAGCTCGACACCGGTCGAGTACTCAGCCAGCGCCACTGCGGGCAGCGCCACGTCGTCCTGCTCCGCGAATGCCGCCAGGTCGAGTCGACCGCGGACCGCGGCGACCAACACCCCGGTGTCGAGGATCACCCGCGCCACGGATCGCCGTCCAAGGCCACCGGCACGTCTCCAGCACTGGCCACGTTCGCCGCGAACTCGTCGTCGAGTCCCAGCTGGTCCCGCCAGCGATCCAGCACCTCAGCCACGACACCGCCATTGGCACGCGGCGCCGGCACTATCAGAGCGACCCGCCGTCCGCCGCGCGTGATCACGACCGTTTCGCCTTGCTCGGCTCCATCGAGCACGGCGGAGAACCGGCGCGCCGCCTCCGAAGCAGACATCTCCTTCACATCACCAGAGTAGCAGAATCAGATATTCAGAATCCGAACAACGGAGTGAGCCGCTCACCGCAGGCGCAGCGCCGCAAGCCACGGTCCGTGTGGTCCATTGAGCAGAACCACTGGTTTGGTGTCCAACTCGGCGGTGAGGGTGGGGATCTGATCCGGCGAGGTCAGCACTAGCCGGGCGCCGGCCTGGGTGGCGGCTGCGGCAAGCTCGCGTGCTGAAAGCAGCGGGTTCACTGGCAGTGGTAGTGCGTCGTGGTGCACCGCGCCGGCGAAAGACTCGGCGAAGCCGGGACCGTCGGGCAGCATGATCAGCACTCGCTCATGGCGGTGCACGCCCAGCTCGGCCAGCACGGCGGCGATAGCGGCTGTCCGGCCGATCAGCTTGGGCGCACTGGTGACTGTCATGATCCCCCTCGCTGACACCGTCCGGAGTTCACCGGGCAGGCCACTGCTCTCACCGCGACGGTGGGGCGCGAGACGGGCCAGCGCGGTTTAGCAAACGGCTACCCCAGCCCAACGAGACCGGCGCACCACCATCCCCCCAGCTCTAGGGATGCGGACAACGCTAGCTCGGAGAGTGCTGGAGAATAACTGACCATCGGTATGAGTATGCGCGGCTCGAGTGTCGGGAAAATGGGGAATCTCCTGTTCAGCGACCAGATAACACTGCGCGACGGTCAGGGTTGTCCGCAGTGTCATCCGGCTACGGTAAAGGCGCCGCGTCAGCCGGCGTTGCGATGTGCTGTGGCGAGGTCAGTCCGGGCGGAGGCGCCAGAAGGGGGAGACGGGGCCGACTCCGGCGCCGAGAGGGTAGGCGTGGGCGACTGCCTGCTCGATGTAGTGCTTGCCGTAGGCCACCGCGTCGGGCATCGTGGCGCCGCGGGCCAGCGCGCTGGTGATCGCTGCGGCTAAAGCGTCGCCGCTACCGTGGGTGTGGCGGGTGGCCAGCCGGGGACTGGTGAACCCGGTGAACGCACTGCCGTCATAGAGCAGATCCAGGCATTCCGGGTCGTCGTGCAGGTGCCCGCCCTTGACCAGCACCCATCGCGGACCCAGCGCGTGCAACGCGCAGGCCGCCTCGTACTGCCCCGGACGGGAGCCGACGTCGATGCCGACCAGCAGGCGCACCTCGTCCAGGTTCGGCGTGACCAGGGTGGCCCGGGGAAACAGCTCCGAGCGCAGCGCGGCCAGCGCATCACCAGCCAGCAGCGGGTCGCCGTGCATGGACGCGGCCACCGGATCGACCACCAACGGCACCGCGGCACCGAGACCGACCTCGTCGCACACTGCGGCCACCGCGGAGATGATCGCCGCCGAGGCCAGCATGCCGGTCTTGGCGGCGGCCACCCCGATATCGGTCACCACCGCCCGGACCTGATCGGCCACCGTGGACGGCGGGATCTCCACGACGCCGGTCACGCCCAGCGAGTTCTGCACCGTCACCGCGGTGACCGCGACACACCCGTGCACCCCGCAGGCGGTGAAGGTGCGCAGATCCGCCTGCAGCCCCGCGCCACCCCCGGAATCCGACCCAGCGATGGTCAGCGCGACAGGGGGTCCAATGGCCGGTGACGCAGCCATCACGTCTGCGTCACCGGCAGATACACCTTCCCGCCGGCCGCGGTGAACTCGTCGGACTTCTCCTTCATCCCCGCCTCGATGGCCTCCACAGTGGACAGGCCATGCTCGACCGCGTAAGCCCGGACGTCGGCGGAGATGCGCATCGAGCAGAACTTGGGCCCGCACATCGAGCAGAAATGCGCGGTCTTCGCGGGCTCCGCAGGCAGCGTCTCGTCGTGGTAGGACCGCGCGGTGTCCGGATCCAGGGCCAGCGCGAACTGGTCGTGCCAGCGGAACTCGAACCGGGCCTTCGACAGCGCGTCGTCCCAGGCCTGCGCGCCCGGATGACCCTTGGCCAGATCAGCGCTGTGCGCGGCGATCTTGTAGGTGATCACGCCGGTCTTGACGTCGTCGCGGTCGGGCAGGCCCAGGTGTTCCTTGGGGGTGACGTAGCAGAGCATCGCGGTGCCTGCCTGCGCGATCATCGCCGCGCCGATCGCCGAGGTGATGTGGTCATAGGCCGGCGCGATGTCCGTCGCCAGCGGGCCCAGGGTGTAGAACGGCGCCTCGTCGCACCACTGCTCCTCCAGCCGCACGTTCTCGACGATCTTGTGCATCGGCACGTGCCCGGGGCCCTCGATCATCACCTGCACGTCGTGGCGCCGCGCGATCCGGGTCAGCTCACCCAGTGTCTCGAGCTCGGCGAGTTGTGCGGCGTCGTTGGCGTCGGCGATGGAGCCCGGGCGCAGCCCGTCACCGAGGGAGAACGTGACGTCGTAGCGGCGCAGGATCTGGCAGAGCTCCTCGAAGTTCTCGTACAGGAACGACTCGCGGTGATGCGCCAGGCACCAGGCCGCCATGATCGACCCGCCGCGGGAGACGATGCCGGTGACCCGGTGCACCGTCAGCGGGATGTAGCGCAGCAGCACACCGGCGTGCACGGTCAGGTAGTCGACACCCTGCTCGCACTGCTCGATCACGGTGTCCCGGTAGATCTCCCAGGTCAGCGCGGCGGGATCACCACCACAGCGCTCCAGCGCCTGGTAGATCGGCACGGTGCCGACCGGGACGGGGGAGTTGCGCAGCAACCACTCCCGGGTCTCGTGGATCCGCCTGCCGGTGGACAGATCCATGATCGTGTCCGCACCCCAGCGGGTGGCCCACACCATCTTGTCCACCTCCTCCTCGATCGAGGAGGAAACCGCCGAGTTGCCGATGTTGGCGTTGATCTTCACGAGGAACTTCTTCCCGATGATCATCGGCTCGGACTCGGGGTGCCGGTGGTTCGCCGGGATCACTGCCCGACCCCGGGCGACCTCGTCGCGCACCAGCGAGACGTCGACGCCCTCCCGAGCGGCGATGAACGCCATCTCCTCGGTGACGATGCCGGCCCGCGCCCAGGCGAGCTGGGTCCGCGGCCTGATTGCCGGCTCGGTCGGCGATGGCGCGCGGGCTGCGATCCACTGCGCGCGCAGCGGCGCAAGCCCGGCGCGGACGTCGATGGGGGTGTCCGGGTCGGTGTAGGGACCCGAGGTGTCGTAGAGGTCGAGGTGCTCCCCGTTGGTCAGATCCACCCGCCGGGCAGGCACCCGCAACCCGTCACCCACCTCGCGGTAAACCTTTCGCGACCCGGTGATGGGACCGGTGGTCACGGTGGGCTCGATGGTGTGATCGTGCAGAGGGGTACTGGACAACGGGGTCGTGGGCGTGTTCATCGATGCAGGCTCCCTACGCCGGCATTACCCGGACAGGTTCGTGCGGTCGGCAGCCCCGCCGATGGTGCCAGCTGCCCTCTCAGCCCGCTTCGGTGCGAGCTCCCGCGTGGTCACATGACTACCCGACCGTAGCGCTATCGCGAGCGAGCTCGCAAAACGTTCCGATGACGTTCGATCGCGACACCGCTAGTATTCGACTTGTCGCTGAAGGTGACGAACGAACCACGGGGGGACGATGCACGGCATTTCTAACATTTCGTCGCGGCGCGTCGCGGTGGTCGGTCAGGGTTACGTCGGACTGCCGCTAGCGATACGGGCCGTCGAAGTCGGTTTCGACGTCGTCGGTTTCGACATCGACAAGGCCCGCGTCGATTACCTGCGCAAGGCGAAGACATTCATCGATGACATCACTGACGACGATCTCGCAGCCGCGGCGAGCACCGGGCGGTACCTGCCCACCGACGATCCGGCGGCGCTGGCCGGCTTCGACGTCGCGGTGGTCTGTGTCCCGACCCCGTTGCGCGACGGCGCACCAGATCTGAGCTGCGTCGAGGCTGCGGCGAGCACCATCGCCCCGCACATCACCGCGGGAGCCTGCGTCATCCTGGAGTCCACGAGTTACCCGGGCACCACCGAGGAGATTTTCATCCCGATCCTCGAGGCCGGCTCGGGCCTGACCGCGGGGACGCAATTCTGCGTAGGGTACAGCCCCGAGCGTATCGACCCGGGAAACGAGATCTGGCGTTTCCACAACACCCCGAAGATCATCGCAGGGATAGGCGCGGAGTCGCTGCAGGCGTTGCAGGACTTCTACGGCCGGCTCGTCGAGCGCACGGTGCCGGTGTCCGGGCCCCGAGAGGCCGAACTCGCCAAGCTGCTGGAGAACACCTTCCGGCATGTCAATATCGCCTTGGTCAACGAGCTGGCGATGTACTGTCACGGCCTCGGGCTCGATGTCTGGTCGGTGATCGACGCGGCCGCCACGAAACCCTTCGGGTTCATGAAGTTCACCCCGGGCCCAGGGGTCGGAGGTCATTGCCTGCCGATCGATCCGTCCTACCTGTCCTGGCAGGTGAGGCGGTCGCTGGGGCACGCTTTCCGCTTCGTCGACATCGCCAACGACGTCAACGATCACATGCCCGACTACGTGGTCTCCCGCGTGGTCGCACGTCTCAACCAGCAGCGAAAGGCGGTCAACGGCAGCCGGATCCTGCTCGTGGGGTTGGCTTACAAACGGAACTCCCGAGACACCAGGAAGTCCCCGGCCATCGCCATCGCCAGGTACCTCGACGATCTCGGGGCCGATCTTCGGGCGATCGACCCGCTCGTCGCCGTCGACGAGATTCCGAGCTTCATCCGCGTGGTGCCCGGCGTGCTGAGCCAGGTCATCGAGAGTGATCTAGTCATCGTCCTCACCGATCACGACTCGATCGACTGGGAGCTCCTCGAGCAGCACGCCGACCGGGTTCTGGACACCCGCAACCGGGTTCGCTCGCCGCTGGCGGCGCGGCTCTAACGCCGAGTACGGCGAAGGGAGGTGAGACGACGACTCGGTACCGGTGCCTGCGCCCCAAGCGGGTCAGGCTCGACGGGGCGCTGCGCATCCCGCCGCTGGAGGACCTTCCCGACCATGAGCGCGGTCAGGATCGCCACCAGGACCCAGGTCAGGATCCCAGCCCCGATCATCATGATCGTGCTCATTCGCCAGCTCCAAGAGTGGGCAGCGGGTGGCTCACCGCTGCGGTTAGGGGGTCAGGAGATCATCGTTGATCACCGACGAAGGCTCTCACAAGGAGGGAAAACCATCGTTGTCCGTAGATCCTGCCAGCTGTGGGCTACCTGAGGTGGCCGGTGCGGCGCAACCACTCCAGGACGGTGAGCACGCGGCGATTCTCCCGCCGGGTGTCCCCCGGGCTCTCACTGTGGGTGTCCGACGGCAGCAGCTGCCGGAAGATCTTCGTCAGGTGGCGCTCGACCACCGGGATGGACAGGTACAGCTGGTCCGCTATCTCCTTGTTGGTGAGCCCCTGAACCAGGAGATCCAGGACCTCGACCTCGCGGTCGCTGAAGTCCTTCGCGGCGGCGTGTTGGTGCCGGTACTCCGCTGCGGCGTGTTGGGAGAACACCGGATCCACCACGACGCGGCCCGCTGCGACGCGCCGTAGCGCATCGTGGAGGCTGCTGCGGCTGGTGCGGTCCTTGAACAGGTACCCCATCCCGCCGCTCCCACCGAGGTTGTTCAACGCCTGGGTGGCGTAGTACAGCTGCACGTCGCGCTCGTAGCCGGATAAGATGATCACTCCGAGCTCGCCGTAGCGCCGCCTCAGCTCGCGGGCCAGCCGGATGCCTTCGTCCGACCACGTCGGGGGTAACCGAAGATCGAGCACGGCGATGTTGATCGGCTCACGACCGAGCGCGGGCAACCGCCTGAGCAACTCCTCGCCGTCGGAGGTCTCGGCGACGACGGTCATCCCGCGGCCCCGCAGCGCGGCGACCAGGCTGGGTCGCCAGACGTCGTTGTCATCCACTACGACTACACGCACGGCACGCTCACCTTCATCGTCGTGCCCATCCCGGCTGGACTGCTGATCTGAAGACGTCCCCCGAGCTCCTCGACCCGGTTGCGCATGCCGCCGATTCCCCCCTGCTCGCGGACCGCTGCGCCGCCGACACCGTTGTCGTGGATCGAGATGTGGATCATCCGTCCGTCGGTCGCGACCTTGATCTCGACCATCCCGGCGTGAGCGTGTTTGTGGACGTTGGTCAGCGACTCACGGATGAGGTAATAGACCGGAACCGTCAGAACGCCCAGGTCCGTGCCGGTGATCTGGCAGCGTGCCGCCAGGCGCAGTTCCGCCACCACCCGATCGATCGCCCGCTTGAGCCCGAATCTCAGCTCCGGCGGCTGGGCGCCCCCGCTGAGACTGTGCACCTCCTCCAGGGCCAGCCGCAGCTTGGTGTCGAGCTGGTCGAGGACCTGCTGGTGTTCTTCGGGCGTGGCGGCTTCCGCGAAGGCGTCGAGGTCCATTCGAGCAGCGGCGATCGTCTGTTGCACACCGTCGTGCAGATCGCGGTGGAACTGCTCACGGGCCTGCTCGAAAGCGAGCTGTTGGGCGATCCGCGTCGCGTTCAGTTGCTCGACGCGCATGCGTAGTACAGCCTGCAACCGGGCGTTCTCGGCGAGGATCGTGACGATCTGGGCCAGTGACGCCAGTGTGGTCGAATCGTTGCGCAGCAGCGGGTGCGCGGTGAGCAGGCCGATTCGTGACCCATCACTACCCCAGATCCACGCGTGGAACCGGTTGGCGAGAAGTTCCTCATCCACGGGCCGCGGGTGTCCATCGGCGTCGATCAGGTCCGTTGAGTCAGGGTCCAGATAGAGCAACTCGACGGACTCGTCCTTCAGGACATCCTTGAGATAGCGCGCGACGTTCTCCGGGGTCCGGGACTGTGGCAGGCGATCGACCAGGCGCGCGCTCAGCAGGTCCTGGCGGGTCATGGAGATACCGAGGCCGCAGGTCAGGGTGATGGCGAAGGCCCCGATGATGATGGCCACCGTGTGCGCGGGCAGCAGGTCGGGGGCGAAGGTCGCGACAGTGTAGACCACGCTCGATCCGAACCCGAACACGACACCGAAGACGCACAGCGGGCGGATCGCGTCCTTGCGGGTGGGCGGGGCCTCCTGCAGCATTCGCCGTACCAGCAGCAGGAAACCCCAGGCCAGGACTTGGAAGCCCAGGCACAGCAGCACGGCTCCCGTGATGCGGGTCAGCTCGTTGGGCATGAGCGTCGGCCAGGGCGGTCGGGCGGGCTGCCCCACCCACCCCGGTCTGCTGAACAAGCTGAACGCAGCTCCGGTGCCGCTGGTGAGCAACGCGCACAGCACGATATAGAGCCGTTCGGAGCTGTGTTCCAGACGGGCGCGCCCATAGCGCAGGATCCCCCAGCACAGGGGCACGAAGAAGGCAGCTCCGCCGCCGAAGACGAAGGCCAGATACCCGCCCCAGCCCGGATAGATATCGAGCGCGATCAGGGGCCAGCACAGGCCTGCAGTGATGAAGGCAAGACCGGTGAATCGCTCGCGCTGCTGGATGGTCAGGTAGCTGCCCAGGACTATCATCGAGGCTGTCACCGAGGCGTTCATCCGGGTGAACACCGGTTCGCTGGCCAGCACGGGCCATTGCAACAACATCGTGCCGCCGGCGCTCACTCCGGCGAGCAGTAGCGGCAGCCGTAACGGGCAGTGACGTCCCACCGCTTGGGGTAGGCCCCCTTCCCGTGGATTAACAGCTCCCTTGCCAACGGACAAGCTGGGTGAAGCCGGGTAATCTCCGGTGATATAGTTCACCACGGGTAATCGACCCTCGCTCAACTTCAGCTCCCTGGATTACACGCCAGGGCCTCACTTCGCAAATCGTGGCGCCTGGCCAGATATATATCGGCCTTTGTGCGAGCTGTGTTTCATTCTTCTCACGCCGTGGAACTTCAGTGGGATTCCAGTGAAACTCCAGTGGGAGTCCGGAGCATGAACTTCGCCGTGGCTTAATGGGCGCCCGAGGATGTCGCGGACGACCAGGCTTCCGGGTTGAGTAGCTGTGGCGGCTGCTCACCGCGCATGACCTTGACCACGATCTCAGCGGCGAGCACCGCGCTCGCGGTCCAGACGCCCTGGGTGTTCGCCGCGCTGTGCGGGGTGAGGACGACGTTGTCCAGCTCCGCCCAGCGCGGATCGGTCATCGGTTCGGTGGTCCAGGCGTCGATGCCGGCCCCGGCGATCTGACAGGTCTTGACCGCGGCGTAGAGGGCGTCCTCATCGACCAGGTTGCCGCGGCCAGTGTTGATCAGGAAGGCCGTGGGTTTCATCAGCGCCAATTTCGCCGCGTCGACGATCCGCTCGGTCTCGGGCATCGCCGGCAGGTGGAGGGTCACGAAGTCGCTCTGGGCGAAGACCTCGTCGATCCGCATCAGCTCGATGCGGTGTTCCTCCACGAATTCCATGATGGGATAGGGCTCGTGGGCGATCACCCGCATCGCGAAGCCGAGTGCCCGCAGCGCGACGGCCCGGCCGATGCGCCCGAGCCCGACGATGCCCAGGGTCGCGTGCCACATGTCGACGCCGCGTTGCGGTTGCCACTCGCCGCGGCGCATGGCTCGATCGTGCCGCGAGATCCCGTGCGCCAGGTCGATCATCAATCCGATCGCGTGGTCGGCGACGCCCCCGTCGGTGGTGCCCGGGATGGTTGCGACCAGGACACCGTGCTCGGTGGCTGCCTCGACGTCGACGGTGTCGAAGCCCACCCCGAAACGCACCACCAGCCTCAGTTCGGGGCAGGCGTCGAAGACCTCGGCGGTGTAAAGCTCCTGACCGGCGATGGCCGCCGCGCAACCACGCAGGCTCTCGATCACCTCCGCCGCCGGGGTGGCCCGCCGCCCGGATCCGCAGCGCAGCTCCAACCCGGCCGCATGGAGCCGGGCTGGGATCTCTCCGAGTTCCCCGGCTGGCCGAGTCAGGTTCACCGCAACCATCGCCATGCTCGAAGCACCTCCAGCTTTGGCGGCGCCCCCCTATCTGCAACATTGTAATTCGCCGGAAGCGCCGCCGTTACGTCTTTCAGGTGAAGGTAGGGACTGGGTGCCGGAGGGAGCCCGGCTCCGGGCAGCCGGCGATCCGTGGACGGTTCCAACGCGCGCCGCCCGCGAGGTATCAAACGCGGGTCACCGGTCCTCTGGATAACGTGTGTCCCGATCATCACGACAGATCGTTTACCTACTGCGGTGAGCATCAACCCAGTTGCCGGGTTGCCCGTGAGCATCCTCGGCCTGAATACAGCCTGAATACAGGAGGAGTGCATGCGCTCTCGACAACAGCAGTCCTTGGAGATTCGTCGCAACGCGGCCGAGCTGGCCGCCGCCCGCGTCCATCCTCGCCATGTCAGCAACGGGGACGAGCAGCTGTACCGCCGCGCCGATGGGCAACCCAGCTACATCGCAAACTTCACCAAATGCCTCCCGCACGACGATGAGGGATTCGTCAGCAACCCGTTGGATTACGCCAACTGGGTGCGCAGCATCGACACCGGCGATGAGCGCGACATCGCTGCGATCCCCATCGGGCCACCTGGTCAAGATCCGGCCGCACCCACCTGGAGTGGACCGTACGCCCAGGCATTGGTCGAGGCGGGCAGAAATGTGCCTGTTCGCGGCTGGGAAAGCCAAGGAGCCGGGCTCACCTTCGAGCTGGAAGGCCCGGACGCTCAAGCGGTGACGATACCGCCTGCCCCGTCGCTGGACAGCCAAGAGCTGATCGCCGAGCTGGGCGAGCTGTACTGGATGGCGCTGGCCCGCGACGTGCCCTTCGTCGACTGGGAAAGCAACTCCACCATCACCGCGGCCAGGAACTCGCTCAAATGCCTGTCGTGGTTCCGCCGGGATCGCACGCTGGAGCTGACCGGCGCCACCGACCAGGTCGCCACCTCGCTGGCCCGCCGCCGCATCCTCAGCGAGGACGGGACGGACCCCGTGCCCCTGGCGAAGCTCTTCCGCGGGGTAGGCCCGGGCGCGCAGATCGGTCCGTATGTCTCACAGTTCCTCATCATCGGTAACCACGGTCTAGGCGCGGCTCACGCGATCGCGGACGGTTACATCGCCTACGGCAGCATCCGCGCGGACCAGCGCGTGCGCGTCGTGGAGGTGGGCAGGGACTACCTGCAGGACTTCAACGACTGGTTGGATGTGCAGAACGGCGCGGACGTGCGCGGGACCGAGACCTATGGCGATGGCTTTCGTTTCATCGCCACGCCACGCGACCTTGCCACCTGGGTGCACTATGACGCGCTGTACGAGGCTTATCTCAATTCCTGCCTCATCCTGCTCGGCTTGGGCGCCCCGTTCGACCCCGGCCTACCGTTCCTAGCGCCGGATTATGTCGACAAGCAGCTCGGCTTCGCCCAGTTCGGCGGTCCCCATATCTTGACGCTGGTGACTGAGGTCGCGACCCGTGCGTTGAAGGCGGTTCGTTACCAGAAGTACAACATTCACCGGCGGCTGCGTCCTGAAGCTCTGGCCGGTTGGATGTATCAGCGCCGCAACGGCGATGCAGATGTAAAGGCCCGCCTCACCGCACTGGAGTGCATGGAAGCGGTCTACGCGGGATCGTCTGGAATCGGTGCGGCACTGGACGCAAAGAACGGCATCGATAACTGGCTGCTGCCCATGGCGTTCCCGGAGGGTTCACCGACACATCCCTCCTACGGCGCGGGACATGCGACCGTGGCCGGCGCGTGCGTCACCATCCTCAAGGCCTGGTTCGACCACGGCTGGGAGCTGAAAGATCGTGATGGTGCGATCATCGGCTACCAGCCGAACGCCGACGGTAGCGCCCTGGTCGACGCCGGCTTGACCGTACCCCTGACCGTCGAGGGTGAGCTGAATAAGGTGGCCGCCAATATCGCGATTGCACGTGACTGGGCCGGAGTTCATTACTATACCGACTACTACGAGTCGATACGTCTCGGCGAGCAGGTCGCCATCGGGCTGTTGGAGGAACAGAAGCTGACCTACGGAGAGACCTTCTCGATGACGGTGCCCCTCTTCGACGGCACGGCTGTGCGCATCTGATTCTCGGTCCTGTGCCCACGCCTTGGCGTGGGCACAGGACATGAACACATCCCACCGCATAGCTGACGGCGATTTTGCCCGCGTACGACGTTCCTGTTGATCGCGGCAACTTCCCCCGGTACCTGGCTGGGGACCTGGCTGGTTGCGACAGTCCCGCGCGTCTTCACCCCTCAGCAAGGACGTCCCGGAACTTCGTCATTGATGGGATCCGATTCCCAGGCTCGGGGGTGAGCGCGTGGCGCAGCGCCTCTTCGAATCCGGGCCAAGGCCAGGGTCGTGTCTGCGCGGGATCGTGACGGCGCCCGTGGGCTATGTCTTTGAGCTTGTCCCGCCAGGGTGCTTGGTCATGGATATAAGCGGTGGGAGGAAGGCCGGTCCATGCGAAGTGGAGCACGGCCGCAAGCGCATAGACTTCGGCACGGTCATCGATGGTGACGGGCTGGTCGTCCGGAGTGGCGAGGATGCGGGCGGCCGTCTCGGGGGCGGTGAAGTGGACCATGCCTCCCCGGTAGGTGACGTCAGGTTCGAGCGGGTGTGAGTCTTGGGCGAGAGCGAAGTCGATGAGGTCGACAGTGGTGGGCCCGAGAATGATGGGGGCGGATTGGAGATCGCCATGCCGCCATCCCAGGCCGTGCAGCGCGGCCAGCCGGTCAGCGATGTCGACGGCGGCGCGAAGGATGCTCTCGCGTCGGGCGGGTGAATCGTCGCTCTGCCGGGCAGGTGTGCATAGCCGGTAGGGGGTGATGCCGTCGAGCCAGCGCAGGGCCAGCCAGGAGCCGCCGCGGTCCAGCTCGCCGGAGTCGATGAGATAGCCGGGGGCGAACTCGTGGAGATGGTTTAGAACGGCGGCTTCACGGCGGGCAAGGTGCTGGGCCTCGCGTACGCCTTGTTCCTCTGGGTTATGGGAGGCGAGCGGTCTGTCGTCGGGGGGATCTGAGCGCGCGCCCAGGCATTGACCTGGCGATATAACTCGGGCGCGCGCAGTGCGGCGCGACGCAGGGGAATGCCAGCGAGATCGGGGACGTGGGCAAGAGGGTGTTGCCCGTGGTCATGCGCGGCGGCAAGCTGCGCCGCGATGTGGGGTGTCTCGTGCAGGAACTGCGGGTCCTTGCGATGTACCGCGACGCGGCTCGCCTGGTGACCGACGACTTGCCCGCAAGAATCCCTGCTGAACTGGGCATACGCGTCGGGTGTGGCGAGTAGCGCGTGCCAGGCCTGGTCGATGTAGGAGGAGAACATCGGGCACCTGTGAGCACTGCTAGCGGCGACCGCGAAGAAGCGGGCCGCGGATGACGATCACGGTGCATCGGCCGCTGCCATCGATGCGGCGTCCTTCCACCGCGCATCGTTCTTGCTCTCGGTAGGGCAGGTGATGCGGCCCGTCCGGCCCTCTCGGCTGCGTCACTTCAACCTCTCGTCTCTACGGTGGTACCCGCTGGTCACCTGCGCCGTGCGACGGACGGCTCTTTGAGTATATACATAATAATATTGGATATTCAATCTTTTCTTGACCGTGTGCCGCTGGGTCTGGGAGACTGGTCACGCCAACGGTCAGCTGGACGAGGGGATCCCGATGGACCGCCACATCAAGATCATTACGTTGCGAACCGCCGATGTCGCCTGCCCGACAACCGCTCGTGCACGTCTATCCACGCGGTTGCTGACGAACCCGACCGCCGTTATGTGATCACCAAGAAGGTCTCTGATCCCGCGATAATCGCAGCGTTCGCTGACCTTGTCGCCGAGATCCCTACCGGCCTCATCGAACAGGACTTCTGGATCATCAAGGACTCGCTGGTGGTTACCATGTCTTACGATGAGCATGGTCGGTTCCAGGGTGCAGAAGTGGCCGGCCACAGCGAGCTGGCTGACCATCTCCGTACCCGTGACCAGGCGTGGGCTGGGGCTGAGCCGTTCGCTGCCTGGTGGACCCGACACCCTGACCTGCACCGCAAGGTGGCAGCCTGACAACGGTGCCGAGCATTGCTGACGACACCGGTCACGACCGGGGCGCGAGATCGCGGTCCCTGCGCACGCTACGCCAGGCCGTCGGTCTCAACCAGGTTGATGTCGTCGAGCGGGTCAAGCAGGCGCTTCCTGAGGCCCGGTTCTCCCAGGCCGCGCTGTCCCGGGTCGAGCGGAGCAAAGGCCGGCTTGCCCCCGACATTGTCCGGGTGCTCTGTGACATCTACCGCGTCAGCGGGGCCGAGCGGGCAGCTCTGATCCAGCAGGCCGAAGACGCCCAGGCCGCGTACGTGGACGCCCGGGTGGTTCTCCAGGCTGGCAACACCGTGAACCTGCAGCAGCGGTTCGCGAGACTGGAACGCGATGCTCCGGAGATCAGCGCTTTCAACCCAGTCATGGTGCTTGGCGTCCTGCAAACTCCCGCCTACGCAGCCACGGTGTTGGGCACCCGCGAGGACGATCCCTTGGTGGCCGGTCGGATCGCCCGGCAGCAGGAGATGATCACGGACCGGCGGCGTCAATGGAACCTGATTCAGACCGAAGGGGCGTTGCGCTGGCAGGCTCGCTCGGCGGCGGTGATGACCGAGCAAGTCGAGTACCTCATCACGCTCAGCAACGCACCACACGTCCACCTCGGCCTGATCGACTGGCGAACTCCCGTAGAGGTGTTCCCACACACCGCGTTTCACCTCTACGACGGGGCTGCGGTCGTCGTTGCCACTCGCGACGGCACGGCGATCATCAACGACAGTGCCTGCCTGGCCGATTATCGCGGCCTGTTCAACGAGCTCGCCAGCCGTGCGTCTTTCGGCGACGCCGCCCAGCACGCCCTCCGGCGGATCGCCGCCGACTACCGCTCACTGTAGATCTCGGGGTTACATCTGTGCGGGGTCGGCAAGCAGGGTGGCGGGGTCGTAGTGCAGTCGTTTCTGCACCGGGGGGCGCACGGTGGCTAGCACGTCGGCGATGTCATGTCCCGCGGTGCCGGCGCCGAACAGGTCGTTCAACTCGTAGCGGCCGTGCGCGATCTGGGTGCGGACCGCGTCGGTGATCTCGACAGGCTCGTGTGAGGTGAAGACCACGTTGGGGCCGCATTCGCGGTTGCGCTGGCGGGTGCCGATGCTCACCGCCGGCGTCCCGAGATAGGCGCCTTCGCGCAGCGCCGCCGACGAGTTGCCGATCATGCAGGCGCAGTGCGTCATCAGCCGGGCGAACTCTTCCGGGTGCAGGTTGCTGAAGAAATGGCAGCGCCGCGCCAGACCCTGCTCGCGGAACTGCCGGATCCCGGTGGCGACCTCGGCGCTACCGGCGTCCACATTCGGCCAGAAGACCAGCGCCTGCATCCCGATCGAGGAGACCGCACGCAAGGTGGCGGTCATCTGTGCCAGACCGTGGCCGTACTCGGTGGTGACGCCGTGCTGCATCACCAGCAGGAAAGGCTGCTCCGGATCGATCGGCGAGCCGGCGCCGCAGTGGCTGGCCAACGCGTCCCGGCGGGTTCCGGCCTGGGCGCGCGCGGCCAAGTCGATCGACGGGCAGCCGACGTTGAACACGTATTGCGGGTCCTCACCCATCGCGATGACGCGGCGGGCGGACAGCTCGGTGGCCGGGAAGTGGATGTGTGACAGCTTGGTGATCGCGTGCCGAACGCTCTCGTCGATCGACCCGGACACCTCGCCGCCCTGGGTGTGTGCAACGGGGATGTTCATGTAGGCGCCGGCGATCGCCGTCGAGATCGTCTCGAACCGGTCGGCCACGGTGACCACGATGTCCGGTTCGAGTCGCTCGAAGGCGGTCGGCAGCTCCAACAGGCCCAACCCGGTGGATCTCGCCATCGTCGCGGGCGTCTGACCTTCGATGATGAACGAGATCTTCGCGTCGGGCGTGAAACCGGCGGCCTCGAGTACCTTGACCGCGCTGCCGAAGCGTTCCAGCAGGGCCGACGCCGCAGCGATCACCTGGAGCTCCAGCGCGGGGTGATCGCGTACGGCCTCCAGCACCGTGGTGATCCGGGCCAGGTTGGCCCGGCTGGCAACGACCACGCAGATCTTCCTGCGGCGATCAGGCACGTTGGTGCCTCCTGGACACGATGACGGGAAGACAACACGTGCGTTGATCGAATCCTACAGTCATCCACCAGGAGAAAGCGTGTTACCCGAGCTCACCCGCTCGGCGGGCCCGGACATTGCGTAGGAACTGCGCGGCGGCGAGCTCCAGGGCAGGCCAGTCCGGCTCGGTGGGCGAGTCGGGGGCGAGCAGGAAGCCGCGATGCCCGTCGTCGGACAGGCGCTGGGCGACGACGGTGAACCCGGCGAGGTCGAACAGTGCCACCGCTGTCGGACCGGTCAGGTAGTAGGGATGGTCGATCTTGACCGCTTGTTCGACGTTGCTGGTCCGGCGGAGCAGGACACCGATGTCGACGATGTCGACGAACGCGCGGCCTCCGTCGGATGTCATCCGACGGAGCGAGGTCAGCGTGCCGCGGAGGTCCAGCAGATGGTCGATTGTCTGGCACAGCAGCACCAGGTCCCACGTCCGCGTTCCGGGGTCGAAATCCTCGGCCAGACCTGCGATCGTCTCCAGGCCGGCGGCGCGCGCGACCGCCAGCTCGTCCGGGGCGGGGTCGAGGACCGTCACCTGCGCGCCCAGCCGATCTGCCAGTACCTTGGCGACCACACCCGTTGAGCCGCCGACGTCGAGAATGGTGCGCGGCGCCGACGGCAACAGCGGGTACAGAAACGGTGCCAGCTCCGCGGCGTAGGCGCGCTGATCACGTTGTACGGTCTGGGCGTCGATGCGACGGCCGTGGTAGGCCGACACCAGCGGGCGGTAGATCTTGGAGTAGAAGTGGGTGTACTGGGAAGCACTCAGCCGCGGGCTGAGGTAGCCCAGTCCGCAACCCTGGCACACCACGAGGGTGGCCGGGTAGCCGTAGCGGTCTCGATCGGCGACCTCGATGACACGGTCGACTGCCCCACACAGGTTGCACTCTGTGGGATACAGGGTCGCTTGCGCGCCGTAATCGTAACCGAGTGCAGTGATACGTTCGCTGTAAATCGTTCGAGTCATGATATTCGTCCATTCGGGAACGCTGGGGGTTGCGTAGCGTGAATATACTCGAATGGGACCATCGTGTCGCGGTCATCGGTGAGGTCGGCCAGGCTCACGACGGCAGTCTGGGTACCGCGCACGCGTACATCGACGCAATCGCCGACGCGGGTGCCGATGCGGTGAAGTTCCAAACACACATCGCTGCAGCCGAGAGCCGAACTGATGAACCCTGGCGGGTCGAGTTCAGCTACGCAGATGACACCCGCTACCAGTACTGGCAACGGATGGAGTTCCCCGCGCAGGCCTGGGCGGGACTGCGCCGCCACGCGCAGGACCGCGGGCTGGCCTTTCTCAGTTCACCGTTCTCGCTGGAAGCGGTCGAGTTGCTGCGCCGCGTCGGGGTCGCCGCCTGGAAGATCGCTTCCGGCGAGGTCGCCAATCCGCAACTGCTCGACGCGGTGGCCCACACCGGTGCACCGGTGCTGCTCTCCAGCGGGATGAGCGGCTGGGCCGAGCTCGATGACGCCGTTGCGCGGCTCCGTGCGACCGGGGCCGGGCCGTTGGCCGTGCTGCAGTGCACGTCGGCCTACCCGGTCGAGCCGCAGCGGGTCGGACTCAATGTGGTGCGCGAGATCCGGGAGCGCTACGGGTGCGCGGCGGGTCTGTCCGACCACTCCGGGACGATCTTTCCAGCACTCGGCGCGGTCACCCTCGGCGCGCGGGTGATCGAGGTGCACGTGACACTCTCGCGCGAGATGTTCGGCCCGGACGTGGCAGCGTCGGTGACCACCGGAGAGCTCCGGCAGCTCATCGAGGGCGTCCGCTACCTCAGCGCGGCGCTAGCCGCGCCCGTCGACAAGGACGAGATCGCCGCCGAGCTGGCGCCGATGCGCGCGCTGTTCGGCCGCTCCCTGGTCGCCCGGGACGCGCTGCCCGCCGGGCACGTGCTCAGCGCGAGCGACCTGATCGCCAAGAAGCCGTCCGGTGGCATCCCCCCGACCCGGCTCGGTTCGCTGATCGGCCGCCGCCTGAACCGCGCGCTCACAGCAGATGAGCCACTCGACGACGGTGACACTGAGTGAGTTCAGATCGACTCGCAGTGACATCGACTATCTGAGACGAAGTGTTTGGCTCGTCGCCGCCCAGCGCGGCGGCAGCCTGGACCGATGACCGCGCACCGCGTGCCTTGACCGTAGTACTACAAATGGTCATGATCACCGCCGGAGTGGATTGGTGAGGGGGCGGCGATCGGGGTCGATAATCGCGGGAGCCCGGAATTCGACTCGGCCGCCTTGGATGGTGATATCCCACCCTTGCAGATGCACCTGTTGGTGATGCATCGGGCACAAGAGGCAGCAATTTCCTATTTTGGTCTCACCCTCGTCGATCCAGTGCCGCACGTGGTGCGCAGCGCACATTCCCGGTGGTCGACCACAGCCCGGGAAGCTGCATCCGCGGTCCCGGGCGACAAGTGCGCGGCGGATACCCAACGGCACGGTACGCATGGCGCGGCCAACATCCAGCGGTTCAGAATCACCGCCCAATATGACAGGAATAACTTTGCAATCGCACGCGATTCGGCGGGCAGCACTGGCGCTGATCAACTGCCCGTAGTCCAGAGTCGCGGCGCCGAGCCCGGTGCGCAGGGCCTCCCAGTCGATGGTCACCGTGAGGTGGGGTGGTTCACCTGCGGCGGCGGGAAATTCCTCAGCGGCGCGGGCGTGGTCGCACAGCTCGATGAGGGCATCGGCTTGCCGTTGCGGAATGCTGCGGCTATCGCGCTCGCCGTCGGTGCTGGGGCGGCGGGTGGCGAGTTGCTCGATCAGCGAGCGGACCAGGGTGCCGTGCTCGGGATCCAGCCAGCCTTCCAACCCCAGGCGTCCGTCGCGGCGATTTCGCAACCACAACTCCCCGCGGCACGGGGTTGCCGGAGGTGGATCGTCGCTGGGCTCGGGACCGTCAGGGTCGAGGGTGGCGATGATGCGTTCGGCGATGGTGCGCAGCCGGCGGGGATCGAAATCGTGGCCGTAGCTGGCCAGGTCCGCCTCGGCCCGTTCCCGGATCGCCTCGGGCACCGAACTGGGCAGGGCGATCATCGCCTCGGTGATCACGCGAAGCTGCCCGGTACCAATCGCCCCAGCGGCCAACGCGGACGCCGTGGTCGGCAGTTTTGGCGCCAGCGTCTCTCCGGTCAGGGCCCGGCGGGCCCCCACCATCGACGCGTGCTCCACTCTGGTGCGAGCCTCCGCAGCAGACAGATTGAGCATCCCCGCCAGCAGCCGGGCGGTTGTGCCGAAACCACCATGGGCGGCGATCCGCCGCGAGTCGGCCTCGGCGACCAGGTCCAGCATGACAGACTGCGTCTTGCGAGATAGTACCTCGATGTCCCGCAGTGTCTGGGTAACTCCCTCGTCGTCGAGGCCGCTGAGCGTCCCGCGCACGCTGTCGAGATAACTCGACAGCGCCTCGACGGGCTGGCACAGTGCGACGGTCATGCCCCGATTGTTGCGTTCACCCCTGACAAAGAACGGCGCTCCCGAATCGATCCAAAAGACACGATCGAGTGAACGTTGGCTCTACCGTCGGCGCCGACCGTAGCCCCGACACCTGTGATGGAGTCCGGGGAAGAGGCGAGTGGACGAAACGTGTTCCTTGTGCACTTGCGAGCGTTTTGCGACTGTCGGGCAGCGCAGTATCTCCACCACGACAGCAAGCGTCTCCAGGCCCGCTTCGTCGGCGTGCCTGCCGGTCGATACGGTCACCGGCATGTCTCCGGTGTCCCGAAGCCGCCGCCCGAAGAAGAGCGCCACGCGCAAGCAGCGAAACCGAAAGAGCGACGGACGCCGCTGCGTGTCACCTGTGCTCGCGCAACACGCCGACGGCTCCGCACGGCCCGCGTGGTTCGACGGTGCCATCGCGCAGGTGCTGGCCTGCGCCGGCACGCTCACCAGCGCCCAGGACGCACGCGAGCTGGACCAGCTGGTCGCCGAGATGCTGGGTGAGGAACTGTTCGCGGTGCTGCAGGACGGGTGGGGGCTCTGGTGGGGCTGGTGGTTCGGCGAACTGGTCGATGCCACCATGGAACGGATCGAGGAGGTGCCCGGGCCGGAGCGGGAGGCTGCGGTGTGGCTGCTGCACGGCCTCGCCGCCCAGGTCGGCAACATGGCGGACGCTATGCTGCGTGAGGCCCGTGAGCAGGCCGGTGAGCCGGTGCCGGACTGGCTGAGCGGTGTCGGACAGGTCAGCGCCACTGGCCGGATCACTCGCCTGCGCGACACGTTCGGCACCCGCTTCGGAGTGATCGCCGAGTTCACCTATCCCGGCAGCACCGACCGGCACTGCTACCTGTTCGACGTGGACGCCTCGGGATTCGTCGTCCTCGCCGGCGCCGGTGTGCACGACGACATGGGGCAGGCCGCCGAAGTGTGGCGGGCGCGCACCGGTGAGCCTGATGCCGAGGCCGTTGTCGTCGAGGACCCCGCCGAGCTGGCCTGCCTGGTCCATCTCAGCACGGGCAACGAGATCATGGTCCGCGGCGATGAATCCCGGGAGATCATGAACAACTGGTTCCGAGTACACACCCTGATCGGCGCGCTCGCCCGCAAGCTGGAGGCGCGCGGCACGCCGCTGCCGGCCGCGTGCTCGCTTTACCACGACCTCGACATCACCATGATGGTGGATCCCTTCAACGCGTGGTACCTCCAGACCCATGAGGCAAAGCCCGATCCCGATGCCCTCGACGCGCTGGCGGCCGAGTGGATGGAGGGGGCGCTGCCCGAAACGTGGTTCTCGGCCTCACCCGAGCGCATCCGCTTCCAGCGCGTGCTGATCAGCGACTGGGTCCCGGACAATCCGGTCACTCTCGCCGTGATCGCCCTGCTGCCCGAGTGGGTGCGCTGGCTCGGCGACCGGGCCGGGCTCGCCCCGTACCGGATGCGGCAGCTGCTTGAGGCCACCGCCGTGGACCTCGCGTCGATCCGATGAAGCTGGATCAGGCTTGCCTCAACGAGGCACTCCACGGCCGACTGCTGGCCTCCCAGCTCGCCCCCGACCGCACCAGCGAGGTCGCCGCCGGCAGATGAGTGACCGTTCGTCGGTGGGGGAGCCGCTCACAGTGCGTCCGCCGATTTGCAGCGCAGGACGCGGGTGCGGCGGTAACCCTCGTGCGCGCGGATGCCGTGTGGGCAGCGGTAGTTGTCGAGCATGAGAATTTCCCCCGGCGCGAGAAGCGTGTCCGGCGCCTGAGCGGCCAGCGTTGCGAGGAGATCCGCGTAGCGGCCCAGGAGGCGCCCGTGGGTCTCCCGGTGCAGCTCACGACGATAGGGCCGAGCCCAAGGGTCGGCGCGCATCACCATCCGACCGCGGCGCGTCCACTCGACCATGCACGCCAAGCGCGGTGTCTCCAGCCGTGACTCCCGCTCGACCTCGACCGTGGTCAAGAACTCGTAGAGGTCGGGAACGTGTTCTCGGATGCGCTTGACGACTCGATAGCCGTCGCAAATGATCGACTCGCCACCGGCTGGAGCCGGGGTGTCGCACAAGATCAGCACATAGTCGACATAGGGATCGCGAACGCGCACCCGCCGGTCCCCGACGTCGATGAAGACGTTCGCGCCGTCGGTGTGCAGCGGGAGCGACCACGATTCGGTCGGCTGTTCTTGGACCGCCTCGAGCCAGCGCAGCCGCGCCCCGAGCACAGCGGCCGCGGCGCGAACCGGGCTGTCCTGCTCCAGCGGCCAGCCGGTGAGGATGACCGCGCCGTCACGCTCCAGTAGTTGCCTGGCCCGCGCGCGGGCTGGTTTTTGGCATGACCGTCACCGATTCCGAGGGTGTGGCCGGGATCGGTACGCCCGCCCCACCAGCGGTCGACGTTGTGGAGCGCGTGGCGTGGCTGGACTTGTGCGATGCGCAGGAGCAGTTCGCGCACGGCGTCGACGCCGACGCGCCGTGGTACACCGACGCCGGCGTCAGTATGGAGTACCGGCGCTTTTTGCTGCTGCGCCTGACCTGTCCACGGTTGACCATCCCCGCGCCGCCGCTGATCGACAGCTACTGGCGGCTGCACGCCACCGATCAGGCGAAGTTCGCGGCGGACCGCGCGTCCCTGGTGGCCGGCACCGGTGTCAACCCGGATGCGCTAAATCCACCGCCGCGGCCCTCCGAGCGGTCGCCTGACCCGCGGATACGCTAGCTTTACGAGGCGATTTTTCCCTGCGGCAACACCGACCTGTGGGGCTGGCCGGCACTCAAGGCCGGCCAGCGCGACAGCGCACCCGAGTTGGGCTCGGTCCACCTCCGACTCCCGTCGGCCATCGATGAGTCCACCCGTGCTCTGCTCCGCGAGGAGGCATTGGAACGACGCGCCTGTGCCACCGAGTCCACCGAGTCGCAGGGCCCGCGCATCGAGCACGGCAGCATGATGAGCGGCTTCAGCCGATATTCCTGTGCACCTTCCGGGCCCGCGCTGCACAACACGCATTGGAATGGATTCCTCGCGCGGCTGATCGGCGCACAACCGGAGCGATCGTCGCGCCGGAGGGGGCCTACTACAACTACTACCGTTGCGGGGACTCCATGTCCGTCCACAACGACAGCTACGGCCACGAACTCGTCCTGCTGACGCTCCTTGACGGCCCAGTCGAGCGACTGCACTACCACCTGCACCTGGCGGACGCCCCGCTGGAGGAGATCCAGACCCTGGCGCAGGCCACCGGCGGATGGCCCGAGGGCGGGACCCCGTTCGAGATCAGCAGCGTCCCGTTCCTATTCTCCGGCCACCGCATCCCACACCACCGCGAACCCGCCAAAAGAAACCACGAGGCGATCGTCCTAGTGCAATTCTTCGGAATCCTGCTGCCATCGCGACCTCGACGGTGAACTATTGTGAGGTAACGAGGGTGGGCATGCGGTGAAGCGGTGGCCCCGAATGGAGATCAGGGCCACCGCTCGACAAGTCGATGAGTGACGACTTACCCGAAACCTACAGAATGCCCAGGAGTCCACCGCCGCAGTCGTAGCAGTCACGGTAGTAGCTGTAGCGGTAATCGTCGTGGCAGTCGTACTTGCAGTCGTCGTAGTGCGAGTACCAGCGTCGCTTGTCGTGGTGATCGTCATGGCGACAGTCGCCACCCATTGTGAAAACGCTCGAGACCTTCATATCGCTCCTTTCCGATGGGTGGAGGAGCCCTATTTGCCCCAATAGCTGGATCACTCTCGAAGAGTTGTGCGCAAGCCCCGGTGAGCGCCGGTATTCCGACGTGCTGGCTGTCGGATTGCTCGCTGCCGTCAGATGCCCGCCTGTGACGTCATGCGTCTTGGCGCGCCGCCCCCCGACGACGACAGCGGCAGCTTGTCAACCCGACGCATCCGGCAACCCCTTCAAGGTGATCCACTGCCCCCCCTTACTATGTGTGACCAACCGCAGATCGACCGTAAGCCATATGGGTGGCGATTTGCAACAACTACTTTATGTAGCCGAAGTGGAGCGCTCCGTGACCTCACGGCCGAGCTGGTCGGGTCCGGCGGTCCGCAAAGTCGTTGGCGTCACCGCTGAACTGGGACGATGGTGAGGAGTACGGCGATGATCAGAATAAGTGGACAGTCGTACATCAAAGTGATCACCAAATTCGGCACACGGAACTACGACTGTGAGTTATCACATTACTGCGCTGTTTGGGTCTCGGGTCATGATTAGCCCGACAGACCCGGCGGATGATAACCCCCACCGCCGGGTTCAGCCGAGGATGTCAAGGACTCAAGGAGTACCGTGGCCCTCCGCTGGGGCCGCCTACTGTGCCTTCGACCAGGTAACGCCGCCCGCGGATTTCGAGTCGTTCTTCGAGGGTCATGGCTGCTCGTTCTACACGATCGACCGACTCGAGTAATTCGGTGCGAATGTGGCTCAGCTCGGCGCGGGCGAAAACGTTGCTCACGGTGGTCGCCCACTTCAGCGGCAGGTTTGGATTTCCCTCTTGATACCTGGCCCTGTAGCGCAGGCTCGTAGGCGTCGCCGAGCCGGAACGTGATCGGCAGGCCGGCCGCTGCCGCTTTCCGTTCGGCGATCGCGAGCATCGGCTCGGAGAAGTCGATCGCGGTGACCTGGTGGCCGCGCCGCGCGAGCAGCAACGCCAGGAATCCGGTCCCGGTCCCGACGTCGAGCACTCGCGGGTGCCGGGCAGGATCGAGTAGCCGGGCGAACAGGCCCCGCCAGACCGATTCCTCGGCCGCCGTGACCCGGCCGTGCCCGCCGAGTTGGTCATAGCCTGCCGCGGTGGCATCCCAGCGCTGGCGAGCCCGCTCCCGGTCAGCGTGAGTCTCGATCGTCACGATCCGCCTCCTTGCGTCACGGCCGCGGCCGTTGATCGTGCCCGGCCGACCACGGATGCTGGATCGAGCTCGTCGAAGGCGAGGATCGGCCGACCGGTACCGGGGTGGGTCCAACGGTGGGCGCGGACGCCGAAGCACTCGGCGATGCGCTCGGTGCTGAGCACCTCCTCAGGTGGACCGCTGGCGACGATGCGGCCGGTCGCCATGATGTAGATGCGATCGCAGTACTGGGAGGCGAGGTTCAGGTCGTGGATCGCGGCCAGGGTGGCATGGCCGAGGCCGCGGACCAGGCGCAGGATCTCGAGCTGGTAGCGGATGTCGAGATGGTTCGTCGGCTCATCGAGCAGGTGTAGATAGCTGCGTTGGGCCAGCGCGCGGGCCACCTGGACGCGCTGTTTCTCGCCGCCGGACAGGGTGGCGTAGCTGCGCTGGCGGGCCGCGGCCATGTTGACGCGGTCCAAAGCGTCGGTGCAGATCTTGCGGTCAGCATCGGTGTCGCGGTCCAGCGGCCGCTTGTGCGGGGTACGACCCAGTGCCACGACCTCCTCGACCGTGAAATCCAGGTCGGAGGGGCCTTCCTGCGCGACGACGGCCACCCGGCGGGCCGCCTCCCTGGCGGGCAGCCGCCACAGGTCCTCGCCGTCGAGGCTGATCAGGCCCGCGGCAGGTCGCAGCGCACGGTAGATGCTGCGCAGCAGGGTCGACTTGCCACAACCGTTGGGCCCGACCAACCCGACGAATTCGTCGGGCTCCACCACCAGTTCGGCGTCAGTGACGATCGGGCAGCCCTCGAGCGCGACCGCGACGCCCGCCACGACGAGTCTCATGCCGCGTTCACCGGGGCGTCGGTGGAGCGCCGGCGCAGCAGCCACAGGAAAAACGGCACCCCGAAAATCGCGGTGACAATGGAGAGTCCCAGCTCCTCGGGCTCATCGAGAGTGCGGGCGGCGATGTCGACCAGCAGCAGGAACGCCGCACCGGTCAGGGCAGTCACCGGCAGCACGCGCCGATGGTCCGAGCCGACCAGCAGCCGGGCGACATGCGGGACGATCAGTCCGACGAAGGCGATCGCCCCTGAGACCGCGACCAGGGCGCCGACCAGCAGGGAGGTGAGAATGAACAGGCCGCCGCGCAACCGGGTGACGTTGATGCCCAGGGAGGTCGCGATCTCCTCGCCGGCCAGCAGTGCATTGAGCGAGCGCCACTGCGTCAGCAACACCACCAGCCCTACCGCCAGCACTGTCGCGGGCACCGGCAGGATTTCCCAGCGAGCCCCCGCGAGGCTGCCCAGCAGCCAGAACAGCACCTGCTGGGCGACCTGGCCGCTCTGCGCCTGCTGGAGCACGAAGCTGAACAGCGCCTGGAAGAGGTAGGCCACCGCCACGCCGGACAGCAGCAGCCGGGCGGAGGTGATCCGTCCCGACCGCTGCGCGAGCAGGTAGACGACGCCCAACGCCGCCACGCTGCCCAGGAATGCCGCCGCTGACAGGCCCAGGCCTCCGACGGCCCGCGAGCCCAGGACGAGCACCAGGACCGCGCCGAGTGAGGCGCCGGAGGACACTCCGAGCAGGAACGGGTCGGCCAGCGGGTTGCGCACCACCGCCTGCAGGACCGCACCCACGATGGCCAGCCCGGCGTCGACGAAGATGCCCAGCAGGGCACGGGGCATCCGGAAGTCCCAGACGATCCGGTCCTCTATGACGGTGAACGTCGGCGTGACCGAGCCCGGCAGGACGTGGTGGGCGATGATCCGCCAGGTCTCCGACAGCGGCACCCGGACCGCGCCGAGGCTGACGGCGAGCAGCATCGCCATCACCACGGCCGCCACGAGAATCATCAGCAGGGTGGTGTACCGCGCCGTCGCCGCCCACCGAGGACCTCGGCGCGGGGACCGCTCCGGCACCGCGGC
Source organism: Pseudonocardiaceae bacterium (assembly GCA_050699515.1). Classification (GTDB taxonomy): domain Bacteria; phylum Actinomycetota; class Actinomycetes; order Mycobacteriales; family Pseudonocardiaceae. The sequence goes on from JBOHFF010000101.1 coordinate 72,161, forward strand.
CGGCGTACTGGTAGCGGTTGTGCTCGTACCGGTCATCCGGCGAACGCTTCGGGGTGCAGGAACTTGGCGATTTCGGGGATGGCCCGGATATTGCCCGCGCCGGAATGGGTGGCGGCGGCGGGGACCGGTAGGAACCGATTCTGCCGCGCGGCGGGACTTTCCGGGATGATCGTGAACACCGTTTGGGCTTTCTGCTGGGCCGACGGTTGCTTCTCGCCGAGGAGCACGTCGTAGTCGACCACGAGCATGGCCCCGGGCTTGGACGCCGCGATCTTCTCGGCGCTGACCTCCGCGTAGTCCTCGTCGAGATCGGCCAGCACGTTGCTCCCGCCCGCGATCTCGATCATCTGATGGAACAACCCGGAGCCGCCGTAGGCGTTGACCGGCCCGAGCCGCCGTCGGTGGCCAGCACAGGAACCGGTGGCAGGCTCTTGACCCGGCGCGTGACGTCGTCGATGATCCCCTGGAACTCCGCCGTCAGCTTCGCCGCGCGATCCGGCACCCCGAAGATCATCCCGAGGTTGCGGATGTCGGCGATCTTTGCCTTCTTCACTCCCTCGGCGTCACACCAGCCGGCAGTGATGTAGACGGGCGCTCCGATGGCGTCGAGTTCCGGGATCGTGGCGCGACCCTTCGCGGCATTGAAACTGCTGTAACTGACGTCGATCACGAAGTCGGGTCGCTGGGCGATCAGCACCTCCTTCGCCGGCAGGGAGATGGAATCGGAGATCTCCGGGACGGCGTCGTAGACCTTCTTATGCCCCGGTAGGAAGCCGTCGGGGCCGTTCTCCTCGAAGTTGGTCCGCCCGATGATGCGATCACCCAGGCCGAGATCGACCATGGTCTCGAAGACCGGGTGGTACCCGGTCACCACCCGGTCGGGCGGCTTGGTGAAGGTGAGCTTGCGACTGCAGTTCTCCACGGTCACCGGGAAGCCCGTGGCCTGGGTAGCGCCACCGGTGGCTGACGGGCCACCGACCGACGGTTCGGCCGGCGCGCCGCAGCCGGCCAGCAGGACCGCGAGCAGGGACGGCACCGTCACCGCTCGCATCAGAGAGCCGAGCACACGATGTGGGGTGGCCCGTGGTCTGGTGCCCGCGCGGACACGACCGGGTGAGGCAAGAACCACTGTCATCTCCTCAAGCCGGACCCCAGTTGGAGTACCATAGACACGATCGAGTGATTGACGCAATGCATGGGCAACAACCATCGCACGCTGATAGCGATGATCCAGCTGGACACCCGCCGGCCCCGCTCGGTGTCACGGCTTCAGCGTGCTTGCGCTCTCCACTCAGGCCGCATGATCGGCGTCGTCCTCGGCCAGGCCGAGCTGGCGCACGCCGTAGACCACCAGCAGGCCCAGCACGGCTCCGCTGGACAGGCCCACACCCAACCCGGTCGCGGTCAGTGGCCAGATCAGACGGTGCCGGCGCACGTAACGCCGTTACCGACGCGCGTGAGGATTCATCGTGGCGTCCAAGGTCACTACCACCCGGCGCTGGACGATGCCGTCCACCAGATCGGCCTCCTGCCACGAGATGAGCGTGCGGTTGCGGCCTTGTGGATCGTGACCGGTTAGGGCGAACCGGTGCGAGCGCTCGGCGGTCATCGCCTACCCCGTTCTTCTTATCCGGGGGATCGTCATTCGCCGCTGGAGTTGGCTAGCGCCTGGATGGCCCGCCGTCGTTTCAGCAGCTCTTCCACCAAGACATCGTTGTCCGCGTTACCACCCCGGTCCGCGTTGTCCAGAAACAACTTGGCTAGCGCTTCCCCGGGCGTAAGAAGAGGCGGCGCAGCGGGAGAGGTGTCGACTATCTCAGCGCCGTCCCGGCTCGGCGGCGTTCGGGGACGGCTCACCCCAGCCACTCCCCGAGAACGTCGAACAACAGCGTCACCGCCACCTCCACCGCGATCACGCAGCACTCATCGGTATGCGCGTCCAGCACCACCCGATCACCCTCCCGCCGCATCACCAGACGCCCCGAACCCCGGTGCATCTCGCAGACGGCCTCGATCTCAACCCGGAGAATCACTCACGACACGCACTTCGGGCATCGACCACACCCCCGCTCAGTCAGGCTCGCCGCCAGCAGTCGGGCGCCACACAGCGCCTGGTAATCCCCTCGCGCTCGACCAGCCCGCAGCTCCCGGGGCTCACCTGATGCGCTATCCGAGTCCGCGCGTCCACCACCTCGACACCCGCTCCACGGCGGCACGGGAACCGCCCCATTCGGTGGTCGGCGCTGGTGCCTGCGCAACGCCCTCGCCAGAATGCCCGGACGACGGTGACTGGATGGACTCTTGATCAGCATGGTTATCCCTTCGCTATCTGGCTCTGCTGTCTGCCGCTAGGCGAGCAGCCAGCACCTCGTCAGGACTCACCTGATGCGCCATCGCGCTCTGTGCGGTAGTTGGGGTGCTCGGGTGTGCTAGGTACTGAACGTCTCATCCAGCATGTGATCAGCGGTGCGGGGCGGCTGGGTAGGGCTCGGGTCATATGCGGATGTGCCGGTTCTCCCGGAACATCCGCTTGTCGGGCCTGGTTGGAACTGCGCCGGACGAGTCGTTAGGGTAGAAGATCCACTAATTACGTGCGGGTGCGCGGCGAGGGAAAGGGCAGTGCAATGACAGGCGATCCCGATCCCCCTGGCGGCAGGGGGGTTGCCCAGCGTGCTTGTGCGCGATGTGGGGCTTGGCTGCGCCGCGGTCGCTCGGGTGGGGTGTGTGATCCGT
>JBOHFF010000102.1:0-81047 GCA_050699515.1 Pseudonocardiaceae bacterium
CCAGTACCATCCGCGCGGTCGTGGTGTGGTTCGCGCCGGCGGTGTGGAAGCAGTTCGCCGAGTGGAAGCTGATCTCGCCCGCGGCGAACGGGCCGTCCTCGACGACGACGCCGCGGTCGCGGAAGATTTCTGAGACCCGTCGGTCGTAGGACGTGCCGTGCTTGTCGAACTCGACGTCGGTCACCAGTCGCCAGGTGTCGGCGCCTCGGGCGAAGGCCAGTGGTCCCATCTCCCGGGGAGTGGAATGATGTGACGAAGCTGCTCGCGCAACATCCCCGGTCCGCCAATCTGCTGGAGGATCGCCGCCTCCGACAACACGGTCGTGAACCGCATTCCCTCGGCGAGGCGTTTCTGGCGGCGCATCCGTAGTTCGAGGTAGCGGTCGATGTCGGCCACGCGCATGTGCATGAGCCCACGGCGATGATGCGTTCGGCGTAGTCGCGGGTCTGGAGCAGGCCGGGGATGACGTGGCCTTCGCCATAGCGGACTACATGCTACGCATTATGCAAATGCTGGGTGTGAGGACGCTGGGCACCGGACTCGGCGCAGGTAAGGCTGTATCGATGCGGCACCAGCGGGATGGCTGGTGTCGCAGCCGGGGCTTGGTTTGCCCTCGGTGTCAGTGCAGCGTGCCGATTTTCACCGCGTCGAGGAAGGTGCAGAAGGTGGCGGCGGGTAAGGCCACGGTGGTTCGCCGGGTGCTGTCCGGGCCTTGCTTGGTGTCCTGGACCCCGACCCATCCGCCTGCATAGCCTATTGCGACGCAGTTGCCGGTGCTTGTGCTGCGGGTGGACTTGGTGTAAGTGGCGTCGGCCAGTACCGCAGGGGGCGCGACGCGGCTGGTGGTCATGATCACAACTCCTTGATGACGGTGTGGATGAGGTCGAGGGATTCTCGGGGTGGGAGGGCTTGGGCCTGTACGGAGGCGAAGGCGTGCACGTATTGGCGGATGGTGCCATTGCGTTCGTGGACGGTCCAGCTGGTTTGTCCGTCGACGTAGATGGCCTCGGGGTCGTGCTCGTCGGGCCATTGGATGACGACGAAGGCGTCGCCGAGTGCGGCGTGGGCGTCGGCGGTGAAGGGCACGACTTGGAGGGTGACGTCGTACTCGCGAGTGGTCCGGGTGATGTGGCGCAGTTGTTCGCGCAGTACGTCGGGGCCGCCGACCTGTTGGCGGATCGCCGCCTCGGAGAGGATGGCGGTGAAGCGCATGCCCTCGGCGAGTCGTTTTTGGCGGCGCATCCGCAGTTCCAGGTAGCGGTCGATGTCGGCCACCCGCATGTGCGTGGAGGATGCGGTGATGATGCGTTCGGCGTAGTCGCGGGTTTGGAGTAGGCCGGGGATGACGTGGCCTTCGTAGCTGCGGATCCAGGACGCCTCGACCTCCAGTTCGATGAGCATCTCGACCGGTTCGCTGAGGATGTCGCCGTAGTCCTGCCACCAGCCCGGCTCAGCTGCACGGCGGCGCAACTCATCCAGCTTTTGAGCTTCGGCCCCGGGAATCTCCAGCACCTCCACCAGGCGGACTAACGCCGCTGGAGTGACCTTCGCCTTCCCGTTCTCCATCCGGGATAGCTGCGGCTGGCGTACACCCAGCTCTGCGGCCACCTCCGCGCCGGACAAGCCTCGCTCACCCCGGTAGCGGCTCAGCCGAGCACCCAGCCGCCGACTCCGCACGGTCGCACGCATGAGCAACTCCCTCACGGTCCACGAGAACAAGCACCAACGTCGGCGCCATAGTGGACTACATGCTACGCATTATGCAACAGTTGGGTGTAAAGACGCCCAGGCGGCGGACCTTCTCGCCGCCAGGACGCTTGGCACCGGACCCGGCGCAGGCAAGGCTGTATCGATGCGGCACCAGCGGGATGACTGGTGTCGCTGCCGGGGCTTGGTTTGCCCTCAGTGGTCAGTGCAGCGTGCCGGTTTTTACCGCGTCAAGAAAGGCGCCGAAGATGGCAGCGGGTAAAGCCAGAGTGGTCCGTCGGGTGCTGTCGGGACCTTGCTTGGTGTCCTGGACCCCGACCCATCCGCCTGCGTGGCCCACTGCGATGCAATTTCCTGTGCCGGTGCTGCGGGTGGATTTGGTGTAGGTGGCGTCGGCCAGTGTGGCGGGGGGCACGACGCGGGTGGTGGTCATGGTGTCAGCTCCTTGATGGCGGTGTAGATGAGGTCGAGGGATTCTCGGGGTGGGAGGGCTTGGGCCTGCACCGAGGCGAAGGCGTGCACATACTGGCGGATGGCGCCGCCGCGTTCGTGGACGGTCCAGCTGGTTTGTCCGTCGACGTAGACGGCCTCGGGGTCGTGCTCGTCGGGCCATTGGATGATCACGAAGGAGTCACCGAGCGCGGCGTGCGCGTCGGCGGTGAAGGGCACGACCTGAACGGTGACGTCAAACTCGTGGCTGGCTCGGTTGATGTGGCGCAGTTGCTCGCGCAGCACGTCGGGGCCGCCGACCTGCTGGCGGACCGCCGCCTCGGACAGGATGGCGGTGAAGCGCATGCCCTCCGTTAAGCGCTTCTGGCGGCGCATCCGGAGTTCGAGGTAGCGGTCGATGTCGGCCACCCGCATGTGTGGCGAGGATGCGGTGATGATGCGTTCGGCGTAGTCGCGGGTCTGGAGCAGGCCGGGGATGACGTGGCCCTCGTAGCTGCGGATCCAGGACGCTTCGACCTCCAGCTCGATGAGCATCTCCACCGGTTCGCTGAGGATGTCGCCGTAGTCCTGCCACCAGCCCGGCTCGGCGGAGCGTTTGCGTAGCTCGTCGAGCTTGCGGGCGTCGGCCTCGGGGATGCCCAGCACCTCCACCAGCCGGACCAGCGCCACCGGGGTGATCTTCGCCTTCCCGGTCTCCATCCGGGACCACTGTGGCTGGCCGATGCCCAGTTCCTTGGCCAGTTGCGCGCCGGAGATGCCGCGCTCGTTGCGATACCGGCTCAGCCGGGCACCGAGCCGCCGGCTACGCACGGTGGCGCGCATGACCGCCTCCTTCGAGGTCTGCGGGGACGGGTGCTGCGCGCGGGCGCCACCTCACGCGGGCGCACGCGATCACCCGATCAGTGGCTATCATACTACACATTATGCGTGGCATCATTCGTAGCGGGCAGGGTCGGTCTCCTTCATCGACTCTAGCCCCTGGTGGAGCGCCCGAGCCCAGCTGCCCCAGGCGCTCCACCAGCTCCCCCAAACCGATCACGGTGCCCCTTGGCGCCATGGCCGGGTCACCGTCCCCCACAACGTCAGAGGTAGTGATGACCTGCACGCAAGCGCCGCCACCGAAGGGGCAGGGCGATCCGGTGAGTGATCGTGAACCTGGGTCCGGGGTGGCGGTGTGGATCGCGTTGCGCCGCGCTCACCGGGGTGGAGTGGCGACGCTGGCGGGGGCGTGGCTCGACTCCGGCTGTCCGGTGCCCGGCTACGTGGCCGAGGCATGGGAGGAGCTCGTCCGTGGTGGGCTGCTGACTCTGGGCGAGGCGGACCTGCAGTCCTGCGGGGTGCGCCGGGCCACCGTCACCGACGCCGGGTCCGCGCACTACGTGACGCTGCGCCGGATCCACCACCCGCACGCGTGGGTCGTGGTGGGCACTCCGCGGCGCTGGGCGCAGTGTCCCCACGACCTGCGTGCTCACCTGCTCGCCGAGCGCGGCCCCGACCAGATCGGGATCCTGGTCGGGGTCTGCGGCCGGGTTATGCCGTGGTCGACTCCCACCAGCACCCAACCTACCGGGCCCCGCTGCCTGACCTGCCAGGCACTGGCCGGCCAGCCGCCACCCGCCCCGGGATTGGCCACCTCACCGGACTCCGGTCAATCAGGTACCACCGCCCGAACAGAAGATCACCGGCTGGCCGCCGGCTTGAGCCGGCTGGCCCCCGACGCTGAGCTCCCGGCGGCCAGCCGGTCCCCATTCACCCCGTGAGAGAGGTGCACCACCATGTTTGCTGCGTCACCGGCCCAGGACCGGTGGTGCGATGTCGAGGGCTTCCCCATCGACCTGTTCTGCCTGGTGCAGCAGGTCGCAGAGAGCACCGAGCCCACGGTGCTGCCCTCCCGGTTGCACCAGCACGGCCAGGTCGTCGGCCGGGGCCTGGAGGTGTGCTACGTACGCTTTTCCGATAATGCGCTGGTCAGCGTGCCACCTGCGTTCCTGCGCCTGCTGCCTGAGGTGCCGGAGGGCGGAGGGAGCGATCACGGCGGGCTTATCGCGTGCGGAATGCGCCCATCATCGCCATGTCCTCGTGTTCGAGGTTGTGGCAGTGGATCAGGTAGCGGCCGGGGTGGTCGGTGAACCGCACGGCCACCTCGACGTCCTCGGCCGGCCGGAGATCCACCGTGTCCTTCCACCCGCCGTCGAAAGGGCCCGGCTCCCGGCCGCCCCGGCGCAGGACCTGGAACGGGTTGAGATGCACGTGCACCGGGTGGTGCAGATCGGTGGCGAATCGCCACCGTTCGACGCCCCCGAGCGGCACGTCGGCCAGCGAGCCCGCCGGGTCGAACGACTGCCCGTTGATCCGCCAGCTGGTGTGGTCGTCGGTCTCGCCCCGGGTGAACCGGAACTCCCGGGTCACCGCGCCGGCGGGCGGGACCAGCGCCGACACGCCGGCCAGCCGGGTCGGCACCCGGGAATCGTCCCGCGCCGGCCGGGCCACCACGAACCGCATCACCTGCGCGGTCGGCCCGGTGCCCAGCCGGTTCACCAGATCCACCGCGGTGCCCACCGGGATCGACCCGAAATCCACCACCACGTCGAAGCGTTCCCCGGGAGCGATGTCCAGCTCGGTGTGCGGCACCGGCGCGGCGAGCAGCCCACCGTCCGAGCCGATCTGGACCAGCGGCAGCGCGGGCCGTAACGCCAGCCGGAACCGGCGCGCATTCGCCGCGTTGAGCAGCCGCAGCCGGTATCGCGCGGCGTCCACCTCGTGCACCGGCCAGGGCGCGCCGTTGACCAGCACGACGTCACCGAGCACGCCCTCCACCCAGTCCGGCTCCACCCCGGGCACGCTGCGCAACCTGCGGTCCAGGGACGGGTAGCGCAACGACCCGTCCGCGGCGAAGGACCGGTCGCAGATGAGCAGCGGCAGCTCCCGCGCACCGTGGGGCAGCGGCAATGCGTCCTCGACGTCGTCGCGGACCAGGTGGAAGCCGGCCAGCCCGCGGTACACAGCCGGCCCGGTGAAGTCCATCCGGTGGTCGTGGTACCACAGCGTCGCGGCCCGCTGGGCCATCGGGTAGCGGTAGTCGCGGGTGCCGATGGTCAGCTCACCGAGTGCTCCGTGGTGGGTCCAGCCGCCGGGTTCGCCGGGCGGCAGGACCAGGTCCAGCGGCCAACCGTCCTGCGTCGACGGGGTGTGCCCGTCGTGCAGGTGCACCGCGGTGGGCACCGGCAGCTCGTTGTGGTGGCGGACGACGACCGGCTGGCCCCGGCGGGTCTCCAGGGTCGGGCCGGGAAACATCCCGTCGTAACCGAACACCGGAGTCCGCATTCCGGGCAGGATCTCCATCTGACCGACCCGCTGGGTGATCTCGATGACGCCGTCCACGGGCCGTCGCACCGGTGGCACCGGCAGCGGTACCCGGAACGGCGGCGGCAGCGGCACCTCGCTGGCCAGCATCTCCCCGGTCTGACCCGGGCGCAGATCGATGCCACACCCTCCAGCGGCGCCCGCCAGTGCCGCCGCGCCGCCGAGGAACCCGAGAAACCGCCGCCGGGACAGTGCCTGGCTCACCGTGGCCACCGAAACGGCCGGCGCGCCCGGCGAGCGGCCGGGCGCCAGGCCCAGATTCCGAACAGCACCGAGGCCGTCACGATTGCGACGCCCAGCGGGATGTGCAGCGCCAGATTCCGGCCGTAGCCAGCTCCGAACTGGAACACCAGCGCGACGAATACCGCGACGGCGACGAGGAACGGTCCACCGCGACCGCGTCCGGGCAGCCAGTACAGCAGCGTGCTGATGAGCGAAGCGATGACGCCGTAGCCGACGTACCCGGCGTTGGCCGCGTGCGCGCTCAGCGCGTCGTAGTCCCCGGAGAGGTACCACCCGGCCAGCACCGGTTGCACCAGCACCAAGCCGGCCTGCACCGTCGCGGTCACGCGGAGCAGCCACAACGTCGCTCGTGGTCCGCGGACCGGGACGGCCGTGGCCGGCGGGTGCGCCGTCGTCGTCTCCACGAGTGGCAAACTATAAGTTTGTTGTCTACATATCAATCGGGGATGTCCCTGATTGGATAGGCTTCTCGGCTACGTCAGGAGCGGTAGGATCGCTACGTATGAAGCCGGACGTGGTGCGCGGTCGCCTCGACGGGTTGGTGCTCTCCGTCCTCGAGGACGGGCCGCTGCACGGCTACGCCATCATCGAGGCGCTGCAGGCCCGCAGCGGCGGGGCGCTCGAGCTGCCGACCGGCACCGTGTACCCGGCATTGCGCCGCCTGGAACGGGCCCGGTGGGTCAGCGGCACCTGGAGCACCGTCGGCGGTCGGCGGCGGCGGACCTACCGGCTCACCAGGGCCGGCCGGCATGCGCTGAGCGCGGAGCGGGCCGAGTGGGCCGAGTTCAGCGCTCTGGTCACGACGGTGCTGGGGCAGCGGCCGGTGTCGACGTGATCACGGCGTTCCTCGGGGAGCTCGCCGCCGCGCTGGACGAGCCGCGCCGCGGGGCGGGGGGCTCATGAATGGGGGTATGGGAATGTGTCGTGGGGGGTGGTGCGCCACTGGTCGAGAACAGGGCGCAGGCCTTCGGCGAGTATCGGGAGTTGGGGTATCAGAGCGAGGCAGGCGATGATCTGGAGCATGCGGGCTGACTCCATGACGCGCATCAGCTCCCCGTTCAGCGGGCGCAGCCCGAGCTCGATGGCAGTCGCGTCGTAGGCCGCGCGTGCTGGTGGGTCGGTGAACGCGAGGTCCCATTCGACGGGACCGAGGGTGACGTGCTCGAAATCGGAGCACAGCACCCCCGCCGCCGTGACGATGATGTTGTAGTACGGCGCGTCGCCGTGTACCGGCTGGACATCGGCTCCCGGGAACGCCGCCTCGAACGCGGTCCGGGAACAGGCGAGGGGCTCGAGCACGGCCCACTCCCGCCGCGCCCGCTCGAGGCTCGCGGAGTCGATGAGCTCGGGTTGGTGTTCCAGCTGCGTGAACCCATCGGGGATGGACTCATCGAGGGGAAACAGGAACGCCAGCTCGCCGGGATACTCGCGCAGCGCCGCATGCAGCCGCGCGGTCACCTCCCACCCCCGGCCGGCGTCGATATCAGCCACCGGCAGCTGCTCGACGAACTGCCAGAAGGTCATCGAGAACCCGTCCCGCTGCACAGGTGCGCGGGCGACCAGCGGGCTGGGCGGCACCACCGGATGACCGCGATCCGCCAGCCACCCCGCGACGGTCAGCTCCACGAGCTGCTGGGCAGCCTGCCGGTCCGGGTCGGCGGCGATCGTGCGTGGCAGGACCGTGGGCACCCGGACCACCACCGGTGCCGGCCGCAGGTGCACGATGACGGAGAAGACGTCGTAGAGCACCCGCGGCTCGGTCACGGGGAGCCCCAGCCCGCGACCTGCGGCGGTGGCGGCGGCGACCGCCCGCTCGGTTCGGTCGGCCAGCTGCTTCGGCGTCAGCATTGCCCACCATGCTGTCACAACGCCCGATCAGGCGCGCTGTAGCCCGCAACGCGGCGGATGCGGCCCCACGGTTTGCCGACCGAGATGGCGGTGACGGCGGTGAGCACGGTGATCGAGGCGATCGAGATGGCGACGATCTCGATCGCGGTGGAGCCGGTGTCCGTGCCCGCCGGCGTCGCCGCGATCATCGACAACACCCGGGGGACCGAAAGCAGGTAAGCGCCGAACGCCACGAGCAGGCTGAGCACGAGCTTGACCGCGACCCACCAGTGCCGCAGCAGACCCCACTTGGTGCGCAGCGACACGACCAGCCCGGTGAGCAGCGCGGCCAGGAACAACGGAATGTTCACCGCTCGGTCGAACAGGTGCATGATCTCGTAGACGGTGACCCGGAAGTCGTGGTCACCGGAGTGCAGCGCGGCCAGTCCCAGCACCAGCATGGTGTACGCGCTGCCGAGCCAGCCCACCGACGTGGCGACATGAGCGGTCAGCCAGACCTTGCGGGAGCGGGGCGACAGGCGCGCCAGCCGCGTGGAGGGCTGCCGAGCAGGTGGGCTCGCAACGATCACGTAGCCAGAATGCGCGCTGGAAGCGGCTGCTGTCGTCAGGCAGGGAGCGTGTTCCGGGCTACGCCTGCTGTGTACCGCGGGCTGCGTCAGGTGTCGAGATCGGTGAGGCCGCAGCGGTAGGCGATCACCACCAGCTGGGCGCGGTCGCGCGCGCGCAACTTGGTCATGGCCCGGCTGACGTGGGTCCGCGCGGTCGCCTGGCTCATCGTCAGGGCAGCGGCGATCTCGTTGTTGGACAATCCCCTCGCCACCAGCGTCAGCACCTGACGTTCGCGATCGGTGAGGACCGACAGCTCGCGATCCGGCGCCGCCGAGGGGGCGGGCCGGGATACGAAGGAGCGGATCAGGCGCTCCAGCACGGTCGGTGCCACCAGGGCGTCACCGGCGGCGACCACCCGGACGGCGCGGAGGAGCTCGTCGGGATCGGCGTCTTTGAGCAGGAAGCCGCTGGCCCCGGCACCCAGCGCGTCGCGGACGTAGGAATCGAGGTCGAAGGTGGTCAGGATGAGCACCCGGACCGCGTGCAGGCTCGGGTCCCGGGTGATTTCCCGCAGCGCGGCGATACCGTCCACCTCCGGCATCCGGATGTCCATCAGCACCACGTCGGGGCGCTGCGCCCGGATCACCGCCAGCGCTTGGCGGCCGTCGGCCGCTTCACCGACGATCTCGATGCCGTCCTCGACGTCGAGCATGGCGCGCAGCCCAGCCCGCACCAGTGGCTGGTCGTCCACCACCACGACCCGGATCATGGATGCGGCAGCCGGGCATTCACCTGGAAACCGGATCCGGGAGAGGAACCCCACGTCAGCCGGCCACCGGCCGCCTCGGCCCGCTCGCGCATACCGACCAGCCCGGCACCGGATGCGTCCCTGGCAGGTCGACCCGTACCGTCGTCGCTGATCTCGACGGTGATCGAGGTCGCCGCGTGTTGTATCCGGACGGTGGTGTGGGTGGCTTCCGCATGGCGCACCACGTTGGTCAGCGACTCCTGCACGATGCGGTAGATCGTCAGCTCGATGAGCGGCGGCACCAGGGTGGGGGCGCCTTCGATGATCAGCTCCGCGGTGATCCCGGCGGCCCTGACGGTCTCGATCAGCGCGCCGAGCTGGGCCAGGCCCGGAGCCGGTCGCGTCGCTGCGCTGTCCTGGCCTGCCTCGCAGGGCCGGCGCAGCACGTCGAGGGTGCGCCGCAGGTCGGCCAGCGACTCCTGGTTCGTGCGGTGGATCAGCGCCAATGCCTGCTTGGCCTGCCGCGGGTCCTGGTCGAACACCCGCAGCGCCGCTCCGGCCTGGATGCTGACCATCGATAGGTTGTGCGCGACGACGTCATGCACCTCGCGCGCCAGCATCAGGCGTTCCTCGACGAGGGCCTGGCGCTGCTCGGCGGCCCTGGCCTGGCGCCGCCACTGCCGGATCATCGCCAGCAGGGCCGGCGGCACCACCAGAGCGGCGGACACGGCCAGCAGCACCGCGGCATCACCCAGCGGGCTGCCCGCATCGATCGCGGGCAGTTGAGACAAGGCCAGTGCGACCAGGGCGATCAGCGTCGCCCACGTGGCCTGCCGCATCGAGGACCGGTCGACGACCGCGAAGACCGCGACGCTCACTGCCCACAGCACCGGACTGTACGGGTAGCCGATCAGCAGGTAGCTCCCCACCAGGACCAGGACGGCGGCGAGTGTCGAGCGGGGCCAGCGGGTCCGCCCGGCCAGCGCGCAGGCCGTGGTCACCAGCAACGCGTATCCGAGCGCGTCCAACTCGTGCCTGATCAGCTGCTGGCGCGCCGCGGCCGCTTGGGTGCCGAAGACGAACCCGACGGCCAGCATGCCGACCAGCGCCAGCTCCCGAATGCCGCGCGCGGAGCCGACCCGGAGGGACTGGACCATCAGCCCTGACACCGGGGTGATCCTACGGTCGCGACCCCGGGCCGGTCATCGCATCATGGGCGTACGACACCCGACGTAGAGATCCCGACGTCTCCGCGCCCGGAATTCAGGGGACCGGTCCCGGCGCAGGACGCTTAACGTTGAGGGCAGCCCTCTAGCACGGTGGTTCGAGACTGCACATACTGCCGGTGACCTGACCGAAGGAGGTGTGCCGTGAGTCCGCTGGCGTTGAGCAACGTTACCTGGGGGATCAGCGGCCCGGATTTCCTGGTCGGCTACGGCGTGCTTGCCCTGGTCGCCCTCCTTGGGATCGTCGTGGCGCGGTGGCGGCTGGCCGCCGGAGCGGCCACCACGACAACGGGGGAACTCGACAGGCCGCCGCATGACATCGCCTACCTCAACGGCGGGCCCGAGCTGGCGGTGCTCTCGGCGTTGAGCTCGATGCGGGTCGCCGGGACGGTCGTCGCCGAGGCACGCGGGCGAGTGCGCGCCGCGGAGTCGCCGGGCAGCGAGGCTGACGAGCTGGAGCGGGCGATTCACCTGGTGGCGGCGGTTCCCAGCACCCGGCGTGAGCTGGTCACCAACCGGATCGTGCGGACGGCTCTGGACAAGGCGCGTCACCGGCTGGAGCTCGCCGGGCTGCTGCTCAGCGCCCGAGCGCAGCGCCGCATCAAACGCACCGGGCTCTGGATGGTGGCGGTCGCCGGGTTCGGGCTGCTGCGGCTGCTGGCCGGCGCTGCGAACGGCGCTCCGGTGGGTTACCTGATCCTGGAGTTGCTCGCGGTGGGTGTCTTCGCCGCCGTCCTGCTCGGCTGGGCACCGAAACGCAGCCGGCGCGGCACTGCGGAGCTGCGAAGGCTGCGCCGCAAGCACAACGAGCTCGCCCCCGGAATGCGCCCTGACTGGACGGCCTACGGCCCGGCGGTCGCCGGACTCGGGGTGGGAATCTTCGGCGCCCGGGCGTTGTGGGCATCGGATCCCGCCTTCGCTGCGGACGTGGAAGCTCAGCGGCTCGCGGCCACGGGCGGATCCGGCTACGGCGGCGGGGGATGCGGCGGCTCGGCCTCCGGTGGAAGCTGCGGCGGCGGGGGAGGCGGGGGCGGGGGATGTGGGGGCGGCTGCGGCGGCGGGGGATGACCCCGCTGCCGCAGTCCGGCCTGGGCTTGGGTTGGCGACCCGAGATCGCCGGATTGGTCGCCGAGCTGCCCGGTCTGCGATTCTGCGAAGTGATCGCCGAGTCGCTGAGCGGTGGTGCGCTGCCACCGCCGTTGGCCACGCTGCGCGAGCGTGGGGTGTGCGTGGTCCCGCACGGCATCGCGCTCTCCCTCGGTGGTGCCGAGCCGGTGGACCCCAAGCGGGTCGCCCACCTCGCGACATGTGCGCAGCGGCTGGCCGCGCCACTGGCCAGTGAGCACATCGCGTTCGTCCGCGCCGGCGGCATGGAGGCCGGGCATCTGCTGCCCGTTCCGCGTTCCCGGGAAGCCTTGGACGTCCTCGTGCGCAACGTGTGCCAGGCTCAGGATCTGCTGCCGGTGCCGCTGGCGCTGGAGCCGATCGCCGCGCTGTTCGACTGGCCCGACGACGAGCTCTCCGAGCCCGATTTCCTGGTGGAGTTACTCGAGCGCACCGGCGCCTGGTTGCTGCTCGACATCGCCAATGTCTACGCCAACGCGGTCAACCAGGGGGTCGACCCGGCCGCGTCGCTGCTGCGGTTACCGCTGGAGCGGGTGGCCTACGTGCACGTCGCGGGCGGAGTCGAACACGACGGCCTCTACCACGACACGCACACCCACACCACGCCCCCGCAGGTCCTGGAGCTGCTCACCGAGCTGTGTGCCCGGCACCCGCCACCGGCGATCATGCTGGAGCGGGACGGCAACTACCCGCCGGCCGCCGAGTGGCGTGCGGAGCTGGACCTGATCGCTGACGCCGCGTCCGTCGACCGGATCACGGCATGACCGAGCCGTCCGCGCGGCCCTGCTCGGCCGATGACCTGGCCGCCCGGCAGGCTGCGCTGGTCGCCGCGCTGGTCGCGGGTGGCGAGCTGCCCGCCGGGCTCGACGGCGCGCGGGTCCGCGCCACCCGCCACGCGCTGCTCGTCAAGCGGGCCGGTGAGGTCGCGGTGGCGTGGCCGCTGCTCGCGACCTCCTTCGGCGCCGAGTGGCCGGCCCGCTTCATCACCTGGGCGCACGCCCGCCCCCCGCTGGGCCCGCTACGCGATGGGCGGGACTTCGCCCGAGCCCTCGCCGACGCCGGTGAGCTACCCGAGCTTGCCCGCACCGAACTGACCGAACGGGAGGGGTCCTGGCCCCGCCTGCGCCGCTACCTCCGCCGCGTCACCCGTCCGGCGAGTTGAGCGGGCAGGGGTGGGATCTTTCCCCAGGGTTTGTCGATCGAGATGATGATGGCGCCGGCCAGCATCATCAGGTGGGTGATGGCGGCGACGAGTAGTAGCCAGCTGGCTGGTGCGGTGGACCGGATGGTGGCCTGCTGGATCCAGCTCCCGGTGAGTCCGGCACCGGTCGCGATGACCACCAGCGTCAGAATCAGCTTGACCACGATCCACCAGCGGCGGATCAGACCCCATGGTGTTGCGATCGACAAGACGACGCCGGTCGCCAGGGTCGCAATGGCGAAGATCGGGATGATCGTGGTGCCGACCTGCTCCATCAACCGGTACAGGAAGATCGGGACCAGCCCACCGCCGGTGGTCAGCGCCACGAGCGACAGGACGAGCATCACGACGACGAGGCCGAGCCATCCGACCGAGGCCAGCACGTGGATCGCGCGAATGACGGTGCGGGGACGTGGTGGAAGGCGGCCGAAGGTCGTAGTCATGGTCACGAGAGTGATTCAGCGTGACCGCGGCGCGCATCGGGCTTCAGGCGGCCGTTCGGCTGCCGCCGCCGGAGTAGCCGAGGAGATCGCTCCTACCGTCGCAGTAGTAGCCGGGCGGTCTCCCCGCGACCGACGCCGCGGGCCAGCCGGCCGGTCTACGGTGAGATCCGTGGATCCGTCGCAGCGCCCGAGGTGGGCCGCCATGGTGCCCATGGTGTTGTTACACACCGTGGTACTGCCGCTGGCCGTGGGCGCGTTCACCGTCGTCGGCACTACCTTCGCCAGCCAGGGCCAGCCCGACGCACGTGCGCTGGACGCGATCGGGATCGCCTTGCTCCTGGTCGGACCCGCCGCGCTGGGGGTGCGGCGGGTCCAACCGGTCCTCGCATTCGGGATGGCGGCCGCCGCTGCCGCAGTCTACCTCGGTGCCGGTTACCCGTTCGGGCCGGTGTTCCTGGCGCCACTGGTGGCGCTCTGTGTGGCCGTCGCCGCCGGCCATCGCGTCGCCGCCTACACCATCACCGGCATGGCCTTCACCGCGCTGGCGCTGGTGCACCTCACCGCGCATCCCGATAGGCCGTTCCCGGTGGCCGGCGCGGCCGGGTGGCTCGCCTGGCTGGTCGCGGTGATCGCTGCGTCCGAGGGGTGGCGGGCCCGCCGCGAACGTCACGCGCAGGCCAGGGCCGTCCGGGAGGAGACCGAGCGCCGCCGGGGCAGCGAGGAACGGCTGCGGATCGCCCAGGAACTGCACGACGTGCTGGGCCATCACGTCTCACTGATCAACGTGCAGGCCGGGGTGGCGCTGTACCTGATGGACGACGACCCGGAGCAGGCGCGCACCGCGCTGACTGCGATCAAGCAGTCCAGCCGTGAGCTGCTGCACGAGATGCGCGCGACCCTCGGAGTGCTGCGCGGCGTCGACGAGCGGGCTCCGCACCAACCGGTGCCCGGGCTGGCCCGGCTCGACGCGCTGGCCTCCGACACCGGGGCTGCCGGGCTGCTGGTCACCGTCGAGGTATGCGGGCCGGCGCGGGACCTGCCGGCCAGCGTCGATCTGGCCGCCTACCGGATCGTGCAGGAAGCCTTGACCAACACCCGCAAGCACGCCGGCCCGGCCCGAGCCCGGGTCGTGCTGCGCTACGACGAGGCGGGCCTGACCGTTCAGGTCGATGACGACGGGCGCGGCGCTCTGGCAGCGCCGGAATCCGGGCCGGCGGGATCCGGTGGGAACGGCCTACCCGGCATGCGGGAACGGGTCCAGGCCCTGGGGGGCACGATCACGGCCGGGCCATGCCCCGAAGGCGGGTTCCGGGTCCGGGCCTTCCTGCCCGCGGTGCCCGTCGCGGCGGCCCCACCCGAGGCGGCCGACCGATGATCGATGTCCTGCTGGCCGATGACCAGGCGCTGGTGCGCGCCGGGTTCCGCGCGCTGCTGCGACCCCAGCCCGACATGCAGGTGGTGGGGGAAGCCGAGGACGGCGCGGCCGCGGTGCGGCTGGCCCGGGAGACCCGCCCGGACGTCGTGTTGATGGACATCCGGATGCCGGGGCACGACGGGTTGGCCGCCACCCGCGACATCGCCGCTGATCCGCAGCTGGCCGGCGTCCGGGTGATCGTGCTGACCACCTTCACCGACGACTCCTACGTCTTCGACGCCGTCCGCTTCGGGGCCAGCGGTTTCCTCGTCAAGGACATCGAGCCGGCCGACCTGATCCACGCGATCCGCGTCGTGCACCGGGGGGACGCGCTGCTCGCTCCGGTGGTGACCCGCACGCTCATCGAGGAGTTCGCCGTGCGGGCCAAGCCCACCCTCGTCGACCGCAAGCTCGCGGGGCTGATCGCATCCCTGACCGAGCGTGAGCGGGAGATCGTCACGCACGTCGCCGCCGGGTTGTCCAACGACGAGATCGCTCAGCGGCTGTTCCTCAGCCCGGCCACCGCCAAGACCCACGTCAGCCGGTCCATGATCAAACTTGGCGCCCGGGACCGGGCGCAGCTGGTGGTGCTCGCCTACGAAAGCGGCCTGGTCCGCCCCGGCTGGTCCGGTTGAGCGGTGGATGTCAGCCGTCCTGGCGGGCTTCGCCGCCTACCCCGGCGTGCGGCAGGCGCTGGGCGGGGATGGTGCCCAGCCGGCCCGCCTGGTAGTCCTCGAAGGCCGCCCCGACCTCTGCGCGGGTGTTCATCACGAACGGCCCGCCCCACGCGATGGGCTCCCGGATCGGCGCGCCACCCAGGACGACGACGTCCAGCGCGGGGTGCCGTGACTCTTGGTGCACGGCGCCGCTGACGGTGATGACATCGCCCGGTCCGAACACCGCGAGCTGACCGGTGTGCACCGGCCGACCCTCCGCCCCGACGGAGCCGGCCCCGGACAGGACGTAGACCAGCGCGTTGTGCTCGGCCCGCCAGGGCAGTCGCAGCCTCGCACCGGGGCTGATGGTGGCATGCAGCATCGTCATGGGGGTGTAGGTGGACCCAGGACCGTGCTGCCCGGCGACGTCGCCGGCGATCACCCGGACCAGGGCCCCGCCGTCGTGGGTGGTGAGCAGTGTCGACTCGGCGGCCCGCAGGTCCTGGTAGCGCGGCTCGACCCACTTGAGCTTGGCCGGCAGGTTGACCCACAGCTGCAGGCCGTGGAACAGCCCACCGCTGAGCACCAGGTGCTCCGGCGGCCGCTCGATGTGCAGGATGCCGCCGCCCGCGGTCATCCACTGGGTGTCGCCATTGGTGATCCGACCGCCGCCACCGTGGGAATCGGCGTGCTCGAAGATGCCGTCGATGATGTAGGTGACGGTCTCGAAGCCACGGTGCGGATGCCAGGCGGTGCCCTTGGGCTCACCCGGGGCGTACTCGACCTCACCCATCTGGTCCAGATGCACGAACGGGTCGAGATCGCGCAGGTCCACCCCGGCGAAGGCGCGCCGGACCGGGAAACCCTCGCCCTCGTATCCCGAGGGTGCGGTGGTCACCGACCGGACCGGCCGCTCCGCCGCGCCAAGACCCGGCTGCGGATGCGGGTCAGCGTGGTGAGGTCCTCAACAGTGACAGCAGACACGGTCGCCTCCTCGTTGAGAATTCAACTACTCAGGCTCGAACGCTCCACCCACCCACCACATTCCCGGCAGGGCAACGCTGCCGGCTAGCTGAGGGAGTCGGCAGCGTTGCTCGCGGCGCGGAATCTGACCACCGACGCCACAGTGGCCACGACCGCCGCGACCAGTCCCAGGTAGAGGCCGTAGCCGGCACCGCTGGAGACGGTGAACGCCCCGCTCAAGTTGACATTGCCCAGGTTGAAGTTACCCAGCTCACCTGCGCGACCCAGCCCACCGTTGGCGTCCGGGAACGTCGCCCAGCGCAGCACGATGGTGACGAACGCCAGCGCCGAGAGCACCAGTGCGATCAGTGACCGCGACGTGACCCGCCGCAGCCACCCGCCCACCGTGCTCGCCAGCACCAGGCCAGCGGCGGCCACGAGCAGCAGCACGGACAGCCATGCGCCGACCCCGGCGTGCCACGCGTTCGCGTCGGCCGAGCGCGTGACTCCCAGGAACGGGACGCTGGCGGTGAAGACATACCAGGGCAGCAGGCTGGAGACATAGGCCAGCAAGCCTGCGCCGATGACAGCCCAGTCCAGCGCCGTCACCTTTGTCGCATCAGATCCCGCCATGTCTGATCTGCCTCCCTCGGCCGCCAGGCATCGTAGGGCCTGCGCTCCCGCTGCCGCCGTCATGGGCCCTCGGGTGCCTCCTGCATGTTCCACGGGCCGTTGGGGCATTGGTTGCTGCACCGCCGTCCATCGCCCGCGCGATGGATACGTTCCGGTCACGTCAGTCGCGCAACGTCAGCACAGCCCAGCTCACTGCTCGATTGGGGTCCTCCAGATGGGTTTCACGCGACGTGACTTTCTCAACCGCTCCGCGCTCGCGGGCGCCGGGGTGCTGCTGATCGGCAGTACCGACATGCTGGTCACCGCACCGGCCGGGTGGGCCGCTGCCGGCGACGGTTACGGACCGCTGCTTCCCGACCCGCAGGGACGGCTCGCGCTACCTGAGGGTTTCAGCTACCGGATCGTCACCCAGGCCGGGGTGTCCACACTGGAGTCCGGCCAGCCCACGCCGGGCAAGCACGACGGCACCGGCGCCTTCCCCGCGCCGCGCGGCGGCACCATTCTGGTCAACAACCACGAGATCCGGGACGCCGCCGGCGTGGTGCCGGTTCCGCAGCTCGACGGGCTGGTCTACGACCCAGGAGTGTTCGGCGGGTGCACCGTCGTGCAGGTTGATCGGGACGGCGACCCACTTCGTGAGTACGTCGCACTGGCCGGTACATCGACCAACTGCGCCGGCGGCGTGACACCCTGGTCCACCTGGCTGACCTGCGAGGAGACCGAGGCGAAGGCCGGCTCGGATGGTGCGACGAAGGACCACGGGTACGTCTTCGAGGTCGACCCGTACGCGCGGTCCGCCAACCGTGACCCGCAGCCGATCAAGGCGCTGGGCCGGTTCCCACACGAGGCTGCCGCAGTGGACCCCCGCACCGGTGACATCTACCTCACCGAGGACGCCGCCAGCCCCAATGGCCTGCTCTACCGCTGGCAGGCCCCCGAGGACCACCGGCCCGGTCGGGGCCGGCTGCGGTCCCTGAGCGCCACCGCCGGCGTGCTCGGCGCGATGAGGGCCACCGACGGGACCGGCGCGCATGTGGACGACCTGTCCCGGGCGACCGAGGTCGGCACCACCTACACGATCACCTGGATCCCGGTGCCGGATCGGGATGCGGCCACCACCTCTACCCGCAAGCAGTTCGCCGACACCGACATCACCCGGGCGCGCAAGCTGGAGGGTGCCTGGTGGGGCCACGGCGGCGCCTACATCGTGACCAGCTTCGCGCGTTCGGAGAGCCCGGTTCCGCACGACGGGCAGGTGTGGTTCTACCACCCCAGGCGCGCGACGCTGACCCTGAAGCTGCGGTTCGCGCTCAATCCGGCTCCGGCTGTCGATGGCGCGTTCGATGGGCCGGACAACATCACCGTCTCGCCCTACGGTGGCCTGATCCTGGCCGAGGACGGGGAAGGCATCCAGCACCTCGTCGGGGTCACCCTTGATGGCCGGACGTTTCCGCTGGCCCGCAACGACATCGACGGCAACGAGTTCACCGGGCCGGTCTACTCGGTGGACCGCAAGATCCTCTTCGTCAACCTGCAGGACCCGGGAACCATGTTCGCGATCACCGGTCCCTGGCGCCGGTGAAGAGCCGTTGATCAGCTCTCCGGCGATGCCGGTAGCTCCGCGCCGGTCTCCTGTGAGGTTCGTGCTTTGAGCCTCCTCGGGTCACGCTTGACTCGTTTGCCAAGCATGCCCCGCACTGGGTCATCAGGCAGTTCACGTGCCTTGTCGGCGTAGTGCTCCAGAATACCCAAGAGTTGAGGTTCGCATCCTTCAATAAACGGACCTGGCGCGCGGTGAGTAGCGACGATACGGCCAGAGTCACGATCGAGACGATCAGTGCCATAGCTCCCAAGGTGACAGGAAGGTCCACGGGCACGAATCCTACGGGGTCGGGGTATTGATCACGGGCGGTGCGCGGCACATCGGCGGGCCCTGGAGCGGGCTGGCGCCGCGGTTCCCGTGGACGTTTCCTCCGCGAAGGCCGCGATGTCCCGGTTCACGGCTTGACAGTCCAGACTCGGGCGTTGGCTTCCCTCAGTCGCATGAGCAGTTGTGCTCGGAGCAGCGGATGAGCGCAGAGGTGATCGAGCGATGGCACGATCACATGATGTATCTGCGCCCGCTTCAGCTCCGCTGTCAGTCGGTAAAATGTGCCGTAGTATCCCGTCTGGTACTCGTAGCGGGTTTCGGTGAGGCAGAAGCCCTCGGACTCGGCCAGCTTCTGGAGGCCGCGCTCCAGCTGCCGGATTTCTTCGTCGTCACATTCTTGCGTGATCCGCAGGTAGCCGTAGGCCAGGGGTTTCACGGTGTGGTTTCTCCGCACTGCTTGTCGTCGGCTTGGAGGCACCCAGGATCAGGGCGAGTCCGTCCCTGAGCAGTGCGCGGTTGTGGGGGAGGGATTCCCTGCCGGTTCAGGGGCCTGCGCAGGAAGAGGGAGCGCTGGAGCTACCGGCAAAGGCACCAGCCGCGTGCTGGGGTGGGGTGTTCGTCCTGAGTCCTGGGGCCGTGGGAAATACCGTGCCCATGTCCACGGCGTCGTCTCACCCGGAGTGGTCATGATCGCTCACGCGATGGTCCCAACGGTATGGGGAACTTTCCGTGCCGGTTTGGTCGGGTTATGTTGGCCCGGTAGCGTCCATCTGCCACGGTCGAAAGCCGCCTATCGAGTGAGGCGCCACGATATCGAGGAAGTGCTATGGGTGAGTCGCGGAGTCGGAAGCAGCAGCGTGAGCGGTTGGTGTGTTCGCTGCGGGCTGCGGGGAGGTCGTGGGTGGAGGTCGCTGGGGTTCTGCGGGAGCATTACCGGTTCAATGCCCGGGTGGCGTTGCGTTATGCCCATGGGTGGAGCCAGGGCCAGGCTGCTGAGGAGTGGAATAGGCGCTGGCCTGATGAGCTGAAGACGTTCAAGATGTTCTCATATTGGGAGATGTGGCCGGGTACTACCGGGCATGCTCCTTCTTTCGATAATCTCAGCAAGCTGGCGGAGCTCTATGAGTGCGCGGTTAGTGACCTGCTCGTTGACCTGCCGGATTTCCGGCATCGTGATACGGCAAGCAATACGCCGGCAACAGGACTGGAGATCCCTCAGCCCAATGCTGGGCTTGTCGTGCCCAGCGATGTCGCGGTGTGGGCGACGGCCGCCGGTCTCCAGCTACCGGACACCTTGGTGGCGATGCTGATGCATTACCTCGGGTCCCTGGCTGTGCCTGATCGTGAGCCGCGTACCACGCCCCGCGACTGGGACCGCGCGTACCATCAGCTTGTCCAGTTCCTCCGCAGTTGGGCGCACACCATGGACCGTCGCGACGCGATACGTCTTCTCGCCTGGGCAGCGAGCGCCGCGTCGGTGTTTCCGGCCCCCGCGGGTGATGAGCATGAGCGCGTGGCCTCGGTGCTCAGCGGGTCGAGCCGGGTTGATGAGCGGACGATCGAGCACATCGAAGCCGTGCTGCGGCACTGCATGCGGCAGGACAAGGCGCTGGGTCCGCAGGCCGTCCTGAGCACCGTCTTTGCTCAGCGTGACCTGGCGCGCGCGCTGATGCCCGAATGTCCGGCTGCACTGCGGCCTCGGATGCTCTCCGCGCTGAGCGAAGCCTCGCGTCAGGCCGGGTGGTTGTCGTTTGACCTGAAACGGTTCGATCACGCCGGGTATTACTACGAGGATGCCCGCGCGCTGGCGCACGAGGCGGAGAACACCGGGCTGGGTGCCTTCGTGCTGTGCGAGATGAGCTACCTGGCGACCTGGCGGGGCACACCCCGCATCGGCATCGACCACGCCGCCGCCGCCGGGCAGTGGGCCGACTGCACCGATGACGTGCGGTTACGCGCCTACACCGCTGACGTGGCCGCGCGGGCCTACGCCGCCGACGGGCAGCGACACGCCTGTGTGACCGCCCTCGACACTGCCCACACCGCACTCATGACGGCCGATGACCAAGCACCGAGCTATAGCACGTATGACGAAGCGATACACATCTCGATTCGCGGTGAGTGCCACCTCAAGTTAGGTGGGACTGGTCGCGCTATTTCCTATGCGCAGCAGTCCCTCACGTTCCTGGATCGGTCACATGCGCGGGAGGTTGCTATGACAATTGTCGACCTCGGTGAGGCGTATGTGCAGTGCACTGAGATCGACGAAGCGGCGCGGCTACTCGGTGACGCCGGGGACATCGTGGCGCGCAACAGTTCTGTTCGGCTGATCGACCGGTTGGTGCAGGCCCGCGCTGGAATGCAGCCCTGGCAGCATACCGCCGCCGTCCGCACACTCGATGAGCGTTTAGCGGCTCACGGGTTAGCGTGAAGGAGGGGCAGGTGCGCGTCGAAGAGCGGTGATACTGCCCCGTCCGCTTTCCTGCGCGATGAGCTGAACCCGACCATGCTTAACTGGTGGATGTTTAGAGTGGGAGCGGCCAGCGGTAGCCGGATTCTGGGTTGTCGTACCAGATGTGCTGGTAGTCGACGTCGTTGTGGGCGGTGACGCCGAATTGCTCGACGCCGGGTTTGCCGAGCCATAGCCAGGTGTTGTGGGCGGTTTCGACGGTGTCCCAGAGTCGTCGTGGCCCGCCTTGCGTGACGACGTGACGGTTGTTGTGGTCGGGCTGGAGGTTCGTGGTAAACCAGCTAGTGTCGGTGGCTCGTCCGTCCAGTTGGTCGACACCTTCTGTGCCGGGTAGTGGTCGGCAGAAGCCGCGTAGCTGGTGGCCGGCGAGGTGTAGCTGGGTGTGAAAACGCAACGAGCGATTGTCAGCCAGAGTCGCGGGGTCGATGTCGGTGGTGCTGCGTTGTGGGTTGCGTTGGTCGTAGACGACGTTATGCCAGTCCTCGCCGTCACGGTGGGGATGATCGGTTCGTGCGCGCAGGGGCATGAACGCGCCGGGTAGGCTCAGGAACCGTCCCTGGACGGTCTCGAACTCAGGTTCGGTCCCGGTGGCGGTGAGCCGGATCAGAGACCCGGCGAGGCCGCCGCGCAAGTCCGTGACGATGACCCCGCCCGGGGTGAGCTGGTTGATCCAGGCGGGTGGAATGTGGTTGGTGGCGGCAGTGGAGATGATCCTGTCGAATGGCCCGGCCGTGGTGAGCCCTGCAACGCCGTCTGCGGCGTGTACTCCAGGGTGCAGCCCGATCGAGGCGAGGGCGTCGCGGGCGGCGTTGGCCAGGGCTGGGTCGAGTTCGATGCTGGTGACGTTGTCGGCGCCGACCCGGTTGCACAACAGCGCGGTGTGGTAGCCGGTGCCGGTACCGATCTCCAGCACTCGGTGCGTCGGGGCCAGGTCAAGTGCTTCGAGCATGCCGGCCATCACCGTGGGCTGTGAGCTGGAGCTGGTGGGGGCGCCTGCGCCGGACATATCGGGTGCGACGGTGTACTGAATGACGAGTACCCGGTCGGTGTAGACCTGGGTCAGCCACTCGTTGCGCTGGTCAGGATCGGCGCCGTCGACCAGCCCCTCGTCCGGATAGGGCCGATGGAAACGGGGCACGAACACCTCACGCGGGATATCGGTGAATGCCCGACGCAACCACGGGCTGCGTATCGTGCCGTTGTCGACCAGTTCGTCGGCCAAGCGCTGACGCAGGCTCGTCGTGGCGGTCATGTGGTTCGGGTGAGTTCGTCGACGATGGACTCGGCGATCGGCAGCCCGGTCTCCTCGACGATCCACCCCCACCGACCTGCTGGGTTGCATTCCAAGAACCACCAGCGCCCGTCCTGGGCGACTGAGAAATCGAATGCACCGAAGGTAAGCGCGAATCGTCGGAGGTAAGCTAGCACACCCGCACGCACCTCGTCGGGAGTCGACAACACTTCGTACCTCAGATCGCCGTAGCGGGAGCGCCAGTCAACCGTGGCTTCGGGGCTGTCGGCATGCACCGCGACGGCGTAGCACTGATCGCCGACCACGGTAAGCCGGACGTCGAACACTTTCGGCACCCACTGCTGGAGCAGAACGGGACACAGTTCGATCGACTCGTCGTTGCGCTCGGCGAGGTCGCCCTCGGCCAGCAGTGTCGTGTAGATGATCCGAATCTCGTCCTGCTCGGTGACGACCCCGGTGGACAGCGACTTGTAGATCAGTTGGCCGTCGACCTCCGCGGCGAACGCGCGTGCCTCGGCGCCGATGTTGGTCACCAGCGATGGCGGCACATTCAGTCCGCACCCAGCGGCCACCCGCAGCTGACGAGGCTTGTAGGAGGCATCGGCGACCATGCTGGGGTGGTCGAGCCAGCGCCACGGCTGCGCGGCGAGCACCCCTCCGAGTCCGTACACCGACTCGCGCATGGCGAACTGTCGTTCCGGGCCGGACATGGCCATGGGAAAGGTGAACCGGGCGGGGTGGCGCCGGTAGACGCTACGCACCGACGCCAGGTCGATCCGCTCCCCGCGCACCCGCAGCCACCCCGCTCGCTCGACCTGATCGGGTCTCGCGGCTACCGACACCGCACCCGGGAAGTCGGCCGTGTCGACTCGCGATACCGACACCCGCCGAGCCGCCAACGCGTCCATGACGAGATCGGTCATGTCGTCGTCCGCCTGGGCCAGCACCAACACCGTCGGACTGCTCATTCCTCGTCCATCTCGACGTAATACTCGGTGTCGGTCTTCACCCCGACCACCTGGCCATCATCGACGATCTCGGTTGGTTTGGATCTGGACTTCTGCGTCGGCTGCTTGCTGTGCTTGCCACACTCGACTGGACGCACCCCGAAACGCATCCCGAACGGCCTTGTACCCGGCCCGGACGGCAAGTCTGAACTGGCCATGAACGGACCGGCACCCGGTGAGAGAGGAAACCTGCTCGTCAACGGAATCAACGGATCAGGGGACGGAACACTCTCGCCGAACATGTGAGGCCACTCCTTACGCGCTGTTGACCAACACCCGGCCCGGGCTGCGGAGGCGCCACCGGGTTGTGCGGAATTGTGCCCGACATGCTGGGCCTGGCTGGTCAGAATACGGCGCAGTCGAGATTGCGGAAATTTGAGTGTAGCTCGTTAGCTGGCCGAGCTGGATGGCGGCGAGCGATGCGCCTGGCCGATCCCAGCGGCGACTGGGCCGCCCTGCGCGCGCTGCCGGATGGCCGGGATCAACCAGGACTCCGAACGGATCTGCCTTCGGCTCGCCTGCGGCGCTGCGCTCAGGTGGGCGGCGCGCAACGACATGCGCGGGAATCCGCGTGGTAACCGCCTACCGGCCGAGAATTTCAGGTGTCTAGGCCCGCGATTGATACTCCGAACCGGCCCCCGCCCGCCCGAGCAGCTGCCCGGCCCGCACACCCAGTCATCGATGAGCAGGGCGGCCCACTCCAAGGTCTCGACCGGGACTGGACCGTACTACCCGGTGATAGTATCTTCACCCGGCATCGGGCGGCTAGGGAGCGGTGGCGCTGTGGCCGCGCAGGCCCGGGGCGTTCATCGCGCGGACCAGGTCTTCCCGTGCCCGGGCGACCCGGGAGCGGATGGTGCCGACTGGGCAATCGCACACCTCGGCCGCGGCCGCGTAGTCCAGGCCCAGCATCTGGGTGAGGATGAAGGCGTCCCGGCGCTCCGGCATCAGCTCGGTGACCAGCTGCCGCAGCAGGATGCCTTCGTCGAACCCGGACCGGCGGTGCGTCGTGCTCCTGGCCGCGACGGTGTCCCAGTCCTCGACGGTGGTGGTGCGCGGCCGCGTCAGTTTCCAGCGGATCTGGTCCGCGGCGACCCGCCGGGCGATGGCCAGCAGCCAGGTGCGGGCCGAGGAACGGCCGGCAAAGCTCGGTAGTGCCCGAAGGGCCCGCAGGTATGTCTCCTGAGTGAGATCCTCCGCCTCGCTCCGTTCACACAGATGGCTGAGAAAGCGATATACGTCACGTTGAGTGACGCGAACGAACGCCGTCAGGGCGTCGCGGTCGCCGCCACCTGCTAACAGTGCGAGTGCGGTGGCGCGCGCATCATCAGGTCGGGGGTCACCCATGCGGGAAGGGTAACCAGAAGTCTCCGGGAACCCCAGCGCTGCGCACCCTTGCGTTTCGGGGCGGCACCGCGCCAAGATATTGTTGCAAAATGATCGCAATAGAAACGTTGCCGTCATGACGAGCACTGCGGAACAGGCGCGGCGGTCTCACCAGGCGCAGGCGCATGCCCACCTGTGGTCGCTGCCCGACGGAACCGGCCTGCGCGCTCCCTACGGCAGGCTCGTGTTCGACTCCAGCACCGGTCGGGTCTGCTGTCATCTGTGCGGGCGCTGGTTCGTCTCGCTGGGTGGGCACCTGCGCAGGCATGGCCACAACGCCGAGTCCTACCGGGACCTCATCGGGTTATGCCGCAGCCGGCCACTGGTCGCCGAGACGCTGTCCCGATCGATCGCCACCCGCCAGCGACGCGCCTACCGGCGCTCGCCCGCGCTGCGGGCCCAGCTCGCCGTGGGTCAGGAGCTCTCCAGGACCGGCCGGCTCGCCACGCTGGCCGCCACCGCGAACACCGCCAGCCCGCCACCGGAGCTGGCGCGGCTGCGCCGCGCCGCGCTGGAAGCCGGGCGCGCGACCAGGGCCGTCGAGCGCCATCGGGCATTGGGGCAGCGCTTGAGCGCGCTGGGTTTCGACGATCTGGCTGGATACCTGCGGCATGCCCGCTCCGCCGGGATCAGCCTGCGCGGCATGGCCAGAGACACCGGACTCGGGTGGTCCCGGTTCCGGCGTGAGATCGATGCAGCCGCTGTGGTGCCGCAAGCAGCGAGCAACGGCGAGGATCCGGCCACCGCGACCGTCGGCTGAGTTGCGTAGAGAAGGCAATCGCAAGATAGTAGTTACAGCGTAGAGTCAGCGCTACTGTGCTGTCAGCATCTGGCCGTCACTCCTGGAGGTCACGCATGGCCGACTACACCCTGCCCGACCTGCCCTACGACTACGGCGCCCTGGAACCGCACATCTCCGGGCAGATCATGGAGCTGCATCACTCCAAGCACCACGCCACCTACGTCAAAGGTGCCAACACCGCTCTGGAGCAGTTGGTCGAAGCGCGTGAGCACGACGCGCTGGGCACGGTGAACATGCTGGAGAAGAACCTGGCGTTCAACCTCGGCGGGCATGTCAACCACTCGGTGTTCTGGCCCAACATGTCTCCCGACGGAGGCGACAAGCCCGACGGCGAGCTCGCCGCGGCAATCGACCACCACTTCGGATCCTTCGATGGGTTCCGCAAGCATTCACCGCCAACGCGCTGGGCGTGCAGGGCTCTGGCTGGTCGATCCTGGCGTGGGACTCGCTGGGTCAACGGCTGCTGCTCCAGCAGTGCTACGACCACCAGGGCAATCTGAGCCCCGGCACGCTGCCGCTACTGCTGCTCGACATGTGGGAGCACGCCTTCTACCTGCAATACCGCAACGTCAAGCCGGACTACGTCGAGGCCTGGTGGAACGTGGTGAACTGGGCCGATGTCGCTGGCCGGTTCGCGCAGGCGCGGTCGGTGGTGCTGCCCTGACTCCCGGCGGCCCTGACGAGCTGATCCACGCGGTATTGCCACCGGCACTGGAGATACTCACCGCGTGGAGCATCGCCGAGACCGATCCCTCGGTGTTCCGGCACGCCATGAATCGCGCCCTCGGCGACGCGGTCGCTGCTCGGGACCCGATGCGCGGATTGTCCGAGATGCTCTTCGGGTTGTCCTCGCTGTCCGGCATCCTGCTCGACGAGCTCGCGGAGGCCACCGGCCGGTCCCACGGCGAGATCCTGCATGCCGTCCACCTGCGCTACCTCGCACGCTGACCCCAGCTGCACCGGCGGGTGCTCGATCGTCTTCAGTGGCCCGCCAGGGACGGTGCACCGGTGAGGGCGAGCATGATGGTCTCGGTCGGGACTGCCTTCCCGGTGGCGCGGCGTTCGAGGAGGGTCACCCCGGCTGCGATCTCGCGGAAGGTGTCGCCGAGCTGGTTCGCCTTGCGCGCGTCGGCTTCAGCGGCCAGGCAGAGCGCCGCGAGCCGTATGCTTGTTGCGGTGTCCTTGGTAAGAGGTCGTTGTCGAGCGAAGACCGGCAGCGCGGTTTCCTGGAGATTGATCGCGGCTTGGTGAGCCCAGGGCAGCGACTCAGCCCTATCCGTGGGGCCAAGGAGATTCACCAGATCCTGTTGCCCGCCTTGGACCTTATCCGCCAGAGTATCCAGGGACACGACGTAGCGGGTTTTGGCAATGCCCGTCGCGGCGATGAATTCCTGCGCGAACTCGGCAGGCCAGTGTGATGTCGACGGGTACCGGTGGAGAGCGCGAGTAAGGGCATGGGCTAGAGCGCTCCCCATAAAACGGGCACGAATATCGTCGAGGACACGGGCGCGGGTGGCGTCGTGGGCGCGAGGGACGTCGCGGGCACGATCGAGAGTGCGATCGAGGGCGACGTCGAGGGCGCGGGTGAGATCGAGGGCGCGGTCGAGGTCGAGAGCGAGGTCGCGGGCTAGGTTGCGAGCGCGGGTCAGGTCGCGGGTCAGGTCGCGGTCGAGGTCGCGAGCGAGGCCGAGGGCACGGGTGACGTCGAGGTCGCGGTCGCGGTCGAGACCGAGAGCGAGGTCAAGGCTGAGAGCGCGGTCGAGCTCGGGGTCGGGGTCGAGGTCGAGGACGGGGGCAGGGGCGAGGTCCCGGTCGAAGTCGAGAACGAGGGCGTGGGTGAGGGCGCGGCCGTGGTCGTGATCTAGAGCGTGGGTGAGGGCGCGTGCGAGGGCGTGGGTGAGGGCGCGGTCGCGGTCGTGGTTGCGGTTGGGGGCGAGGTGGCGGGCGAAAACACGGATGGTGATGACCGATCGGAGCAGCAGTAGTCGGATGAGCGTCGTGATCGAGCGTGGGATGTCGTCTTCGACGTAGCTGACGAGTGTCCTTGCGTCGATCAGGTGGGGGTGGTTCGTACCCGCTGGGAAAAACAATTCTGATTCGGATTGGCCGTGCTGGTAATCGGGTTCGAGCCAGACGGTAGGGGGTGGTATTCCGGGCTTCGGTGGCGTGAAGACGCGGCTGAGCGCAGCGTCTTTCATCTCCATGAGATTCGGTAGGCGGTAGACGGTGTCGCTGCCGGTGATGCTGTTGACCCAGCGCGCGAACGCGGCCGCATCACGTCCACTGATACCAGTGATGGGCTCCTCAGCGCTGGATTCGCTGTGAGTGGGACGCTCGGGAGCGGGGCCCTGGGTGTCGTGCTGGTACAGCTCGTAGAGGCCGGTGGTGATGAGGCGGGCGCAGACGCGGCCGCCGTTGCCGGTTCGGATGAGCCGGCGAAGGTGGCGGGTGAGCAGGACACCGGCCATGAGGCGGCGGCGCTCGGGGTCGGTGTCGGCTGCGGACGCGGCGGCGAGGAGATCATCGAGGCGGTCGCGGAGTTCCGGTGCCAGCCCGCTGCTCTGCTCGGCGCAGTCGAGAGCGAGCGACAACGCGGTCACGCTGGTGGCCGCCAGGCCCGCCCGGACAATCGGATCGGCGTCCGAGCGGGCGGTGTAGAGCAGGGTCGTCTCTCGCCACCAGGCGTCGTCGATGGCATCCACCAGGACGTGGACGAGTCCCTTGTCGCGGATGTGGGCGGCGGCGAGGTATTCCTGGAAGGCCAGGTGGGCGAAGGAGCACCCGCCGCTTTCGCGTTCGACCAGCAGCCCGGTGGACGCGATGTCGGTGAGGAATTCCTCGGCGGTCAGCTCCCGGGACATGCGGTGCAGGGCAGGGCCGATCTCGGCGAGGACCTCGGCGCGCGGTAGGTCCCGCACCTGCCGTTTCATCATCGCGAACGCGAGCCCCCGTAGCGGGGCTTCCTTCTGGTCGCCATCCAGCGTGCTGGGGAGCTCCTTGGCCTCCCGCCGCCGGCAGAGCATGACCTGGCAGATCTCGCCGTACAGGTCGGCCCGGCTGCCGGGTCGCGCACCGCGGTACCGGTGCACGGTGGCGATCATGGTGAGCAGCAGCGGGTTGACCGTCAGCTCGTAGAGCGCGGGGGCGTCGTTCAACCGCTGGAGCAGATCGTCGGCTGCCGACCCGGCCCGGAGCCGCACGTCCTCCCCCGTCGCGCCGGTGCTGTGCCGCTCGATCGCGAGGTACCAGCCCTGGAGGAAACAGGCCACCTGCTCGTCGGTGAAGCTGCGCACTTGCAGCACGGCCGCGCCGTCGATGCGCGCCCTCCGGTAGCCCTGGGGCCGTGAGGTGATCACGTAGTCGTTCTTCGGATACTGCCTGATCTGGTGCTCGACCCAGCCGGCCACGCGCCTGCGGTCCTCCGGTCGGCCCACTTCGTCCAGCCCGTCGAGTAACACCAGGCAGGCACCATCGTGCAGTCGTTGCTCGAACCAGCCCTCGGGCTCGTCGAGGCCGCAGCGTCCGAGCGTGCCCCGCACGAGTTCCGGGAGCGCCACTTCCGGAGTCGAGGCGATCATGGTGAGATGCTCACGTAGGTACAGCAGGATCGGCACCGTGCGCCGCCGGCCCTGGTGGACGCGGCAGAGCTGCCGGGCCGTGTGACGCAACAAGGTGGTCTTCCCGCTGCCGGGAGCACCGATGACCGCCAGGACCACCGGTTGCGGCCGGTCCAGGAAATCCCGGAGCGAATGGCGATCGGCCACCTCCGCGGGCACAACAGCCAGTAGGCTCCCGGATGCCTGGCTCGGCTCCTCGAGTGCGAGACTCACCTCGACGAAGACGTCATCCAGCTCAGGAGTGTGGAAACCGGCGGTTGCCAGGCCCCCGAGATCGATGACGCGGAGACTGCCCAGCATGAACTCCCGATAGCGCTGGCCGAACCGGGAGATCCGCTGCCCCAACGCCCGGTCGAGCCAGCTGACGATCCGCTCCTGCCGGCCTTCCCGCAATCCTGCAACGATCTTCCCTGCGAAAAGCGGCGCCGCGACGGCACTTTCATAGAATCCGAGGAGCCCCACGGTGAGCACCGGGTGCTTCATCAGGGCGTCCCACCAGAGACCCACCACGGCGGCCGGTGAGATGGCCAGCGCCAGCCATCCAGCGCCGCGAGCCGACATCATGCCCGTACCCGCCATCGATCACGGCCCTTCGTCGGCCCCGACCGCTGAACGCACCGACCCCAGTATGACCGCTGAGTTTCGCCGATGCTGGGAATTCAGCGACTGGTGGGACGCCCGATGCAGCTGTTTAGGCCGAATGGCTGTTGCACTTGATTTGCATCGGTGTCTAGCGTGCTGGTATGACCCGGTGGCGATTGATCCTTTTTGTCGTGTTGATCGCGCTGGTGGGTGCCTGCTCGGCGCCCAGTGGGACGACCACACTCGGAGATGGCCGCTCGATCGTGATCGGCGCCGGGTCGGAGCCGGACAACCTGAATCCGATCCTCGGGTTCGCGCCGGACGGCGCGTCGAAGATCTTCGACGGGCTGGTGTCGCGAGACGCCGACCTCACCCTGGTACCGGCACTGGCCGAGCAGCTGCCGACCGCCGCGCCGGACGGGCTGACCTGGACTGCGACCCTGCGCCCCGGCGTGCAGTTCAGCGACGGCACGCCGGTGACCGCGCAGGATGTGGTGTTCACCTATCAGTCGGTGCTCGACCCGAAGGTCGACTCGACGATCGCCTCCAACTACGACGCGCTGGAGCAGGTGAGCGCCCCCGACGAGCGCACCGTTGTGTTCCGGCTGAAATACCCCTACGCCCCGTTCGCGCAGCGGCTGCTGCTGGGCATCGTGCCGCGCAAGGCCTTCGACGGCCAGGACATCAACACCGCGCCGTTCAACACCGCCCCGATCGGCACCGGCCCGTACACGGTCAGCGAATGGCGCAAGGGCGATCGGATGGTCCTGAAAGCCAACGAGGCGTACTGGGGTGGGGCGCCGGCGGTGAAGACGGCGACGGTGGTCTTCGTGAGTGACGATAACGCTCGGGCGACCCGGATGGCCGCGGGGGAATTCGACGCCACAGTGCTGCCGCCGAAGCTGGCGAAGACCTATTCCGGGCGCGAGGGCTACCAGCTCGTGCAGGCGAAATCCGCCGACTACCGGGGTCTGGGGATCCCCTCGCAGCTGCCGTTCACCGCAGACACCAGGGTGCGCCAGGCCATCAATGTCGGTATCGATCGGCAGGCGATGATCGATACCGTGCTCGCCGGTGCGGGCAAGCCCGCGGCCACGCCGATCTCGCCCTATCTGAGCCAGTGGTACGACCCCGACGCCGCGTTCCGCTACGACCCGGTGGCGGCCGGGCGGCTACTGGACGAGGCGGGCTGGACGGCGGGAACTGACGGCAAGCGCTCCCGCGGCGGTGAGCCGGCCCGGCTGCCGATTCTGTACCCGGCCGAGGACAGCCTGCGCAAGGAATTGGCGCTGGCCACCGCGAGTGACATCGCGAAGCTGGGCATCGACGCCCCGGTGGAGGGCACCACTTTCGAGATCATGCTCGAGCGGCAGCGGGAGACCGCCTCGATCTGGGGCGGCGGTGACCCCTACGACCCGGACAGCGCCGCCTACACGCTGCTCAACTCCCGCTACATCGGCGAGCCGGGCTACGTCAACATGACCCGGCCGTACGCAAACGCGCCTACGACCAGTTCCAGAGCGCCTACGTCGCCGACCCGGGTTGGGCGTTCCTGGTGTTCCTCGACCACACCTACGTGTTGCGGGACAAGTGGAATGGCCAGGCCCCGCAGGTCGAGCCGCACGACCACGGGCTGCTGCACGCGCTGTGGTGGAACCTCGACAAGTGGACGCCGAAGTCGTCGTCATGACCCCCTCGTCTGAGGAGGCGCCGCCGGCCGAGGTTGCCGCGGGACGGGGTCTGGTCGCCGCGCTCGTTTCCACGGTGCTGGGCACCGGCCTCGGCGCGATCGCCGGAGCGTGCGGCGGCTGGACCGACCGGGTACTCATGCGGGTGCTCGACGCGGTCGCCTCGGTGCCGCACCTGCTGCTCGGCATCGTCATCGTCGCGGTACTGCGGCCCAGCCTCACCGCGGTGGTGATCTCGATCGCGCTGACGCACTGGTTGTCCTCGGCGCGCATCGTGCGCTCCGAGGTGCTCTCGCTGCGGACCCGGCCGTTCATCGACGCCGCCATCGCCGGTGGATCCTCGCGCAGCCGCATCGTGCTCGCGCACCTGCTGCCCAACGTCGCCCCGCAGGTGCTGCTCGCCACGACACTGATGGTTCCGCACGCCATCTGGCACGAGACCGCGCTGTCGTTCCTGGGTCTGGGGCTGCCACCGCACCTGGCCAGCATCGGCAACATGCTCAACGACGCGCAGCGCTCCCTGCTCATCGGCGGCTGGTGGATGTCGCTGGCCCCGGGCCTGGTCCTGGTGATCACGACCCTGGTGGTGGCCGGGCTCGGCGGGGTGTGGCGCGACCGGCTCAACCCCGCCGGCGCTCGGAGCTCTCGTGGTGAGCGCGGCACCCGGTCTGGACGTCGCCGGGATGGCGGTGCGCTTCACGATCCCCGGCGCCCACGTCGCCGCGGTCAACGGGGTGTCCTTCCAGATCACGCCCGGGGAGTGCCTGGCACTGGTCGGGGAGAGCGGATGCGGCAAATCGGTGCTGGCCGCCGCGCTGCTCGGTTTCCTGCCCGCCAACGCCGAGGTGGCCGGCGCGGCCACCCTCCGCGGCGCGACGGGGCCACCTCTGGAGCTGCTCACCGCCCCCGATCAGGTGCTGGCCCGCACGGTGCGTGGCCGCCGGATCGGCCTGATCCCGCAGAGCCCCGCGGCGCACCTCACCCCGGTGCGCACCGCACGCGCCCAGCTGGAGGAGGCCGTCCGGGCCCACCACCCCGACGAGACGCAACCCCGCGCGGCCGCTGAGCATGTGGCCGCGCGTGCCGGCCTGCACCCGGCTGATCTGGATCGATACCCCCACGAGCTCTCCGGTGGCATGGCGCAGCGGGTCGCCACCGCCCTCGCACTGGTCGGCGACCCGTGGCTGCTCATCGCCGACGAACCCACCACCGGACTGGACCGCGCACTGGTCGATGCGCTGCTCGACGAGCTGCGCCGCCTCATGGCCGATCACCGCGCGGTGCTGCTGATCACCCATGACCTGGCCGCGGCCGGGCGCGTCGCCGACCGCATCGCGGTGATGTACGCCGGGCACCTCGTCGAGCTCGGACCGGCCGCGGAGGTGCTCGGGCGCCCCCGCCATCCCTACACTCGCGGCCTGGTGGACTCCCTGCCCGACCGGGCGTTCACCCCGATCCCCGGGCTGCCCCCGCTGCTCACCGACCTGCCGACCGGTTGCCCGTTCCGGCCCCGGTGCACCCGCGCCGTCCCGGAGTGCCGGCACCGCCCGCTGCTCACCGACCCCTTCGACCACGACCACCGGCACTCGGTCGCCTGCCACCAGCCATGTTCCCCGCCCTGAGCGCGCAGCAGGTGGTGGCCGGCTATCACCGTGACCGGCCGGTGATCCACGGCCTGACCTTGGAACTCCGTGCCGGGGAGACCCTGGGCCTGGCCGGACCCAGCGGGTGCGGGAAGTCCACCCTCGCCCGGGTGCTCAGCCTGCTGCACCAGCCCGTCAGCGGCGAGGTGTGGTTCGATGGGAGCCGGGTGCCCGGCTTCCTGCACCGCGCACCCCGAGCGCTGCGTACTCGCATCGGAGTCGTCTTCCAGCAACCGCGGCTCTCGATCGACCCCCGGATGACCCTGCGCCGGGCGATCGGTGAGCCGCTGGCCGCCGCGCGGACTCCGGGTGCGCCGGCCCGGGTCGAGGAGCTGGCCGACCTGGTCGGGCTGACCACGGACCTGCTCGAGCGCCGGCCGCACGAGCTCAGCGACGGCCAGCTCCAGCGGGCCTGCCTCGCCCGCGCCCTGGCGCTGGACCCCGGCTACCTGATCTGCGACGAGATGACCACCATGCTCGATGCCTCCACCGCCGCCGCGCTGGTCGCGGTGATCCGCGCCTACCAGCAACGACGCACCGCGGGGGTCCTCGCCATCTCCCACGACACCGTCCTGCTGAAGCGCTGGACCGATCGCACCCTGCACCTGACTCCCACCGGCCGGCTCCCGCCGCACAGCTAGCCGGGTGGGTCTGGGAGCAGCCAGATCGGGCCGGTGGGGGTGTCGCGCACTTCGATTCCGGCGGCCGTCAGACGATCGCGCAGGGCGTCGGCGAGGGTCCAGGAATGTTGCTCGCGGGCCTGCTCGCGGAGCTCGATCAGCGCCTCGACGAAGGGGGCGACGGCCTTGCGCGGATCCCGCGCGCCCACCGCGGCGAGTTCGGCCAGTCGCGTCACCATCCCGCGCAGCATTCCGCGAGGACCCTCGGTGCCGTCCATCTCCTCGGTGTCGGCCGACCAGTCCACGATCGCCTGCTCCAACTCCAGCACGGCCGTGACGGCGGCTTCCACGTCAGGAACCTGGAGGGCGTGATCGAACACGCACTCCAGGCGTTGGGCCTCCGCGCGCAGTGACGGTGCCAGGGAGTTCGATTCAGCGGGCGCGGGCTGGCTCGCCGGCGCGAGTCTTCGCCCGCCACCCGCGGCGATCGCTCGCAACTCATCGATCGCCACGATGGTGCCCGCGGCGAAGACGGTGCTCACGCCCTGCCTGCGCAGGGTGAGCGTGGCTCGGCCCAAGACCGTCGCGGTGTCCGCGTCCAGATCGAACAGCACGGCGGTGTGCTCGTCCACGCCCAGCACGACCGTGCCGGCGTCCAACGCCGATTCCAGCAGGCGCAGCCGCCGCTCACCGAGGTAGCAGAACCGGGTGTCGTGGGTACCGCCCTCGGTGTTGTCGTAGTGCGGGATCACCGCTGCCCGCAACCCGATCCGGGCCAGCAGGTCCAGGCCAGGCGCCCAATGCGGGGTTGCGCCCACTTTGTAGATCTCGTACACCGGCACCGTCGCGACACCCAGGGTCGCCGCCGCCGCGCTGGCGAAGCTCACGCAGCCGCCGCCGGCGAGCTTGGCACCCAGCACGTCGGCCAGCCGGCTGTGCTCCCAGACCCGCAGCGCGTAGGTCGGGCTGCCCGGCCCCGAGAACACGTAATCGGCGGCGGCGATCCGCGCCAACGCCCGTTCCCGGCACAGGATGTCTTCCGAGGTGCGCCACGAGGCCACGTCGAGTGGAATCCGGAGATTCCGGAAGTAACCGACCGTGCGCTGGGAGATCTCGTCGGCGTTCTCCTGGAAGCCGTACGGGCTGTCGAGCAGGACCGCGTCAGCGGGTGGCGCGCCGAGGCGGTCGACCAGCAGGCGATGCACCTTCGCCATCGTCGGGGCGGTCTCGCCGGATCCCATGATGGCCAGTAGCCGTGGGCGGGATGTCACAAATGGGATTATCCTTTTTCTTCCCGTTCCGGCTCAGGAGCCAATGAGTTGACCTGCCACACCGGGGGTGTGGGCTCTCACAGCGTGCCACAGCCGCGGGTGCGCATCGACGGCCCGCGCGACCGCCGGGGTGGTGCGGGCCACCATCGACATATGCCGCAGCGCATGGGCCAGCACGTGCTCGATCGTCACGACCGCGGGGGTCGGGACGGCGGCGTTCCCGGAGCAGACCACCCTGGCGTCAGCCGGGACCGCCCGCACGGTGCCCGCGGTGGGTGCTGGATCCGGCAGCACCGCATAGGTCAGGATCAGACCGCTCGGCGCGGGCCGCCATGACGTCGAATGCACGACCGTCTCGGTGGGTACGTCGATGACCAGGCCCGCGAGCTCGCGCGCTCGAGCATCGGGCCGACCTCCCGATGGCAGATCGGCCCTGATCGCCCGCCATCTCAGCACAGCGTCATCCGAGATCGACAGCAGGATCACTTCGATCTGAACCCGATGCACGAGACCCCCACGCATTAGCTGCCTGCTGATGGCAACTGCGAGGGTAGGGCATGATCGAGTCGCGGTCACCCTCAGTGTATCGGTGACACGCGTTAAGCTCGGAGTGGTTAGCACGCTCTGCATGAGGGGAGCACCCGGACATCCCGCCACTGACCTGGCATACCGCTGTGACGACCTGGACGTCGGCACCTGTCGTCGACGTGCTGGCGGTGTTCGCTGTGCTCGGCTACCTGAT
This sequence comes from Pseudonocardiaceae bacterium, assembly GCA_050699515.1. Classification (GTDB taxonomy): domain Bacteria; phylum Actinomycetota; class Actinomycetes; order Mycobacteriales; family Pseudonocardiaceae. The sequence goes on from JBOHFF010000102.1 coordinate 35,520, forward strand.
CGGCGTGCTTCGCCGCAGCCGCACCACCGGGTCCGGTTGGCCGGTGCGGGCGACGGCGTCGTGGCTGGCCGGTGTGGCGGTACTGCTGGTGTCGGTGCACAGCAGCATCGAGGTGTACGGGCATGCGCTGCTGTGGGTGCACATGATCCAACACCTGTTATTGATCATGGTCGTGCCGGTGTTGCTGATCTGGGGTCAACCGGTCCTGCTCTGGCGGCAGCGAGCCCCGACCGGCCGGCTGGCGCGCTGGCTGACCTTCCCGGTGTTGACGATCGGCTTGTACACCGCGGTGCTGGTGATCACGCATCTGACCCGCTTCCCGGAGGCGATGGCCACCCAACCGGGCGTGCACCACCTCGAGCAGGTGCTCTACCTGGTCAGTGGATACCTGCTGTTCTGGCCGCTGGCCGGCGCGCAGGACAGCCCGTGGCCGGTCCCGCACATCGTCCGGTTCGCGCTGCTGGGCTTGGCGATGGGAGCGGACACGCTGGTGGGGGTGGCGCTGATGCTCACCCGGCAGCCGCTGGCCCCGAGTACCGCGCTGATGCGCCCGGGCTGGGGGCCTGCCCTGCTGGAGGACCAGAACGTCTCCGGCGCGATCATGTGGGTGGCTGGGGATGCCCTGATGATGCTGCTCATGCTTGTCGTCGTCGCCCAGTGGAGCGCCGCCGGGTCCCGGGCCCGCCTGGGCGACTGGCTGGAGTCGGCCCGTCGCCAGTCACTGGCCACGATCGGATCGACGTCCGGCGCGGACCAGCACACCGTCGGAGCCAGCGCCGACGTCGACGACGACGAAGCGGCCCGGCAGGCCTACAACCGGATGCTGGCGGAACTCAACCGGCGAGTTCCCCCGGGTGTTGAATCGCCGGGTAGCGGTCCGTAGCGCGAACGTCTTCGCGGCGACCTCCTCGGGCAGCGGTGGAAGCCACGGGAGGAGCAGACTCGCGGAATCGGCGCAGGCGTAACGAGTTGGTGACCACGCTGACCGACGAGAACCCCATCGCAGCACCCGCGGGGATCGGGTTGAGCAGGCCGAGCGCGGCCAGCGGGATCAGCGCCACGTTGTAGCCGAACGCCCAGCCGAGGTTCTGGAGGATGGTCCGGTAGGTCCGCCGGGACAGCCGGATCGCGGTCGGTATCCCGGACAGCTCGCCGCGCATCAACGTGAGGTCGGACGACTCGATGGCGACGTCGGTGCCGGTGCCGATGGCGATACCCAGATCGGCCTGTACCAGTGCGGGGGCGTCGTTGACACCGTCGCCGACCATGGCGACGACCTCACCGGCGGCCTGCAGCCGGGCGACCTCGGACTGCTTGTCGGCCGGCAGCACCTGGGACCGACTCACCGGTCAGCATCGACTCATCCACCGCGCTGGCCCCGCCGATAACCTCGCCGTCGGTGGGGATCTTCTCCCCCCGGCCGGATCCGCATCAGGTCCCCGTCGCGAAATTGACCTCAGCGGAGGTCACGCCCGACGCCTGGCCCAGCACCTTCTGCACCCGCGCCGCACACGACCCACACGTCATCCCCGCGGACCACGAACTCACATGCCGTCGATGGGGTCATCGTCATGACCCCATCTCCGCCTGCTCCAATACCTGGTCCGACACCGACTCCGGGGCGGGACGGAAGACCTGCTTGTCGAACTTCAGCGTCTCCATCAGCTCATCGACGATCTCGGCGGTCCGGCCTTCCTGCATCGCCTTGGCCACGCAGGTCCCCAGATGCCGGCGCAGCATGATCCGGCTCGCCCCCTCTAGCAACCCCTGAACCGCCGAGAGCTGCTCATCACATCCGGGCAGTACGCATCGTCCTCGATGATCGAGATAATGCCGCTCATATGCCCGCGGGCCGTCTTCAACCGGTTCACAATGGAGTGCTGGTGAATGTCCATGCCATCCACGTTACCCCACCCCAGGTGGGGTGGACCACGCCCTCAGGGCGAACGGGCACAGGCGGTCTATCCGGGTTCGGCGGGCGCGGCGTCGGCCGGGTCCAGCGTGACCGCATCACTGCGGAACCGGTACAGCGGCCCCGCAGTGATGCGCGCGATCGTCATCGACTCTCCTGCTCCCCGAGGGCGCGGCGCAGGATCATGGACTCATGGTCTGACGCGAACCGCGCGAAATGCAGCAGGACTCCATCCGGATCTCCGGTGGACGCGAGCACCTCGCGCAGAGCCCGCGCGGCCGCCTCCTCCCGCGCCTGCGCCGGCCGGTACTGGTAGGCGCGCCCGGCACGCTCGCGGTGCACCCAACCCTTGCGATGCAGGTTATCCAGCACGGTCATCACGGTCGTGTAGGCCAGCGCGCGTGAGCGGTTGATCTCTGCCAGCATCTCGCGGACGCTCCGCGGATTCGGAGCGCGCCACAGCACGTCCATGACTGCCGTTTCGAGATCGCCCAGGCCGTGCATGTCACCTCCTGGCCTGAGGATACGGCCTGCCGGGCGTGTCTCGGCCACGCACCAGCGGTCGCCCAGTCTGGTGGGGATCACGCCGAAGCGCCGGCGGCGACGGGCCGCTGCAGGCGGCTAGCGCGGTCGAGTGCGCTGACAGCCGCTGCGCAGAGCAGCCCGATGCCCGAGAGGGCCAGCCACGGTAACGCCGGCAGGCCATCGGCCCGACCCAGGTCCAGCGCGGTGCCGGTAAGCAGGTTCCCCAGCATGATGCCGATCCCGCACACGGTGTTGTACAGGCCGTAGTGAGTGGCCACTAGCCGGTTATCGGAAAGCGTGACGATGGTGTCCATCTCGAACGGGAACACCACGATGGTGCCCAGTGCGAGCAGTGCCGCGGAGAGGGCCAGCGGCGCCAGCAACACCGCGGCGGGCGTTGCTCCGCCGCCCGCGGCTGATGTCGCGGTGACTAGTGGTGGGAGGAACGCCGCAGCCATCAGGCTCAGCCCTACCACGAGGCAGCGACCCGGTCTCCAGCGTTTTTTACACCACGCTGTGATCCGCGTCTGTCCGGCGATGGTGAGTAGCCCCGAGACCGCGAACAACGCGGCCACCCCGACGGTCCCGGCCACGCCGCTCCCGGCAAGGCGACGTACCTCCAGTGGTAGGGCGAGGTAGACCTGGAAGGCCAGCACATAGCTGCCGATCATGGCGATCGAGAAGAGCAGGAACGAGCGGTTCCCCAGCACTGAGCGCCACTGCGTCACCACCGAAGTTGGCTCGCGGTCCGCGATGTCGCAGCCCCGGCGCTGCGGCAAAGCGCGCAGCTGGGCAACGCTGAGCACCGCGAAAACGCCCGCCGCGACGGCACACGTGAGGCGGAAGTCGACTCCGGTCAGCGCCAGCCCCACCAGCGGACCGAGCAGGATCCCGGTCTGGTAGAAGACGTTGAACAGCGCGAATGCCTCCACTCGCCGCTCGCCGGCGTCATGAGCGAGGTAGGCGCGGACCGCGGGATTGAACAGTGCCCCGGCGAAACCGATGGCGGCCGTGGCCGCGATGAGCGCGGACACCGAGTCCGCCAGGCCCAGCAGCCCGAAGCCAGCGGTACGCAGCACGAAACCGGCTACGATCAGCGGTTTGTAGCCCAGCCGGTCGGCCAGCGTGCCGCCGATGAGGAACATGCCCTGCTGAGCGAAGTTCCGCACGCCCAGCACCAGGCCGACCACCCAGACGGCCAGCCCGAGATCACCCGCCAGGTACCCCGCGAGATACGGAATGAGCATGTAAAAGCCGATGTTGATGCTGAACTGATTGAGCAGCAGCAGCTGCACCGGCCGGTCGAACGAGCGGAACTGAGCGATCGTGCGCATCAGCGGTCCCCCTGCCCGGCCGTCGGGTCGAGCACATGGCGACAGCGGGTCCAGCGGGTGACCTCGCGCTCGGTGGGATAGGCGATCTCATCGGGCTCGGTCGGCAGGTGGGCGGTCAGCAGCCCATGCCGGTGGCAATAGTCGTCGTTGAACACGGTGTCGAAGTAGCGTTGCGGGCCATCAGGGAAGATCGCGGCGATGCGGGCGTCCGGTTCCTCGGTGCGGGCCAGCCAGCCCGCGACCAAGGCGACAGCGCCCACGCTCCAGCCGCCGCTGGCATACTGCACGCCAGCGAGCAGCCGCGCGGCACGTACTGCCTCGCGGGGCGCGACCCAATGCACTTCATCGAACGCCGGATAGTCGATATTACGCGGGTAGATGCTTGATCCCAGCCCACGCATCAACCGCGTCCGGGCAGGCTGCCCGAAGATCGTGGAACCCACCGTGTCGACGCCGACCAGGCGCAGCTGCGGGAAGAACTCCCGCAGCACCCGACTCACCCCGGCCGAATGGCCACCGGTGCCTACCGAGCACACCAGCACGTCGACCCGGCCGAGCTGGGCAACGAGTTCCAGCGCCAGCGGCATGTACCCGGCCACGTTGTCCGGGTTGTGATACTGGTCCGGACCGAACGAGCCCGGACGCTCAGCCAGCAGTTCGGCCACCCGCTGACGTCGAGCCTCCTGCCAGCCCCCAGTGGGGTGTGGGCTGCTGACGACATCAATCCGTGCCCCGTAGGCGGTCAGCAGCCGGTGCATGATCGGCTCCAGGCCGGGATCGGTGACCAGCGTCACCGGGTGCCCGTAGGTGATGCCGGCCAGCGCCAAGCCCAGGCCCAGCGTCCCGCTCGTCGACTCGACGATCATCCCGCCCGGTTGCAGGTCACCGCGCTGGCGAGCGCGCTCGACCATATGCAGCGCCGGCCGATCTTTCATGCCGCCCGGGTTATGCCCTTCAAGCTTCGCCCAGAATCCGCGCCCCTCGGGGTTCAGCGGCCGGTCGATCCACAACACCGGGGTGCTGCCCACCGCACCGGCGACCGTGTCGCAGCGCGGCGCGTATCCGGCGGCCAGGACGCGGGCGGGGGACGAACTGGCATGCTGCGCGTCGAGCGCGCGGTGAAGCAACATCTTCATGATTGATCTCTCCTGGAGACAGGTGACGAGGACAGCGATACGCGCGCAGCAACAGCCCGCATCTGCCCTACCGGCAGACATTCAGGTTGTTGCGGGGGCGCGCGTCACGTCCGCGCGATGCACCAAGAGATCAAGATGTGACGTCCCGAGGGGGACCATCGAGAAACCGAGGACGGAGGGCCACGCCCCCGGACCCCGGGCAAGACGAGAGCACCAACCGCCGACACGTCAGCCGTGCCCGGAACAACCGACTCATCGGCCACCTGATCGATCGCCCGCCGCGGCGCGACGTACATCTCGCTCCCGGCACCCTCGTGATCGTGACCGGCGTTGTGATGGCACGGTTGAGCTGCCGGTCCGAACCCCGCTGGGGCTATCGCCGCTGGCTCACTGTGAGCAGGCTCACTGTGACTGTGAGTGTGCTCGATCGCGTGAGCCGCGTCCTGCCATCCACCAGCAACCGCGCACTCGGCAAACTTCCCGACCGAGAATGCGAGTAGGGCTCCCAGTGCGAGGCCAAACATCAGCACACGCCAACGGAAGATCCTCCCCTTACCCCGCACCGCGCCACCCTACGACGGCGAGAGCAACGCCGTGTGTATGCAAGCTCATGAAGCACAACCCTCACTCGATCGTGTCCACAGTGGAATCGGGGGTAACCACGTGGAATCGGGGGTAACCACGTGGAATCGGGGGTAGCCACTGTGGACTGGGCGACCACTGCCTCGCTCTGCGGCCCGATATGCAAGCACACGCACCGAAGCGCCAACAGGGCGGCCCCGAAACGGCCAGTACCCACTCGGCCACGCCCAGGTATCATCTCTCTGTGTAACAGAGATACCACAAATAAGCACCCACTGGAACCAGGTGACTGCTGAACGTGACCCCGCGCGAGAGCGCCCTGTCCGGAGGGCTCGGTAGAGCTCGCACGTGCACGGCCTCGGCGTCGACTCCGGCGACCGGTGGCCTCCACGCGGGCGGCCACTACGGCCTGCGCGGTCGTTTGCCAGTGAGCATCGCGGGCTGCCTGTCGCACACGGTGACGGGACGGACCCGTAGCCTTGGGTTCGGAGGCGACGCCATGCAGGGATTGGGAGAGCTGGAAGAGCCGGTGATGGGCGGGCTGTGGCAGGCCCACAGCCCGCTGGCGGTTCGCGATGTCCTGTCGGAGATCAATCCGCCTCCGAGCCGACCATGATGCGCCGTGCTCTGGGGGAGCGGAGAAGCCAATGGCGATCGTCCTCGTCCTGATACTCGGAGCGTTGCTCGTCGCATGGGCGGCTCCCCGGCTGCTCGAGTACCGGCTGCATGCAGGCGCCGACCCACAGGCCCTTCTGGTGATGTGGATCGCCCTCGTGGGCAGCACGCTGCTCAGCCTCGCGGCAGCCGCCAGCCTGATGCTACTTCCCGGTCACGGGCCTGCGCGGCACGTCGTGGCCCTTGTGGACCACTGTTGGGGTGCGATTTCACACGGATCCGTGCCGCGGATCGACGAGGTTGCGGGGTTGCTGTCAGTGTTGTTCGTGGCGGTCGTCGTTGCGCGGTGCGGAGGGCGCGTCCGCCGTCACGCGCAGCAGCGGCGGACGCTTCACCGCAAGCACCTCGACCTGCTCCGTATCCTCACCGGCGGCGGCGCGACTCCGGGTTCCACGCTGTGGTTGGACGTGCCGCATCCGATGGCCTACAGCGTGGCAGGCCGACCCGCGCTCATCGTCGCCAGTGAAGGGCTGCGCCGTTGTCTCCCCATGGAGGAGGTCGCGGCCGTCCTCGAACATGAGCGTGCCCACCTGCGCGGTCGTCACCACCTGATGGTCGCGCTCGCCGAAGCGCTCGCCGCCGCGCTGCCCTGGCTGCCGCTGACGCGGCGCTCCCCGCACCTGGTTCGGGCGCTCGTCGAAGTGTCCGCCGACTCAGTGGCCGCGCGTTCACACGGCGCCGGAGCGGTCCGCTCGGCGTTGCTGGGCATGTCGGCGGACCTCACTCCGGCCCATGGCCTGGGGATGGCACGCGACTGCACCGCGCTCCGGCTGGATCTGCTGTCCTCACCTCGACCGGTGCGCAGTCGCCTCCGGCGGTCCCTGCGCTCCGGGCTTGCCGGCACGATCGCAGCGCTCATTCCCGCTCTGGCAAGCACCGCGTTCTTCGTAGCCGGAATCCTGGTATCCTGCCCTTTCTTGGGCTGACCGGCGTCGACACCCCGATCCCCTTGACAGGACCGAGATCGTTAAGCACGCTGCGGCTTCTCGCCGCCGACGCGGAGGCCAATACCCCGCTGAGCGCGCTGTTGGCGCTGCCCGTATCGGGTCATGCCCTTCGGCTTGTACACCGCGAGCGCCGTGGCGACCAGCAGCAGCAATCCGGCGAGTATGGCGTGAAAGCGGGGGGAGGTTCCCAGCGCCCGGATATCGGCAGTGGGCAATGTCGGGTCTGCCGCCATACGTGCCATCATGCTGAATGTCTCCATGTAGATCAGCAAGACGATGGTGGCAACGACGGTTATCAGGAGTTTGAACAGGACCCAGTAGTGTCGGAACAGGCCCCATGCGGTGCCTAGTGACTGGATCAGCCCGGTGAGCAGCGAAGCGAAGGCCGACGGGACGAGAACGTACCAGGCGGCCGGCTCCATCACGAGATAGGCGCCACGCACCGTCTGAGCATCCTGGCTGGTCAGACCGACGACGGCGAGAGCGAGGAAGACAACGACCGCGCCGAGCCAGCCGAGTGTGGTCGTGACATGCGCGGTGAGCGCGAGCTTGCGGACGCGAGATGCCATGATCATCAATGGCTCCGATCGGACGGGGTATGGCCGCCACCGGATCCGGGTGCTGTGACGCTGGCGGACGGTGCGGCACCACCACCAGCACCGTGCATACCAGGGCGGTGGGGGCCCCGGGTGACCAGCACGATGACAAATGCCAGGATCACGACGAGGGCGATGATCCCACACGCCTTTACCCAGCGTGGGGTGCGAGTGTCGCGGCCGGAGTCGTCCTTGGCGTCGGTGTCGCGGGTCGGGTCGGGCATGTGCGTGTCCTCCGCGGTCGCTGGTGTCGCCGCCAGTTCACCAAGTCGGGCATTAGCGCAGTGCTAGGGAGTTCCCTCACGACCCGCCAACGTCACGAGCGGGCACGATGGTGGGCGTGCGGGTACTGGTGGTGGAAGACGAACGGCTGCTGGCTGACACGATCACCGTCGGGCTGCGTAGACAGGCCATGGCCGTCGACGTGGCCTACGACGGTGATGCCGCGCTGGAGCGCCTGGCGGTCAACGACTACGACGTCGTCGTCTTGGACCGTGATCTGCCACGCGTGTCCGGCGACCAGGTATGTGCCACGCTGGTGGAATCGGGAACCGACACCCGGATCCTGATGCTCACCGCCGCGACCGCGGTCACCCAGCGGGTGACCGGCCTCGGGCTCGGTGCCGACGACTACCTCACCAAGCCGTTCGCCTTCGCCGAGCTCATCGCCCGCATTCAAGCCCTGGGCAGGCGAGCCAGGCCCGCCGTCCCGCCGGTGCTCGAGCGCGCCGGCATTCGCTTTGACCCGCACCGCCGGGTGGTCACCCGAGACGGCCAGCCGGTGGCGTTGTCCCGCAAGGAATTCGCCGTCCTCGCCGAACTCCTGCGTGCCGACGGCGGCGTGGTCTCCGCCGAACAGCTCCTGGAAAAGGCATGGGACGAACACACCGATCCCTTCACCGGCGTCGTCCGGTTCACCATCATGATGGTGCGCCGCAAGCTGGGCGACCCACCGATCATCGACACCGTCCCCGGCGCCGGATACCGCATCCCATGACACGCTGGTGGCGCTCCACGATCCGGGTCCGGCTCAGCCTGCTGTATGCGGGGGCGTTCTTCCTCGCCGGTGCGACGCTGATCGCCCTCACCTATTTCTATCTCCGGCAATCGCTTGACCACCAGCTGTCCTTCCGGGCTGGCATCACCGAACGGCTCACAGCGGAGTTCCTGAGCGAAGCGGACGCACCCAGCAGCTCACGGATGGCGCAGCTGCATGAAGCGTTCACAGCCCAGTTCGAGCAAGGCCGCGACCACACGCTGCACGCGATGCTGGTCTGGTCGTTGGCCTCGCTCGGTGCCGTCGGTGCCGTCGCCGGGGGTCTCGGATGGCTGCTGGCCGGACGGGCGTTGCGCCCCCTGCAGCGGATCACCGCGACCGCCCGCCGCGTCGCCGAGCGCAGCCTGCACGAACGTATCGCGCTGGACGGGCCCGATGACGAGATCAAAGATCTCGCCGGCACCTTCGACGCCATGCTAGAGCGGCTGGACCGCTCCTTCGACGGGCAGCGGCGGTTCGTCGCCAACGCCTCCCATGAGCTGCGCACACCGTTGACGATCAACCGCACGCTGATCGAAGTCGCGCTCGACACCCCCGATGCCCCGGAATCGATGCGACAACTCGGTGCCACGCTGCTGGAGGTCAACCACCGCCACGAACGCCTCATCGATGGCCTGCTCGTGCTCGCCAGCAGCGACCAGCGCCTCACCGAGCACAGTCCCGTCGACCTGGCCGACATCGCCCGGCAGGTCACCACGATCTCCGACGATGCGGCCCGCCAGGCCGGGGTCGAGATCCGCGCCACCATCGCTGCCGCACCCGTGGTCGGCGACCCACTGCTGCTGGAACGCCTCGCGCACAACCTGCTCGACAACGCGATCCGCTACAACATCACCGAGCACGGCTGGGTCTCGATCACCACCAGCACCGCGGGCGGGCACGCCTGGCTCACCGTGGAAAACGCCGGACCCACCGTCCCTGGCTACGACGTCAACGGACTGTTCGAGCCGTTCCGCAGACTGCCTTGCGCCGACCGTCTCACCGATTCCGGCCACACCTCGCCCGCCCGCGGAGCGGGACTCGGCCTGTCCATCGTGCGCTCGGTCGCCCACGCCCACTGTGGCGATGTACACGCCCACTCCCGGCCCGACGGCGGCCTCCGCGTCCACGTCCGAATCCCTGCCAAGGCACTACCGGCGAACGACCACGCCGGCGAGGACGCCCCTGGAAGTAGATCGTGAACGCCGTTCAGCCGGCGAGGTCGTCGGTCGACATCCCGAAATGGGCCACGGTGCCGGCGACGGCGTCGGTGTAGCGGTCCAGCGCGGTGGAGTCGATGTTATCGAGCCGATCGCATGCCTTGTGGTAGCAGGAGTCAAAGACCTCACCGGCCCGCCCGCCCCAGCGGGCGGCCTGCTCGGCGGTCTTTCTCTGCCTGTCACCGCTCTCGATACCGCCCGTTGGGATGCCGGCCTTGATGAATGGCACGTAGTCAGAGCCGTCATCGAATTCGATCGTGTCGGCAGTGACGCCAGCGGCTGCCAACTGGTCGACCAGCACCCGCGCCACCGTCGCCGAACCAGCCGGGCCAGCGCGAGAGCCGCTACCTTTGCCGCCCTGGACCCGATAGCCCGGATTGGGGGAGGCCACCATGTCTACATTCAGGTAGAGCGCGATCCGGTTGCGGTCATCCCTGGAGAGGGTCTCGACGTAGTGCGTCGAACCGTTCAAATCGACCTCCTCTGAGCCCCACCACGCGAACCGCACCGCGTTGCTCACCTCGGGCGAGCCGCCCAGCCGCACCGCGACCTCCAGCAGCGCCGCCACACCGGAGCCGTTGTCGTTGATGCCGGGTCCCTCCGGCACCGAGTCCAAGTGCGCCCCGGCCATCACCACCCGCTCCGGATTTCCCGTTCGGGTCTGCGCGATCACGTTCCGGATGGTGGTGGTGTCCACGCGTAACGTAGGCGTGCTCACCTCGTAGCCCGCGTTGCGCAGGATCCCGGCCACGGAGTCCACGCTCGCGTCGTAGCCCGGGCCTGGGGACGCCCGGTTACCGCCGCTGTTGTCGGCGATCCGCTGCAGCATCTCAAGATGGGTGAAGGCGCCCGCACCGGTCACGTCGGCGACCAGCCGGTTCTGCAGCGTGTTACCTGACGGTCCCGCGCATCCGATCAGCACCACGGCGCTGACGATCGCGAAGGCCATGCTTAGTGCGGTACGCATATGCGCCTTCCTGGTGTCATCGTCAGGTCCCCGCTCGATCCGTTGTCCGTGACCAGCGGGCGGATTAGACACAGCTGGGTTAGCCTCCGTGCCCGTGATGCCCGTGATGCCCGTGGTGATCGTCCGGCGGCCCGGGACGCTGTCCAGGCCCTTGGCGGCTGTCGGTCCAAGGTTCGGTCGGAATGCCTTCGGGGGAGCGGGAGATGTTGCCGGATTCCTGGAACCCTGGTTCGGACTGCCGGTCCATCTCGAACGGGCGCATGCGACCCGTCATGGTGTTGCCGATCACGGCAGCACCGGTCGACTCTCCGGTGAGCTGCACCGCGCGGTCACCGGGACCGGAGAAGCTGTTGCCACGCACGACTACGTCGGAAAAGTTCCGCAACAGGACCGCCTGGGAACCCTTGACTTCGCAGGTATTGCCCTCGAAGACGATCGCGGTCCGCCCCACCGGGGCGCGACGGGCGCGGGGGTCGTCGATGGTGGCGATCAGGCACTGGACATCGACATTCCTGCAGACATTGTTGGCGATGACGACGTCGTAGGTGGGTGGGGTATCAGCACTGTCGTAGGTCTGGAAGCAATCGGTGTGCGGACCCTCGTCGCGGTAGCCGGATGCCTTGATATCCTTGATCGTGTTCCCGGTCAGCCGGTGGCCGGCTCCGAAGAACCGGATTCCGTCGGCGTCGTTCTGAGTGCGCGCTACCGACTCACTCACCGTGTTGTCCCGGACCGTGACCCGTTCGCCGCTGAACCAGATACCGGTCCCGTCGGCACGCTGCACGGTGTTCGACTCGAGGATCGTGTCAACGCAGCCGAAGCAGGTCAGGCCGTTCTTGGTGGCGTTGTAGATCACGTTGTTGCGGGCGACGAGACCGCGACCCGCCATCGTCAGGCCATCCCCATCGCGCAGCGTCAGCCCCTGGATTACGACGTAGTCGGCCTTGACATTCATGCTTCGCATAGTCGCGCCATCAGCGACAATCGTGATCGGCTGCTGAGGCGTTCCCGAGGCCGTCACCTCCAGCTCAGCGTCGGTGAGACCACTGCCAGCCAAACACACCATGCTGCCTGGCCGGACCTGCTCCACGGCCGCACTCGCCTGCTCGGGCTCGGTGACCCGATCGGCGCAGTCCGCCGGCAGCGGGCCGGCCTGGTTGGAGGGAGGCGGCGCGGCGGGAGGTGGGGGGTTGACGGACGGGGCAGCCGTGCAGCCGCTGATGATCAACGTCAACCCGATCACCGTGCCAACCAGCCCGCGAACTGTCCCACTGCCCATCTGTTTCCCCTCGGTTTGATCCCGGTCATGATGTACTCGGATACCGCTTCCCGCTGAGTGCCTCCGTCATCGCCTCCAGCCCCACGTCACCAGCTACCACCTTCCATAGGATAACTATCGCACATAGTAGAAGGGTCGTTACCGGAGCTGGAGGAGGTGACGCAGCTGCGTGTCAAGGCAGCAGCGGGCCGGCTCCGAGCGGGAGCACCAGGCCGCCGGCGATACCGAGCGCGACCGACGCGGCTCCGGCGGCGTAGGCGCCCAGCGCGGCCCACCGGCCGGCCGGTGCCAGGACAGCGGCGGGTAGCGACGGCCGGCCCAGGAAGACCGGGGCGATCCAGCGCAGGTAGTAGAACAGGCTGGCCACGGTGTTGACCGCGGCGACCGCGGCCAGCCAGGCGAAGCCACCGTCGATAGCGGCGGCGAAGACTTCGAGCTTGCCGAGGAACACGGCCGTGGGTGGGGTGCCAACCAGGCCGAGCAAGCACACGACGAGCACCAGGGCGAGGCGGGCGTGGCGCCGGGCGAGACCCCGGTGGTCCTCGATCCGCTCGGCGTGCGGGAACTCCGCGACGACGGCGAACGCACCGAGGTTGGCCACGGCGTAGGCGGCCAGCTAGAACAGCAGCGCGGGCAGGGCAAGCTCGGTGCGGGTGGCGACCGCGACTGCCATCAGGAGCGGCAGCACGGAGAACTCGGTCTCCCGGCGGGGCAGGTAGGGGAACATCGCACGCCATTGAGTGCTGCTGTGGAGGTGCCGGATCCAGCGGCGTTCGCAGTGATAGCCCTGCAGCATCTGAGCCACCGCCAAGGTGATCAGCTCACTGTCGGAGAGCAGGGGCCGACGGCCACGGCCGACGCGAGCTTCCACCACGTGATCGTCGATCAAAACGTACAGTGCAGTCAGGAGGGTGTTCAGTTCTCTGGTCACACATTGATCTTGAACGCCCTCCGCCCACATCCCCGGTAACGACACACCTCACACGATCTTCACGGAATCAACCATCTAGTGCCACGACGACGGCCAGGCCGCCGCGATCCCGGGAATCCGAAGTCGGAGACGTCGCCGAACCCGCGTGCCCGCAGCCATGCTCGCGGCGGCCCGATTACTCCCCATAGGACACCACCGTCATCATGCCGGCCTCACCGTGGTAGATGTTGTGGCAGTGGGTGAGCCACTGGCCGGGATTGTCGGCGTCGAAGTCCACCTCGACCGCCTGCCCCGGCAGGACGTTGACCGTGTCCTTGCGTGGGCCGGATCCGCCCTGGGAGCGGACCTGGAAAGTGTGCCCGTGCAGGTGCATCGGGTGGAACATCGTCGTCGTGTTGGCGAACCGCAGCCGGACCCGCTGCCCCTCACGCACCGGCAATCCCCGGTCGGGGTCATAGGCCTGCCCGTTGATCGTCCAGGTGTAGCCGGGGTCCGGACCGCCGAGCTTGAGCTCGTGGACCGCATCGGGTGTCCGCTCGGCCAGACGCACCACGTCAGCCGCTCGGGTGTCGGTGGCCACCAGCACCGGCCGCGAAGTCAGCTCCGCCACCAGGGAGGCCGGTTCGGGGGCCGCGGTACGGCCCGGTTGCAGGACGAGCTGAGCGAATCCGTTCTTACCCTCTGCCAGCGCCAGCAGCGGCACCGGCCGGTCGGGGACGGTGATGATCGCGTCGATCCGCTCGCCCATGCTGATCAGCACGGCGTCGGCGTTGGCCGGCTGCACCGGGAAACCATCGGTATGGGTGACGGTCATCGGCATGCCCGGCAGCCCGACCCGGAAGGCGGTATCTGAACCCGCGTTTATCAGCCGCAGCCGGATGCGTTGCCCGGGACGCACTGCGACCACCTGCGGGGCGCTGGCTAGCCGGCCGTTGGCCAGGAAATACGGGTAGGTGACATCACCGGCGTCGCCACCGAGCAACGCCGAGCGCGCCATTCCCATCCCACCCGGCCCACCGTGGTCCATGCCGCCCATGCCACCGGCGCGCAGTTCCTGGAACACGCCATCCGGATCACGACCCAGCCCGTCGAGCCAGTCATCCAGCATGACGACCAGTTCGGTGTCGTAGGATCCGGGCTCGCCCGGGTCCTCCACGATCAGTGGCACGTATAGTCCGCGGTCCAGTTGCACGCCGGCGTGCGGGTGAAAAAAGTACGTCCCGGCGTCCGGGACGGTGAACTCGTAGCGGAAGTCCCCGAGGGACCTGGTCGGAAGCTGGGTCAGCACGGGGACCCCGTCCATGTCATTGCGCAGCGCCACCCCGTGCCAGTGGATCGTGGTGGCCTCCGGCAGGCCGTTGCGCAGGCTCACAGCCAGCAGATCACCGCGCCGCACCCGGATTTCCCGGCCGGATAGCTGGCCTCCGTAGGACCAGGTTCGTACCACGCTCCCGCCGAGATCGATGTCCCCCGGCATCGCGGCAAGGCTCACCTCGGTGCTGCGCTGGCCGGCCGGCCGGCGGGCGCTTTCGACCGCCGCGACCCGAGGCGATGTCGCCGTGACCCGGCGAGTCGCTGAGAGGTCAGTGCCGGCCGAACACGCCGCGACCAGCGTGCCGACCGCGATCCCGCCGGCGGCGAGGAACCGGCGCCGGCTGATGGACGGATGGATCATGATTGCGTCGACCCGATCAGTATCGCACCGCCCCCTATGCCGGCGACTCCGGCGGCGAGCCACGGAGGGGTTGTGACGGCCAACCTGACGCTGGTCGTAAATGAGGACATGTTGGGCGTGCCCGGATCCGTGCCTTGCAACAGGGCACAGGGGTCAACGCGCTGGTGCGCGCCTACCTGGCACGGGTGGCCGGCGAGCCCGAGGAGCGAGACAAGCATGAGGTCGTGCCGAGCGTTACGCTGTCGGGGTGATCGATCCGCAGTACAGCATGGCACCCAGGTGCCCCCGCTGCGATCACCGGGCAATCCTGACCCTGGCGGGGGCTAATCGCCTGGTGAGCGCATCCGGGCGTCGGCTGATGTCGTTCCGGTGCCCGGATAAGCACGGCTGGCACGTGCGGCATCCGGACACCGAAGGTGGCGGTGCGCCCCGGCGCGCCCGACGCTAGTTGCGGCGCGCCGTCAGTGGCTGTAGTCCACGATGCTGTAGAGCCCCAGCCGGTCGAGGTGGTGGGTGCTGCGGACCTGTCGGACGGTGCCGCTGCGCGAGCGCATCACCAGCGACTCGGTGACCGCCCGGTTACGCCAGTAGCGCACGCCGTGCAGTAACTCGCCGTCGGTGATGCCGGTCATCACGAAGAACGCGTCGTCACCGTCGACCAGATCGTCGACCGTGAGCACCGCTTCGAGATCGAGCTCGGCTTCCGCGGCGCGCTGTTTTTCCTGCTCACTGCGCGGATGCAGCCTGCCTTGCAGCACACCGCCGAGGCACTGGATCGCGCACGCGGTGATCACGCCCTCCGGGGTGCCGCCGATCCCCAGCAGGAGGTCCACACCTGAGTCGATGGTCGCGGCCAGCACCGCCGCCGCGACGTCACCGTCGGTGATGAACTTGATCCGCGCGCCGGTCTTGGTCACCCGGCGGGCGAGCTCGTCATGCCGCGGCCGGTCGAGCATGCAGACCGTGATGTCCTCGGGCCGGGACTCCTTGGCACGGGCCAGCGCCGCGATGTTGTCCTCCGGGGACTGCCGGATATCGACCACCCCGACGGCGTCCGGACCGGCGACCAGCTTGTCCATGTAGAACACCGCGGAGGGGTCATACATCGCACCCCGGGGCGCGACGGCGAGGACCGACACCGCGTTGGCCATGCCCTTGGAGGTCAGCGTGGTGCCATCGATGGGATCCACCGCCACGTCGCACGGCGTCCCGGTGCCGGCGCCGACCCGTTCGCCGTTGTAGAGCATCGGGGCGTCGTCCTTCTCTCCCTCGCCGATGACGACGACGCCGTCCATCGCGACGGTTCCCATCATCGCCCGCATCGCCGCCACGGCGGCGGCGTCGGCACCGTCCTTGTCCCGGCGGCCGACCCACCGGCCTGCCGCCATCGCGGCTGCCTCGGTGACCCGCAGCAGATCCAGCGCGAGGTTGCGGTCCGGCGTGGGCCGGGCAGGGGGAGCCGTCTCAGTGGATGGAGCAGTCGAGTGAGCCATACTGGCACGCTAGGCGCAGTGCCCAGGCCGTACCTCCCTCCGCGGGAGGATCCCGGGGGTGAATAGCACGGGGTGGATGAGCGCGGCGTGTTGGCCGCGGCACGACGAGCTCAGGCGCTACACCGGTGGCGCCCGAGGCGATGTCACTGAAAGGTAAGGGTCTGGGCGCGGCCCGGCGGGGAATCATGTCCGGCAACATCCGGACGCGAGGGGGGTCGTTGGTGGCGCTGAGCGGCCTGCGGGCGGCGCTGTTGGTGCTGGCCAAGGCACCGGTACCCGGTAAAGTGAAGACCCGGTTGTGCCCGCCGGCCACACCCGAGCAGGCTGCCCGGATCGCTGCGGCCGCCTTTCTGGACTCCCTGGATGCGGTGCTGGCGGTGCCCGGCGTGGCACCGGTGGTGGCGCTGACGGGTGATCTCACCGACGCGGTTGATGGCGCCACGCTGACCGCGAGGCTGCGGGCCACCACGGTGCTGCCCCAGCGGGGCACGACGCTGGGGCAGCGGATCGCTGCCGCGTACGCCGACACTGGCGCGGCCCTCGGGATCCGGCCGGTCCTGCAGATCGGGATGGACACCCCGCAGATCGACGCCGCGCTGCTCGGCCACTGCCTCGATGTGCTCGACGGTGACGGCGTGGACGCCGCGCTCGGGATGGCCGCGGACGGCGGTTGGTGGGTGCTGGGCGTGCGGCGGCCCGAGCTGGCCGAGCTGATCGCCGGGGTCCCGACATCGCGCCCGGATACCGGGGCCCAGACGTTGGCCGCGCTGCACGCCGCCGGCTGCCGGGTGGTCGAGCTGCCCGAGCTCTCCGATGTGGACACCTGGCCGGACGCGGTCGCGGTCGCCGCCCAGGTGCCCGGCAGCCGGTTCGCCGCCACGGTTGCCGCCGCTTCGGTCGCGCTGGACCTGCGCCGGTGAGTGCCGCGGTCTTCGACCCCGTCCTGGCCGGTCGACCCGCTCAGCTCGTCGCCGACGACGGCCGGATCCTGCCCGTGGTCCCGCGGCGCTGGCTGGCTCCGGCCGATGGCGAGGACGCGTGGCTGCTGAACCGGTGCACCGGACCGACGCTGGACCTGGGCTGCGGTCCGGGCCGTTTGGTGGCCGAGCTAGCTGGACGCGGAGTGCCCGCGTTGGGGGTGGACTGCTCGCCGATGGCGGTGCGGCAGTGTCATTCCCGCGGCGCCGCGGTGCTACACCGTGACGTGTTCGCCACGCTGCCCGGCGAGGGACGATGGCACCATGTGCTGCTGGCCGACGGCAATATCGGCATCGGTGGGGACCCGGTGCGGCTGCTGCGCCGCTGCGCGGCCTTACTCCGGTGTGGCGGCACCATGCTGGTCGAGGTCGAGCACCCCGGCGCGGGTCTGTGGCGGGGAGTGGCCCGGTTCCAGGTGGCCGGTGCTGCCGCGGGTCCCTGGTTCCCGTGGGCGGTCGTCGAGTTGCCGGTGCTGGCCGGGCTGGCCGCGCTGGCCGGGTTCCAGGTCGGCGACCGATACCGCGCCGACCGTTGCTTCGTCGAGTTGTGTCATGTCAGCGGACGGTAAGCCCTGGCGAGGTTCCGGGCGGCTAACGTGGGGAGCGTGACGGTGCTGGATCGGTGGGTCTCCCGGGTGGCGCAGCATCCGCCGCCGGGTCCGTTCCGGCGTCGCTTCTGGCGCAGCCCGCTGCGCGGCCCGTGGTTCACCGCGGTGCTCAGCGTGGCGCTGCTGCCCGGCATCACGCTGATGTTCCTCACCGGCCTGGCGTCCTACGCCGCCTACAACCCCAACCTCGCAGCCGGCAACGACACCACACCGGACAAGGGATTGCTCGGCTCCTGGCTACCGAGTTGGCCGGCCGGGCCGTCCTGGCTGTACTGGGTGATCCAGGGCGTGCACGTCACCCTCGGGCTGGTGCTCATCCCGATCGTGCTGGCCAAGCTGTGGTCGGTGCTGCCCAAGCTGTTCGAGTGGCCACCCGCTCGCTCGCTCACCCACCTGATCGAGCGCGCCTCGCTGCTTCTGCTCGTCGGTGGCGCGGTGTTCGAGCTGGTCACCGGGGTGATGAACATCCAGTACTACTACGCTTGGCCGTTCGGTTTCTACCAGGCGCACTACTACGGGGCGTGGGTGTTCATGTCCGCGTTCGTCGTGCACGTGGCGTTCCGGCTGGGCCGGATGCGTACCGCGTTGCGGTCCCGCAGGCTGCGAGACGAGCTGCGCACTCCGGTATCGGAGACCACCGCCGAGCCACCCGACCCCGATCATCTGGTGTCGCCCGACCCAGCACCGGCGACCATGTCCAGACGGGGCGCGCTGGGCATGGTCGCGGCCAGCTCGGTGACACTGCTCGGGCTCAGCGT
Source organism: Pseudonocardiaceae bacterium (assembly GCA_050699515.1). Classification (GTDB taxonomy): domain Bacteria; phylum Actinomycetota; class Actinomycetes; order Mycobacteriales; family Pseudonocardiaceae. The sequence goes on from JBOHFF010000102.1 coordinate 54,171, forward strand.
GGGCCAGACGATCGGGGGCACCGCCCGCTCGAGCGCGTTGCTGGCACCGCGCGGGCAGGATCTCGGGACGGGCCCCGCGGACTTCCCGGTGAACAGGACCGCTGCCGCGGCCGGGATCGGCCCGGTCGATGACGCCTGGCGGCTGGAGCTGGCCGGGCCGGCAGCCAGGACCCCGGGCGTGACACTGTCCCGTGCGGAGCTGCTTGCCCTGCCGCAGCACACCGCCCGGTTGCCGATCGCCTGCGTGGAGGGCTGGTCCACCGGCGTGCAGACCTGGACCGGGGTGCGGCTGGCCGACCTCGCCGTGCTCAGCGGCGCGACGCCCGGCGCGGCGGTGTTCGTCGAATCGCTGGAGCAAGGCGGCGGTTTCGGCTCGGCCACCCTGTCCGCCGGGCAGGTCCAGGCTGCTGACGGCCTGCTGGCGCTGCGGGTCAACGGCGCCGATCTGACCCCCGATCACGGCTTTCCGGCCCGGATCGTGGTGCCCGCCCTACCCGGAGTGCACAACACCAAGTGGGTCACCCGCCTGACGTTCCTGGCCGGGTGAGCGGTGATGACCCGCCGCGAGTCCGTCCAACTGCTGGCCCTGCTGGCCGGCTTCGTCGTCGCCGGTTACGCCGGGGTGCGGTTGCTGGCCGGCAACCCGATCGGGGTCGGTGGCTGGTTCGTCGGCAGCGCGGTGGTGCACGACCTGCTGCTCTTCCCGCTCTACGCCGGGCTGGACGCCGCCCTGGTGCTGCTGTTGCGCCGCCGCCCGGCGTTGGCCACGGTGGCCGGGGTGCGCTGGTTGAACTACCTGCGGGTGCCCACGGTGATCTCCGGGGTGTTGCTGCTGGTGTGGTCCCCGCTCATCCTCGGGCTGCCCACCGCCATCGAGAATGCCTCCGGCTTGCCGGCCCCGCCCTTGCGGTCGCACTGGCTGGCGGTCACCGCGGTGCTCTTCGCGATCTCCGCGGTGACGTTTGCTGTCCGCGTCATCATGACTCAGCGAGCCAGGGCATGAGCACGGCCGGGGCGGTCCTCATCGTCGACGACGACGTGATGGTGCGTGACGTCGTCAGCCGCTACCTCGGCCGGGCCGGTTACCTGGTCGCGGTCGCCGGGGACGGTGAGCATGCGTTGCGCGCGGCCGAGGTCAACCCGCCCGACCTGGTGGTACTCGACCTGATGCTCCCCGGCTTGCCCGGCCTGGAGGTGTGTCGGCGGTTGCGGGCGCTCAGCCCGGTGCCCGTCGTCATGCTCACCGCGCTGGGCGAGGAGGAGGACCGCATCGCCGGTCTGGAGATGGGTGCCGACGACTACATCACCAAACCCTTCAGCCCCCGCGAGCTCGTCCTGCGGGTCGCCTCGGTGCTGCGCCGGGCCCGGACCCCGCAGCCGGTGAGCCAGCTGGCACCGATCACCGACGCCGGGCTGATGGTCGATGCCGCCGCACGCCAGGCGGTGCTGGGTGGCCACGAGCTGGCGCTGACGGTGCGGGAGTTCGACCTGCTGGCCTTCCTCATCCGGCACCCGGGTCGCGCCTTCAGCCGTGCCGAGTTGCTCGAGCAGGTCTGGGGATGGACCTTTGGCGACCAGTCGACGGTGACCGTGCACGTGCGACGGTTGCGGGAGAAGGTGGAGGACGATCCCACCGCGCCCCAGCGGATCGCCACGGTCTGGGGTGTGGGCTACCGCTATGACCGCAGGCAGTGAGTAGCGGTGCTCGACGAGCTGCGCCATGTGCTGCCGATCGCGTTGCTGTGCACGCTGCCGGTGGCGCTGCTCGGCGCGCTGCTGCTGGCGCACATGCGCCGGTATTCGATCACCGCGGCGGTGACGGTGCTGGCGCTGGTACCGGTGGTCGCGACGCTGGCCGGGGTGCTGGGGGTGAACGGATGGATGTTCACCCCGGTCCTGAGCGCCGAGCTGGCCGTGGCCGTCGCGGTGGCGGCGGTGAGCATCCCGACCGGGCTGCTGCTGGGCCGGGGGATCGCGCAGGAGCTGACCTGGCAGCGGGAGGCCCGCGCCCGGGACCGGGCTGCCGAGTCGGCGCGCCGCGAGCTGGTCGCCTGGATCAGCCACGACCTGCGCACTCCGCTGGCCGGCATCCGCGCGATGACCGAGGCGTTGGCCGACCGGGTGGTGACCGACCCGGCTGAGGTGGCCGGCTATGCGCAACGAATCGGGCAGCAGACGCAGCGGCTGAGCGGCATGGTGGACGACCTGTTCCAGCTGTCCCGGATCAGCTCCGGGGCGCTGCGCCTGACGCTGTCCGCGATCCCGCTGGGCGAGGTCGTCTCCGAGGCCCTGGCTGCTGAATCCGTCACCGCCGCCCGCAAGGGGGTCCGGTTGCAGGCCGACGCCGGCTGTGACTGGCCGATCGTGCAGGGCAGCGACCCCGAGCTGGCCCGGGTGGTGCGCAACCTGCTGTCCAACGCCATCCGGCACACCCCGCCCGATGGCACCGTGGTGATCGCCGCCGGGACCCGCGAGGGGCGGGCCTGGTTACGCGTCGACGACGCGTGCGGCGGCATCCCCGAGCCGGACCTGGAGCGGGTCTTCGACGTCGGCTACCGCGCCAGTGCTGCTCGCACCCCCGCTTTGCCCGGTGACTCCGGTGCCGGCCTAGGCCTTGCCATCGCGAAAGGCCTGGTCGAAGCCCACTCCGGCCGCATCGAGGCCCGGAACCACGGCCCCGGCTGCCGCTTCGAGATCCACTTTCCGCTAGCCTCCCCCCACCCTGAGTGATCCTCTGCTCCGACGCCGGACTGTCAGGCGGCGGCCGGATCCAGAATCGTGACGTGGGCAGCCTCGGCTGGCTCAGGCAGCGGCTGACCTGTCTCTGGGAGCAGGGCCAGATGCCCAGCCATCGCCTCCAGCATGAGTTGCTCGGTCTCGGGGCGAGTGTCACCGGCCGCTACGACGCCGGGCAGGTCTGGGGAGTACGCAGAGTAGCCCGACTGGTCGTCTCCTTCGAAGATGGGTGAAGTGCTGATGCGAGCCGTTGGCGATGCCAGGGTGTTCGCGTATGCGTAACGCTTACGCTTCGTCCAAGATATGGACAACGTGGATGGGCATCCGAGGCTAGCTGCGGAGCAGCACGCCCGTGTGCTGATCGACCGCCAGTTGGCGGCGGCGGGGTGGCTGGTCCAGGATCGCAGGGAGCTCAATCTGTTTGCCGGTGACGGTGTCGCCGTCCGTGAGACGATCATGGCGCCGGGGCACGGTCGGGCTGATTACCTGCTCTATGTCGACAAGCGGGCCGTCGGGGTGATCGAGGCGAAGCCCGTGGGGACCCCACTATCCGGCGTGGAGTGGCAGTCGGCCAAGTATGCGCAGGGGCTTCCCACCGAGGTACGACGCCGGGCGTTGACGGTCGAGGGCCAGCTGCCGTTCGTCTTCGAGGCGTCGGGATCCGAGACCCATTTCACCAACGGGTACGACCCGCAACCGCGGGCGCGCCGGATCTTCGCGTTCCCCCAGCCCAGGACCCTCGCCCGCACCCAACGTGGCGCCGAGGCCGATCCCGGCGCGGCTACCTGGCGGGGCAAGGTCCGCGCCATGCCGGAACTGCTCATTGAAGGGTTGCGGCCTGCGCAGATCGAGGCGGTCAAGGGCCTCGAGCGCTCGCTGGCTGAGCAGCGCTTTGACCGTTCTCTGGTCCAGATGGCCACCGGCGCCGGCAAGACTTTCACCGCCGTCACAGAGTCTTACCGGCTGCTCAAGCACGGCGGGTTCCGGCGCATCCTGTTCCTGGTCGACCGTAACAACCTCGGCGACCAGACACTGCGTGAGTTCCAGAACTACGCCACACCCGATGACGGCAGGCGCTTCACCCAGCTCTACAACGTCGACAAACTCACCAGCGCCGGCATGGTGGATTCCTCCGACGTGGTCATCTCGACTATCCAGCGCCTGTATGCCGCGTTACGCGGGGAGCAGGTCGCCGACGTGGACGACCCCAGCCTGGACGGGTTCATTCCCGATGCCCCGGTCGAGGTGGGATACCGCCCAGAGCTGCCGCCGGAAGCGTTCGACCTCATCATCGTCGACGAGGCACACCGTTCCATTTACGGAGTCTGGCGTGGTGTGCTGGAGTACTTCGACGCGCACATCATCGGCCTCACCGCAACGCCGGTGAAGCAGACGTTCGCGTTCTTCCAGCAGAACCTGGTCTCGGAGTACACCTATCCCCAATCCGTCGCCGACAACGTCAACGTCGACTTCGACGTCTACCGGATCAGCACGCAGATCACCGCGCAGGGATCGAGGATCGACGCCGGCATCGTGGTGCCCAAAGTGGACCGCCGCACCCGCATCCAGCGCTACGAGACGCTGGAGGACGACCTGACCTACACCACCAGCCAGCTCGACCGGGCCGTCACGGCACGCGCCCAGATCCGCCTGGTGCTGGAGACCTTCCGGGACCGGCTGTTCACCGAGATCTTCCCTGGCCGCTCCACCGTGCCGAAGACGTTGATCTTCGCCAAGGACGACAACCACGCCGAGGAGATCGTCACCACCATCCGCGAGGTGTTCGGTACGGGCAACGACTTCGCCGCCAAGATCACCTACAGCGCGCGTGACCCGAAGGGGCTGCTCCAGGCGTTCCGCACCTCGCCGAGCCTGCGGATCGCGGTGACCGTCGACATGATCGCCACCGGCACCGACGTCAAGCCGCTGGAATGCGTGTTCTTCCTGCGCGACGTCCGGTCCGGGGCGTACTTCGAGCAGATGAAGGGCCGCGGTGCCCGCACGCTGTCCGATACCGATTTCCAGGCCGTCACCCCAGACACCAGCGCGAAGAACCGGTTCGTCATCGTCGACGCGGTCGGCGTCACCGAGCACGCCTTCGTCGACGCCGCGCCCCTGGAGCGCGTCCGGTGCGTCTCGCTGAAGAAGCTGCTCGACAAGGCTGCTGCGCTCACGCTCACCGAGGACGAGACGGCGACGCTGGCCTCCCGGCTGGCCAAGCTCGAACTCGACCTGACGGCCGCTGAGCGTTCGGAACTCGACGGTGTGGCAGGCCAGCCGGTCCGCGACATCGTCGGTGCCCTGGTCGCCGCGGTCGACCCCGACGAGCAGGCCAAGGCCATGGCCACCGCGCCCCTGGTCGACGGAGTGCCCGATACCGCGGGAGCTCTGCAGGCCTTGCTGGACGGCGCGGTGGAACCGATCGCCGCGAACCCTGAGCTGCGCCGCCGGATCCTGGAGCTGCGAGCCCAGCACGACCAGGTGATCGACGAGGTCAGCGTCGACCAGCTCCTCGACGCCCACGGAGTGGTCGACACCGACCGGGCCCGGTCGGTGGTGGAGTACCTGGAGGAGCACCGCGATGAGATCACCGTGCTGCAGGTGCTTTACTCCCAGCCCGGGACCGCCCGGATCTCGTTCGCCGAGCTTCGCGAGCTGGCCGAGCGGATCAAGCGCCCGCCCCGCAACTGGACCATGGATCTGATCTGGAAGGCGTACGAGGTGATTGAGGTCGACCGCGTCACGCACGCCAACCGACACACGGTCACCGACCTCGTGTCCCTCATCCGCTTCACCCTCGGCGAAGACGACCAGCTGGTGCCCTACGCCGCCAAGGTCGCGCAGCGCTACGCCGCCTGGCTGGCGCAGCAGCACCAGGCCGGTGCGGTGTTCACCGAACGGCAGCGCTGGTGGCTGGACCGCATCGCCGACGTCATCGCCTCCTCCGCCGGCATCACCGCTGACGACCTCGACAACGCCCCCTTCACCGAACGCGGCGGCGTAGACGGCGCCCTCCGCGACCTCGGTGATAATGCCTCCACCTACCTCGACCAGCTCAACGTGGAGCTCACCGCGTGAACGACCTGCCAGGTGGCTGGAAGCGCGCTGCTCTTGCTGACGTGTGCGAAGTATCACCCAGAGATCCGGCATTGCCAGCGGCTGCGCCATTTGTCCCGATGACTGCCGTGGAGGTAGGGCAGCGCTATCCCAAGTATTTTGAAGAACGGAACTCTCGTGGCGGTGTTCGAGCGCAGCCGGGTGATATCTTGTTCGCTCGTATCACCCCGTGTCTCGAGAACGGGAAGCTGGCCCAGATCCCAGCACACTCTGCACCCGTCGGAGGAAGCACCGAGTTCATCGTCGTTCGGGCTGGCGTTGAGATCGACCCCGGGTACCTGTACTACTGGTGTCAGGAGCCAGCGGTACGGGCGAAGGCCCAGTCGATGATGATAGGTGTCACCGGACGCATGCGTCTATCTAGTCGAGATCTCGGTACGTTTCAGATTGCTTACCCATCGATGGGCGATCAGCAGTGCATCGTCGAGATCCTCGAAGATCACCTCTCGCGCCTCGACGCTGCAGATGGTCTCACAAGATCCACCGAAATGCGGCTTCATGCCTGGCGGAGGGCTTCGTTGGACTCATTGGTCCATAAAGATTCGAATGGGACTATCCCGCTCGGATCGCTGATCGAGCAAGTGGAGGCTGGTAGGTCTTTCGGCGGTTCCGCTTCGCCAGCTGGGCCTGACGAGTGGGGAATTATCAGAGTTAGCGCCATGACGTGGGGAGAGTTTCGACAGGACGAGAACAAGGCTGTTCCCGCCGACCGAGTGGATCCCCGCTACGAGATTCGCGCCGGGGATCTACTGGTCAGCCGTGCCAACACGACCGCCTACGTAGGCGCACCCGTGCTAGTTCAAAAAACTCGGCCACGCTTACTGCTCAGCGACAAGAGCCTGCGACTCGTGCCAAAATCCGGCATCGATGCCCGTTGGCTTGCTGCGGTACTGGCTGCGCCAAGCACGCGGAGACAGATCTCAGCCTTGGCAACTGGAACAAAGGATTCGATGCGCAATATTTCCCAGCGTAATCTACTTTTGGTGAGTGTCCCAAGGGTGACCCCAGCGCAACAAGAGCGCATAGCGGCTCGCATTTCTTCCCTCCGTAGCAACGGAAGCCGCCTCGATAATCAGCTCGCAGTAGCCAGGGCACGTTCCTTTGCGCTACGTCGATCGCTCTTGAGTGCAGTTTTTTCTGGACGTTTGTCAGGGCGATCAATTGATGCTGAAATGGTCAAGGTGATGGCCGGTGTCTGAGGCGCGGCGGCTGGTCGACAAGCTGTGGTCGTACTGCAATGTGCTGCGCGACGACGGTGTTTCGACGATCGAGTACACCGAGCAGTTGACGTACCTGCTGTTTCTCAAGATGGCGCATGAGCGGGAGACCCGCAAACTCAAGCCGGAGCAGATCGTCCCGCGGTACTGCTCCTGGCAGCACCTGCTCGACAAGGACGGCGACGAGCTGGAGACGACCTACCGGCACATCCTCGAGGCGCTGGCCCGCCAACCGGGCACGCTGGGCGTCATCTTCCGCAAGGCGCAGAACCGCATCCAGGACCCGGCCAAGCTCAAGCAACTCATCGCCGACCTCATCAACAAGGAGAACTGGTCGGCGTCCGGCACCGACATCAAGGGCGACGCATATGAGTCCCTGCTCGCTAAGGGCGCCGATGACATCAAATCTGGGGCGGGGCAGTACTTCACCCCGCGCCCGCTGATCCAGGCGATGGTCGACTGCGTGCGGCCGACCCCGTCTGACACCGTCATCGACCCGGCCGCCGGCACCGGTGGTTTTCTCCTGGCGGCCCACGACTATGCGGCAGCACAGGCCAAGGATCTCACCCCAGACGAGCGTGACCATCTCCGCGACGGGCTGGTCCACGGGGTCGAGCTGGTCGACGGCGCGGCCAGGCTCGCCGCGATGAACCTCATCCTGCACGGAATCGGCAAACCCAACGGTCTCAGCCTCATCGAGGTCAAGGACGCGCTGCTGGCCGATCCGGGCCACCGTTACTCCGTGGTGCTGTCCAACCCGCCTTTCGGTCGCAAGTCCTCGCTCACCATGGTCGGCGCCGACGGTCGGGAGGCCCGCGAGGACCGCGAGATCGAGCGGCAGGACTTCGTCGTCACCACATCGAACAAGCAACTCAACTTCGTGCAGCACATCGCGACGATTCTCGGTATCAACGGCCGGGCGGCCGTTGTCCTGCCCGATAACGTCCTGTTCGAGGGTGGCGCCGGTGAGACGATCCGGCGACGGCTGCTGAAGGACTTCGATCTCCACACCCTGCTGCGGCTGCCGACTGGCATCTTCTACGCCCAGGGCGTGAAGGCCAACGTGTTGTTCTTCGATAAACGCCCGGCTTCCGAGCGGCCGTGGACAGAACGACTGTGGGTCTACGACTTCCGCACCAACATGCACTTCACGCGCAAGCAAAACGCGCTCCAGCGTGCGCACCTCCAAGACTTCGTCGAGTGTTACCTCCCAGGCCAGCCTCGCTCAGAACGAGTCGAGGCGGAGCGCTTCCAGGCGTTCACCTACGACGAGCTGATCGCGCGGGACAAGGCCAACCTCGACATCAGCTGGTTGCGTGACGAGTCACTGGAAGACCTCGACGATCTGCCGGCGCCCGAAGTGATCGCCCGCGAGATCGTCGAAGATCTCACTGCTGCGCTGGCCGAGTTCGAAGCCGTGGCCACCGCATTGGAGGCGACAGCGCAGCTTGATGCCACAGGTCAAACAGGTCGTTTCTGATCACGATACCTCCGGCGACGGGGCGGGGTGGGACGCTAACGTGGATGGCATGGTTGCGTGGGCTGCGATTGATGACGTCCGGTTGTCTGCCGGTCTGTATGACATCCGCGAGGCCGCCAGGCCGATTGACTTGCCTGAGCAGACGTTTCACCGTTGGGTGAGGAGTTATGAGCGCGGCGCGCCCGCTGCTGCACATGACAGATCGCGCCGCGCGTCCTCGGTGCCATTCATCGCGCTCGCCGAAGCGTGGATGCTCGACGGGCTTCGCCGGGCGGGTGTTCGGCCGCGCAGGATCCGCCCGGGGCTCGATAAGCTGAAGCGCCAGTTCGGGTCCGAGTACGTGCTGATGGCTCCGGAGCTGGTCACCGATGGGCGTTGACCTGCTCTGGGATTTCTCTCGCACGAGGGCCGGCGAGGGAATGATCGAAGCACGGTCAGGAGCGGGGCTCGCATGGCCGACGTCGCTAACATGATCAAGACAGGTGAGGACTCTGAGACGGTCGCTTTCGAGCATGGAGTCACCGTCGAGGACGTCCGCACCGCCGCCAGCGTCCTACTGGGCCACGCCGCCTGAGTTCTACTGCGATGAGAACATCACCACACGGTCGGTGCGACGACGGCGGTGGCCAGTTCGCGCACACCTGCGACGCGCAGGTGTTGTCTGGCCAGGTCTGTGACGATTTTGCGGATAGCGGGGCGGTAGCGGACCTCGGCTGGGGCCTGGCGGTATGCGGCCAGCAAAGCGTGGGCGGTCTGCTCGGGTTTGCCCCACTGCCACCACGCGCGGGCCATGTCGGTGTGCAGCCGTCCGCGCCGCTCGGGCGTGGAGAACTGGTCGGGACGGAGCACTCGTCCGGCATGCAGGGCTGCATCAGCGTCGCCGAGGGACCAGTGGATACCGACCCGGTAGAGGGTGACCTGGGCTGGGGTGACGGTGAACGGCTGCCCGTCAACAGGATGGTCGGGTAGGCGAGCGGCAGCCCGTTCGGCTTCGGTGATCAGCTCCAGGGCGCGGTCCCGGTCGCCGGTCTGGGCAGCGTTGTATGCGCAGGTGCACAGCATTTGCGCGTAGGCGGCTGACTGGGCGGGGGTAACCAGGCCGGTCGCCTCCAGCTGGCCAGCCGCCGTGAGGGTGATCTGGTCGGCGATGCGCTGGCGGCCCTCATGGCGCAACACGATGCCCAGGGCGCGCGCTGAGGTGGCCATCGCGATCGGTGAGCCGGACATCTGCGCGTATCTCGTAGCGCGATCGGCAGTGATCCTGCCGCTGCCGTATCGACCGATCTTGCTCAGAGCCTCAGTGGCCAGGTCGTAGCAGGCGGCTAGCCGCGCCTGGCCCGCAGGGTCGCCAGCTTGTTCGGCGGCTTCGTGGGCGGCAGCCAGCAGATCGGGTAGGTCGGTGATGAGTCGGGCGAGATCGCTGCTGTCGAAGCGCCTACGGGCATCGGCGAGCTGTGCGGAGATCTCGGACGGCGAGTTGGCGCGGACCGGGGCCGGCAGGAGTGCCAGGGCGTCGTCGAGCCTGTTCAGGAGTGGTAGCGGGACAGCGAGCCCTCCTGCGGTCAACAGTTCACGGCGACGCATAGGGTCGTTCCCCTCCGCCCGGTGGCCGATGGTCGCGGCTACCGTAGCGGGGGCTGAGGTGGCGAGGCTAAGAAGCGCGCCCAACACTCCACCAGGTATTCCGGCGGCGTGCGCGACTCGGCGGAGCATCCCCACATCAATAGAGGCACGACGATTGGTCTCCAGGCGGGAGATGGTCGAGGCCGAGTAACCGGCCGCCTTCCCGAGGTCAGCTCATCTCCGCTGGGCCGCGCGAGTGAGAGTCGGGATACAATGCCAGCGTCGCTTGCTGCGCCTGCCTCGCCTTGGAGATTCTCCCCGTGCGAGTAAACGAAATCTCGGTGAAACGTACGTTCGCCTCGGCGAAATCAAATAACGAATCCCTGCGCGCCATGGACGCCGGGAGCTTATTGGTCCACTCGCTGGCTCCCGCTCATCCCGAGTGAGCCGGAGTGCCTAGAGATCCTTTCGGTGGTCACGCCGACGCGCTTACCTTCGGACGTCGCCTGGCACATGAGCTACCTCCGTCCGGGGCGATCACTCTCCGAGGCAGCATACCGGCGGGCGATCTCGCCGCGGCACTCACGCCGCAGGTCCGAGTGCAGATGCGAGTGCTGAAGCCGCTTGCGTCGGCGCCTGTCGTCTTCATCGAGGTAGGCGTGGAACGCCTTGTCGGCTTCGTTGATTGTCGTATCTTCGTCTCCACCAGGCTGGGCGTCCAGGGCGGCCTCGACCCAGTCTGTGGCCAGCTCGCACTCGGTGAAGACGGGCAGCGATACCTCGTACAGGTTCGGTAGCGGCACGACGAGTCGGGTCAAGTGGAAGGCGCAACGCTGCTGCAGGAGCAAAATGCCCTGACGGCTACTGGAAGCGATGCGTGCCCGCCGCGACAGCGCCACGCTGGGGACCGTCGCGATCTCTCGAAAATCGATGGCATACCAGTCATCGGTGTTCCGCAGGTGGGGCAGCGGCATGACGTTGACGTGGCCAGTCCGCCAATCCTTGTCGAGTAGGCGCTGATAGGGGCGGACTGCCGCAACAGTGATCTTGGGGCGAAGTTGGTCCCCGGCGCGCATCGAGCACGGGTGCATGACGATAGCGACGGCCAACGGCTGCTCGGATAGCCCCGGTAACGAGACGTGGGCGAAGACGTCACCTTGCATGATCGGTGAGGCGAGGGGGACATCGCCCCTCGCCTCGTAGAGATCACCGGGCTCATCCGGTGGATCGAGGCTTGTCACGTCTACTCGGCATACCTCCGGCTAGGCCCGGGGACGCAACCGCAGCGCCTTCTGGCCATCCGGAGCATCGTAGACGTCGAAGTCTGATGCGCGTTCTTGCCGCCAGCCGGGCATCGTGGCGTCGAGAACCGTTTCGGCTTGCTCGTGACCACACGCATACTCAAGCAGCGCTTCCTCACCACCGTGCCGGTAGACCTCAAGGGGGGTAATCGTGTAGCCCTCCCCCAGGGACAGCGCGATCTCCACCCACTGGGCGGCATCCGCAACCCCGCAGTCGGTGAGAGCATCGAGAAACGCCGCGAGGCGCGCCAGCCGGGAGCGGTTGTCCGCCGTAGCACCGCCGTCGGTGCGCCACTTGCGGACGGCGGACACGCTGACGCCAATGAGATCTGCAATGTCGGCCCATGCCATGCCGCGGTCGGTCGCGAGTTCATGCAGCAGCTCGGGCACGCTTCTCCGGACCTTCTCCGCTGTCCGTTCCTTCAGATCCAGCTGACGGGCTTGGCGATGCAGAGCGCTTGTGTCGCCGTGCAACAGTCCGGTCTCGTCCCGCAGGGCCCCCACCTTCAACGCGAGTGCCTTTGTCTCTGATCGGGGGAGCGTGTAATCGCGGACCGCCCCGGAGGCGGTGCCCGGGTCCATCGAGTTGAGTCGAGGAGGTGTTGTCATCATGGCTGTTTCCTCAGCACTTCCCGTAGCCGGTCGGTGATCGCGCGTTGAAACGTCTCTCCCACCGGGGCATGCAGCTCGTCGAGTAACATCACGATGCGCTCGGGGTCGAACGTGTCTAGATGGTCTGGCGGTCGTTGCCAATAACTATCGAAGTCGAGCACCAGGAAGGGGCCTGCCGGGTAAGTGTGGAGGCGCCGCAACATGGTGGGGTCCACAACTCCGGTACCGGTGAGGGTCGCGTAGCGAACGACAAGATTGGTGCGATCACCGGTCTCGAACTGCATCGTTCCTTGCAGCATCGACGGCGAGTTCGGCCCGCCGATCCTGCTAGCCGCCAACAGGTCGTCTGACACCCACCCTGTCCATGACTCAACGTTCTCAATCGGGTCTGGTATCCGAATCTCATCGACATAACGTAGCCCAACCCGCTCCACGCCGGGAGCGGCCTGCTGCTCTGCCAGCGCGATCATGCAGCGATGGACGATTTCTCGAAAGGCGTCGAATTCCTCATAGTGAGTGGTCTCGACGGTTAGCGCGGTCGGCCGGATTGTCGCCGATGTTGTCGAGGTCCTGTCGAGTAATAGCGTGACCTGTTCATGCTGCTGGCTCACCACCTGGCCGCCGAGCGGCACGGCCAGCATCATCGTCTGCTGAACCTGCCGGATCGGCAGGATGTCCTCTAGCGCCAACTGGAGCGTGTCGAGTGTCTCCAGTTGGCGCAGACGAGCTGAATCGGGGAACCGAACCTCGACCGCCACGAGCTCGACCGGAGCGTTCGGGAAGACCTCACGGCCCTCGTACACACTCCCCTTCACTGATCGCGCACCTTGGCCCACACCCAGACTGTAACCTGATCTGCAACCGCCGACTACACCCGTCTCGGTAAGCGCGTCATGACGCTGACAGATCCGGCCACCTCGCACCAGGATCTTGCCGATACGACATCCAGCCCGATGGCCGTCGCGGTGGCTACCGGGCTGGGTGTCGACTGGCCGGTCGACTCATCCGGTCGTAGCGGGTGTGTTGTCTGATTCGGTTGCGAAGCCATATTTTTGCGGTGCTCGTGGTGAAGGGGTTTCCTTGGCCGGGGAATGATGCTCCGAGGCACTCGGCGTATTCCTTCGCCCAGCTCTGACGGTGTTGGTTCGCGGGGATGGTGCCAAGCACCTTCTGGGTGAGATCGGCGACCGGGCGATTGCGATACGGCACGGGCAGGTTGGTGATGGTTGACTGCGCATTGCGCACGACTTGACTGAAGTCTCCGCTGCGGACGAGGCACAGTGATCGCAGCAGTTCAATATGCGCCGAATCGCGTGCGTTTGAATCGGTGCTTGCCGCTGTATTCGTGTACCTGGCGCAGTGTCTGCTTGGCTTCGCCGTGTCAGCAACCGTGGTAGCTGTGAAAGCGGCTAGTAGTGCCCCTGCTTGCGAAAACTTCCGCTGGGCGGTCTCGTGAGCCGCTCACCGAGGGTGCATGGACACCGCGATTGTGCGTGACGTGCTGGGTCGCATGGAGAGGAGGCCGTCGTCAGCTCTAGCGACTCACTCAGTGAGGGGCCTATCAAGCGCGCAGCCCGGATCCGTGAAGTTGATCGTCAAGCTGTCTGACCACTGGTGTGTCCTGCCATGGGTGGAGGGTGACGCGGATGCTGTGCACTCGTTTCACCAGGCGATCGGCACGATTCTGCGAAACGAAATCCACAACACCCGCCGCACGGCCCGAAACAGATACCCGAAATCGTAAGCGGCCAGCGCACGCCGGATGGGTTCGCGGGTGAAGAACCCCGCCTCCCGCAGGCACGCGGCAACCTCCGGGCGACGCGAGCACGGGTCACACACCCCGTCGGAACGGCCCCGGCGCAGCCCAGCCCCGCACCGCGCACAGGCACGCTGGACGTTGGTGATCATTCACGAGGAGAACGGTTCCTGGTCGATCCACGGCCTGGGCGCCTCCGGAGTGACGCTGAGCCAGACGGTCATGATCGCGGTGGCGGAATCGATGCTGGTTCGGGCACGGCGGGGTATGCGCTGTGAATGACCCTCACAATGAACGCCAGATTGAGCTCCCTGTGCCGCCGCGATTCCACGGGTGCTCAACCATGAATGAACCACCGATGACTGATGATCCGTGGATCGATGCCTATCTCAGGTTCCGCCAAGCTGTCCTCGATGGCGCGACCTTCGAAGAACTGACCGGGTTCGCGGAAGAACTCAAACGTGGCCTGCCTAATCTGATACCCCCGATCCCGGCGGCGATGTTCATCTACACGGACATCCTTATCACCTGTGGTGAGAACAGCGTATCCACACCGTTGGTCACCGCGCTGTGGGTACCAGATCGGCTCCGCCAGGGTGGCTGGTAGCCCTGCGCCGCTAGCAGTTCATGATCGCTGTGGAACGCGGCACAGCACCTCGCCGTGCAGGACGGCGAACCAGCCGTCGTCCTGTGCCGCCCAGTGGCGCCAGCCGTTCGCGATCTCCGCTAGTTCGTCACGGGTGGCGAGGTGGCGGTCCAGGGCTTGGGCAGCGAACGCGGAGCTGGTGATCCGCTCCGCCCACAGCCCGCCCCACCACATGCGTTCCTCCGGTGTGGCGTGACACCAGACCGAGGCCGACGGGGTGATCGCGCTGAACCCGGCGGCTCGCGCCCAGGACAGCAGCCGCCGCCCAGCGTCCGGCTCGCCACGGTTGCTGCGCGCGACCCGCTGGTACAACGCGAGCCAGCGGTCCAGACGCGGATCCGGCGGATACCACGTCATCGCTGCGTGATCGGAGTCCCTGGCGGCGACCACGCCCCCCGCCTTGCACACCCGGCGCGTCTCGCGCAGCGCCATGACGGGCTCGGTCAGGTGCTGCAACACCTGATGGACATGCACGATGTCGAACACGCCGTCCGGGAAATTCAGCTGGTAGACGTCTCCCACCACAAAGGACACGTTCTCGACGGCTCGGGCGTCCGCACACTCCTGCGCTTCCCGCAGCGGCGCTGGCTCGTTGTCGATGCCCACCACGCTGCCGGGCGCCACCCTCCGACCCAGATCGAGGGTGATCGTGCCGGGCCCGCAGCCGACGTCCAGCACCCGCTGACCCGGCCGCAAGTGCGGGATGAGGTACGCGGCAGAATTGTCCACCGTCCGCCACCGGTGCGAGCGCAACACGCTGTCATGGTGACCATGGGTGTAAATGTCTCGCTGATCCCCCACCCGGCAAGCCTGCCAGATCAGCGGCGCGCCAGCCCGATCAACTCTCCAGTTCCCGAGCTCAACAGGAGAGCTCCCAGATCTTGATCGAAAAGCTCTGATGTTGAGCTCGGGAGGCTGAGTGCACTAGCGGGTCAGTTTGGGAGCAGGGTGAAGGCTTCTTTTGCGGCTGCGGTTCGCAGGGTGTTATTGAAGGCGGCCACTGTGCGGCAGGCTGGGATGGCCTCTGCGGCCGCTGCCGCGCTGGCCAGTTGGACCGCGTCGTAGGCGCGCAAGCTGTGCACGCTGACGAACCGGGCGGCGGTGTCCAACACAGCCGCGGTCACGGACACCACGCCGAAACGGGGTTGGTCGTCGTCGGAGCCGTGGTAGTCGGCCTCGAATGCGGCGACCAGGACCGCGGCGTCTGCAGTGTCGAGCTCGCCCATCCGGTGTTTGCGCCAGATCGCCGCCGGCACCTCCACCCTGGCCAACGTCGACACCACCAGGCTCTCGACCTCGCGGATCAGATGGTGGTCCTGCTCGTCGGCGTAGAGCTTCACCACGGCGGAGGAATCGGCGAAGACGATCATTCGCGGTTATCGCGGACGAGATCCGAGAGCTGGTGGCCCCCACCGGCTCGGTGGCGCGCGCTGGCGATGTCGTCAGCGGCTGGTCGAGGCCGGGGCGGGCCGACTGGTGCCAGCAAGCCCGCGGCGGCCAGCCGCTCGCGAACCCGGAGGGATTCGTCGTTGCTCAACTCCGGGTTGGTGGCGGCATCAAGCACCCGTGTCACGAACTCGTTGATGCTGATACCGCGCTGCTCAGCGGCGCTGCGCACCCGAGCGGCCAGTTCCTCGCTCGTGCGCCACGTCACCTGCGCCATGCCTGCATGCTAGCAGGCGTGACATCACCCGTGATACCCGTTAACGTGAGCCGGTGACCGATCGGCCGTACCGCGGCGTGGCCCATATCGCGGCGGGGCTGTTCCGTGCGCTGGACCTGCGGCTCGACGTCGCCGGGCAGGAACACATCCCGGCCAGCGGTGGCGCTGTGGTGGTGATGAACCACACCGGTTTCCTCGACTTCGCCCTCGCCGGCACCCCGTTCTGGCGTGAGCAGGGCCGGCTGGTGCGTTTCATGGCCAAGCAGGAAGTGTTCACGCACCGGGTGACGGGGCCCCTGATGCGCGCCATGCACCACATTCCGGTCGACCGGGCGGCCGGCGCGGCGTCCTTCCGCAACGCGGTGGAGGCGTTGCGGGCGGGTGAGCTGGTGGGGATTTTCCCGGAGGCGACGATCAGCCGCAGTTTCTGCCTCAAGGAGTTCAAGCCCGGCGCCACCCGGATGGCCCGGTTGGCGGGTGTCCCGCTGATCCCGATGACACTGTGGGGCAGCCAGCGAGTGTGGACCAAGGGACGCAAGCCCAGCATCTCCGCCGCGCGGCACATCCCGATCAGCATGACCATCGGGTCACCGCTGCAACCCAGGCGCGGCGCGGCGGCCGACGCGGAACTGGTCGAGGTGATGAACGGGCTGCTCGAGGTGACCCGGGCCCGCTATTCGGAGGTGCCCGGCACCGACCCCTGGTGGGTGCCGGCGCATCTCGGGGGCACGGCACCGACGCCGGAACGAGCCGCCGAGATGGACGCGCAGGACCAGCCGGTCCGCGCCCGGCGTCGCGAGACCCCGGACGGGTGACCTACCGTCGGGCAGCGACCCTGGCGAGGGCTTCCGCGCGGCGCTCCTCGAAACGGCTGGCCTGCCGATCCAGCTGGGAAACGAAGTCGGCCAGCTGGGTGCGGGCCTGCTCGCCCTGAGCGTCGAGGCGCTCCAGGTCGAACACCGCCCATTGGCGCAGCAGCGGCAAGATCACTTCGTCGTGGTGGATGCGCAGGTCGTAGATGCCGGCCTTGGCGATCTGCGCGGCTTTGCGGGCGAAGCCCGGGATGACGATGCCGGGCATGGCGAAGCTGACGACCTCGTCGGTGATCGCGCGCAGCGCCGGTCCGGGGGAGACGTCGAGGGCCGCTTTGACGAGGTTGCGGTAGAAGACCATGTGCAGGTTCTCGTCCGTGGACACCCGGGTCAGGAGCCGCTCGGCGATCGGGTCGCCAGCGTGGCGGCCGGTGTTGCGATGGGAGATCCGGGTGGCGAGCTCCTGGAAGGCGACGTAGGCCAGGATGCGTAGCGGTGGCGCATCCTGGGTGTCGTAGCCGGTCTGCATCACCTGCATCCGGGCCCGCTCCAGCTCGACCGGGTCGACGCCGCGGGTCACCAGCAGGTAGTCGCGGATGCAGTAGGCGTGCCGGCCCTCCTCAGCGGTCCAGCGGTGCACCCAGGTGCCCCAGGCGCCGTCACGTCCGAACGCCCGTTCGATCTCCCGGTGGTAGCTGGGCAGGTTGTCCTCGGTGAGGAGGTTGACCTCCATCGCGGTACGGGCGATCGGCGACAGGCGCGACTGCTCAGGGTCCCAGGGCTGACCGCCGAGGTCGGCGTAGTCGCGGCCCAGGCTCCACGGGACGTACTCGTGCGGCATCCACTCCTTGGCGGCGGCCAGGTGCCGATGGAGGTTCTCGGTGACCACCGGCTCGAGGTCGTGCAGCAGCCGGACGGGGTCCGAGATCATTGTCATGAAGGGCCTCGATCGGGGTTGGACAGGCGTACCTACCCCACAGTAGCGTCCGCCCCATCTCCCCATACCCACCAGCTCTGCCCTTCCCGAGCTCAACACGGTGCGCGACGCAGTCCGCCCGTACGCGACTGCTGGAGGGGTCGGGCCGCCTTCCGCGGCCACCCGGGGTGATCGGGCACTCTGGAGAGTGTGTCGCGTCCGGATTCCCCCGAGTCGCTGACGGCGCTGCTCGGTGGCGCTCGAGCGGCGCTGGATGCCACCGCGCCCGCGGTCGCCTTCGTGGTGGGTTGGCTGGTGTCCGGTCGCTCACTGGGTTGGGGTGCCGGTGCCGCCCTGGTCGCCGGAGCCGTGTTGGCCGCGTTGCGCTGGCAGCGCGGCGACCGTCCGATGGCCGCGCTGCTGGGCCTACTCGGTGTCTCGGTGGCGGCGCTGATCGCGCTGTACACCGGCCGCGCCGCTGACTTCTTCCTCGCGCAGCTGCTGTCCAACGTCGTCAGTGCGTTGGTGTGGGCGCTGAGCGTGCTGCTGCGCTGGCCGCTGCTCGGTGTGATCGTGGGTGGAGCACTGGGGCAGGGCAGCGCGTGGCGTGGCGACCCCGCGCTGCTCCGGGCGTACAGCCTGGCGTCCTGGGTGTGGGTGGCGCAGTACCTGATCCGGATCGCGGTGTTCACCCCGCTATGGGCGGTGGACGCCGTGGTCGCGCTCGGAGCGGCCAGGGTGGTGCTGAGTTGGCCACTGGTCGCGGCCAGCGTCGCGGTGAGCGGGGCGGTGCTCATCAGGGTGCTGCCCGCGGATCACCCGGGGCTGCGTACAGTACGCCCGTCCTGACGGCTCGCCACCCGCACACTACGAGTAGTGAATCCGATACCCACCGTATGGGTTATCGAGTCCCACCTTTCGGTGTCTTCACCGTAGGGTAACTGTTCCGTAGCGTGGAGTGACTGCCGGCTGAGCCGGCAACCGTCGGGGATTGACTAGGACTTAGCTCCTGACCGAGAGGACTCGATTCGTGCTCCCCGGAAGCCGCTCTCGCGCGCTCCTCGCTGCCGCCTCGGGCCTGCTGCTCAGCCTGGGCATCGCGCTACCGGCCTCGGCTGCCCCCGCACCGGCGCCGGTCGGCGCGCAGCGAGCGGCGTTGCCGGACCTGCTGATGTTGCGTTCGGTCATGGCGGTACTCGATTCCCGGGTCTCGCACGTCCCGGACGCGGTGACCAGCTGGTACGTCGACCCGGCGACCAACTCCGTCGTGGTCTCGACCACCGACGAGGCCGCCGCCAGGACCTTCGCCGCCGGCGCGCGCGCGGTGCGGATCCAGCACATCAGCGCTCGCCCGGTACCACTGGCGGACCTACGCGGCGGCGATACCATGACCACCAGCGCGAGCGGCCGCTGTTCGGTCGGTTTCAACGCCGTCTCGGGCCAAACGCGGTACATCATCACCGCGGGACACTGCACCAAGATAGGTGGCACCTGGTCGGGCCCGAACGGTCGAGCCATCGGACCGGTCGCCAAGTCCTCGTTCCCCGAGCACGACTTCGGCCTCGTCGAGGTGGCCTCGGAGTCCTGGGAGCAGACTTCCGAAGTCGAGGCCGAGGGCAGGTATCTCAACGTGGCGGGTACCACCCCGGCTGAGGTGGGGGACCGGGTCTGCTTGTCCGGGTCCACCAGCGGCTACCACTGCGGCAGGGTGGAAGCCTTCAACGAGACCGTGAACTACGGGAACGGCGACGTCGTACGCGGGCTCACCAGGACCAGCGTCTGCGCCGAGACCGGCGACTCCGGTGGTCCGTTCATGAGTGGCGACCAGGCGCAGGGCATCCTGTCCGGCGGCTCCGGTGGTTGCCTGCTCGGCGGGCAGTCCTACTTCCAGCCGATCCAGGAGGTGCTGTCCACCTACGGGTTGACCCTCGTCACCGGGCGTGAGTCCAGGGACGAGCGCTAGCGCGACGAGCCCGGTTGGGAACGCAGGCGCTGTGCGAAAGCGGCAGCTGCTGCCTGGGGGTCAGCTGCCTCGGTGATGGCCCGCACCACGACGACGCGGTCGGCACCGGCGCAGAGCACCTCCTCCAGCCGGTGCACGGTCTCGATGCCGCCGATGGCGAACCACGGGCGCTGCGCGCCGATACTCGCCCTGGTGCTGCGCACCAGCTCCAGCCCGGCGGGGCGACGGCCGGGCTTGGTCGGGGTGGGCCAGCAGGGACCGGCACAGAAGTAGTCCACCCCGCCTTGGCGCGCGGCGCCGGCTGCCTGCGCAGGATCATGCGTGGACCGGCCGATCACCACATCGTCGCCGAGAATCCGGCGAGCCCAGCCGACGGGCAGGTCGTCCTGCCCCAGGTGCAGTACCTGCGCGCCGGCAGCCATCGCGACGTCGGCCCGGTCGTTCACCGCCAGCAGCGCACCGTGCCGCTCGCACGCCTGCGCGAGCACCGCGAGCGCGACCAGCTCCAGACGGGCCTCCAGGGCCTTGTCCCGCAGCTGGATGATGTCCACGCCGCCGGCCAGCGCCGCGTCGGCGAACTCGGCGAGATCACCGCGTTCGGTGCGGGCGTCGGTGCACAGGTACAGCCGGGCCTGCGCCAGCCGGGCCCGGATCTGCTCGCCGTCCATGCCACGACCGTATCGAGGTACGGTAGGAACTGGTCCGCACTCCGGAGCGTGATGAGCTTTGCGGGTATCGGGGGTTTCGCCCATGGCGCCTGCCGTCGCCGTGGTCGGTGGTGGGGTCATCGGCCTGAGCTGCGCCTGGCGCGCGGCGGCCGCGGGGTTCACGGTCACCGTGCACGACCCGGCACCGGGGTCCGGTGCCTCGTACGTCGCCGGCGGGATGCTCGCCCCGGTCACCGAGGCGGTGCCGGTGGAGCCGGAGGCGCTCGCACTGGGGGAGGCCTCGCTGCGCCGCTGGCCGGACTTCGCCGCTGAGCTCACGGCGGTGGGTGGCGACCCCCGGCTGCGCGCCGGCGGAACCCTCGCGGTGGCGCTGGATCCCGGCGACCGCGCTCAGTTGGACCGGATCGCCGAGCAGCTGTCCCGGATGGGACGCCAGGTGGAGCTGCTCTCCGGCCGGCAGGCCCGCCAGGTCGAGCCCTCCCTGGGGCCACAGGTGTGCCGAGCGTTGTCGGTGCCCGGCGATCTCTCGGTGGACAACCGTGCTTTGCTTACCGCGCTGCGGGCGGCTTGCCGCGGCGCGGGGGTGCGGTTTCACCGCCGGCGATGCACGGGGCTGCCGGCCGCTGATGTGGTGGTGCTCGCTGCCGGCGTGCACAGCGCCGCGCTGCACCCCGCGCTGGCCGGTGTGATCCGCCCGGTGAAGGGGGAGATCCTGCGGCTGCGGTGCCGGCTGGGCACGTTGGCGCCGCCGTCGCGGACGGTCCGCGGGATCGTAGGCGCACGGGCCTGCTACCTGGTGCCTCGCGACGGTGGCCGGCTGGTGGTCGGCGCCACCCAGCGGGAGGCCGGGTTCGACACCGTGGCCACCGCCGGTGGGGTGCGTGAGTTGCTCACCGACGCCGAGCGGGTGCTGCCGGCGATCGCGGAGTACACCCTGGAGGAGGCTGCGGCGGGGTTGCGGCCGGGCAGCCCGGACAACCTGCCGCTGATCGGCGAGCTGGAACCCGGCGTGCTCGTCGCGACCGGGCACTACCGGCAGGGGATCTTGCTGGCGCCACTCACCGCTGAGGCGATTCTCGCGCTGTTGCGTGGCGCAGCGGGGCCGGTGGAAGCCAGGGCGGCTGCGCCGGCCCGGCTTCGACCCGTGCGGAGCGCGACATGACCGTCACCGTCAACGGCCAGCCCTGGGAGCTGCCCGGTGACGCCACGCTGGCCGACGTGCTGGAACGGCTCGGAGCGCCGCCCCGGGGTGTCGCGGTCGCCCTGGATGGCGCGGTGGTGCCGCGGGCGTCCTGGCCCGGCACGGTCCTGCGGGCCGGAGCCGAGGTCGACGTGGTCACCGCGGCGCAGGGAGGTTGATGCTCAGATGGCTGACGATCCGCTGGTCATCGCGGGCCGGGAGTTCGGCTCGCGGCTGATCCTGGGCACCGGCGGCGCGGACAATCTCGCGGTCCTGGAGCGGGCCCTGCTCGCCGCGCAGACCGAGCTCACCACAGTCGCGATCCGCCGGATGGACACAGGTTCCGGAACCGGTGTTCTCGACGTGCTGCGCCGCCGCGGCATCGAGCCGCTGCCCAACACCGCTGGCTGCCGCAGCGCGGCGGAGGCGGTGCTCACCGCGCAGCTGGGCCGCGAGGCGCTGCAGACCTCCTGGGTCAAACTCGAGGTCATCGCCGATGACCACACCCTGCTGCCCGACCCGATCGAGCTGCTCGATGCCGCCGAGCAGCTCGTCGAAGATGGCTTTACGGTGCTGCCCTACACCAACGACGACCCGGTGCTGGCTCGCCGGCTCGCCGACGTCGGGTGCGCGGCGGTGATGCCGCTGGGCTCGCCGATCGGCACCGGGCTGGGCATCCGCAACCCGCACAACATCGAGATGATCGTGGTCCAGGCCCGGGTGCCGGTTATCCTCGACGCCGGGATCGGGACCGCCTCGGAGGCGGCCCAGGCGATGGAGCTGGGCTGCGACGCGGTGTTGCTGGCCAGCGCCGTGACCCGGGCTGAGGATCCACCACGGATGGCCGAGGCGATGCGGTTGGCGGTGCAGGCCGGCCGGCACGCCCGGCTGGCCGGCCGGATCCCGCAACGGTTCTGGGCGCAGGCCTCGAGTCCTGACCGCGACTCCTGATTACCGACCTCCCACATCCCCGACGGTCCCGGGAACCGCTCATCTCGACACGCATCATGGTCAGCGTGGTCGGGGGCCCACGGTAGTAATGTCCGACTATCACGAACACGCCGCGCAGTCCGCGTCCCGCCGTTGTCCCGTTCTTCGTCGGCGCGGCGCTGATCCTGGCTGGTTGCGCGGGCTCCGCCGTCAATCCGTCCACCGTCCCGAAGAGCCTGGCTCGTCCGGCCGTACCCGCTCCACCGGCCAACGCTGACGTGGCAGCGCCACCGACACCGGCGCAGTGCTCGGACGAATCGGGGTGGAGCTGCGCCCAGCAACAGCGCTTCGCCGCCGCAGACGCCTATGTCAGGGGCGCTGTCACCGGCCAGGGCTACCTGAGCGTGGTGTTCACCGACCGGCAGACCGGGAGAGCCTGGCGACTCGGCCCGACCCAGCACGACGGCTGGACGGCGTCCACGATCAAACTTGCGATCGCCACCGATCTGCTGCGCCGGGAGCGCGCCGGGCAGCTCAAGCTGACCGCCGCGGACCGCCGCGACATGGCCACCATGCTCGACTTCTCCGACAACGCCGCCTCCGACCGGCTGTGGGCCAGGTATGGCGGCGAAGACATGCTGGCCCGGTTCCGCAACGAGTACGGGATGACCGGTCTGCATTTCGTGCCCGGTTTCACGACCAAGACTTACTGGGGCTTCGTCAAGTGCACGACCGAGGACCTGGCCGCCTTGATGACCTACCTCTTCACCCAGGTCGATCCGGCCGATCGCACCTCCCTGATCGGCGCGTTGCGCGGGGTCGCGTCCAACCAGCAGTGGGGCGTCTGGGCCGCCGGCTCCGACCAACGCCCCGGGAACAAGGACGGTTGGTCCTACGAGGCCGATCCCTACGGCAAGCACTGGGTGACGAACACCGTCGGCTTCGCCGGACCCGGCGAGCGCTACCTGATCGCGGTGATGTACCAGGTGGATCCGCGCGGCACCCTGGCCGATGGCGTGCACGCCGTCAGCGACGTCGTCGCCCTGCTCTTCGGCGTGCCGGTACCGGCGCAGGTCACGGTGCCTGCCCCGGACGGCTGACGCCGGCAAGTGGTTCCATCAGTCCATGACTCTCCTCGCGCCATCACGCAGCGGGGATTAGCTCCGCCCGGCAGCGAGCAGGCACCATAATGCTATGTGCCGCAACATCCGCCCGTTGTACAACTTCGACCCACCGGCGACTCAGGACGAGGTGCACAGCGCTGCATTGCAGTACGTGCGCAAGATCAGCGGGTGCACGAAGCCCTCGCGGATCAACGCGGAGGCCTTCGAACGAGCGGTAGCAGCGGTCGCCGATGCCTCGATGCACCTGCTCGACGAGTTGGTCACGTCGGCGCCGCCGAAGGACCGCGACGTCGAGGCCGCCAAAGCCCGCGAGCGCTCAGCGGCGCGCTTCGCGACCTGACCCCTGCGCCTGTCAGGTCGCTTCGGCAGGTTCGACGGCCGGGTCGTCAGCTGCGTGGGGGCAGTTGTTGCAGAGCCCAGGTGTTGGAGTCCGGGTCGCTGAAGGTCACGAAGGAGCCCCACGGCGCCACGTCGACCTCGCTGGCCGCCACGCCACGGCTGATGAGCTGCCGCCGGGCGGCCTCGACGTCATCGACGACGATCTGCAGGCCTTGCTGCGAGCCAGGCGGCATGTCAGTGATGCCGGTATCCAGCACAATGGAGCAGGCCGACCCGGGAGGGGTGAGCTGCACAAAGCGCAGTTCGTCGTTGACCTGGTGGTCATGGTCGGCGTGGAAACCGACCTGTTCCACGTAGAAGGCCTTGGCGCGGTCGACGTCAGTTACGGGAACGGCGACGAGTTCGAGTTTCCAGTCCATGGCCGCAACCTATCCGGGGGGTCTGACAGGATCGGTGGCCATCGCGCGGTGCGCGAGATGCTGCTGGGCCACCGCCGCGAGCACCATCAATGGCACCGCGACGGCCACCACCTCCCAGCGCGCGACATGCGCACCGAAGGAGTCGAGCAGCGACTGCGGCATCGAGAGATAGGACGACAACGGCGCTCCGAACAGCCGCGCCTGCAGGGCCGTCGCGAGTCGAAGCGTGGTGCCGGGTGTTCCCGACGGCGACGATCACTTCGTTACTGGGTGGCGGAGCTGTTCGTCATCGCCTCGTCCCGAGCCACTTCCAGGACCGCCACGACCTCATCGACTTTTCCTGGTTCCAGGATGGCTTCCAGGGTGAATGGTGGTGATATCGACATCCATACTGTGCCGCGTACCACCGTCACGACGACGGTCACCTCGACTCCCTGCATGCCGGTGACCAGGACTCTGCGGGGCATGCCAGTATTGGTGCGCGCCACCTGGCCACGTGGGTTGCGATTCACAAGTGGTCACGATTCCTGGGGGGCTCGACGGTGAGCTTGGGAAGGGTCAGCGGTTCGTGAGTGAGAACGTCACCCTCGATGACCGTTCCCTGGGCCCCTTCGGCACCCCCGTGTTGCACGTCTGTAGCCGCCTCTCGCCTGTCAGTGCACGTGAACGGCACCCAGGGCCGGGAGAACACCGCACCAGTGGGAGCGGAGGGAGGCGTCCGGGGGAGGGACGTTTACCAGCTCAGCGCTCACCCCGGTCCTGGGGCCAGGAGGCACGTTAGGGCCGCAGCGGTGATCAATACCGGACAAACTGTCTAGCGTTGTCCCGGTTGGTCGCGAGCTGCCCCATTAGGCTGGTCAGGCGAGCTGACACAGATATCGAGAGGTGTGGGGGTATGACCGACTCTGACCACGCGCGGCGCCAGGAGACCGCCGCCGTGGTGCTGTACTGGATGCGGCGACGGGGGATGACCCGCCAGATTTTCGCTGACCGCATGGGCAAGTCGCTGAGCTGGGTGGACAAGATCCGGGCCGGGGATCGTCAGCTTGACCGCCTGTCGGTACTACGTCAGATCGCCGGTGTGCTGGATATTCCGCTGTCGGTGCTCATCGACGCTGAGGAAGCCGAGCGTCAGCGGATCTGTCCTGA
This sequence comes from Pseudonocardiaceae bacterium, assembly GCA_050699515.1. Classification (GTDB taxonomy): domain Bacteria; phylum Actinomycetota; class Actinomycetes; order Mycobacteriales; family Pseudonocardiaceae. The sequence goes on from JBOHFF010000102.1 coordinate 79,762, forward strand.
TGAGCGGGAGATCGATGCCATTCGTCATGCCTTGCGTCGCTACGATGCCATCACCAATGTCTTCCGGCCCAACGGTGACGTACTGCCGGAACCGGACTTGCCTAAGCTGGAACGCACCGTACGTTTTGGCTGGATGGCATTTCAGGCCTCCAACTACCAAGTCGTCGGGCAACTACTGGCCGATCTCATCCACGACAGCCAAGCGGCGGTCTGGCAACTCGGCAATGATGAGCGACGACAAGCGCAAACCTGGCTGGCCTGGACATATCAGCTGACGGCTTCAGTTTCTTTCAAGCTCGGTAATGCTCAACTTGGTTGGGTAGCCGCTGATCGCGGCATTCAGATTGCCGAACAGACCGGTGATCTCACGCTTATTGGTTCGGCCGCAACGCGGGTCGCCCACGCACTGATGGCTACTCATCAAGGCAGCGATGCCGTTGAACTGGTTAAATCAGCCACCAATAGGCTGGAACCGCACCTGAAAAGCGCCGGACCGGCGTTCGTCTCCGCTTACGGAATGTTGCTCCTGAAAGGCAGTATCGCTGCTGCCCGGCTCGGTCAAGCCGTCGACGTCCGTGATTTTCAGGAGGAGGCATTGACCGTCGCTGGGCGTCTAGAACCTCACCTCAACGAGAACTGGTCGGCCTTTGGGGCTACCAATGTCTTGGTGCACCGTGTGTCCGCATTAGCGGATATGCACAGCGGTGGCCGGGTCATTGAGGCCGCCGCTCAAATTCCCTATGCTGACCTGATGCGCCTGCCCCGGGAACGCCGGGTCAGCCACCTGCTCGATGTAACGCGTGGCCACGTGCAGGCCGGAGCGCGCGACCATGCCTCCGCCACCCTTCTTGAGGCTGAACAGCTTGCTCCCGAAGAGGTGCGCTGCCGCGACCGCACCAAGCAGCTCATCACTGATCTCGTCCGTAGCTACCCGCGCGGCTCCACCCCGATGGTGGGTGTCATGAAACTGGCCCGAGCTGTGAGGATAACGGTATGAGCCAGACAACACCCACAGAACGGGTGCTCTACATCATTACTTGCGCGACGCCGGCGGCGCGGGATATCGCCACGCTGGTGAGCCTGGCGTAGGGCTCAGGCTGGCGGCCATTCGTGATCGCCACGCCCTCGGCGTTGTGCTTCATCGACCGAGCAGCACTCAAGACCCAATGCCACTTAGCTAAGGATGACAGAGTGGCTCATGATCACCGTTTTGGTGTCGAAAGTGACAAAATGTGTCGAATTCGGCACCAAAACGGTGATCATGAACGGTTCGGCGGCCCTAACTT
>JBOHFF010000103.1:0-51541 GCA_050699515.1 Pseudonocardiaceae bacterium
GGACCCGAAAAGATCACCATCCGCCACCGCATCCCCACCCGGGAACGAACCACCACCACCGAACACCACGACAGCACCGACACGGAGGGCGACCAACGCGCGAGTTGCCAAGTGCGTTGGGGGCGTAACGACCCCGCCCTGCGGCGCACCGGAGAGCGTGGCGTTGTATTCCCAATCCTCCAGGTATCCGGCCGTGAGCATCTGGTGGATCAGGCCGAGGAACCGGTTGTCGTGGATCTTCTCCGCCAGCGTCGTGATCATGACCTCGTGGTCCAGCGATCCGAAGCAGTCGGTGACGTCTCCCTCGACGAACCAGGTCGTCCCGGTCCAGGTGATGGCCACTTCGCGTAAAGCGGTATGGCATCCCCTGCCAGGACGAAACCCATGGGAGCGATCGGAGAAGGTCGGCTCGTGGTAAGCCTCCAACAGGAGACGCACCACCTCACCGACCAGCTTATCCGACCAGGTCGGCATACCGAGCGGACGCATCTTCCCATTCTTTTTCGGGATGTAGGTCCGTCGGGCGGGGCTGAACCGGTAGCGCTCGTGGCGCATCGCATCGATGATGCGGTCGATCTTTCCCCTGGACATGCCGTCCACGGTTTCCTCTGTGACTCCAGGCGTCATCGCCCCCTGGTTGGAGTAGATGCGCCCGTAGGCCAACAGATACAGCTGCGGGTTGAACATCTGTCGATACAACTCGTCGCACGGCAGACCACGCCCGCCGCGCTCGCGGAGGACACTCAGTACCGTTTCAGCGCTCTGCATTACGCATACCTCTCGGTCTTGATGTGTCCGATCACCTGTTCCCCTTCGCCCTGCTTCCGGCTTTCCCGGACTCCTTGGTGGGGCGTTACTCCCACGACTACTATGGGAACTCCGTCACCCTAGGGCTCGCGCCCCTTAGGTGATCCCACGTTCGTCCCTGTTGTACGTCCGAGCGCGACTTAGGTGCTCCACTCATCTCCTTGAATATCTTCACTAGATATCGCCCCATCCTCCGGAGGTTGCGTCGGCTAACACAAGACGCCAACGCAGGGGATGGCACCGGTTTCAGGCGTCTTTCCGGTGGGCGCCGGGCTTTCGCCGCTGGAGATTGGAGTATCAAGCAATCCAGCCGTTCACCATATCGCGCGGATCCGCCAGCACCTCGTTCCATACGCCTGGACACGACCGCTGGTTTCCTGCCATGCTGTTGTCCCCTTAACCTTTCGGCGCCAGGTCAGGCATCAGACCCAGGAATATTCCTCCAATTCCTCCCGACTGCGTCGGGTATACAACAGGGCGCCTGCGTGGCGCAGTGTGTTTGCCCGAGTACAGCTCCGGGTGCGAGGCCCACGACCAGCACGGAAGCAGGGTCCCGTCCACGATGTACTGGATCTTGTCGTTGAGTTCGTCAGCGGTCGGAACATACTTTCTGAGGACTTTCTCCAGCAGTGGGGTTATCCCTGTGATCGCGCGGCTGATCGTCGACTGAGACACACCGTACGTCTCCGCCAGTTCCACCTGGGCTCGATTGCGGCGAATGTACGTCAACGCGATAACCATGGACTCATACAAGCCCAGGATCGGCGGCCGATGGTTGACGCCTGGTTCCAACTCGGCAGATCGGACCATTTCGCACAGGTCAAAAATTTCATCCTTGGTCAACCCTGTGGTATGGTACATTCTCGACGGTCCGTTTCTCTCGAATTGAGGGTGGTAACTCAATTCTTTCGAGAAGCGGACCGTCGTCCAAATAGGCGCGCCGTGGACGACTCATCTATCATTTATCAGGGCTCGCGAATAACCCTCCTTGATAGATGATCAATACACAACCATTTTTTTAAGGGACCGTTTCCCGACCGGACGACCGCCGCCAGCCGCGGCGCGAAAACTTCGAGCTGATATCAGCTGGCGGCAAGCGACGAGAGACGCGACTAATATAGATCATTGTTAGGAAATAGGCGATCGCAACTACCCCTAGATCGACGAGTATGGATGTGATCGGATGCATATCCGCCAATCGCCCTACCTCCACCTGCCAAAGCCGAGCCGCTATCGTTTTGAGTACAGATCCAAGAGTGAGTACCGCAGCGACAACTCCAAAGAGTGCTCCGATCAAAGTACTTACTTGCTGGCCAGCGAGGTCGAGTCGAGACTGGAAGGACAGGATATTATTACGAACCTGATCCTCGAGGATCGAAGGGTCTCGAACCGATGGAGCGGTAGCTAAATGTAGTCGCACAGGCTCGAGCAAACGGGTAATTCGATCGTGAAGTACGTAGTCGTCGGTCGTGGTGGCTAGCAACATGCGCCACTCCTCCACCCGCTTACGGCTTACTCCACGCGCTTCCGATAATATTTGCTGAGTATCGCGTTGAACACTGCGGAGAGCTGCCCGTCGAAGACCTAGGAACTCAAGCAATTGCGTGCGATCAGAGTCGAGGACATCGAGAAGCCCATCAAAAGCGGCCGGTGACACCAACGTGAACGCCTGGTTCTCAGTGAGGTACCACCGAGTATTGGTGGCTTCTCTCGCAAACACAGTCCGCAACGAATGCCCAGTGCGTGGCACGGCAATCGCCTGTACTAGCTGGTCCAGCTCTGCCGGGTCTCCCGAATCGAGCCCGAACTCAAGTTGAGTACCAAAGCTTACCGGAAAAGGATAATGGAGCTCGCCTTCCAGGCACAGCTCATGAAGTCGCTCACAACCCGCCTTGCTTTCCTTTGCCCACCTGCAGAGCTGATCGGGAGTGACAATATGCCCACGCCACCTCTCGTGGAGATCCAAGAAGATATAGTTCAGCGGTATTCGCACACCGCCAGTCACAGATTCGCCGCCTGAGCCAACGAACCACCGAAAGGGAGTATTTCCAACCCAGAATGCTCTCTCCAGGGCAGCAAAGAATGCGTCATGCGAGGGACCCGAATATTGCAAGTCGTCAGAGCGGACAGTTAGCCGAAGAACAATAAAACCGGAAGAATGAGCTAAGAAATGACACCGGGCCACCCCATGTAGCTCGCCCATCACGTCCTGACCGCGGACGGGCACCCTGCCGGAGAAGCCAAACGGCTCGAGCACCGCCCGAACGAAGTGCCCGCCACGTAAAGCCTGGATATCAAAAAAATCATGTACGTATTGGTCTACAAACTTGAGACGCCGCCCAGCTTCAGCGGCAGCCAACATGCGTCGTAGATCTTCACCAAAATGCGCGGTATGATACGTACGAATCCATGAAACCGAGTACTTGTCAACCAAGGAAGGCCTCCCGAAATGTTTACGTTCTGCGTTCTCGGACACAATGAAGCACCCACTGTACTGCGTGCCTTGACCATGGCCAAACGAGCCGCGAACCCAGATGACATCGTTGTCTTTGTCGACAGCGCTTCGGACGATGGTTCTGCGGCATTGGCAGCAGAAGCCGGGTATCAAGTCATCACCGCGCCGATAGGTAAAGGCAGGGCCACGCGCGCCGCACTTGAGGCGGCAACCACGCAGTGGACCTGCCTACTCGACGCCGATATATTTCGATCAGACTGGAACATTGCGCTCGCTTTAGCCAAACGATCACGAGACAACGACATCGATATGGTCGTCGGAGACTTCACCGAACCAGGAATGCCATCGATTCTGAGTAATACCTGGGCCATCTACGAACCGCTTATATCAGCACTTTTTCCTGAAGTAGTTGGCATCTATGGATCCAAGCCATTGAGCGGTTTTAGAGCTTTGCGAACAAGTCTCGACCTGCCGGATATTCCGGATGATTTCGGAGTTGAAGCTTATCTTAACCTTGTGGTGCCACTGTGCGGAAAACGCTCGACCACCACTCCTATCGGGAAGTACCAGGGGCGTTTCCGATACAAGCCAACGATGGGCTTTGATATAGCTGACGCTATATTGAAAACCGCGACACACACTGGACGTCTAACCACCCATCGGCGTGCCGAATGGGATACTTGGGTGGCAGGCGCGGTGGAGACCATCTCTAAGTATCGAGGCCAGCTTTCAGTGCGTGACGAATATCTCGCTCGACTACGCGAGGTGGCTAGTCGCCCACTCCCTCCGACAGGGATGTGACTTCGTTTTCCTAGCCGAACGTACAATGTTATCTCAGCCGCGTATAGCGCGCCAGGATCGTGTCGCCCTCCCCGAGTATATGAGCAAGAGCCATGTGGCGCCTGCGGCCAACAGCGCCCACGGTTACCCGCTCCTCCCCTGACCCCGTAAGTAACGGACTAAACGTCAGACACAGCTCATCTACAGCGTCTGCGGCTAGAAGCGACGCGAACAGGCGAGGACCACCCTCGCACAGGACCTGATTGAGAGATCTATTTTCGAGTATCTTGGCTGCCACCTGAAGATCGACAACACGGCCGCCACAGATCAGCACATCGGTGTTTCTGGCAAGTAGGTCTCTCTGTTCGGCGGGCGAGTATCCATGAGTGATGATCAACGGACGTCTTGGTGCTTCGGTGAACGCTGGATGATCGTGAGCCAGATCGAGCCGACTCGAAACAATAGCCAGGACTGGATGCTCAGGTAATCCGTGCGCTACCCGCCAGGCAGCGGCCTCCTGGTGGACACGCAGCTCACGGTAACCCTCGTGACGAAACGTTCCGGCTCCCACGAGAACCACGTCGCTGAGCATCCGCAATATGTCGAAAACGCGCTTGTCGGCAGCGTCGGACAGTCCACGCGAACGGCAGTCGACGGTACACCCTCCGTCCAGGCTGGATACGAAATTGACACGAACTACCCTAGCCGTCCGCCGTATCGGATTATAGAGGTCGATGACTGCAGTTTCATCCAATTCTGCGAGTTCCGTGTTGGGCCAAAGCCGATACATTGGGAGGCTCAGACGAGGTTATGCCGCACGATCACAGGTGGCCGAAAACCCATTATTGCTTCGGCCATGCGGGTCGCCGCGACAGCGGCCTTGACATTGTGGACCCGCACGATACGGGCTCCCTGCAAGATGCACATCGAGATCGTCGCCAAAGTACCTTCCAGACGTTCATGTTGTGGACGGTTGAGGGTCTCACCGATGAAGTCCTTGTTAGAAACCGCAACAAGAACAGGGTAACCCAGCGCCGCCACCTCAGCAAGGCGTCTGGTGAGCTCAAGCGAGTGGTAAGTGTTCTTGTTCAAATCATGACCAGGGTCAATGATGATTCGACCAGCAGAAACACCGAGCTTCGCAGCAAGGGCAGCTCGTTCACGAAGAAAGCTTGTAACCTCACCTACTACATCCTGATAAGCAGGTTTACGTAAAGGCGTGCGCGGCGGCACGGCAAGACTGTGGGTAATGATCAGTGTCGCCGAAGTATTAGCGATCATCTCGGCCATCGCAGAGTCCTGGAGGCCACTTGTATCATTGATGACGTCGGCCCCAGCTTGAATCGCTTGTCGAGCGATTTCGATCCTATAGGTGTCGACAGAGATCACTACGTCGGAATTTTTCCGTACGGCCGCTACCACGGGGAGCACTCGGTCGAGTTCCTCGAGTTCGGTTACCTCTGCGCCCGGCCCGAAACGTACTCCACCGATGTCCACCCAATCAGCGCCGTCGACTACCGCCTTGGCTGCGGCTTCGACCGCAGCGTCCAGCCCGAACGTCCTACCTTGATCGTGGAAGGAGTCCAGAGTCCGGTTGACGATCGCCATGACCGCAACTTTGCGGGAGAAGTCGAAGACGCGGTGACCAATCCGGCGCTGCGGATGCGCGAGATTCGGTAAATAGATGGACTGATTAGTCATCTCGACCATTTTCGTTCATCAATTTGTACACGTCCTCAATGGGTGTCCTGCCATGCCTGGTAGGAGGCGCCGACCAGCCGCACCACCTCGTCGATCTCGTCGGTGACGTGCAGCAGCCCGAGCTCAGCCGCACGGAGCTTGCCCTGCGCGGCCACCGTGTCGACCAGCCACGAGTACAGCCCACCCCAGTAGTCCTGCCCGAACAGGATGACCGGGAACTTGGTGACCTTCTTGTTCTGCACCAGGGTGAGAGCCTCGAACAGCTCGTCCAGGGTCCCGAAACCGCCAGGCAGGCACACGAAGGCCTGGGCGTACTTGATGAACATGGTCTTGCGGGTGAAGAAGTACCGGAAGTTGATCCCGAGATCGACCCACGGGTTGAGCCCGTCCTCGAAGGGCAGCTCGATACCCAGGCCCACCGACAGCCCGCCCGCCTCGGACGCTCCGCGGTTGACCGCCTCCATGGTGCCGGGCCCACCGCCGGTGATCACCGCGAATCCGGCGTCGGCGAGCGCGGCGCCGAGAGCGCGACCGGTGGCGTACTCCGGATGGTCCCGGGGGGTACGGGCCGATCCGAAGACGGTGACCGCATGCGGGAGCTCGGCGAGCGCTCCGAAGCCCTCCACGAACTCGGCTTGGATACGCAGCACCCGCCACGGGTCGGTGTGCACCCAGTCGCTGGGTCCGCGCGAGTCGAGCAGCCGCTGATCGGTGGTCGTCGCCTCATAACGGCGGCTCCGCCGCAGCACCACCGGCCCACGCTGCTTCTCCCGGGGATGCTCCTCATCCGCCCCGTTCAGACTCACCCCACCCACCCCATCCACCACCATAGCCACCACCCTACGTGTCCGGCTCCCGGTCCGATATGGAGATATATCGGGGTTATTGACCGGTCTTTCTCCCCGGTATTTCTCCATATCGGGGAGCGGGGGCGGTGAGGTAGTGGCGCAGGGCCTCGGTGCAGGTGGTGATGTGCTCGGTGCGGACGTGCTCCTCGCGGGTGTGGGCCTGGTTGGGGTCGCCCGGTCCGAAATTCAGGGCCGGGATCCCGAGCGCGGCGAAGCGGGCCACATCCGTCCAACCGTACTTCGCGACCGGGGCCATCCCGATGGTGTCGACGAACTCGCGGGTCGCCGCAGCGTCCAGACCCGGCAAGGCACCGGCAGCACAATCGAAGAACTCCAGGTCGAAGCCGTCGAGCACCTCGCAGACGTGCGCCTGGGCATCAGCCACCGCGCGGTCCGGGGCGAACCGGAAGTTGACCTGCACCTCGCAGGCGTCGGGCACCACGTTGCCGGCCACCCCGCCCGCGATGCCCACCGCCTGCAGCCCCTCCCGGTAGGTGCACCCGTCGATCTCGACGCTGCGCGGCCGGTAGGCGGCCAGCCGGGCCAGCACCGCCCCGGCAGCGTGGATCGCGTTGTCCCCCAGCCACGACCGGGCGCTGTGCGCGCGGCGTCCGGCTACCCGCACCGCCACCCGCAAGCTGCCCTGGCAGCCCGCCTCGACCAGGCCGTTGGTGGGCTCGGCCAGGATCGCCAGCTGCGCGACCAGCCAGTCGGGGTGCTCCCGCTCGACTCGTTCCAGCCCGTTGCGGGCCTTCTCGACTTCCTCGCAGTCGTAGAGCACCACGGTCAGGTCACACGCCGGCTCGGGCACCGTGGCCGCCAGGTGCAGGATCATCGCATCGCCCGACTTCATGTCCGATGTGCCGCAGCCGTAGAGCAGATCGCCGCAGCGCCGGCTGGGCAGGTTCCCCGCGATCGGCACTGTGTCCAGGTGCCCGGCCAGCAGCACCCGCTGCGTCCGGCCCAGCTCGGTACGGGCCAGCACGGTGTTGCCGCAGCGCAGCATCCGCAGGTGCGGGGCCTGCGCGGCCAGAGCCGCAGCCACCGCATCGGCCAGGACCGCCTCGTCCCCGGACACGCTGGGCACGTCCACCAATGCGGCGGTCAGCTCCACGGGGTCCGCGGTCAGGTCCAGTTCCATGGATGCGACCGTATCGCTGGACCGCAGTCGCCGCGGCGGGCGCCGGCCCCACCCGCGCACGCACCTGCGTGGCGTTACCGTGACCAGTCGTGAGCCACCCGCCGATCGACTCTGCGCATGGCCTGGGTCTGGCTACTCTCACGCCCGCCGGCGTGGTGCTGGACACCTGGTTCCCGAACCCCGCACCCGGCACACCGGAGCACCGGAGCGGCACCGTCCGGGTCGCGCCGCGGGAGGCGGGTGAGGAGCTTGCCGCGCTGCTCGGCGCGGACCCGGCGCGGGGCGTCGAGCTGGTGGCGGTGCGCACCGCGATCGCGGACCTCCAGGCCCCGCCCACCGACGCCCATGACGTCTACCTGCGCCTGCACCTGCTCTCGCACCGCCTGGTGACCCCGCGCAGCATCAACCTGGACGGGGTGTTCGGGCTGCTGGCCAACGTGGTGTGGACCAGCTTCGGGCCGTGCCCGGTGAAGGGGTTCGAGGCCACCCGCCTGCGGATGCGCCGGCTCGGCCCGGTCACCGTGTACGGGGTGGACAAATTCCCGCGAATGGTCGACTACGTGGTGCCCACCGGGGTGCGGATCGGTGACGCGGATCGGGTCCGGCTGGGCGCCCACCTGGCGCCGGGCACCACGGTGATGCACGAGGGTTTCGTCAACTTCAACGCCGGCACGCTCGGCACCTCGATGGTGGAGGGCCGGATCTCCGCCGGTGTCATCGTCGGGGCCGATTCCGATCTGGGCGGCGGCTCGTCGATCATGGGGACGCTCTCGGGTGGCGGCCAGGAACAGATCTCGGTGGGCCGGCGCTGCCTGGTCGGCGCCAACGCCGGAATCGGGATCTCACTCGGGGACGACTGCGTGGTGGAGGCCGGCCTCTACGTCACCGCGGGCACCAAGGTCGCACTGCCCGATGGCGCGGTGGTGAAGGCCCGCGAGCTGTCCGGGGCCGACGGGGTGCTGTTTCGCCGAGACTCGCGCACCGGCGCGGTGCACGCGGTGCAGCGCGCCGGCCGGGTCGGTATCGAACTCAACGCCGCCCTGCACTCCAACGACTGATAGCACCATGACCAGCACGAACCACTAGGATCAGATGATGAGCGCCGCCACCGACGACAAGCACGCCAGGCCCCGACGCGCCACCCGTGGCGGCAAACTCGTCAAGCTGGGTAATCCGGTCCGGAGTCGGCCGTCGGACTCGACGGTGCATCAGTTGCGCGCGGCGCTGGACACCCGGCTGCGTGCCCTGCTCGCCCACGACCCCGGGACCCGGGTGGGCACGGACCCCGAGGAGTTACACCAGATGCGGGTGGCCGTGCGCCGGATGCGCGCCATGCTCAAGGCCGCCCGTCCCCTGCTGGAGCGGACCTGGGCCGATGGTCTGCGGGCCGAGCTGGGCTGGCTGGGCCGGGCCCTCGGGCCGGTACGCGACGCGGATGTGCTCATCGAACGCCTGCGCGGCCGCGCCACAGCCTTCGACGACTCCGGCCGCGCGGCAGTGGAGACCTTGATCGAGGCGCTGGTGGCCGACCGGGGGAGCGCACGTGCCGAGATGCTCGCCGTGCTCGGCAGCCGCCGCTACACCGCGTTGCTGCGCCGGCTGGCCACTGCGGTCTCCCAGCCGCTGCCCACGCCACCCGGGCGCGCCGCGGCGCCCCCACTGGTGGAGCTGGTTCACACCGAGTACCGCAGGCTGTCCAAGGCGGTGCGGGCCGCAGGCGAGGATCCACCGGACGAGGTCCTGCACGCCCTACGGATCCACGGCAAGCGGCTGCGCTACACCGGGGAGCTGGCCGCCACCGGCCGCAAGCCGGTCCGCAAACTGGTGGAGTCGACGGTGGCGCTGCAGGACGTGCTGGGTGAGCACCAGGACGCCTGCGTGGCGCAGCACCGGGTGGTGGGCCTGCTGGACGGCCTGGGTGACGACGTCGACGTCGGCGTGGCGTTCACCGCCGGACGGTTGGTCGAGCGCGAGGAGGTCAGCCGCGTCGAGACACGCCAGACCTGGCTAGCCGCGTTTGCACAGGTGCAGCACCGGGCAGGATCGCTGGATTTCGCCACCGGTTAAGGCAGCGCCGCCAGGCGCTGCACCGCCACACCGATCCGCTCATCGGTCGCCGTCAGGGCCACCCGGACGTGCCGGGCGCCGGCCGGGCCGTAGAAATCACCAGGAGCAACGAGCATTCCCAGCGCGGCCAGCCGGCCAACGGTGTCCCAGCACGGCTCTCCCGCGGTGCACCACAAAAACAGGCCCCCTTCCGAGCGGCGCACGGGCAGCCCGGCTCGGTCCAGCGCCGGCCGGAGCAGCTCACGGCGCCGCGCGTACCGCTCTCGCTGCTGGGCGATGTGGGTGTCGTCGGACAGCGCGGCCAGCATGGTCTGCTGCACCGGCCGGGGAACCATCATCCCGGCGTGCTTACGTACCGCGAGCAGCGTGGCGATCAGCTCCGGGTCACCGGCCACGAAACCGGCCCGGTAGCCGGCGAGGTTGGACGACTTGGACAACGAGTGCACCGCCAGCAGCCCGCGGTGGTCCCCAGCACAGATCTGCTCGTGCAGCACCGAGACCGGTGGGGTGTCCCACCACAGGGACAGGTAACACTCGTCCGAGGCCACCACCGCGCCGATCTGGCGGGCCTGGGCCACCGCGCCGGCGAACACCTCTGCTCGGATCACGTCACCGGTGGGGTTGCCCGGCGAGTTCAGCCACCGCAGCCGAACACCCGGCGGAGCCGGCTGGTCATCAGCCAGCCGCACGGGGGTGGCACCGGCCAGCCGGGCACCGACCTCGTAGGTGGGATAGGCCAGCTCCGGTAACGCGACGAGATCACCCGGGCCGAGCCCGAGCAACGTGGGCAGCCACGCCACCAGCTCCTTGGAGCCCACCGTCGGCAACACCGCCTCGGTGGGCACCCCGTGCACGTCGTAGCGGCGCGCCAGCGCCGCGACAGTGCCCTGGCGGAGTTCGACCGTGCCGTGCGCGGCTGGGTAACCGGGCAGCGCCGACGCCGACTGCAACGCCTGTCTCAGCACATCGGGTACCGGATCCACCGGAGTGCCCACCGACAGGTCGACTGCACCGCCCGGATACTCCGAGGCGCGACGGGCTGCGCCGGCGAGGCGGTCCCAGGGGAAGTCGGGGAGCTCCAGGCGACTGACTTGCGGGATACCCGTGCCTGGGAGACTCACTCCTGGTTCTGCGGCGGCAGCTCGGCGACCAGCGGGGGGTCGTCGTTGACCACGCCGACCTTCGACGCTCCACCGGGGGAACCCAGCTCGGTGAAGAAGTCGGCGTTGGCCTTGGTGTAGTCCTTCCACTGTTCCGGGACGTCGTCTTCGTAATAGATGGCTTCCACCGGGCAGACGGGCTCACAGGCACCGCAGTCGACGCACTCGTCGGGCTGGATGTAGAGCATCCGGGCGCCCTCGTAAATGCAGTCCACAGGGCATTCTTCGATGCACGATCTGTCCATGACGTCCACGCAGGGCTCTGCGATCACGTATGTCACGGGGTTTCTCCTGCCCCTCACTCGCGGTACCCGAACGGGCCGTCTACCTGCACAGTATCTCCGTCCGATCGGGTATCGGCCAACGACCCCGCCGCCGGCGGGCGAGCCGTGACGTGACTGAGCATCACCGCGGCCGGAAACAGGCCCACCGCAGGCCAGCAGGACCGAGCGCCAGTCCTCGGCCAGCAGCACGTCACCGCCCGGTCCGGCGACCCCGAACACCCCGATCGCCAGCACCCAGGCCACCAGTGGCACCGCCGCCGTCATCCGGTGTCCGCCCAGCTCAGCGGCGCTGCGCACGAGCCAGGGAGTACTCACTGCGGCGAGCAGGACCGTGATCGGAAACGGCACCGGGCCCAGCCACAACGGCAGCTCCAGCGCGGCCAGCGCGGCCGCGTCGAGCACCAGCACCACCAGCGTGATGCGCGCCACCAAGCTCACCGGCGCATACTCCGGGAGCTCCCACCCTCCAACCCCTCCATCGAGCGGGGTGAGCCGGCTCCGTTGACCTCGCTGCGCCCGCTCGATGCGGGCGGGGTGGAGAAGTGGCAGGCAACGGCGTGGGTTGGGGTGTGGTCGGCGAGGGGTGGGGTCTGGGTGGTGCAGAGGTCGCGTTGGGCCGCGTGGAGGTGGGTGGCGAACAGGGGGCAGCGGGTGCGGAACCGGCAGCCGGAGGGAGGCTTCGCCGGGTTGGGCACCTCACCGCTGAGAATGATCCGCTCGCGGGCGCGCTCCTTGCGCGGGTCGGGCAGCGGGATCGCCGAGATCAGGGCCTGGGTGTAGGGATGGGCCGGCGCGCTGAACAGCTCGTCGGAAGTGGCGGTCTCCACGATGCGGCCCAGGTACATCACCGCGATCCGGTCCGCGACGTGGCGCACCACCGACAGGTCGTGGGAGACGAACAGGTAGGACAGGCCCAGTTGCGCCTGCAGGTCCGCGAGCAGGTTGAGCACTCCGGCCTGGATGGAGACATCCAGCGCGGACACCGGCTCGTCCAGCACCAGGACCTTGGGGCGCAGCGCGAGCGCGCGGGCGATGCCGATCCGCTGCCGCTGCCCCCCGGAGAACTCGTGCGGGAACCGGTTTCCGTGCTCGGGCTCGAGCCCGACCAGGCTCAGCAGCTCTGTGACGTCGGCACGGCCGGCGGCGTCGTAGCGGCCGTGGATGCGCAGCGGCTCGGCGATGATCTCGTTCACCGGCAGTCGCGGGTCGAGGGACGCGTAGGGATCCTGGAAGACGATCTGCAGCTCACGCCGCAGCCGTCGCATAGCCTTGCGCGGCAACCGGGTCAGCTCGCTGCCCTGGTAGCGGACCTCGCCCGCGGTCGCCGGTTGCAGGTTGAGCAGCACCCGCGCGGTGGTGGTCTTGCCGCAGCCCGACTCACCGACCAGCCCCAGCGTCTCCTGCGGGTAGAGGTCGAAGGACACGTCGCAGACAGCGTGCACGTCACCGACCCGGCGGCGGGCCAGGCCGTGGCCGTACACCGGGAAGTGCTTGACCAGGTGCTGCACGGACAGGATCGGCTGCCGGGTCACGACGGGCGATCCTGGGGTAGCGGGCCGAACAGCTCATCAGGCTCCAGGCCGGCCAGCGTATCGCTGAAGTGGCAGGCGGCCGAGGAGCTGGTGCCGGTCACCGCCAGCGGGGGCTCCTCGGCTGCGCAGACCGGTGCGGCCAGCGGGCAGCGGGGGGCGAACGGGCAGCCCGGCGCCATGTCGATCACCGAGGGGGGTGCGCCGCTGATCGGGACCAGCCGCTGCCTGCGCACGTCCAGCCGGGGCCGGCTGCCCAGCAGACCCACCGTGTAGGGCATCCGGGGAGCGTAGAAGATGTCCTCGACGGTGCCGGCTTCGACGATCCGGCCGGCGTACATCACCAGCACCCGATCCGCCTGCCCGGCGATCACGCCCAGGTCGTGGGTGATCAGCATCATGGCGGCTCCGGTCTGGTCCTTCGCGGTGCGCAGTGCCTCCAGGACCTGCGCCTGCACGGTCACGTCCAGCGCCGTGGTCGGCTCATCCGCAATGATCACCTCGGGCCGGTTGGCCATCGCGATGGCGATCACCACCCGCTGCCGCATACCACCGGAGAGCTCATGCGGGTAGCTGTCCACCCGCTCGGCCGGGTTCGGGATGCTGACCTGTTCGAGCAGCTCTATCGCCGTGTTGCGGGCCGCGTGGCGGGTCACGTCGTGGTGCGCTCGGATCGCCTCGGCGATCTGGAAGCCGATGGTGTAGACGGGGTTGAGCGAGGTCATAGGATCCTGGAAGATCATCGAGATGCCCTGGCCGCGCACCCGGCGCAGCTGCGCCTCCGATGCCCCGATGAGCTGTGTACCGGCGAAGCGCACCGACCCGGATACCTGGGCCGATCCGGGGAGCAGGCCCATCACGGCCAGCGAGGTCACCGACTTGCCCGAGCCCGACTCGCCGACAATGCCGAGTACCTCACCCCGACGCAGCTGGTAGCTGATTCCGCGCACGGCCTGCACCCGGCCCTCGTCGGTGCGGAACTGCACCCGTAGGTCTGCCACGTCGAGCACGCTGTCTCCGGTGGCAGTCATGACGGGCACCGCATGCCGGCACACCGGGCACTACGACGCGACACGCCAGTACCAGAGCGCGACACGCCGATCACTTGCGCAGCCTTGTCTGCTGGGGGTCTAGGGCATCGCGCAGGCCGTCGCCAATGAAGTTGATCGTCAGCGCGATCACGATGATGAACAGACCCGGGAAGTAGAACAACCATGGGCGGGTCTCCACCGCGGTCTGCGCCTCGCTGACCAGCAACCCCAGCGAGGTGTCCGGGGGTCGCACACCGAAGCCGAGGTAGGACAGCGCCGTCTCCAGCAGGATGGCGACGGAGACCAGCACGGTGGCGTTCACGATGATCGAGCCGAACGCGTTGGGCATCAGGTGCCGGAAGATGATCCTGGCGTCGCTGGCGCCGAGCGCTCGGGCGGCCTCCACGAACTCCTTCTCCCGCAGCGAGAGCACCACGCCGCGCGCGACCCGGGCGACATAGGCCCAGTACAGCCCGGCGATGACCACGGCGATCAGCCACCAGCTGCCCCCGACGTTGTGCCCGAGCACCGCGGCGACCGCGAGCAGCGGGAGAGTGAGGACCAGATCGGCGATCCGCATCATCACGGTGTCGAGCCGGCCCCGGTAGTAGCCCGCGGTGGTCCCCCAGAGGGTGCCGATCACGGTGGCGAACACCGCGACCAGCACCGAGATGCCGATCGAGATCTGGGTTCCGCGCAGTACCTGGGCGAACGTGTCGTGCCCGGCGGCGTCGGTGCCGAAGGGGTGGTCCCACGAGGGCGGCACCGACTCGTCGGAGGTGAGGTCGGCGACGGAGTATTTCCACACCGCACCGCCGACGAAAGCCAGCAACACCAGCGCCAGCAACACGACCAGGCTGGCCATGGCCAGCCGGTGGCGGCGGAAACGGCGCACGATCAGCTGCAGCTGGCTGCGCTGCGCAGCGCTGAACTTCCGCTCAGGCATAACGGATCCTCGGGTCGAGCACCGCGTAGAGCAGGTCAGCGGCCAGGTTGAACAGGATGATGAAACTCGCCGAGATCAGCAGCCAGCCGGCCACGGCGTAGGCGTCGTCGCGCTGGATCGACTCGAGCAGGAAGCTGCCCGCGCCTCGCCACTGGTAGACGCTCTCCGTCACCACGGCTCCGGAGATGATCGCGCCGAGATCCAGCGCGGTGACCGTGACCAGCGGGATCAGCGCGGTGCGCAGGGCATGGCGGGTCATCACGGTGGTCTGGCTCAGGCCCTTGGCACGGGCCAGCCGGATGTAGTCGCTGCCCAGGACTTCGAGCATGGACGCCCGCTGGAACCGGCTCCACGCCGCGTAGGACAGCAGCGCTAGGGAGATCGTGGGCAGGATCATGTGGCCCAGGATGTCGGTGATCGAGGCCCAGGTGCCGCCCTCGACGTACACCGAGCGGTCCCCGATGGTGAACAGCACCTGGTCGCCGACGGCGTTGTTGAAGCTGATACCGGCTTCCTTGAGCAGGATCGCGAACCAGAACGTGGGCATGGCCAGGAAGAGGAACCCGAAGAAGGTGAAGGTGTAGTCGATCCCGGAGTACTGCTTGACCGCGCTGATCACCCCGACGAGCACCGCCAGCAGGAGCGCGAGCAGCATCGCCAGCCCGATGAGCCGGAAGGTGACCAGGAACCGCTGGATCAGCTCGGGGCCGATCACCTGGTTGGACTGCACCGACGGACCGAAATCCCCCTGGATCACCCCGGTGATCCACTGCCAGTAGCGGGTCAGCAGCGGCTCGTCCAGCCGCAACCGGTGGGCCTCCAGCTCGAGGGTCCGCGCCGGTACCGGCGGATTGCGGGTCTTGAGCTCCGAGAGCGGGTCACCGGATAGCGACACCATCATGAAGACGATGAACGTCGCGATGACCAGAATCGGCACCGACACGAGCACCCGGCGCACTGCGTAGGCCAGCATCAACGTCTTCCTGCTGCAGGGATCCCCACCGGCCAGCCGCACTCGTGGCGCCGCCAGCCGCCATACCCTACGTCGCTCCCCCGTCACAGACCCGTGAGCCCACCCGACACCATGCCCAGCCTAGGGGTCATCAGTACCGCGTCACACGACCGGACAGTCCGGATATTGGGATGCGACGGTCAGCGTCGAGGACCTGGTAACTGAAGCGCACCGCCGCGTGTCGCGGGAACGGCTGGTCTGGAGACCCTAGGCCCAGCAGCCGGTAGAACGCCAGCGAGGCGGCCATGTCGGCCACCACCAGTCCGATCGCATCCAGCCGCGCATCAATGGTCGCAAACCGTGACCCTACGACCGCGCCAAGCCGGTTGTCTTGAATAGATTCGGACACGCCAGCCCGGCGGCGCGCATCGTGCTGGGATACCGACTCGGGGGGCACGAAAGCGCGACACAGCAGGCGCCTGAGCACGACACGCGGAGCACAGGCCGGCCGCCCGAGCCGGTCGGGGCAGCGAAGATGGCACCATGGCGGTATGGGGCAGCCGGATCTGGCTGGGGTGTTCGTCTCGCACGACGTCGCCGTGGCCTACCTGTTCGGTTCCCGGGCCGAGGGGACGGCCGGGCCGGCGAGCGACCACGACATCGCCGTACTGTTCGCCTCGCCGGATCCAGCACTCGACGCGACGGTGCGGCTGGGCGCCGGCCTGGCGGCCGTTCTGGGCACCGCGGTCGACGTTGTCGATCTGGATCGGGCCGACATCGAGCTGCGCGGCCGGGTCGCTGAGCGGGGTCACCGGTTGTTCTCCGGCGACGAGGCCCGCCGGGTCCGGTTCGAGGTCGACGCCCGGTTGCGCTGGATCGAGTTCCGGCCGGTGGTCCGCGAGACCACCCGGGCCTACCTGCGGCGGGTCGCCACCGCGGGGCTGCGCTGATGGTCGACTCCGACCGGGTCCGCCGACTGCTGATCATGCTCGAGCGGTACCGGTCGCTGCTGGCCATGGACGACCCGGACCCCTACCGCCGCCGCCACCTGGTGCAGACGGCCGCGCAGATCTGCATCGACCTGGCCAACCACGTGATCGCCGCCGACGGCCATCGGGTGCCACGCGACTATGGGGATGCCTTCCGGGTGCTGGCCGAGGCCGGGGTGCTCGACGACGAGCTCGCGGACCGGATGGTGGCGCTGGCCGGCGCCCGGAACCTGATCGTGCACCTCTACGCCGAGGTGGACGACGACCGGCTCGCCCGGGCCGTGCAGGGCGGTGGGCTGGACGATCTCGGCGCCTTCGCCACCCGGATCGCGGCGCTCGCCGCCATTTGATGGCCGGGTGCTCGGCCGATACGACGACCGAGCGCGACACACCGGGATCGCCGGGACGTTCATGCTGATGGAGTTCGCCGAATTCAAGCCGGTGGCCTATCTGGACAACGAGACCGCCTGCCTGTTCCTGGAGCGGCCGGAGGAGATTGCCGCCTACCGGCGCATCCTGGACCCGCTGGCCGAAACTGCACTGGGTGAGGGAGAATCACGGCAGCTGATTGCCGCTCTGGCAACCGGGCTCTCGGCGGATCGAGAAGACCATCATGACCGCGTCTGAGCCGGACAGCATCGTCTGGCACACCAGCAGCTACAGCACGACCAACGGCGACTGCGTCGAGGTCGCGCCCGCCCCGGACCAGGTGCTGGTCCGCGACTCCAAGGACCCCGATGGCCCCGCCCTAGCCATCCCCACCCCGACCTGGCGCACCTTCCTCACCACACTCGCCCACTGATCCCGAGAGCCAGTGTCATACCACCCCATATGGAGACATATCAGGGTTGCGAGGCGCCTGGCTGGCCCGATATGTCTCCATGTCGGAAAGGTTGGTTAGCTGGTGGCGCGGAAGCCCCATTGGGCGATGTTGTATTGCGGGCCGTCGAGGGAGGAGTTGTTGCGCACGTTGGCGACGTCGTCATACAGCGCGACGAAGGTCGGTTTCTGGTACAGCGGCAGGACGTAGGCGTCCCGGGTCATCCGGCGGTCCGCCTGGTTGAGCGTCTCCCTGGCCAGCACCTCGTCGGTGGAGCTCGCCGCCGTGGCGATCAGGCGGTCGACGTCGGGGTTGCTGTAGCGGCCGAAGTTACTGCCCTGCCCGGTGACCCAGAGCTGGACCGCGCCGCTGTAGGGGAAGGGCGTCGCAACCCAGGCGAAAACGATGGCGTCGTAGTCGCCTTGTGACAGGGTGGCTCCGAGGTCGTCGGTGGAGACCACGTCGACGGTGATGCCGAGCTGCTTGACCTGCTGGGCGAACAGCTCGCACTCGACCTGGCGAACCTGATTTCCGACGGTGTAACGAATGCGCATCGGCGCAACCGGCAGACCCAACGGAGTCTTGAGCTGACCACCGTCGAGCTTGTAGCCGGCGGCGCCCAGGATCTGCTTGGCCCGCACCAGATTGCCAGAGCCCTGACCGGTCTCAGTCACGACGTCCTCGTAACCGCTCTGCTGGGGAACGAAGTTGTGGCTGTTCAACGGTTTGATCTTATCGGTGAACTGTCCCACGGTCTTGTTGATGATGGCTTGCCGGTCGACCGCGGTGAATATCGCGGTGCGCAGCACCGGGTCGACAAGGAAGGGGTTGGCGAGGTTGAGATCGAAATGCTCCCAGGACAGTCCGAATCCGACGAAGGACGAGACGCCAGGAATCTTGCGGACCTGCTGCACCTGGTCGATTTGCGGCTGCGGGTAGATGACCTGGACTTCGCGGTTGCCCAACGCGGTGGGCTCCTGCCGGGCATCGGTGATGATCCGGTAGATCAGCCGGTCGAGCTTCGGGCGCGGCCCGTACCACTTGGGGTTGGGCACCAGGGTGACCGACTCGTTGTTCGTGAATTTCTCGATCTGATAAGGACCGCCGGAGTAGATCGGCACATTCTTCCCGAACCAGGTGTACGACGCGGCGCGGCCCTGCGGGGTGTTGATGTCACCGTGCTGTGCGGCGATGTGCGCCGGGTAGAGAGGCGAGCCGCTCCCCCAGTTCTGTTTCCAGTCGGCGAAGGGCTTGGACAGCGTCACCGTCACGGTCTTGCCGGCCTCGGAGCCGACCACCGAGGTGATCTGGTCGAATCCCGTCGTGGTGGCCGGCGTGCAACTCGGGCAGTCCCGCCCGTTCTGCACCCGCCAGTTGTAGATGAAGTCATTCGCGGTGATCGGCGTCCCGTCCGACCACACCGCGGCATTTTTGATCTTGTAGACCATCGTCTGCGGGTTGGCGTTGGTCACCTTCACCGAGTCGAGCAGATCCTCGTTCATCGCCACGGTCAGATCCGGCAGGGTGACGAAGGCGCGCGGTAACAAGCCCGCGAGCACCCAACCGGTCTCCTGCACGTTGCCCTCGCTGGAGAGCAGGTTCCAGTTCGGAATGTTCTTCTCGATGGCGTAGACGAGCTGGCCACCTTGCCGCAGCTTGCCCGGCTCGGCGGAGTTGCAGGTGTTCGGGCTCTCCGCGCAGGTCGCGAACACCGTCCCGGTCAGGCGCTGACCGTCCCCGCCCGTTCCCGGGCCGCCACCGCAGCCCGCCAGCACCACCGTGAGCCCCGCCACCAGCGCTATCGCGCGCCGGATCCCTGATCGCCGCACGCCCGCTCGTTTCGTCCACACTTGCCGCACGCACACTTGCCGCACATACCCCATGGCCCGGTGACCCTACGCCCACCTCATCCTGCGTTAAGTCATCGGATAAGTCTTCTTCACATGCGGACGTGTACCGTTCGCGAACCTCTGACGTGAAACGAGTAGCTCGCGATGACCGGTTTCCTGGCCCGACGGCTCGCCAACTACGTCGCGCTGTGCCTGGTCGCGACGTTCATGGCGTTCGCGCTGGGGTCACTGAGCTTCTCCCCGCTGGGTCAGCTGCAGGGCCGCAACCCAGCACCCCCGGCGGCGGTGATCGAGGCCAAGCGGGCGGAGCTGCGTCTCGACGAACCCATCCCCACCCGGTTCGTGGCCTGGATGGGCGATGTGGTGCGCGGCGACTTCGGTTCGACGATCACCGGCCAACCCATCACCAGCGAGCTCACCAGCCGCATCGGCGTGAGTCTGCGGCTGCTCACCCTGGGTGCGGTGGTGGGCATCACAATGGGCGTCCTGGTCGGCGCCATCAGCGCCATCCGGCAATACCGACCCAGTGACCACGCGGCGACCCTGTTCGCCTTCGTCATCATCTCCGCGCCGCCGTTCTTGATCGCCACGCTGCTGAAGTTCGGCGGGCTGCAGCTCAACGAGGCTGCCGGCACCACCCTGCTGTACTACACCGGCGAGCTCTCCCCCGGCCTGCAGGGCGGCTGGTGGGCCACCCTGGGCGACCGGCTGCTGCACCTGGTGTTGCCGACGCTGACCATCGCGCTGACGCAGATCGCCATCTACAGCCGTTACCAGCGCAGCGCGATGCTCGACGTGCTGGGCAGTGACTTCCTGCGGACCGCACAGGCCAAGGGGCTGACCAGGCGCCGGGCCCTGTTCAAGCACGGGCTGCGCACCGCACTGATCCCGATGGCCACGCTGTTCAGCTTCGGGTTCGGCCTGCTGGTCACGGGAAGTTTCTTCACCGAGCGGATCTTCGGCTGGTACGGGATGGGTGACTGGTTCATCTACGGCGTCCAGCAGAACGACACGAACATCGTCGCGACCGTGACCCTGTTCGTCGCGGTCGTGGTGCTGATCGCCGGTTGGCTCTCCGACGTGCTCTACGCCGCGCTCGACCCCCGGATCAGGCTGTAGGGCCAGGACAGGCTGGAGAGAGGAGATGGCTGGTGGCGACGTCGATCACTGATCCGCAGAGCACCGCTGCGTTCACCGGTGCCACGGTGGATCCGTCCACCGCATCCTCGAGCCGGGGCCGGCTGGTGTTGCGCCGCTTCCTGCGCCACCGGTTGTCGGTCATCGGGCTGGGCGCCATCGTGGCGCTCTACGCCCTGGCGTTCCTGGGACCGCTGCTGAGCCCATGGGGCTACGCCGAGCAGGATGCCGCCGCCTACCTGAGTCCTCCGTCGGCGCAGCACTGGTTCGGCACCACCCAGATCGGCGAGGACGTGTTCGCGCAGACCCTGCGCGGTCTGCAGAAATCGCTGACGATCGGGCTGCTGGTGGGCGCCATCTCGACCGGGATCGCGGCGGTGGTCGGAACCGCGGCCGGGTACTTCGGTGGGTGGGTGGACCGGGTCCTGATGTGGGGGGTGGACCTGCTACTGGTGATCCCCAGTTTCGTGATCATCGCGATCCTCTCCCCCGCGTTCCGCGGTAAGACGTGGCTGATCCTGGTGGTCCTGCTGGCCGCCTTCTCCTGGATGATCACCGCGCGGATCGTGCGGGGCCTGACCCTGTCGCTGCGCGAGCGCGAGTTCGTGCTGGCGGCTCGCTTCATGGGAGTACCGCCATGGCGGATCATCACCCGGCACATCATGCCGAACATGGCGTCGCTACTGATCATCGACGCGACCATCACGGTCGGCAGCGCCATCCTGACCGAGACCGGGCTGAGCTACTTCGGCTTCGGGGTGCAACCACCGGATGTCTCGCTCGGCACGCTGATCGCCGCGGGCACGAGCTCGGCACTCACCTTTCCCTGGTTGTTCATGTTCTCCGGCGGGCTGCTGACGCTCACCGTGCTGTCGGTGAACCTGGTCGGCGACGGGCTGCGCGACGCGCTCGACCCGACCTCCCGCCGCGGAAGCCGAAGCCGGAGGCCCTCAAGTGAGTGAACCGGTCCTCACCGTCACCGACCTCACCGTGTCGTTCCCCTCCGAGCAGGGCCGCCTCAACGCGGTGCGCGCCCTGAGCTACCAGGTCCGGGCGGGCGAGGTACTGGGCATCGTGGGTGAGTCCGGATCCGGGAAATCGGTGTCCTCGATGGCCGTGATGGGGCTGCTCCCGCCACAGGCCACGGTCACCGGGTCGATCCGGTTCCAAGGCCAGGAACTGCTAGGACGCCCGGACGCCGAGCTGTCCCAGCTCCGGGGCCGGCGTATCTCGATGATCTTCCAGGACCCGCTGTCGGCGCTCACCCCCGTCTACACGGTGGGCGACCAGGTGACCGAGGCGCTCCTCGTGCACGGCGCTTCGTCGCGGCGGGCGGCTCGTGCCCGGGCCGTGGAACTGCTCGACCTGGTCGGCATCCCTGACGCCGCCCGGCGGGCCCAGGCGTTCCCGCATGAGTTCTCCGGCGGGATGCGGCAACGAGCGGTGATCGCGATGGCCATCGCCAACGACCCGGACCTGATCATCGCCGACGAACCCACCACCGCGCTGGACGTGACCGTGCAGGCCCAGGTGCTCAGTGTGCTGGCCACCGCCCGGGAGGTCACCGGCGCCGGGATCGTACTGATCACCCACGATCTCGGGGTGGTCGCCGGGCTCGCCGACCGGGTGCAGGTGATGTACGCCGGGCGCACCGTGGAGACCGGACCGGTGGACGAGATCTTCTACCACCCGCGGATGCCCTACACCCGTGGCCTGCTCGCCTCCATCCCCCGGTTGGACGCCGACCGGGTGGCGCTGGTGCCGATCGAAGGCCAACCCCCCTCGCTGATCGAGCTCCCCTCCGGCTGCCCCTTCGCCCCTCGATGCCCCCTGGTGATCGACCACTGCCGCACCACCGAACCCGCCCTCACCCCCACCACTCCCACGCATCTGTGCGCGTGTCACCGCGCTGGTGAACATCTCCCCCTTCTGGATGCAGAACGCGGTAATCGGGTGCCGAATAACCGCGTTCTGCATCCAGAACGCGATGCGGTGCTGCGGGTGGAGCACTTGGTGCGGCATTACCCGGTGCGGCGGGGGGCGATCCTGCGGCGGCAGGTGGGCACGGTGCGCGCGGTGGACGACATCTCGTTCGAGTTGCGTGCGCAGGAGACGCTCGGTCTGGTCGGCGAGTCCGGGTGCGGCAAGACCAGTGCCCTGATGGAGATCCTCAACCTGGCCGCCCCGGCGCAGGGGCGGATCGAAGTGCTCGGCACCGACGTGGCCACGCTGGATCGGCGGCGGCGAATGCAGCTGCGCCGGGACCTGCAGGTGGTGTTCCAGGACCCGATCGCCTCGCTGGATCCACGGCTGCCGGTGTTCGACGTGCTCGCCGAGCCGCTGAGTGCCCATGGCGTCCCGGCCGCGAAGATCCGGCGCCAGGTCCCGGAGTTGCTCAAGACAGTGGGATTGCGTCCCGAACATGCCAGCCGCTACCCCGCGGAGTTCTCCGGCGGGCAACGCCAGCGCATCGGTATCGCCAGGGCACTGGCCTTGGAGCCCAAGGTCCTGGTGCTCGACGAACCGGTCTCCGCGCTGGACGTCTCCATCCAGGCCGGTGTGCTCAACCTGCTCCAGGAGCTGCAGGCCCGGCTGGGTCTGGCGCTGCTGTTCGTCGCGCACGACCTCGCCGTGGTGCGCCACATCGCCGACCGGGTCGCGGTGATGTACCTGGGCAGGATCGTGGAGATCGGGCCGGTGGACGCGGTGTACACCGGGCCGCAGCATCCCTACACCCAGGCGCTGCTCTCGGCGATCCCGATCCCCGACCCGGCCAAGGAGCGCGCCCGGGAACGGATCCTGCTGACCGGAGACCTGCCCAGCCCGGCCGACGTGCCCTCGGGTTGCCGATTCCGCAGCCGATGCTTCCGCTACGCTGCGCTGCCCCGCGAGCTGCAGTCACGCTGCGAGCAGGAGGAGCCTGCGCGCCAGCAGCGAGGCGAGTCCGGGCACGAGTCGGCCTGCCATTACGCAGCGGCTCACGCGGTGCTGTGAGCGCGCTGGCGACAAATCACCACGGACGACCACCGGAGGGATCTACTGATGAGGCGTTGGCGACTAGGAAAACTGCAACTGGTCGCAGCTCTGATGCTGGTCCTGGTGGGCTGCGGTGCGGGGGGTGGCAGCGTGGCCGGACCCGCTCCGCAGATCGGCGCTATCGATATCGGGGCCGCACCGGCCCAGACGCTGCGCGAGGGCGGCACTTTCCGGTGGACGCTCGACTACATCCCGCCCAACTTCAACTACAACCAGGTCGACGGGGCGGATCGGCAGAACTCCGACGTGCTCGGCAGCCTCGTCCCGTCCCTTGTCCTCGGGCAGCCCGACGGCACAGTGAAGATCAACGAAAACTATCTCAAATCCGCCGAGCTGACCAGCACCAACCCTCAGGTGGTGACCTACACCCTGCGCGACGAAGCGACCTGGAGTGACGGCAAGCCGATGAGCTGGCAGGACTTCCAGGCCCAGTGGCAGGCTCTCAACGGCACGAACAAAGCCTTCCAGATCGCCTCCAGCACCGGATACGCCAACATCGCCTCGGTGCAGCGGGGCATCTCCGACAAGCAGGCGGTGGTGAACTTCGCGACGCCATACTCCGACTGGCAGGCACTGTTCAGCCCGCTGTACCCGGCTTCCACCAACACTAATCCAGCGGTGTTCAATACCGGGTGGACCCAGGGGCTCCCAGTCACGGCCGGGCCGTTCAAGGTGGCACAGATCGACCGGACGGCCAACACCATCACGGTGGTGCGCGACGAGAAGTGGTGGGCGCAAAAGCCCCGGCTCGACCGGATCATCTTCCGCGCCATCCCCACCGAAGCGGCCTTCGACGCACTAGCCAACAACGAGACCGATTTCGTGGACATCGGCCCGGACCTCAACTCCTTCACCAGAGCGCAGAGCACAGCGGGCGTGACGGTACGAAAGGCCCTCGCGCCGAACTTTCGTCATATCACCTTCAACGGTCGCCCAGGGACAATTCTGGCCGACCGGCAGTTGCGCATCGCGATCCAGAAAGGCATCAACCGCCAGGCCATCACCCAGGCGCAGATCGGGCGCATCGTCCCCGGCGTCACACCCCTGGGCAACCACATCTTCATGCACGGCCAGCGCGGCTACCAGGACGATTCCCAGGTCAGTGCCTACAACCCGGCCGAGGCCGCTCAGATGCTCGACCAGCTCGGCTGGACCCGGCAGGGCGAGGGAATCCGCAGCAAGAACGGCAAGCCACTGGAGATCCGGGATGTGATCCCGACCCAGACGAAGGTCTCCGAGCAGGAAGCACGCCAAGTGCAGCAGTTCCTCGCCGAGATCGGAGTGAAGGTCGACATCACCACGGTACCGTTGAGCGACTTCTTCAGCAAGCACCTTATTCTCGGAAACTTCGACATCACCCACTTCTCCTGGATCGGGACGGTTTTTCCGGTCTCGTCGACCGGCTCGATCTACGGCACCAGGGGAGAAACCCAGCAGAATTTCGGTGCCATCGGCAACGACACCATCAACAACCTGTACGACGAGGCCAACCGCGAGTTCGACCTGAACCGCAAGATCGAGCTGACCGGCCGGCTCGACCAGGAGATCTGGAAAACCGGGCATTCGCTGCTCCTCTACCAGCGTCCTGACGTGGTCGCAGTGCGCAACGGGATAGCGAACTTCGGTGCGTTCGGCTTCGCTGAAGCAATCTACACCGACATCGGCTTCATCAAATGATCTCCGAGCAAGATCGTCCGTAGCCAGAACGGGAGCGCCAGAGGGTCCGTCACATGTCGTCGCGCACCAGCTGGTCAGCGGAGGGTTATGACAGATCGTCGCAATTGAAGACAATAAACTGACGACGGCAATCGGGATAGCGACGACAGCGGCTAGCATGCCGACGAACGTGGCTCTCAGCGCCTTCTTCGTCGACGATGACAGAGCGCTATTGGTCACACCGACCACTACTGCCGTGTGTGGAGTCTGATGATCGCATGAGCTGCCGATCAAGTCGCATAAATGATGCGATACAGCATCTGGGCTGTGCAATTGGAGGTTCGGCGCAATTGGAGGTTCGGCGCAATTGGAGGTTCGGCGGTGCTGCTCCTGGTGGAGGGTAGGCCTCAGGCCTGCCCGTAACCCCTGCCTGCAGGTGCCGTGGATCTTACGACGACGCCCGGCAGGGTTGGCAGTTCCGGGCCCACGCCGCGATCCAAAACCGGGACACTACGCTTGGTTGGTTCCGGGCTCAGGCCGCGGCCGACGAAATCCGGGTGGTAGTGCTGGCGGTGCTTGATTGGGTGGGAGCCGCTAAGTTGCAAGCGCCTGTCACATCATCCATCTAAGTCAGAAGGAGTCAAGATGAGCGATAAGGATATTGTCCCGCCAAGCGAGTATTCCTACCGGCTGACCATCCAGCCGACCAAAGAGGCTACCGGAGAGTTCACGGCCGCGGACTACTCGTTCACGATTACTGGGCACGTGGTGCCCAGGCATGGCGAGACTCGGGGTCAGCTCAAGGAGCGGCTGAAGCGAGACGAAGCCTTCCGGCAGTGGCGTGATCGGTTCCCGCACTTCCGCCTCAAGGCCGATGATTTTATTGTCACCGTGTTCACACTTCAAGAAGTGTCCTGACCCGTTCCTCTAGTAGCGGTTAGCTGAAGCCTCCCAGGGCCCATAATCAGGGCTTCTGGGAGGCGCCTGTATCCGGCGGCCCGCTCGTGTACCCACAACGGTAATCATGCAACTATCCGATAGTTTCGGGTGGTGATACCGCCACGGCTCGGGCCGCGTCGGGGCCCTCGGCCAGCAGGACCCGGAACCCGGCTTCCTCAAGCACCGGCACCTTAAGCGTCACGGCCTTGTCGTACTTGGAGCCGGGTGAGTCGCCGACGACCACGAACGCGGTCTTCTTTGACACCGACCCGGCAGCCCGGCCGCCCCGCACAGCGATCGCCTCGACGGCCTCATCCCGGGAGAAGCCCTCCAGCGACCCGGTGACCACGATGGACAGCCCTTCGAGGTGGCGCACTACCGAGTCGTCGACCGGCTCGGCCATCCGCACCCCGGCGGCGCGCCATTTGGCCACCACGTCGTGGTGCCAGTCCACCGCGAACCACTCACGCACGGCCGCGGCGATCGTCGGGCCGACCCCGTCGACGGCGGCCAGTGCCTGCTCGTCGGCCTCCTCGATAGCCCGCAGCTCCCGGAACTCCCGGGCCAGCGCCTGTGCCGCGGTGGGGCCGACGTGCCGGATCGACAGCGCCACCAACACCCGCCACAGCGGACGATCCTTCGCGGAGTCCAGATTGGACAGCAGCTTGCGCCCGTTGGCCGAGAGCTCCCCGGCCTTGGTCCGGAACAGATCCACCGCCAGCAACTTCGACTCATCGAGGGTGAACAGATCCCCCTCGTCCTGCACCACACCGGCGGCCAGCAGCGCTACCGCGGCCTCGTACCCGAGCATCTCGATGTCGAAGGCACCGCGGCCGGCCACATGGAAGATCCGCTCCCGGAGCTGAGCGGGGCAGGACCGGGCATTGGGGCAGCGGATGTCGACGTCGCCCTCCCGCTGGTGACGCAGTGGTGTGCCACACTCCGGGCACTGGGTAGGCATGACGAACTCGCGCTCGTCACCGGTGCGCAGGTCCACCACCGGACCGAGGACCTCGGGGATGACGTCGCCGGCCTTGCGGATCGTCACGGTGTCCCCGATCAGCACGCCCTTGCGGCGTACCTCGTCGGCGTTGTGCAGCGTCGCCAGCGACACCGTGGATCCCGCGACGGTCACCGGCTCCATGAACGCGAACGGTGTGACCCGCCCGGTGCGCCCGACGTTGACCCGGATGTCCAGCAGCCTGGTGGTGGCCTCCTCGGGCGGGTACTTGAAGGCGATCGCCCAGCGGGGGGCTCGCGACGTCGAGCCCAGCCGGCGCTGCGCCGACACCTCGTCGATCTTCACGACCACGCCGTCGATCTCGTGCGCCACGTCGTGGCGGTGCTCGCCCCAGTAGGCGATGTGCGCGATCAGCTCATCAATGCCGGACAGCAGCCGGGTGTGCGCGGAGACCGGCAACCCCCAGGCAGCGAGGGCCTGGTAGGCCTCCGATTGGCGGGTCGGTTCGAAGCCGCGCCGGCGGCCCAGGCCATGGCAGAGCATCCGCAGCGGGCGGGTCGCGCTCACTCGCGGGTCTTTCTGCCGCAGCGAGCCCGCGGCGGAGTTGCGGGGGTTGGCGAAGGCCGGCTTGCCCGCCTCGACGAGTGCGGCGTTGAGCGCGGCGAAGTCGGCGAGCCGGAAGAACACCTCGCCGCGTACCTCGAGCAACTCCGGCACCGGGTACTCGGCCGAGTCGAGCAACCGGTCCGGGATGTCGTTCAGCGTCCGCAGGTTGAGGGTGACGTCCTCGCCCGTGCGCCCGTCGCCGCGAGTCAGGCCCCGGGTCAGCCGCCCGTTCTCGTAAAGCAGGTTCACCGCGAGCCCGTCGATCTTCAGCTCGGCCAGGTAGCGCACCTGCGCGCCGATCTCGCGGGTGACCCGATCGGCCCAGGCCCGCAACGCGTCGGTGTCAAAGGCGTTGTCCAGGCTGAGCATTCGCTCGAGGTGATCGTGTGCGGCGAACTCGGTGCTGAAGCCGCCGCCGACCAGCTGCGTGGGCGAGTCCGGCGTCAGCAGCGCAGGCCAGCGCTGCTCCAGCTCTTGTAACCGGTGCAACTGCCGGTCGAACTCGGCATCGGAGACGGTGGGTGAGTCGAGGACGTAGTAGCGGAACTGATGTCCGCGCACGGTCTCGACGAGCT
This sequence comes from Pseudonocardiaceae bacterium, assembly GCA_050699515.1. GTDB lineage: Bacteria > Actinomycetota > Actinomycetes > Mycobacteriales > Pseudonocardiaceae. Next base: position 28,271 of record JBOHFF010000103.1, read on the forward strand.
CGCGGTACTCGGCTCGGGTCTCGCCGCTCGGTTCGCTCACCGTGCTCGAGGCGGCCACCAGGTCTTCGTCCATCACGCCAGGAGACTAGCTCCGCACCCCGACAGTGCGCGGTCAGCACGCGGCCCCGCACCGGAACCGGTGCGGGGCCGCGGGTGAACCGTGCTAGATCGCGCGGACCAGGTCGGCCTGCGGACCCTTGGGGCCCTGGCTCGACTCGAACTCCACACGCTGATTTTCCTCCAAGGTGCGGTAGCCGTCACCCTGGATGGCGGAGAAGTGGACGAACACGTCGGGGCCACCCCCGTCGACGGAGATGAAGCCGAAGCCCTTCTCCGCGTTGAACCACTTCACTACGCCCTGTGCCATGTGCTCTCCCTGTGGAATCTGAAGCTGCGGCCGACACCGTGCCGGCCGCGCGGTTGCGCGGATCACGCGCCCCGACGGGAGGTATCCCCGACGGGAGCGCGAAGCCCGTAGTCAGACATTCCACGGACGCTTCACAACGATCGGGGAACTACACGACCACAACCTGGCGTCACGCTATCACCTCCGGCAACAACCGCCAGCACGCGACATTCGTCAGATCGGCTGTAACACAGGGTCGTGGCAGACGATGTTTCACAGATCGAGCTGCCAATCGATCGCCCGCCGGTACGGCCGGAACCCCATCGCCTCGTTGATCGCGACCATGTACGGGTTGGAATCAGCGTTGCAGGTGTCGATGACGCGCAGCTCGGGACGCTGGGCGCGGGCGAATTCCAGATTGGCCACCTTGATCAACGTGCCCAGCCGGTGCCCGCGATGCTCCGGTGCGACGATCGTGTCCCACTGCCAGGCGAACCAGCGCGACGTGGTGTCCCCGACGAGCTGGGTGAAGGCCACCAGCTCTCCGGTGGCGTCCAGCGCCGCGGTGGTGACCATGTGCAGCCCGCAGGCCAGGCAGCTGGTGTCACGTGCCTGCATCCGCGCCGCGTCGTAGTTCTCCGCGTCCCACTGCAGTTCCTCCAGCGGCGCATCGGTCGACATCCGCGCCGTGAGGTAGGCCATGCCATCGAGCCACTGCCGCGGCGTGCCGCCCACCCACTGCACCACGGAGTATCCGGCGGAGCTCGCCCGCACCTGCGCCGGCGCGTAGAGCTGGGCGAGCACGGCCGGATCCACCGAGTCGACCGCGAGCCGCCGCCGGGTCTGGACCAGCGCCGGCAGCGCCCCGGCAGCAGCCGCGAATCGCCCGGCCGGATCAGGCGCGGCGGGGTCCAGCGGCTGCCCCACCCAGACGACGAGACGAATCCGGCTCTGCCGGGCGGCCTCGACCCGCAGGTGCTCCAGCAGCAACCGCCCGACACCGCGGCACCGGTATCCAGGCGCCACCACGATGTCGCCTCCGGCGTTGTACACGTTGTCCAGCATCGGGAGGTCGAGCGCGCAGCTGCCCACCACCGTGCCAGCCACCCGGGCAAGCCAGGTGATCTGCAGCCCGCCGGGCCACGGGTTGCGGAAGCTGCCCAGCGTGTGAACCCAGCACGGCGGCGGATCATCCGGCCGGTCCACGCTCGCGATCTCGCAATGCAGCTCGTAGCACTGCCGGATGGCGTCCTCATCGGACGGGTCGATCGGAACGAGAGACAACCCGTTGAGGCTGAGTGTGGACATACCCGCTATCCCGCCACAATCCGGTGCCCGGCGCCACCGGATTCCCGCCTCACGTCGACCAGGACTCCGGCGGGTCGACGAATGCCTGTCCCAGCTCACGAGCCAGAGTCAACGCCCGGGTGGCCCAGCCTGCAGTGGCGCCGGCCAGGCCGCAGGACGGGGTCGGCAGACACTGCTGCGCCAGCAGCGTGCGCTCGAAACCGAGCCGGTCCACCAGATCCAGCGCGGGACGGGCCAGCGTCTCCAGGCTCGGTGGCGCGGCCGGCGCCAGCGCCGGCACGAGACCGAGCAACACCCACATCCCACCGTCCCAGGCCTCACCGAGCGCGTCGATGGTGGCCCGGGGCGCACCGGCGAGCAGTTCAGCGTCGACAGCCAGCGCATCAGCTCCGGCGCGGCGCAGCAACGCCAATGGTGGCCGGGGCGCGCAGCAGTGCACGATCCGCGGCGCCGGCAGCGCGTCGAGCACTCCGCGCAACAGCTCGGCCGCGTCATTCTCGGGTACCGCGGGCACGCTGCCGTACCCGGACGGGGTGGGCACCCCGCCGGCGAGCACCGCGGGCAGGCCTGGTTCGTCGAGCTGCACCACGGTTACCGCCCCGAGCCGGCGGGACACCTCCGCGGCGTGCGCTCGCAACCCCTCGGCCAACGACGCCGCGAACTCCCGCAGCGCGCCGGGGTCAGTGAGCACCTTGTGCCCAGTGCGCAGCTCCACCTCGGCAGCCAGCGTCCACGGTCCGGCCGCCTGCACCTTGATCACTCCCGGTCGGGCTCCGGTGGATTCCACCGCCTCCTCGAGCGCGTCCAGGTCCGTGCGCAGCGCATCGACGCCCCGGCGGTGGTCGCGACCGGCCCTGGCGGCGACCCGGTACCCGGAGGGCACCAGCTCGACGGCCAGGTCGACGAGCAGCGCCGCGGTGCGGCCGATCAGGTCGGCTCCGGCACCCCGGTTGGGCAGTTCGGGCAGGTGTGGCAGCTGGGGCAGCTCGCCGATCACGGTACGGGCGGCTTCCAGGGCGTCGGTGCCGGGCATCGAGCCGATACCGGTCGCGGTACCAGCAGGCCAGGGTCGCAGGTCGGTCATCGGGGATGTCTATCAAAGAGCACGGTCAGCCAGCACTGCCCACCCCGATCAGGCACCGTGGAGCAGCTCTCACGAGAATGTCCCCGCCACGCCAGAATCAAAAACACTCCCTTAGTAGCGCACTCCTCGAAAATTACGTGAAACTACGAATTGCCACGGGTGATCACTGCCGGGCACGATGTGTGGCGGCTGCGTCGCCACTACGCAGACGACATGTTCCGCGCCCGTATCTGTCGGGCCAGGATTCTTAGGAGGATTCGATGTCCACTGTACTGACCCCCGCGTGTCTGGACCAGCAGCACGCGGAGCTGCTGCCGGCCCGCACCGTCCTGTCGATGTTCGCCGCCCGCGGCCCCGGCAGTGGCGGTAGCGGTGGCAGTGGCGGTGGCGGTGGCGACGGTCTCGGCCAGGCCATCGCCAAGATGTTCTTCAGCACCGGCGGCAACAGCACTCCGGGTCCTGATGGTGCCGACGGCCATCCCAACCCGAACGACTGAGCACGAATCGCCGGACTCCGTAGCCACACCGCCCACTACGTATTCGAAAAACAACTTCGAGACTCGGTACATCCATCGACGAACTAGGTGCGACCACTGATTGCCACGACACATCATCGTTGGGCACGGTATGTGAGAGCGCCGCTGCATAGGCGACGAGATATTTTCCGCGCCCGGAGCCCCCGGGCCAGGAAATCCCTAGGAGGATTCAATGTCTGAAACACTGGTCTGGGCCGAACTCGGCGGGCAACACGCGGAGCTGCTACCGGCCCGTACCGTCTTGTCGACGTTCGCCCAAGGCGCCGATGGCATGGACAGCTTCGGTGGCATCGGCATCGGCCTGCCCATCATGAACCAGATCTTCCCCGGCTCCGGTAACGCCGTCGGCGGCCCCGGTCAGAGTGCCAACGGCTGACCCACCGCGACATGGAGCCGATCGGGATCAGGAACTGTGCCCTAACCCCGGTACGGCTCCATGTCGGGCCGGGCGCTAGCGGGTGGTGGTGATGATGATGGTGGCGCTCCCGAGGACGACGTCGCCGTCGGGGTCGGGGCGGTAGAGGGCGACAGCCTGGCCGGGGGCCACACCGCGCAGTGGTTGCCGGAGCCGCACCACGACACCGCCCTCGAAGGCCTCCGCGACGGCGTCGGCGCACCCGCCGTGCGCCCGGACCTGCGCGATGCACTCGAGGGGGCCATCCGGGACGCCCGCCGCCCACACCGGGCGCTGCGCCTCGATCACGCTGACGTCGAGCTGCTGCACCGATCCCACCCGCACAGTCCCGGAGACCGGCTCCAGGCCAAGCACGAACCGCGCCTTGCCATCAGGCGCGGGCTGCGCCAGCCCCAACCCGCGGCGCTGGCCGACGGTGAAACCGTGCACCCCCTGATGGTGGCCCAGGACCTCCCCGGTCTGTCCATCAACCAGCTCGCCCGACCGGGCACCCAGCCGATCGGCGAGGAACGCCCGGGTGTCGCCGGACGGAATGAAGCAGATGTCGTGGCTGTCCGGTTTGCCGGCGACGGCCAGGCCACGGCGGGTCGCCTCGGCTCGGATGTCAGCCTTGGCGCTGTCACCGACCGGGAACAAGGCGTGCGCCAGCTGGTCGGCGGTGAGCCCGGCCAGCACGTAGGACTGGTCCTTACCGGCATCCACCGCCCGCCGGAGCACACCGTTGGACAACCGCGCGTAGTGGCCGGTGCAGACCGCGTCGAAATCCAGGGCGCGGGCCCGGTCCAGCAGCGCACTGAACTTGATCTGCTCGTTGCAGCGCAGGCACGGGTTCGGGGTGCGCCCGGCGGCGTACTCGGCGACGAAGTCGTCCACCACCTCGGCGCTGAACTGCTGCGCGAAGTCCCAGACATAGAACGGGACGTCGAGGACGTCGGCGACCCGGCGGGCGTCGGCGGCGTCCTCCTTCGTGCAGCATCCCCGGGCACCGGTGCGCAGCGTGCCGGGCTGGGCCGAGAGCGCCAGGTGGACCCCCACCACCTCGTGCCCGGAGTCCACCGCACGGGCGGCGGCCACCGAGGAGTCGACCCCGCCACTCATCGCCGCCAGGACCTTCATGACGCCCTGATCCGCCGGACTGCCGCGCTCCGGGACCGGGCCACCACCGGCTCGATGGCATCGAGCACATCAGCCACGTCCGCGGCCGTCGAGGTCCGCCCGAGGGAGAAGCGCAGCGACGCGCGCGCCGCGGCCGGTGCGGCACCCATCGCCAGCAGCACATGCGAGGGTTGCGCCACCCCGGCGGTGCACGCCGCCCCCGTGGAGCACTCGATACCGCGGGCGTCGAGCAGCATCAGCAGCGAGTCACCCTCGCAACCGGGGAAACTGAGATGGGCGTTACCCGGCAACCGCGCGGGTCCGGCATCGATCAGGCCCGCACCAGGGTCCCCGTTGAGCACGGCATCGGGCACCCTGGCCTGGATCCCGTCCACCAGCTTGTCGCGCAGCGCCGCGAGCGAGATCATGGTCCGCGGCTGCGTCGCCACCGCATGCTCGACCGCGGTGGCCAGCCCGACGATCGCGGGGACGTCCAGGGTGCCGGAGCGGACATCACGCTCCTGACCGCCGCCGTGCAGCAACGGAGTGACCGCCACCTCCCGGCCCAGCAGCAGCACGCCCACCCCGTAGGGCCCGCCCAGCTTGTGGCCGGTCAGGGTCAGCGCCGCGGCCCCGGATTCGCCGAAGTGCACCGGCAGCTGGCCGATCGCCTGCACCGCATCGGTGTGCAACGGCACCCCGTAACCGGCGGCGAGCTGAGCCAGCTCGCGGATCGGCGCCACCGTGCCCACCTCGTTGTTCACCCACATCACCGTCACCAGGGCCACCGAGTCCGGGTCGCGGGCCAGCGCGGCGCGCATGGTCTCTGGGTGCACCCGGCCGTGACCGTCCACCTCGAGCCATTCCACCTCGGCGCCCTCGTGATCAGCCAGCCAGGACACCGCGTCGAGCACCGCGTGGTGCTCGACAGCGGAGGCGAGCACCCGGGTGCGCTGCGGATCGGCGGCGCGGCGCTGCCAGAACAGGCCCTTGACGGCGAGGTTGTCACCCTCCGTGCCGCCCCCGGTGAACACCACCTCCGACGGGCGAGCTCCCAGCGCCGCCGCGATGCTCTCCCGGCATTCCTCGACGGTGCGGCGAGCCCGGCGCCCCGACCCGTGCAATGAGGAGGCGTTGCCCAGGGTGGACAACGCCTGGCTCATCGCCGCCACCGCTGCCGGCAACATCGGGGTCGTAGCAGCATGATCGAGATATGTCATCGTTACACCAGCCTAATCGCGTCCACAGTGACGGCATTCTGAGGAGGAGATTGCATCAGACAGGCCGCCGAATTACTGCAATCTCCTCCCTGGAACGCCCTGAGCGGCGGGGTGGCGGCATGGTGACGGCGGTGACGGCGGCCTCGGCACGGCTGGCCAGGGCGCAACGGTCCGTACCGGCGCTGGACAGCGGCGGCAGTATGTGCACCTCCACCACGAGGCCCTGCACCCCCGCCACGAGCAGGACGGACTCCCACAACGTGACAGGGCCGACGAAGGCGGCCACCGTGGTGACCCCGGCACCGGCCACGCGGTAGCGCAACGCCACCGGCCGCGCCGAGGTTGCGGTGTCGACCGCGGCCTGAAAAACCGCGGGCCGGAATCGTCCACCGGACAGGCCGCACCAGGTGGTGCCCTCGGGGAATGCTCCGACGGCCCCGCCATGGCCGAGTGCCTCGGATACCGCCTCGACCATCTGGGGCAGCATCGTGAGGCACTCGCGGTCCACGAAGATCGTGCCTGCCCGACGGGCCAGCAGGCCGACCACCGGCCAGCCGGCTACCTCGCTCTTGGCCACCATCCGCAGTGGCTGGACCGCGGACAGCGCGACCAGGTCCAGCCAGGACGTGTGGTTACTGACCACCAGGACACCGGCGCCAGGAACGGCAAACCGCTCACCGCCGGTGACCTCCAACTGAATTCGCAGCGCCCGCAGCAGCGCCCGGTACCAGGCTCGCATCGCCCGCTCCCGGTCCGCTGGACCAAGCAGTGGTAGCACGACCGCCAACGCCAGCCCGGCCAGCAGCGCCGCCATCGCGGCCAGCAGCCGCAGCAGCCAGCGGATCCGCGCCACGGTGGGCACCGCGTCAGCCGGTGGCAGGCAGCCCTGCGCACAGGGTGCCACCGGCATCCACGGATGCCGGTGGCTCATGCCTCAGCGTTCATTGCGGGCCCAGCGGCACCGACCGAGGAACCCAGAAAGTGCCGCAGGTACCGGGGATCCACCCGGTCCAGGGAGAGCAGCACGAGGAAGTCGGCCACCCCGAAGTCCGGGTCATAGGCAGGCGGTCCGCACACCCATGCGCCCAGCCGCAAATAGCCGCGCAGCAGCGGAGGCAAGCTGGTGCGCTGGTGTGGTAACCCCGGGTCGGCATGCCACGGCCGGCGCGGCACCACCTGGTACTGCTCAGGCGCCAGATGGTTGCTCCGCACGGTGTCCCAGACGCCGGCGGCGAGCACGCCGTCCGGCGCGCCGGCGGTACTCAGCGGCACCGACGCGCAGCCCACCAGCCACCGGTAACCGGTGAGCAACAGGTAGCGCGCGATTCCCGCCCAGATCAGGTTGATCACGGCCCCGGTGCGGTGATCGGGATGCACGCAGGAGCGGCCGGTTTCCACCAGGCTCTCACGCAGGCCACTCAGCGTGGCGATCAGGAACTCGTTCTCGCAGTACAAGCCGCCGGCGCGCCGCGCACCCTCAGGCGAGAGCATCCGGTAGGTGCCGACGATCTCGCCCGTCGAGTCCTCCCGCACCACGAGGTGGTCGCAGTATGCATCGAAACCGTCGATATCCAGCCCGGGCTCGGATGTGCGCAACACAGCATCCAGCTCACCGGCAAAGACGTGGTGGCGCAGGCGTTGGGCGGCACGGACGTCAGCCTGCTGCTGAGCGAGGCGCAGCGTATAGCGGGCGGAACTGGTGGAGGCGGAGGTGGTCACCAACAGTTGCGGTGTGCTCATAACGCTGGGTGTACCGCCCCATCACGTTACGCGAACGACACCGCGATGACCAGCCGGTGGAAATTCAGTGAAATGACCGCGCCGCGCCGGACAAAAACCCTGAACAGCCTGATTCGGCGGGCCGGTCAGTCTTTCATGATTTGCGGCTGGTGACGATCTCGGTGAGTTTGGGGGCGATGGTGAACAGGTCGCCTACTACGCCGAAGTCGGCGATCTCGAAGATCGGCGCTTCGGGGTCCTTGTTGATCGCGATGATGGTCTTGGCGGTCTGCATGCCGGCCCGGTGCTGGATGGCGCCGGAGATACCCAACGCGACGTAGAGCTGCGGGGAGACGGTCTTGCCGGTCTGCCCCACCTGGAACTGGTGCGGGTAGAAGCCGGCGTCGACCGCCGCCCGGGACGCGCCGACCGCGGCGCCGAGCGAGTCGGCGAGCTTCTCGACGACCCCGAAGGCCTCCGCCGAGCCGACACCACGACCACCGGAGACCACCACGCTGGCCTCGGTGAGCTCGGGCCGGTCGCCGCCCTCCGCGGGCCGGCGTTCGATGATCTTCGCTGTCCGGGCCGCACTCACCGCGGGGACCTCGATGGTCTGCTCGGCGGCGGTGCCCGGTGACTCGACGGGCTCGATGGCCCCGGCTCGGACGGTGAGCACCGCGACCGGCGTGGTGGCCCGGGACTTGGCGAGACAGGAGCCGCCGAACACCGAGTGTGTGGCGGTGCCGTCCGCGGCCAACTCGACCACGTCGGAGAGCAGGCCCGAGCCGGTGCGCACAGCGAGCTTGCCGGCGATCTCCTTACCCTCCGGCGAGGCGGCGATGAGCACCGCGGCCGGCTGGGCCGAGGCCACCAACGCTGCGAGGACCTCAACGGCGGGAGCGGTGAGGTACTGATCCACCTGGCCGGACTCCGCGACGTAGATCTTGGCTGCGCCGTAGGCCGCCAGCCGGTCTGAGAGCTTGCCTGCCACACCCGGCGCAGCGACCACTACCGCGGAGGGTTCTCCCAGCCTCGCTGCAGCCGTGAGCAGCTCGTTGGTCACCTTCTTGGCCTCGCCGCCCGCGTGCTCGACGAGGACCAGGACTTCTGCCATGACCGTTCTCCTCTGCGACTGGCGGGCGGTGGGACGCGCAGCGATCAGATCAGCTTCTGGCCGATGAGATACCGGGCCAGCTGGGCCGCGCCATCTCCCTCGTCGGTGATGACTTGCCCCGCCGCCCGCGACGGGCGCGGCGTGGACTCGATCACCGTTGAGGTGGCGCCGGCCAGCCCGACGTCGCTGCCCGCGAGGCCCACCTCGGCCAGTGACACGGTGCTCACCGGCTTCTTCTTCGCCGCCATGATGCCCTTGAACGACGGGTAACGCGGCTCGTTGATCTTCTCGTTCACGCTGATCACCGCGGGCAGCTCAGCCTGCAGGACCGTGACCCCGTCGTCGGTCTCCCGCTCGACGGTCACGGTGCGTCCCTCGACGGTGACCTTCCGGGCTTGGGTCAGCTCGGGAAACCCGAGCACGTCGGCGACCATCGCCGGGATGGCACCCATGGTGCCGTCGGTGGCCTCGTTGCCGGCGATGACGAGATCGACGTCGCCGAGGGTGCCGATGACCTTGGCCAGCGCCTTGGCGGTCGCCACTGCGCACGACCCGTGCAGGGCCTCGTCGCAGAGGTGCACCGCCCTGTCCGCCCCCATCGACAGCGCCTTGCGGATGGCATCGGTGGCTCGTGGCGGGCCCATCGTGATGACGGTGACCTCCCCCTCCTCCGCCTCTTTGATCTTGAGCGCTTCCTCGACCGCGCGCTCGTTGATCTCGTCCAGGACGGCGTCCGCCGAGGCACGATCGAGGGTGTGGTCAGAATCCGCCAGCCTGCGCTCGGACCAGGTGTCCGGCACCTGCTTGATCAGGACCACGATGTTCATACCGGCAAGGTTACCCGTGAGTAGGCCCGCAGCCTACGAGGCGTGACCGCTTTCACTGCCGGATGAAACGCAGTGCCTCTTTGAGGCGAGCCACCGTCTCCGGTTCGAGCACCAGTTCGAGGGAGACTGGCTGCGCAGAGCCGAACAGCCGGCCATCAACCGTCAGCGTGGTCGTCTCCTGGCCGGCGGCGAGTACCGGGCTGAAGACCAGACTGGTGCTCAACTGGACGTCAGTGTCCACGACCAGCCCGTAACCGGCCAACTCCTCGCCCATCAGAATGGCGCCCTCCGACATATCGGACCCGACACCTTTCAGCCGGTTCCATGGCACCCACAGCCACGGCTCACCCTGGTCGATGTGCCGCTTGTGAGTGGCGCACACCGGCACTAGACCAGCACCGCCGTTGCCCTCGACACGCACCGTATGCGAGGGGTCACTCCGGTGCTCCGGGCAGTGGATCACCATGCACGGCGGTGGTGGCATGGCAGACATTCCTGAAGACGGTAGCGGGCTCGCGGCGCGCCGACCATCATATCCGCCGGGTAGTGGTGGGATGAGCCGGTGAATGTGGCCGTGGTGGGCAGCGTCAACCTCGACCTGGTGGCAGCACTGCCGAGGCTACCCGGGCCTGGCGAGACCCTGACCGCGACCGGCTTGACCCGGGTTCCCGGCGGCAAGGGGGCCAACCAGGCGCTGGCGCTGCGGCGGTGCGGGCTACCGGTCCGGCTACTCGCCGCGGTGGGCACCGACCCCGATGCTGATGCCGCACTGGAGTTGCTCCGCCGCGAGGGCGTCGGTCTGGATCGCCTGCAGCGAGTGGCGCAGCCGACTGGTCTTGCGCTGATCGCCGTCGACTCCGCGGGCGAGACCACGATCGTCGTGATACCCGGCGCGAACGCCGCCCTGCGGGTGAGCCCGGACGACGTGGTCGGCGCCGATGCGGTGCTCACCGTGCTGGAGGTGCCCGACCACGCCGTCACCGCGGCCGCCCGGCACACCACGGGACTGTTCGTGCTCAACGCCGCCCCGGCCCGCCCGGTACCGGAGGAGGTGCTGGACCGCGCCGACCTGGTGGTGGTCAATCGGGCCGAGTACGCCGCTCTGCCCGGTCTGCGCACGGCCCGTGCCGTCGCCGTCACCGACGGGCCGCGCGGGGCGGTGCTGTTGCGCAACGGCTCGCGGGTGGCGGCGGCGGCATCCCCGCGGGTCAACGCCGTGGACGGCACCGGTGCCGGGGACGCGTTCGTCGGCGCCGCGGTGGCGGGTCTGCTGCACGGGCTGCCCGACGCCGACCTGCTCGTCCGGGCCTGCGCCGCGGGCGCGCTCGCGGCTACCCGGCCCGGCGCCCAACCATCCCTGCCCACCGCCGCCGAGATCGACGAGGCGCTGGCCCGGTGACCGCACCCGGCGCTGGAACCAACGAGGTCGATGGCGGCTACGCCGACGTGCCGCGGAACCGTCGGGTCACTCGGGCCACCACGCGGCGGCCACCGGCCCAGCGTCGCGAGAGGTCGTACGCGGTCCGCACCGGCATCGAGTTGATCATCTCGACGGCGCTGGGATACCGGTACGGACTCCCTCCGAACGCCGCCTTGGCTTGATCAGAGCTGGGCCAGCTGTCGCTGTGGTGGCACTCACCGGCGAGCAGGTCCCGCAGCGCCTGCCCGCCCAGTCCGCCGAGGTCGTACCACTGGTATCCGCGCGCCTTCGCCCACCGGATGATCTCCCATCTGATGGCCGCCGGAACGCTGAGCCGGCCCGCCTCGCCAGTGCGGTCGAATCCGGCCAGCCGGCCCCGGACCATCCCGCCGCACCCGGTGACCAGGTCCGCGGCGACGGGTTCGCCACTCACCTCGCCGACGAACAGCGCCACCTGCCCCGTTGCCGCCAGCTCCGAATACATCGCCTCGAGGTAGTCGAGGGGCAGCGGCTGGTAATCCTGGTGCCGCGCCGAGTGGGTCATCAACGTGGCGAGCAGCGCGATGTCCTGGCTGTCTCCGAGACGCACCGTGACGCCTCGTGACGCCCACTTCTTCGGCCACGGGCGCAACCGCCGAGCGAACCGGCGGCGGATCTCGTCCTCCGTCGAGGTGAGATCGATACGGATCGAACCCGCTGGTGCGATACCGGCGGAGGAGGTGCGAAACCCTCGCCGGAGCAGCTCACGGCTCAGATCATCAGCACCCTCGGGCGGTTGGACGAACAACATCCGCAACCGGCGGCGACCCTGTTCCGCCAGAGCGCCGCCGAGCACGCGACAGATCCCATCGCGATCGGCGGCATCCGGTGAGATCACCGGGCCATAGGGCAGGTAACCGACACTGCCCAGCACCGGCACCCGCCGATACATGATCTGCGCACCGCCCACGAGCTCGCCCACCTGAAAGGCCAGCAGGTACAGCGGCGTGTAGCCGACCCGACCGCGCAGGCGGGCCCAGGCGGTGAGCTGGGTGACGTCGCTACCCGCGGTGCTGTCCACCAGGCGGTCCCAGCTACGCAGGACACTCGAGCCCGGATCGGAGCGGACAGCGATGGAGATCGCGCCTTCGCCGTGATCGGTGCTCACTGCGACAGGTTGAATACTCAAGGTCACTCGACCCCCGATCGACCCCCCGGCCGCGGCCTGAGATTAGTAACTCCAACGTGTCAAACGATCACCATATGTTCGACTGACAACGTCGCCCGGATCAGATTAGCAGAGATTTTCACCCAAAAAGGGTAGATCTAGGACACGGTGTCACCGGGCCCACCCGGCCCTGGGACTTACCCGGTCACAGGGGCTGAGTGCCTCAACGTCCTGAGCCCACACCGACATCTGCTGTGCTCTCAAGGGAGCGCCTGGCCCGCAGCCACAGCAGCACCATCGCCACCAGCACTCCGAGCACGGCACCCAGCGTGTTGTGCACCACGTCCCGGACCTGGCACTGACCCCCGCCGGTAGCGCCCTGCACGACCTCCGCGAAGACACTGATCAGCGTGCAGGAGATCGCGACGGGCAGCGGCCGGCGGATCGCCAGAGTCCCGAATATCGCGAACGGCACCAACATCACCACGTTGAGCTGCTCGTAGAGGTTGGCCAACGACAGGCTGCCGGCCATGCACAGCCGCAGCACCGCCAACGGGTTGGCCCCGCCCGCAGCGAAGTGCCCGAACGGCCGCGCCACAGTGAGTGCCAATCCCAGCGCCAGGCTGCACGCGGCGAGTACCGCAGGTACCTGCGCCCAGCCCCGGCGCGGGGCCAACCACCAGGCCGCACCACCCAGGAGCACCGCCCCAGGGATGAAGAAGGCTGGCACCTCCAGATGGTGCAGGAAGATGTTGAGCAGGTGGTGCGGGTTGAGGTCTGGTCCGTCCGACACCCGGAGCACGTTATCGCTTCGCCGCTCAGCGGCGGTAAGCGAAGTAGCGGCCTCCGGAGTGTCGCAACACGAGATCCACACCGAAGGTCTCCGACAGGTTGTCCTTGTTCAGCACCGTCTCGAGCAACCCCTGGGCGACCACCGATCCGTCCCGCATCAGCATGGCGTGGGTGAAGCCCGGTGGGATCTCCTCGACGTGGTGGGTCACCAACACCGTCGCGGGAGCGTCCGGGTCGGCGGCCAGCGTGGCCAACCGGGCCAGCAGGTCCTCCCGGCTGCCCAGATCCAACCCGGCCGCGGGCTCGTCCAGCAGCAACAGCTCCGGATCGGTCATCAGTGCCCTGGCGATCAGTACCCGCTTGCGCTCCCCCTCCGACAAGGTGCCGAAGCGCCGACCGACCATCCCCCCGAGACCGAACGCGCCCAGCAAACCGGTGGCCCTGGCCTGGTCGAGGACTTCGTAGTGCTCCCGCCACCGGCCCAGCACCGCATAACCGGCACTGACCACCAGATCCGACACCAGCTCATCACCGGGAATCCGGCCGGCCAGCGCCGCCGAGGCGAACCCGATCCGCGGGCGCAGCTCGAACACATCGGTGCGGCCCAGCTGCTCCCCGAGCACGTATACCGTCCCGCGACTCGGGTGCAGCTCGGCCGCGGCCAGCCGCAACAGGGTCGTCTTACCGGCGCCGTTGGGACCCAGGACAACCCACTTCTCGTCCAGCTCCACCCGCCAGTCCACCCGTTCCAACAGCGTGGCGGCACCGCGCCGGACTCCCACACCGGCCATCCGCACCACGAGATCGGTCGCCTCCAGCGTGGTGCTCGGCGCCCGTCGCCCATCACACGCATTCACCCCGCCATTGTGCGCACTCGGCAGAATAAGTGTCCGTGACTCGCCCGCAGGTCGGCCGACCATTTCCGCTCGGCGCGCACGCCGAGGGCGGCGGGGTGCGCTTCGCCGTGGCGTCCTCGATCGCCGAGGCCGTCGAGGTGTGCCTGCTCTCGGCCGAGGGCGAGGAACGGCGAGTGCCGCTGACTGAGCGCACCTTCGGGGTCTGGCACGGGCTGCTCAGCGGCGTCGGCCCCGGGCAGCGCTACGGCTACCGGGTGCACGGGCCGTGGGATCCCGGCCGTCGCCTGCTGTGCAACCCGGCGAAGTTGCTGGTCGATCCCTACGCGCGTCGCATCGAGGGCAGCGTGACCGACCTGCGGGCCGCCCTGGGCTACCGGGACGATCCCAGCGGGCTCCGCTGCGAGATCGACTCCCTGGGCAGCGTCCCGGTCTCGGTCGTCACCGCCCCCGGCGGACCGGACACCGGCATGCGGCCCGACGTGCCCTGGGAGCGGACGGTGATCTACGAGCTGCACGTGCGTGGCTTCACCCGCACCCATCCCGAGGTGCCGCCGGAGCACCGCGGCAGCTACCTGGGCCTGGCCCATCCCGCGGTGCTCGACTACCTCACCGGACTGGGCGTCACCACCGTGGAGCTGCTGCCGGTGGCCGCGTTCTGTCCCGAACCGCCCCTGCTGCGCGCCGGGCTGCCCAACTACTGGGGTTACTCCCCGTTGGCCCTGCTCGCGGTGCATCCCGGGTACGCCGCAGTGCCCGGCGACGAGGTGGCCGAGTTCCGCACGATGGTGGCCGCGCTGCACGCCACCGGCCTCGAGGTGATCGTCGACGTGGTGGCCAACCACACCTGCGAGGCCGGCGCGGAGGGCCCCACCCTGTGCTACCGCGGACTGGACTCGCCTGCCTACTACCTCGCACAAGACCTCACCGGGTGCGGCAACAGCCTGGACGCCGGCTCGCTCTCGGTGATCCGGCTGATCACCGACGCGATGCGGTACTGGGCAGGTGAGCTGGGCGTTGACGGGTTCCGGCTGGATCTGGCCAGCGTGCTGGGGCGTCCCGGGGGAGGATCGTTCGACCCGGATGCGCCGCTGCTCGCGGCGATAGCCGCCGACCCGCTGCTGAATACCCGCAAGCTCATCGCGGAGCCCTGGGACGCCACCGCCGAGGGCTACCGGGTCGGCGGATTCCCGGCTGACTTCAGCGAGTGGAACGGGCGCTACCGGGACGCCGTGCGGGATTTCTGGCGCGGCGTCCCCGGTGTCAGCGAGCTCGCCTCCCGGCTGGCCGGCAGCTCGGACCTGTACGCGGCCAGCGGACGCCGGCCCTGGGCGTCGATCAACTTCATCACCGCGCATGACGGGTTCACGCTTCGCGACCTGGTCTCCTACAACCGCAAACACAACGAACTCAACGGTGAGGGCGGCGCTGACGGCACCGACGACAACCGCTCCTGGAACTGCGGCGCCGAAGGGGAGACCCCGGATCGGGCGGTGCGGCAGCTGCGCGGCCGCCAGGCTCGTAACCTGCTGGCCACCCTGGTGCTGTCCACTGGAACCCCGATGCTGCTGGCCGGCGACGAGCGCTGGAACACCCAGGGCGGGAACAACAACCCGTACCGGATCGACGACGAGACCTCGTGGCTGGATTGGTCCGCTGATCCGGACGCCGAGATGTTCACCACCTTCACCCGCCGGCTGCTCGCGCTGCGCAACAACACGCCCGCGCTGCGCCAACCCGAGTTCTTCGAAGGCCGGATCACCCCCACCGACACCCCTGATCTGGTGTGGTTGCATCCCGAGGGGCGACCCATGGAACTCGGTGACTGGCACTCCGATGGCCAGCAGACGCTCGGTATGTGGATCGACGGCGCCGACGTGCGGTCCCATCCGCTGGGAGAGGTCAGTGACTCGTGGCTGCTGGTGCTGCACGCCGGCGCGCACCCGATCAGGTTCATGCTGCCCGACCGGGAGTACTGCGAGCGTTACGAGCCGGTGCTGGACACCGGCTCCCCGGACGGCACACCCGTCCACCCACGCCCCAGACGCCCCAGAACCCGCGTAACCATCTCCCCCCGAACCCTCCTGGCGTTCCGCGCAGTCCGCTGGTAGCTCCCTGCCGATCGAGGATCAGGTGGCGAGGTGGAGGAGGCCGAACTCGGCGGGGGTAGCCAGGAGTGGGTGTTGGGGCAGAATGCGGACGGTGTAGCCGAGCAGGCCGGCGTGGGGTAGGCGCAGGGTGGCCTCGAAGCGGTCACCAGCCACGTCAGCGTCGTCGACAGGGTGCATGGTCACCACCAGCGGGTCCCGCAGCTCGTCGCCGTCGTCGACCCGACCGACGACCGCTTGCACGTGCACGTCCTCCGGTTTCAGGCCCGCCAGCCCAACGGCGGCGCGAACCGTCATCTCGGAGCCCAGCGCCGGGATGTCGGGCAGGCCGGTGATGTCCACCTGCGCGACGCGCACCGCAGGCCAGGCGGCGAGCACCCGCGAACGGTAGCCCGCCAGCGCGCGCGCCCCGGCGAAGTCGCCAGCCCGCACCGCCGCGGCCGAGCCGGCTGCCGGCACGTACAGGCTCTCCACGTACTCCTGCACCATCCGGCCGGCCTGCACCTGGGGGCGTAGCGTGGCCAGGGTGTGGCGCACCAGGGACACCCAGCTGGTCGGCACCCCGTCGGCACCCCGGTCGTAAAACGGTGGCGCGACCTGCGTGGCGATCAGCTCGTAGAGCGCGTTCGCCTCCAGGTCGTCGCGGCGTTGCGGGTTCTCCACACCATCGGCGGTCGGGATCGCCCAGCCGTTCTTGCCGTCGTAGAGCTCGTCCCACCAGCCGTCCCGGATGGACAGGTTCAGCCCACCGTTGAGCGCGGATTTCATCCCGGAGGTACCGCAGGCCTCCAACGGGCGCAGCGGGTTGTTCAGCCACACGTCGCAGCCCCAGTACAGGTAGCGGGCCATCGACATGTCGTAGTCGGGCAGGAACACCATCCGGTGCCGCACGTCGGGCGCGTCGGCGAACTGCACGACCTGCTGGATCAGCGCCTTGCCACCGTCATCGGCGGGGTGAGACTTACCGGCGATGATCAGCTGCACCGGCTGCTCAGGATCCAGCAGCAAGGCGCGGAGCCGGTCACGGTCCCGCAGCATCAGGGTGAGCCGCTTGTAGGTAGGTACCCGGCGGGCGAAGCCCATGGTGAGCACGTTCGGGTCGAAGATCCGCGCTATCCAGCCCAGGTCCGGCGCGGACGCGCCGCGCTCGAGCCAGGCGGCGCGGACCCTGCGGCGCACCTCGTCCACCAGCTTGGCCCGCAGCAGGCCGCGCAGCTCCCACAAGGCGGTGTCGGAGGCGGCCAGCACCGCGCTGGCGTAGTCGGACTCACCGAGCACGCCGGTGATCTCCGGCGCCGCCCAGGTCGGCCCGTGCACCCCGTTGGTGACCGATCCGATCGGCACCTCATCGATGTCGAACTGCGGCCACAGATCGCGGAACATCGCCCGGGACACGGCACCATGCAGCTGCGAGACGCCGTTGGCACGCTGAGCCAGCCGCAGGCCCATGTGCGCCATGTTGAACACCCCGGGACTCTCCTCAGTGCCCAGTGCCAGGATCCGATCGACGTCCATTCCGGGCAGCAGCGCTGCTGACTCGTCGAAGTGGCGCCGGACCAGATCCACCGGGAAGCGATCGATCCCCGCGGGCACCGGAGTATGCGTGGTGAACACCGTGCCGGCGCGCACCGCGGTCAGGGCCTCGTCGAAGCTCAGCCCCTCGTTGCTGATCAGCTCGCGGATCCGCTCCAGGCCGAGGAAGCCGGCGTGGCCCTCGTTGGTGTGGAACACTTCGGGCTCGGGATGGCCGGTGAGCTGGCAGAACAGTCGCACCGCCCGGACCCCGCCGACCCCGGCGAGGATCTCCTGCGTGATCCGGTGGGCCTGATCACCGCCGTAGAGCCGGTCAGTGACCCCACGCAGGTCAGCGGGATTGTCATCGATGCCCCCTGAGCTGAAGTCACTGTCGAGCAGCAGCAGCGGCACCCGCCCGACGTCGGCTCGCCAGATCCGCGCCCGGAGCACCCGCCCGTCGGGCATGCCGACTCCCACCAGCAGCGGTGCGCCGGTGGCGTCGGCCACCAGGCTCAGCGGCAGACCCTGCGGGTCCAGCGCCGGGTAGTGCTCCAACTGCCAGCCATCCAGCGACAACGACTGGCGGAAGTAACCCGAGCCGTACAGCAACCCGACCCCGATCAGCGGGACACCCAGATCCGAGGCGGCCTTGAGGTGATCGCCGGCCAGCACGCCCAGGCCTCCGGAGTAGAACGGCAACACCTCGGAGACGCCGAACTCCATGGAGAAGTAGGCGATCGCCGCCGGCCGGGCGTCCCCGCGCTGCTGGTACCACCGGGGCTCATCCAGGTAGTGGCGCAGGTCCTGCGCGAGCTCCGCGGTCCGGGCCACCACACTCTCGTCGGCGGCCAGGGCGGTCAGCCGGCCGGTGGGGATCTCCCCGAGCAGCCGCACCGGATCACCCTTGACCGCAGCCCAGGTGCGTTCGTCCAGCGAGGCGAACAGGTCCTGGGTCGGCTGGTGCCAGGTCCACCGCAGATTGGTGGCCAGCGTCTCCAGCGGCACCAGCGGCTCGGGCAGATGGGCGCGAACGGTGAACCTGCGCAGCGCTCTCACATGCGGACTCTACCCTTGCCGTGCGCACTCTCGGAAAGATTTTGCAAGACGCTTACATGAGCGGCAAAGGCCACCGATTCGGGCTGGTTGGCTCGTCGAGCCAGACCAGTTGTGTATCACTGGACATAACGGTGAGGCCGAAACGGCTCCATGCAGGCTCGCCCAGTTGATGCCAGAACTCTATCGCGGCCTCGATGGTCGCCCACAATCGGCGAGGTCCGCCTTCCCAGACTTCTCGGTCCCCGTTCTCGCCCCCGGTCGGCAGCTCACACCATGAACCGTCCTGGCTGGAGAAGAACACGGCGCCGGGACCACCGGTATCGGGGTCCATCGAATATCCGAAATCCACCCGACCGCCCTCCCACAGGTGCACGAGGAACCACAGCGGAACGTTCTCCCATAGACGTTCCGCGCGCAGCGTGGTCCTGCGCCGCTGGGCGTCATCGCGGTGGCGTGCTGGTCGTACCCGGGGTTCGACGTGGAAGGCTGGGGTACGCATATGCATGAACGTGGCATATCCGGAGTCGAAGCGGCCCTCCAGCCGGTCGACCTCGCGGCGCAGCAGCACCAGGTTGCCGACGGAGGCGCTGGGCTTGACGTCGACCAGGATCAGGCCGCCCGTGGTGGTCTGCTCGGCCCAGGACCAGGGCACCCGGGAGACCGCACAGGTGACGAGAATCCGATCGTAGGGCGCATACTGCGCTAGCCCGGTCACGCCGTCAGCGGTGACCAGCGTCGGTCGGTAACCCAGCGCCGCGAGCCGGTCCCGGGCGCTGCCCACCAACTCGCCGTCCACGTCGAGGGAGAACACGTTCTGTTCGCCGAGTCGATGGCTCATCAATGCCGCGTTGTATCCCGTGCCAGTGCCGATCTCCAGGACCCGGTTGCCGTCCCGGATATCGAGCGCTTCGAGCATCCGAGTCATCAGCGACGGCGCTGATGAGGACGACGACGGGCCGCTAACCACCTGCCGCCCCGCGCGGCCCACCTCACCCAGCCGCGTCACCAGGGAGGTGTTTGTCCACACCCCGTTCCACCAGCGTTCGCGGGTGTTCGCTGACGATTCCGACACCAGCTCCCAGTTCACCGGCCCGGGGCCAGCGCCTCGCTGGTAGAACTGGGGCACGAACTCATGACGCGGCACCGCCAGCACCGCCGCTTGCCATTCCGGTGAGGTCAGCTTGCCGGCGGCGACCAATTCGTCCCGCAGTGCCTCGGCACGCTCGGTCCAGCTCTCGACGATGCTCACACGCTCCCTTTCAGCAAGAGATCTGCCATGGCCGCCACCATCGGTGCGCCGGTCGCCGCTTCCAGCCAGCCGAACTGTGGACCGGAATTCGCCTCCAGCATCACCCACTCCTCGGCGTTCGGCGTGACGACGAAGTCGAGTCCGGCGTACACCAGTTTCATGACCTTGAGGTATTTCGACACGCTGCCGGCCACGCTATCCGGTACCGGTACGATTTCGTAGGTCAGTGCTGAGGGCTCCGATCGCCAGTCGGTGTGCGCGCTCTCGGTGGCGGCGTGAATCGCGATCGGGAACCACTGGTCCCCGATGACGGTCAGCCGCACCTCGAAGGCTTTCGGGACAAACCGCTGCAGAGTGGTCGCGGTGACCGATACACAGCCGAACTCGGCCACGTCGTGGTCGCTCAGGCGTCTGGTATAGGCCACTTTCACCTGGCCGTCCTCGGTGATCCCGGACGGTCCCAACGCCTTGGTGATCGCGGCGTCCTGCCGATTACAAAACGCAGCGCCGACGCCCGATCTTCCCACGTGCGGCCATCCCTGTTGACGTCCCTCACCCTGCCTGCCACGATGGGTTGAGTCAGAACGATTCACCAAATTTCTTGAAGCAGGAGGTACGATGCGCGCCCAGTTCCTCGGCAAGGACCTGAGTCGAACGTCGGAGACTCACCGACCTTGTTCGCCACCGACCGCACCGACCTCGTGACCTACATCGCCCAGGGCTGGAAGGTGACCGACCCGCAGGCACTCGCGGACATCGGCCCGGTGCCCGACCACGAGACACTGATCGAGATTCCCGAGGATGTCCTGAAGTTCTACGCTCGCCGCTACCTGGAGCAGGAGAGGGAACACTGAGCCAACTCATCCAACCTGGCCCTGAGTTCGGCCAGCTCTTCACGAGCTTCGAGCACACCGCCTACCGGCTGGAGGTGCGAAACCGCTACGCGCCAGCATACGAAGGAGAGTCGCTGCGGAAGTTCCTCGCGGGCGAGCCGGATGACCTGCCGTGGATGCAGGATTGGCTCAAGATGGTGCGCGAAGCGGCATCGGCTGGAAGGCGGTTTGCTCGCGTCCGCATGGTGAGCTTGCCGCTCACCGTCTACAACCGCTTCAGTCTTACACTGTCAGCCCACAACAACACTGCGGGCGAAGACATCCGCTACCTGGACCGTGACAGGGACGAAGCTGCGGAACTCCCTGACCACGACTACTGGCTGTTAGACTCTCGCCTGCTACTACGAATGGTCTTCAATGACGAAGATCGCTTCGTTGGTGGCGAGATCATCGAGGACGCCGCCGAAATCGTAAAGCACAACTACTGGCGGGATGCCGCTTGGCATCACGCCGTTCGACGGGATGACTTTGCCACCAAACAACACCTCGGGCGTGTCTAACGTCCATGAGGCCAGGAGCGCACTCGGCAAACGACTCCGCGAGCTTCGCCAACAAGCCGGAATAAGCGGCAGGCGGCTCGCAGAGTCGTTGTCGTGGCCACCTTCCAAAATCTCCAAGCTGGAGAACGCCCGGCAAACGCCCAGCGATGACGACATCCGGGCATGGACCCAAGCCACCAACAGCGAAGCCGAAGCCGAAGGACTGCTCGCGTCGCTGCATACGTTGGAGATCCAACACGCCGAATGGCAACGCCAATTCAGGGCCGGTTTGCGTCCTCACCAGCAGGAGATTGCCGAAAAGGATACCAAGACCCATACCTTTCGGGTCTTTGAGTCGGGCACTGTTCCCGGACTCCTCCAGACGGCCGAGTACGCCAGGGCGCGCTTCGCAGAGGGCGCTATTCTTTTCAAGACTCCCAATGATGTCGACTACGCCGTTCAAGCCCGAATGCGGCGACAGGAATTACTCTACCGGCGAGACAAGCTATTCCACTTCGTGTTGACCGAAGCCGCGCTGCGGTATCGCCGCTGCTCGGTTGAAGTCATGCTCGCACAACTTGACCGCCTCACGACTCTGTCAGCTCAGCCGAATGTGAAGTTGGGCATCATCGGATTTGAGACACAATACGTTGTCGGTCCCTGGCACGGTTTCTGGCTACGCGACAAGGATCGGGTGACTGTCGAGACATTCTCGGCCGAACTAAACCTCGCCCAGCCGCAGGAGATCGCGCTCTACGGCACAGTGTTTGAACATCTCGCAGCCGTCGCAAGTTATGGACGGGCGGCGCAGGCGATCATCAACAGGATAGTAGACGAGCTTGCACCGGAAGAGCCGGAAGATGGCGATTAATTGGTCTGAATGAACGGCCTCCCTCTGATGCTCGCCGTTTCCCGCCCCTTGCATCGTTCGTGCTGATTCAAGAAATCTCAAGAAATTTTCTGTTCAGGCTCTTCTTTCCTGCTTACTCTCCAAAACGGACGTAGAGCTGCGTCTTTGCCTCCCGGACATGGAGAGAACCAGGTGACTGGTCGCGTTGCCCTGCTGAGTAGGGAACAGATCGACCGACTACCCGAGCGTGCGCGTGAGGTGGTCGAGTACCGCAAGAGCGGCCTGAGCCTGAACCACATCCAGGGTTGCCCGTTGGACTGCGCGTACTGCATCCGGCACACCTACGGCCTGTGGGATCAGCGGGTACCGCGTGCCCTCATGTCGGATGCCGACGCGGTGGAAGAACTGGTCAACCACCGCTACTTCCAGCCGCACGTGACGCCAGTGCAGGTGTTCAACAGGGCGACCGACCCGTTCCTCCCGGTTGTCCGGCCGCACACCTTCGCCGTGCTGGAAGACCTGGACGAGCGGGGGCTGACCAATCACGTCTTGGTCATCACGCGGCACAGCATGAAGGCCGAAGATGCCGACCGGCTCAACCAGCTCCGGCACGTCAAGGTGACGCTTCTGTTCACCTTCTCGGGGATCGACGATCGAGAAATCGAGCCCTACCTGTCTTCGGTGGCGGCCGAGTCCTTGAAGCTGATGAGCGCGCCGTCAGCCCGGAAGTACCGCACGATCTTGTACTGGCGGCCGTTGGTGCCTGGCCTCAACGACACGGACGAGCACCTGGCCGAGGCGCACGACTTGGCCAAGCACGCCGACGCCACGGTGTTCACCGGTTTGTTCTACCGGAACGAGATCGCGGACTACTACAAAGCCAACGGACTACCGGAACCCTACGAAGACACCGCTCGGCGCAAGATCGTGCCGGAGACGCTGGAAGCTCGGGTCTTGGCGACCTTCACGTCGGCGACGCCGTTGTTCCGCAAGACCAGTTGTGCGGTCAGCTACGCGCATGGCCTCCCCGACTACAACGGCCACGTCGGCATCCGTGAACTCTGTGACATCTGCCCGTTGAGCCAACTTGAGCTGTGCGTCAACGCTCACGCGCGACCTGGAGTGTTCCCGATTTTATTGACACCGGTTTAGGCTGCCAGATCGGTTAGTTTCCTGTATCCTAGTTCGTATTCGCAGGGTGTCAAGTAGTTGAGGGTGGAGTGTCGTCGGCGGCGGTTGTAGTA
>JBOHFF010000104.1:0-7798 GCA_050699515.1 Pseudonocardiaceae bacterium
AGGCAAGCCTCCGCCGTGGCGCGCTCGGGGTTCGGCAAGCTCTGGAACACCGGTGTGGCCTACATGCAGCACGTCAAGTTCGTGGACAACGCCTACACGCTGCCCCGCCGGGATGTTCCCGACGCGCTCGCCGAGTACCTGGGGGGCCTGTCCGACACCGCTCGCGCTGGCTTCGTGCTCACGCTCGCGCTGCTGGCCCGCGGCGCGAGGGGTGACCCCAACCGCAGGGATTTCATCCAGGCGCTGACTGCGGCGGTGTCTGGGAGTGGTGCGCCGGACGCGATCACGAGCACAGCCCCGCCGCGAGTGGCTGCCCCCGTCGAAAGGCCCGCGCCGCCAGCCCGAGCGACAAGCACCTTCGACGAGAACCTGGCTACCGTGCATGCGTGGTTCCCGCTCACCGACGACCAGCGTCGGCAGGTGATCAGGGCGCACCTGGAGTCGCTGTCCGCAGAGGAACGGGAGGTCTTCGTCGAGCATGCCCGCCAGATGGCCGAGAACATCGCCGGCCAGATCGCGGACCACGACGCCGAGGAGGATCGCTCGTGGGGTGGCTTCATCGAGGACCGCATGAGCTACAACCTCGCCAAGCTCCGGACCGGGCAGTCCGACTCCCGGTGGGTCGAGGCAAGGTCCGAGCTCGTGGCGTTTGCCCGATTGATCCACATGGCGAACGAGATCGCAGGCTAACGGCTGCCGGTATGCAGGCCGCTGGCGGTGTCAGCGTGACGGCCGCAATGGCGAGGTTCCATGAGCGCGTAGCCGCCGAGCGGTGACGGGCGAGCGCGGTGAGGATCCCGGCACCGATCAGCAGCATCACCGACGCGCCGATGACCTGGAACACTTGAGCTTGGCGGAACTCCCGGTCGCAGGCGACGGAATCGAACGAGCCATCGGGGAGTGCGTAGATGGCGTCACAGAAGTCCCCGCCGCCCCGGTGAACAGGCCATAGCCCAGCAGGACCAGGACTGGCCGAGGATCACGGACGTGATTGCGTACACGACCGCGGACCGCGGGAGCGTCAGCGTCGGCTCGACCTGGCCTGGGCGGACCAGCCGGGTGGCGCGCTTGCGGGAGCGGGCGTGCATGGCGATCTTCTCATCCACGCTGAACAGCACCGTGCCGGCGGGCGGGTCCAGGTAGAGCTGGCACTCGGCCTGGGCCTTGGTGTGTGACCCGAGGCCGCCTCGACGACGTTGCCCTACCGGCGATGGCCAAGCACATCCTGCTGGTCTGTCCCACCGCCGAAACAACTTCCGCCATTGACGTGTATTTTCCGCGAGTTCACCGGCTCTTCGCTTCAGCGACGCTGTATCGGTGGTCACATGCTGCACGAGAGTCTCCTACGACGGGCCCTGCAGTCGCGGCGCAGGCGAGACGGTGCCCGGTGCAGCGGTCGCTGGTGGTCAGGAGGCGCTGCCATGGGCGGAAGGGGTTGATCGTGACCGCGTCGCACGTCGTCCATCTCGCGACGGTCAGATCCCCGCAGCAGACCGTCGACACACCATCGCCATCATCGACTGATTACAGTACCATGGTTGACAGAGGAGAAGTCGTTATGACTTTCGAGGAATTGAAGCAGAGACAATCCGTTATGTGGGGTAATGGACCCTACCAGAATGTCACCGAAACAATTCCCGACATCCACGATCTAGTGATTGAGCGTCTCGCTCCGCAGCCCGGAATCCGCTGGCTGGACTTGGCATGCGGGACGGGCGCAGTCGCCGAGCTGGCTGCTGGAGCGGGTGCGAATGTGACCGGGATTGATCTTGCTCCGATGTTGATCGAAACGGCGAGGCAACGGGCTCAAGAACAGACACTCGAGATCGACTACCGGGTTGGGGACTGCGAGAGGCTCGACCTCGATGACGCTTCTTACGACAGACTGTCATCGACTTGCGGGGTCATGTTCGCGCCCGATCACGCAGCGACAGCGCATGAATTGGCTCGCGTCGTTGTACCCGGCGGCCGGATTGCCCTCGCGAACTGGACGCCGGAGGGTGGCCTGGGTCAGATGTTCAAGATGATGAGGCCATTCCAGCCGACGCCGCCGCCGGGTGTTGGGAATCCGTTCGACTGGGGTCGTGAGGAGGTGGTTCGAGAGCTTCTCGGCGACGCGTTCGAGCTTGACATCGAGGAATGCGTCTCCAACCTCAACGTCTCGACAGGGGAGGAATACTGGCAGCTGTTCTCGACCAGCTACGGACCAACGAAAACGGCGGCGGAAGCACTCGACGAAGACCGGCGCGATCAGTTCCATCGGACATGGGTCGACTTCTTCGACAGCCACTACCGGACGGACAGCGGTATCTGTCATACACGGCAGTACCTGCTCGTCATGGGCACCCGACGCTGAACGTCTGCCCGACCAGGTGCCCGCAACCATGGGTTGGTAGTACTTGAAGGGCGACAACTAGCGGAGGCCGGCGAGGTCCATGCCGCGAAGTTCTTTCTTGAGGTCGGCGATCTCGTCACGCAAGCGGGCGGCCAGCTCGAACTGCAACTCGCGGGCTGCGTTCATCATCTGGTCGGTGAGTTGCTGTACCAGATCGGCGAGATCAGCGCGGGGCATCGATGAGGTGTCCCGCGCTTCGAGCACACCTGCGCTGCCCCGGGACCGCCCTGGCTCGCCGGCGGCGCGCTTGCCCCGGGAGGCGTTGCGGCCGGATCCGCCGACCGCGACCGTCTCCGAGGTGTCGCCGGCCTCGGCGTACACTCGCTCCAAAATATCGTTGATCTTCTTGCGGAGTGGTTGCGGGTCCACCCCGTGCTCGGTGTTGTACGCGACCTGCTTGGCCCGCCGCCGGTTGGTCTCATCGATGGCCCGGCGCATCGAGTCGGTGACGGTGTCGGCGTACATGTGCACCTGACCGGACACGTTGCGGGCGGCCCGGCCGATGGTCTGGATCAACGACGTGCCACTGCGCAGGAACCCCTCCTTGTCGGCGTCCAGGATCGCCACCAGCGACACCTCAGGCAGGTCCAGACCCTCGCGAAGCAGGTTGATACCGACCAGCACGTCGTACTCACCCAGCCGCAACTGCCGCAGCAGCTCCACCCGGCGCAACGTGTCCACCTCGGAGTGCAGGTAGCGCACCCGGATACCGAGCTCCAGCAGGTAATCGGTGAGATCCTCGGCCATCTTCTTGGTCAGCGTGGTGACCAGCACCCGTTCGTCACGCTCGGCGCGGATGCGTATCTCGTGCACCAGGTCGTCGATCTGGCCCTTA
Source organism: Pseudonocardiaceae bacterium (assembly GCA_050699515.1). GTDB lineage: Bacteria > Actinomycetota > Actinomycetes > Mycobacteriales > Pseudonocardiaceae. Next base: position 3,231 of record JBOHFF010000104.1, read on the forward strand.
GTCGGTTTCACGACGACCTCGGGATCCACCAGACCGGTCGGGCGGATGACCTGCTCGACGAACTCTCCGCCTGCCTGGGTCATCTCGTAGGCACCTGGGGTGGCCGACAGGTACACCGTCTGGCCGATCCGGTCCTGGAACTCCTCCCAGCTCAGCGGCCGGTTGTCCAGCGCGGAGGGCAACCGGAAACCATGATCTACCAGAGTGCGCTTGCGGGAGGAGTCGCCCTCGTACATCCCACCGATCTGGGGCACCGTGACATGCGACTCGTCGATGACCAGCAGGAAGTCCTCCGGGAAGTAGTCCAGCAGGGTGGCCGGCGCCGAGCCGGCCGGGCGTCCGTCGATGTGTCGTGAGTAGTTCTCGATGCCGGAGCAGAACCCGACCTGACGCATCATCTCGACGTCGTACTGCGTGCGCATCCGCAGCCGCTGAGCTTCCAGCAGCTTGTTCTGTTGCTCCAACGTGGCCAGCCGTTCCGCGAGCTCGGACTCGATGCCCGTGATGGCCCGCTCCATCCGCTCCGTCCCGGCGACGTAGTGGGTGGCTGGGAAGATCCGCAGCTCAGGCACCTCCCGCACCACTTCACCGGTGAGCGGGTGCAGGAAGTAGAGCGCCTCGACCTCGTCACCGAAGAAGTCGATGCGCACCGCGAGCTCCTCATAGGCCGGGATGACCTCGACCGTGTCACCGCGGACCCGGAACGTCCCGCGGGCGAAAGCGAGGTCGTTGCGGGTGTACTGGATGTCGACCAGGGCGCGCAGCAGCGCGTCCCGCCCGAGCTCGCCGCCGACCGGCACGTGGACCGACTGGTTCAGGTACTCTTGCGGCGTCCCTAGCCCATAGATGCAGGACACCGAGGCGACGACGACGACGTCGCGGCGGGTGAGCAGGGACATCGTGGCGGAGTGCCGCAACCGTTCGACGTCGTCGTTGATCGAGGAGTCTTTCTCGATGTAGGTGTCGGTCTGCGGGACATACGCCTCAGGCTGGTAGTAATCGTAGTAGGAGACGAAATACTCCACCGCGTTGTCGGGAAAGAACTCCCGCAGTTCGTTGGCGAGTTGCGCGGCGAGGGTCTTGTTCGGCGCCATCACCAGGGTAGGGCGCTGCAGCCGCTCGATGAGCCACGCGGTGGTGGCTGACTTACCCGTTCCGGTGGCACCCAGCAGCACGACGTCGCGCTCACCGGCGGTGATCCGGCGCTCTAATTCGTCGATCGCGGCCGGCTGGTCACCGGCGGGCGCGTAGTCGCTGACCATGCGAAACCGACCCGGTGCCCGGGAGGTCTTGCCGAGTGGCCGGAACTCGGAGCGGGGGAGCAGGTCGCGCGGGATGGCGGCAGCTTCGGTCATGGCATCGAGGGTAGGCCGTGACCCTGACAGTCGTGCGGCGCCTGCCGTAGGGTCGAGCGCTATGACGGCCCTACGCGGAGTGGACGCCGAGATCGCCCCCCACATCCATCCTCCCAAGATTGAGATCTTCGACCTGGCGGCCATGACCAACACCGACCCCAAGGGGATCGTCCGCGCGGTCCGCGAATACCGCGTCGAGCCATTCGGTCTCTATCTCGCCCGCGACGTCATCGATCATCGTTACATCCGCTCGCTGGAGTCCTGGCTGCTGCCAGAGCTGGGATTGCGGATCACTGATTGGTTCTATTCCCCCGGACACAAGTGGGAAGACCACTTCTACATCGACGTCGTCCGCATCGACGTCGATGCGGATTGCTGGCGCACCGAAGACCACTATCTGGATCTCATCGTGCGCCCCGGGAGCGGGGTGGACGTGGTCGACACCGATGAGTTGCTCGACGCGATCCTCGCCGGCCTGCTCGATCCGGCTACCGCGCAGAGGGCGCTGGCCACCACATACCAGACGCTGGAGGGCCTGGCCCGGTACGACTACCGGCTGGACCGCTGGCTTGCGACGCTGGGAATCCAGCCGACCTGGAGCCGACGCTGACCCGGGGTTCAGGCCACCCGCCAGCCAGTTCGCCGCGCCCACAGCTGCGCTCGATCCAACGCGCTGGACACGAATGGGGTCTTGGCGTCGGCGTATGCCTCGATGCTGGTCCAGAGCTGTGCTGTCAGCCGGTGTTTGAGTTCGGCGTACTCGCGAACACCGGCAGGGTGGGCCCGCAGCCAATCCCGGAGCAGCACCGCTTCCCGCCAGGCCGGGGAGTCGGCAGGCCGGATGTGGCAGTTAACGGCTCGGGTGGGATCGGCGTTGGTCGCGTATGCCTTGTCCCAGGTAGTGCTGTCCCTGGCATGGTCACACCGATGACCGGCCAACCTCACCAGCCCGGCGGCGATCAGATCGTCGGCAAGTTGTTCTGCTACAGCCAGATCGCCGACCACCACCTGCACGTCGAGCACGTCCTTGGCGTCCAGGCCGGGTACCGCTGTCGAGCCGATGTGGTCGATCCGCTGTGCGCGCCGGCCCGCTACTGCGGCGATCCGTTGGATCACCCGCTGCGCCTGCTGTGGCCAACGGTCATCGGAGGCAACCAGCACCGGAACTGCGGTCCTCGGTGCCCGCCGGTGATGACGCAGGTTCGCTTCGAAGGGCACTAGTTGTTGCGCCCATAACCGGTCCACGGTCGCCAATGTGTGATCCGGACTCCCACTGTTGTCGAGCCACACGTCCGCGACCGCGTGACGCTGCTCATCGGTGGCCTGCGCCGCGACCCGCGCGGCGGCGTGGGCATGCGCCATGCCGCGTTGCTCGACCAGTCGGTGCAACCGCACCGCAGCGTCCGCGTGCACCACTACGACCAGAGGGAATCCGGCGGCCATATCGTTCTCGACGAGCAGCGGGACGTCGTACACCACGACGGCGTCGGACCGGACGGTCGCGGTCAGCTCCGCTGAGCGGGCCGCGACCAGCGGGTGCACGATGGCGTTGAGCCGGGCCCGAGCGCCGGAGTGGTCGAACACCCGGGCCGCGAGCGCCGAGCGATCCAGGGTGCCATCTGCGGCGAGAACCCCCTCGCCGAACTCGTCGACCACAGCGCGCAGACCAGCAGTCCCGGCCTCGAGGACCTCGCGGGCGGTCAGGTCAGAGTCGATGATCGACGCCCCGCATTGTGCGAGCCGGGACGCGACCATCGACTTACCGGACCCGATCCCTCCGGTGAGGCCTACCCGCAGCACGCGGGCACGCGGGCTACACGCCGCCGGAGAGCTTCTCCCGCAGCGCCGCCAACTGCTCGTCGCTGGCGAGGGATCCTGATCCCGCGTCGCTGGGGGCGGGCGCCTCGGCGGTCTCCGAGGAGTAGTTCTGGTCCTCAGGTGTCTCCGAGTCGGCTTCGCTCGCCTTGACGACCTGCTTGCGGTGTTGCTCGAAGCGAACCTGGGCCTCGGCGTAGGCGCGTTCCCATTCTTGACGTTGCTTCTCGTACCCCTCTAGCCAGTCGTTGGTCTCCGGGTCGAATCCCTCGGGGTAGATGTAGTTGCCCTCGCCGTCGTACTCGGCGGTCATGCCGTACTGCGTCGGGTCGAACTCCATCTCCGGGGACAGGCCCTCGTTGGCCTGCTTGAGGGACAGCGAGATCCGCCGGCGGTCCAGGTCGATGTCGATGACCTTGACCATCACGTCGTCGCCGACCTGCACGACCTGCTCGGGGATCTCGACGTGCCGCTGGGAGAGCTCTGAGATGTGCACCAGACCCTCGATGCCCTCCTCGACCCGGACGAACGAGCCGAAAGGCACCAGCTTGGTGACCTTGCCGGGAACGATCTGGCCGATCTGGTGGGTCCGGGCGAACTGCCGCCACGGGTCTTCCTGGGTGGCCTTGAGCGAGAGCGACACCCGCTCGCGGTCCAGGTCGACGTCGAGCACCTCGACGGTGACCTCCTGGCCGACCTCGACGACCTCGCTGGGGTGGTCGATGTGCTTCCAGGACAGCTCGGAGACATGCACCAGACCGTCCACGCCACCAAGATCCACGAAGGCGCCGAAGTTCACGATCGAGGAAACCTGGCCCTTGCGGACCTGCCCCTTGGTCAACTGGTGGAGGAACTCGCTGCGCACCTCGGACTGGGTCTGCTCCAGCCACGCGCGCCGGGAGAGCACCACGTTGTTGCGGTTCTTGTCGAGCTCGATGATCTTGGCTTCGAGCTCGCGACCCACATAGGGCTGGAGATCGCGGACCCGCCGCATCTCGACCAGCGAGGCCGGCAGGAAGCCGCGCAGCCCGATATCAAGGATCAGGCCACCCTTCACCACCTCGATGACGGTGCCGCGTACCGGCTCCTCGTTGTCCTTGAGGGTCTCGATGTTGCCCCAGGCACGCTCGTACTGGGCGCGCTTCTTGGACAGGATCAGCCGGCCCTCTTTGTCCTCCTTCTGGAGAACCAGGGCCTCGACTTCATCGCCGACGGCCACGACATCGGCAGGATCGACGTCGTGTTTGATGGACAGCTCCCGGGACGGGATCACGCCCTCGGTCTTGTAGCCGATGTCGAGCAGCACTTCGTCACGGTCGACCTTGACGATGGTGCCTTCGACGATATCGCCATCGTTGAAGTACTTGATGGTCTTGTCGATGGCGGCGAGGAAGTCCT
>JBOHFF010000105.1:0-12554 GCA_050699515.1 Pseudonocardiaceae bacterium
AAGTTAGGGCCGCCGAACCGTTCATGATCACCGTTTTGGTGCCGAATTCGACACATTTTGTCACTTTCGACACCAAAACGGTGATCATGAGCCACTCTGTCATCCTTAGCTAAGTGGCATTGGGTCTCTTTCGGCGCGGTCGCCATCGTGCTCGGAAGCGGAAGCCCGACGCGGAGTTAGCGGCGTGGTGCTTCCGGATGCTCACGGAGCGCGCGGTGGCAGCGGTGGATCGCGTCACGTCCTGTGAGGAGCGCGTGCAGGATTCCCGCTTTGACTGTCGTGCCCGTCGTCGTGGCTGCTGTCGTGCCGCTGCTCTCGGCGTTCCTAGGGGCCGCCATGACCTCCCGGGGCTCTCGGGGCGCGAGCGGCATGCTCCGTGGGCGGACGGATTACCGGACACGGCGGCGGTCCGATGATCGGGCGTACCTGGCAGGATGCGCGACCATGGCCGAGGGCGAGTCCGGTGTGAGTGTTGAGCTTAGGCTTCCGTTCCTCTCGATCCGCGCCAACAACGTACAGACGAAGCTTCGACATCGATCGCGAGTCGCGGGGCCTTTCTTGATTATCTCTAGGTCAAGTGGCCTGGCACTGGACGCCACTACCGATACCGCCGTGGGAACTCATCCAGTAGCCGGGAATATGGGGGCCAAGGCTCATCAACTGTGGTATCTGCGACCAGTGGGGGAGGTTAGCCAGGTTCACGTCGTGTCCGCGTACAGCAGTACTGGACTTTAGCTCCATCTCCCGATGGGAGAGCGCAAGTACTACGATCGCGGGAAAATGGCCTTGTGCTCGATGTCCCATGGGAAGCCGAGAACGGGACGTGGCCTTTTATGTTCGGCGACAACGGAGGGGAGAACCAGCAATGGGTCATCGCTCTTCCGGTCAGCGCGCTGGACGGTAGACCCCGGAGATTCTGGTAGCGGGGAAGGCTATCCTGTCGCGCGGCGCCGGACCGATCACGTTCCCGGTCGTCTCCAGAGGTGCGGCGGTGGCTACCGGGCGGGCGAGCGGAATGACCTTCCCGCCTTCGTCTTCGTCGCATTCCCGGCGCATTCCGGCCGCGCGCCGGCAACAGCGGCGCACTGGGATCGTCGCGGCGGGGTGCTGGTGAGCCTCGCTGAGAAGGGCGCTGAGATGCACGGCTGCGACCCGTCCGAAGTTGGTCATCGGACGGGTCGACTTCGGCGAGGAGGAGTGATGCTTTGCTCGAACTGCTTCCTGCTCCACGGGTCCCGCGCCAGGCACTGTTCGCCGTGCCCGATCCAGCGAGCCCGGCGATGCCCGCCTACGGGAGTAACGGGCTGCGCCATCTCACGCCCGACTCCCCGCAGTGCAGCCGCAACCACGCGCGGTCGGTTCCCGCCGGACCCTGATGACGACGGCCCGGCGGGAACCGATACCGGCCGCGTCGTGAGTGTGCACTATTCGAGTTGAGGCATCGCGGTGACGAGCGAGAACGTGAGGCCTGATCGGGCTCCGGAGCCGAGCGACATCGACGCCGAGATCGCCCGATGGCTCGGATCGCCCCCTCCGCTGCCACGCGACCCGGATGCTCCGACGTTCTAGCGTCCGTCTACTTCGGACTACCCTCCACCGGCGGGAGCTGACCGGGTTCTACGGCGTGTCGGCCGGTGCGGGTCGGTGAGCACGGAATTAGTCGCCACCAGCGGCTATGTGCCCTTCGGGTAGGGTGTCGCCCTGCTAGGGGCGGTAGCTCAGCTGGTCAGAGCAGCGGACTCATAATCCGTCAGGTCGTGGGTTCGAGTCCCACCCGCCCCACGCTCTACCAGCTGAAATGGTATTTTCAAGATTGTTGATCTTAGTTTTGTCCATGGGTTTGTCCTTGAACTGCTGTCTATGCTGGCCTCATGACCCAGCCAGAGGACGCCGGACGCCGGCGGGGGAACATCCGGCAGCGCGGCAGCTCGTTGCAGGTTCGGCTGTTCGCGGGCAAGGATCCGGTGACCGGCTGGGATGTGTACCTCACCGCTTCCATCGCGGGCAGCGATAAGAAGGCGCACAAGAAGGCGGAAGACAAGCTCGCTGAGTTCCGTACCCAGGTCAATAAGCAGCGGTCGACGCCGTCCTCGGTGAAGCTCGCGTACGCCGTCGAGGAATGGATGCGGACCTCCGAGCACGAAGACAGCACCCGTGAGGGGTATCGCGGTTACATCACGCGGACGATCCGGCCTGCGCTCGGCGATGTGCCGATTACCAAGATCACCGCTCGGATGCTGGAGAATTTCTACACCGAGTTGCGGCGCTGTCGGGCGCGTTGCGACGGGCGGCCGTTCATCGAGCACAAGGCGGCGGGGGAGCACGACTGCACGACGGCGAAGTGTGCGCCGCATGTGTGCAAGCCGATGGCCGCTTCCACTGTGCGTCAGATCCACTCGATTCTCAGCGGCGCGTTGGAGGCTGCTGTGCGGTGGGACTGGATCAGCAGCAACCCCACGAAGGCGGCCAAGCGACCAAAGCAGAAGCCACCTCAGCCCGATCCGCCGTCGCCAGCGGTGGCCGCCCGACTGGTGGAAGCGGCCTTCGAGATGGACGACGACTGGGGAACGCTGGTCTGGTTGGTGATGACCACGGGCATCCGGCGTGGCGAGGTGTGCGCACTGCGATGGTCGCGTGTCGATCTTGACGATGGCCTGATCGAGATCAGGAGTAGTTACCTGCTTCGGCGCGGCGTGGGTAAGGAGAAGGACACCAAGACGCATCAGATGCGCCGCATTGCGCTTGACACTGAGACCGTCGTGCTGCTCCGTGAACATAAGGCCCGGTGCCGGCTGCGGTTATCTGAGTTCGGGATCGAGTTCACTGACGAGATGTACGTGTTCTCCGGAGTGCACGACTTCGATCCCCGTAAGCCCTACTCGCCGCACGCCGCCTCCAGCCGTTACAAAGACATGGCCGAACGTCTCGGCATCAATACCCATATCCACGCATTGCGGCACTACTCGGCTACTAAGCTCCTAACGGCCGGCGTGGATCTCCGGACCGTCGCCGGCCGCCTCGGTCACGGTGGGGGAGGAGCGACGACCCTACGCGTCTATGCAGCGTGGGTCGCCGCGTCCGACCGCAAGGCTGCCGAGATTCTCGGTTCCCAGATGCCGAAGCGCATGCCGAGAGGCGAGAAATAAATCGGTTTGCTCGTGGCTTCGCAGAGCTAACGCCGCATGACCCGATTGCCCATACCGCCGGGCGGCGTAATGGCTACGCCGACGCCCCCAGCTGCAGCTGGAGGGCACGGTGGGCGAGGTCGCGGGACGTGGAATCGCCCCGGGCGGTTAGCGCCCTGACGAGCGGGGCGAGTTTGAGTTGTCGTGTACGAGGGATCGCAAGGGTGTTACTCGTGTGATGGCGCGGTGGGCTAATGTGGTGGCATCAGATTGGTTGGTTTTGGTGTGGATCGTGGCGAGGGCGATGTCGGCTAGCACGCCTTCGCGGCAGGAGGTTCCTTCCGCGGCCCAGTGGCGTACTGAGCTGGCCGCGAATTTCTCGGCGATGTCGAGTCGCCCGAGCCAGAGGTACACATACGATGCCCGTTAGCGCCTGCCGCTGCTGGGGCTGAGCTGTCCGTGGTGGATGGCGTTGATCACGCTGGTGAGCGGACTCACAGGCGCACCACCCGGACCAGATGCGGCCGGATCCGGGTGAGCGTGGTCTCGTCCTCGAATCGGACCACCAGCCGGGTGGCGCTGCGGCGCAGCACCCGGCCCCGCTTGCCCAACCGCGAGCGCAGTGCACCCAGTTCGGCGTCAATGCCAGTCTGCTCGATGTGGGCGTCCACGGGGATGGGGGTGCCCTCCGCATCGCGCCAGAGGTCGTCGGCCGGTCTTGTTTGCCTGTTCACCATGGGGTGCCGGTGCCCTCAGGCACCCACAAGGCCGTGACCAACCGGGGAGATAATGCCTTTTGGCCGACGGTGATCAGGATGTCGGAGTGAATGAACATCGCGGCCGGTATAGGAGGTGTCGGGCCGGGCAAGCCTCGTCGGCACTCGATTGCGAGGTCAGTGAGCTCGCTTTCTGTTGCGCCCTCGAGCCATGCTCGCCGGAACGTCAGGTAGGCATTGATCCAAAGATCGCCCGTGGTGAGTTCGCGTGGTTCACTCATCCCCGGCTAGCCTTCTGCGAGATCGGCATCGGCGGGCGGTGGAACCGGCTGGCCACCAGGAACCGGAAGTCCTCGGTTCTACCGGTAGCCAGTCGGGGGCGTGGCGGCAGCTGGATCGAAGCCGACCGGTCACCGGAGGCCAGCCCGGGGACTGGCTGCTGATCGGAGATCTGTGGTGCAGCGGTTGACCTGAGTTCGGCATACGCGGCCACCGCGAGCAGCCTGAATCGCAGCTGCTCATTGCTGAGCCCAGGCGACTGATCGGCCAGTGTGAAGATCTCCCGCAGCACCGACCGCGCTGCCGCGAGTTCCACCGTCCCGGCGAGGTGCTCCAGGAATAGCCGCGCCGCATGAGTCGGATCACTCACGACGCACACCCCTGGCACCGGCCACGACCCGGCTCCACCAGACTCGCCGCCTGGAACCGGGCCCCACAGCGCGCGTGGTAGTCCCCCCGCACCCAGCCCGCCGCCAGCTCATCCGCGCTGACCAAGTGAGCCAGCTTGGTCAGCGCGTCCACCACCTCGATGCCCGCTCGGCGCTGCGCCGGGATCGCGGCCGGTGTTGGTGGGTGGCGCCAGCGGGGACGGTGCGCGACAGCGCGGTGCCGGGCCATAGTTGCTCCGCTCCTGGTTATCTCAGTCTCCTTGTGAGGCTTGGACGGCGCCCCGGCCGCGTACCGGGGACTGGGTTAGTCGTTCTTGGGCCTGGAGCCCGTGTGGCAGCAAGCCAATCTCGTCGGCTCAAATGGGGACAGTGGGTTGGTGACGCGGTTTGATGGCGGGGCCATGGCGCCGCGTTGCTGATCGGGGACGGAGCTACTCTGCGAGCGTCACGTAGCCCGTTCTGCTGGCGAGTGATGGGGCTCACCGGTGGCTCCAAGGCAGGCAAGGGTACCCCTCCCGAACCGCTGAATATGGCTGTTTGTGGGGGTGGTGAGTATGGGTCTGCCTCGCCGGGTTGTCTGCCTTATCGCAGCTCAGAGGTAGGGCAGGGACCGGATGCGGGGTGAGGCATGTGCCTCAGCGCAGCGTTGGTGCCTCACCGTCTGTCTCAGCTCGGACCGGTCGGGGATCGCCTAGATTCGGGGCATTGGGCGAGGGCGGCGGCGAGGTCGGCGGCCAGGATGACGCGCTGGCCGGGTTGTCCCTCGAGGCTGCGTTTCTTGACCTTGATGCCGTGGTCTTCGAGTGCGGTGGCGAGCTGCTGGGCCGACCATCCGCCGTAGGTTGACTCCCAGCGCGTTCGCAGCTGGTGGAGCGCCTCGGAGGAGCGCAGCTTGTCGTTGCTGTCCAGCACGGCGGCGATGTCGGCGAGGAAGTCCCGTGTTGGCTCGGGCTCGGCGGGTTCGTTGCTGGCGACGGCTCGGCCGGTGCGGTGGATGATGTCCATGGCTCGGGTGATCACGGTGTAGGCGTCCTTGGTGGACACGTAGTGGGTGCGCACGATGGCGAACGCCTGGCCGTTGGGGATGTCCTCGACCTCACCAGTCGCGACGAGGGTTCCGGCGTCGGCGCCGGGGCGCAGGTCTTGGGGTCGGGCGCCCCGGTCGGCGGCGTCGGCGAGGATCATTTTGGCGGTCTCGTGGTTGGGCACGTTCAGTGCGCAGCGTACGTGCGCGCCTTCGCGGACTCGGGCGGGCAGGGTGCGGTCGTCGGGGCGTTGGGTTGCTTGGAGTAGGTGGATGTTTGGTCGTGCAGTTTTTTGGCGGCCCGCCAGGCTCGGGCGTCGTCTTTGGCGCCGCCGATGGGGTGTGGTGCGCCGTAGAGGACTTGGCATTCGTCGATGAACAGGTAGAGGGGGTGGAAGCCGGAACCCTTGCGGCGGGAGATCTCCCGTGGGATCGCGCCGACGATCCCGGCGGCGCGTTTGGCGTCGTAGCGGCGAGCGACCTCCGCTACGGCCTGTTCGAGCATTTCTGTGGTGGCCACGGCATGCTCGTCGGCGCTGCCCTCGATCAGGGTGGTTGCGCGAGGGGCGAACATGGACCAGTCCCCGTCGCCTTTGAGATCTGCGATGTGCAGCTCGACCGTGGGGTCCAGGGCCAGGCCGAGGGCGAGCAGTCGGAGCACGGTGGATTTGCCTTGCTTGGAGGTGGCGCCGATCAGCCAGTGTTTCTGCAGCATGCCCACCGTGATCTGCTCGGCGCGCATGGTCACGCCCCAGGGCAGCCGGTCGGCGAATACATCGAGTTCGCCCTCTGCCAGCAGCGGCCAGGGTGGGGCAGGTTTGTCCATCGTGCCCTTGTCCGCCACCCACAGATCGAGCACCCGGGCGTCGGTGTCTTTCTCCCGCTGGGGCCACACCTCGTGCCGGTGCCGCCCGAGGTTCCCGGCCAGCAGCTCGACTTTGGCACTGGAGAGCAGCTCGGCCGCGGTGACGCCCATCGGCAGCCGGACCTGGGTGTAGGTCCCGCCACCCTGCTCCCGCGGGGTGACCACGTATTCCAGCACTCCCCCGCCGGTGAGGTAACGGGCCAACGCCGGGATCTTGACGTGCCGCAACGCGGCGGTAATGACATCGGCGGTGATCTCGGCGTCCTGCTGGGCACGCTCGTCCGGGGAGAACAGCCACCGTGGCGGCGCCGCGGCCCGGCGTCCCTCCCGCCAGGCCGCGACTAGCAGGGCGGGCATCGCGGCCCACAGGATCGCGTGCACTGTGAGGGATAGCACGCTGAGCGTTGTATCGAGGGTGTGCTTGATCAGCGACCACCAGCCAGCCCAGCCGATGCTGTCCGGGGTGAACGCCAGCCACAGCCCCACCACGACCAGCAGGCCGCCGAGCACGCACAGTGTCATCACCAGCGCCCGCAGCCCGGCAGCCATCGTGGCTGGTAACGCTCGGAGCCGCTCGGCGCGGCCGTCTTTGAGGCTCACCAGGCGTTCAGTCCATTCGGCTAGTGCCTCCCGGTCGCCCGCCAGCCGGGCCAGCCGGATCTGCTCGCGCACTGGGCCGTAGGTGAGCGCGTCCAGGACACGGCGTACCCAGCTGGCATGACCTTGTCCCACTGTGTAAACGGCGCGGACCGCGGAACGCAGAGACTGAGCGATCCGCGAGACCATCACCGTCGTGATCTTCGTCGAGCGATCCGCCTTACGGATGGCCGCCACTGCGAGGACGGGCAGGCGGCGCAATCCGTTGCGCCAGGCGTAACAAGCTTCGGTGATCAACTCTCCGTCGAGTATCTCCGGTGCCCGTTCCAGCTGCGCCGTCGGCACCGTGGGTGCCGCCGATCGTCGCTTTCTCGCCATATCGGCAGGTCTAGTGGGGTTCATCTCCAGTCACCTCGCCGGTGGGTGACGTCGAGGGAGGTCACCGTGAGGGCCCTGGTGATCACATGCCCGGTGATCAGCGCCGGGAGGGCCAGCACCACCCAGAACAGCGTGCTGCCTGGTGCATAGGTGATCGCTGCCCACTGCACGCCGACGATCACTCCCGCCGTGGCGAGGACGTGCCCGGCCAGGGAGACCACCCGGGACGCCGCGTGCGCGGCCGCAGCCGCCCGACGGGCCCGTCGGGTACCCGAGCGCCACATTGCGACCACGATCACCAGCACGCCCAGCACAGCGAGGACCTGTGTCAGACTCACGTTGCCGGTCACGGTGTTGCCCCTCCTTGCTGATCGTTGTGGTTCTGGCGCTGCCGGTGCCGCTGCCAGATCAGGTGCAGCACGCGCCGGTCGTCCTCCGGTAGCGCCCCCCACACCCCCGTGGTGCTGGCACCGGCTGTGCGTAGCTCCAGCTCTAGGCACTGATCGATGACTGGGCATCCCTCACAGAGCCGTCGCGCGAGCGCTCGGTCACTGGGTGCGCAGTCCTCCCAGTCCGGCTCCACCGGAGGCCACAGACCCCACAGACACAGCCCATGGAGCACGACAACGGTGTTCAGATCTCCGGTCGGAACCTGCTGGAGCCGGTCAAGCCGGGCGGCCCTGGCCGCGTACTCCGGGATGTCGTCGTAGGTCACCACGACGCACCCCCGCTCAACCGAGCGATGTCGCGGGCCGTGCGTCGCGCGGCGGCGATCCGGGCGACATCGACGCAGCCGCCGGACTCCGCCGCCTCACTCACCAACTGGTGCAGCGCAGCTGCTGGCACGACATAGCGGGTACGGACCCGGACGGCGGGGAACGCGTCATCCCGGATTGCCCGGTAAAGCGTCGCCGGGTCCACGCGCAAGATCCGCGCGGCTTCCCGGACCGTGTAGAACGCCGGCGGGCCGACGTTGGGCATATCGGTACTCATGGGGATTCTCCACGTCAGAATTTAGGATTTAATCACTATTATGATGATTTCAGCTCATAGTGGCGCGCGATCAGGTAAGGGCGCCGCCGAAAACGGGGTGTCAATCCGAGAGAACTCGAAGACCGGCTAGCCTCGCCGCGACGGAGGAGCGCGGAGGAATACGTGACGGAGGAGTGGGTGGCGGTCGCCAACGCCATCAAAGAGCGCGTGAACGAACTCGGATGGCGCCAACGCGAGCTCGCGCAACGCTCGCATGTCTCGCAAGCGATCGTGCGCGAACTCCAACACCACACCGTCGAACGGCGACGCAGCGCCCGCACCCTCGAAGCGCTCTCGGTCGCCCTGGGCTGGCATCCCCAGCACCTCGCCGCCGTCCTGCGTGGTCGCATCCCACCCGAGCTGGGTGAGCCGGTGGTCAGCGACAACGGCGGAACCGTCTCCTCCCGCCTGGATGCGATCGACGAGCGGCTGAGCGAGATCACCGATCTGCTTCACCAGATGAACACCAACCTGGCGAGAGTGATCAGCCATGGAAACCACGGCCATTGAGACACTCGAGGAGGAACCCATTTGGTGAGTGACGTTCAGCTGCATAGCTACAAGGTCGTCGTTATCGCACCTTTTCGATAGACGACAGCGGACGACAGGCAAGGACAGCGACCATGTCCATGGACATCCGGACATCGACAGACACGCTTCATGTCACCTAACGCCGTCCTCATCCGACTACGCGACGAACAAGGGTGGGGCCGGCCACGCTTGGCCAAGCAATTCGAGCTGATCGGGCGCCAGCACGGCATCCCCACCCCAGAACTCGCAGCCATGGAAAAGCAGATTTATCGGCTCGAAACCGGCCGGACACTGCGGCCCACCCCGATGTACGCAAAGCTCTACTGCCTCACCTTCGGGCGAACCACATCGGAACTATTCGGTAATCTCGAATCCGAAGTTCCGGCAGGTGCCAGCTGCGCCGCGCGAAGTCATAAGTTCATCCCGGTGTTTGTCGGCGCGGATATGGTGACGGCCCTGGCAACAGCAGGAGGGCCGTGGAGCCACGTCGATGACCAGTGGACGGAGTGCAGGCGACGAGCAATCGAGCACCCCACGGGTTCCTGTCAGCTTTACCTCTGGCCATTCGGTGTGGCCCTGTTTCACCTTGTCGAAGACTTAACCCTTGAGTCCGTCGCTCACCTCGCGGTCTGGCGACGCATGAGCTACGAAAAGAACATCCAATGGGCACAAGACCAGCTCTCAGCGCTCATGGCCAGCCATGTGACCGCACAGCACTACGTGCTCAGTCTCTACTGGGTGGACGAACCCGCCTGGCAAGGCAACGATCTCCACACCGCACTACGGCTTATGTGCATCCCCCGTATGCTGGTACCGCGAGCTGACACCATCGACGAATCATGCCTTGCATCTGCCGCACTCGTTGAACGGACTCTACTGGACAATGGTTTCGAACATCCGGAACTCGTCGACTTCAGCATGAAAGGCATCTCACTCGGGTACGCCTCGTGGTCCGGCGTCGTCTACCACCCCATCGCCCGCGACCGCGCACTACGCGAAGACGAGCTCATCACCTGTGAACTGTCAGTGCAGGCGGTATGGGCCTACTGCGATCACCTTCGCCAGCAAGTCGAAACAGGGACTGACCCAATCGTCCCCGCCGAGTTCGGGTGGCGATTCCTACGTGGACTCCGCTCCCGACTGACCACCGAACGCCCACAGGAAACCTCACAGCACCGCTCCATGCGCGATGCCATCGTGCACACTAGCGGTCTGGATCGGCACCTATCCCAAGCCGTAGAGATCCTTCGAGACTGCGACAGGACAGGAAGATGAGCGAACGTAAACCGGTACTCGTGGTCGTCGATGCGCAAAACGGATTCATCACCGAACACTCACGACCGGTCGTACCAGTCATCGTCGACCTCGTCCGCCGATGGCAGACCGCAGGCGGTGACGTCGTCTTCAGCCGGTACCTCAACTACGCCGGCAGCCCCTTCGAGCGACTCATCGGCTGGACCAAAATGACCAATGAGCCGGAAACCGACATCGTCACCGAACTCGCACCCTATGTCCACTCAGACACACCGGTTGTCGACAAACACATCTACACACTGTTCACACCCGAGGGAACCCGCCTTGTCAACGAACGCGGCTGGACCGACCTCTACATATGCGGTATCGACACCGAAATTTGCGTGCTTAAGACCGCTGTCGACGCCTTCGAGCACAACCTCACCCCCTGGGTCCTCAAAGACGCCTGCGCCAGCCACGCCGGATCCGAGGCCCACGCCGCCGGAGTATTCATCGCGGGAAGATTCATCGGCGGCAACCAAATAATCGACACCGCTAGCCTCCCCACGTCTGTCCTGCCACTACCTGCCTGATGTTTCCCCTTATACCCTGCAGTCCCGGAGGATCTCCACCGCCTGGGCTAGGTGGCCGTCCAGTCCGCTAGTCTGCACGATCGCGTTGCGCATCGCGCGGTGCTGTGAGGTTTCTTGCGGCCGTTCGGTGGTCAATCGTGAGCGGATGCCACGCAGAAATCTCCATCCGAACTCGGTGGGTACGGTTGGGTCATCTCCGTTTTCGACTTGCTGGCGGAGGTGGTCGCAGTAAGCCCATGTGGCTTGCACAGCTAGCTCGCAGGTGATGAGCTCGTCTTCATGGAGGGCGCGACCGGGGGCGATGGGGTGGTAGACGACGCCGGACCATGAAGCGTACCCGAGTGAGATGCCTTTCATGCCGAAGTCGACGATTTCGGGATGGTCGAAATTATTTTGAAATAGTACGCGCTCGGCGAGCACCGCGGACGCGAGACATGATTCGTCAATGTTGTCCGCGCGGGGTACCAGAACGCGCGGGATGCACATGAGCCGTAGTGCCGTGTGGAGATCCTTACCTTGCCAGGCGGGTTCGTCCACCCAGTACAGGCTCAGCACGTAAGGCCGTCCCACGATGTGACCTCCGGCAAGCTCCTGGAGGTAGTCGCGCGCCCATTGCATGTTTTGTTCGTAGCTGATGCGCCGCCAGACCGCGAGGTGCGCGACAGAATCGAACGTAAGATCCTCAATCAGGTGGAACAGTGCCACGCCAAATCGCCAGAGATAAAGCTGGCAGGAGCCGGCAGGGTGCTCGACCACTCGCCGCCAGCATTCCACCCACTGGCCACCAACAGTATCCCACTGTCCGCTAGCTGCCAGGGCCGACGTTACCTCAGCGCCGACGAATACAGGGATGAACTTATGGCCCCTAGAGTATCGATTGTCCGGCTGATCACCATCAGCCCTGGCCGGCGATACGAATCCTTCGACAGTACGCCCCAGCGCTTCGACCTCACCGAGTAACTGGTTGACCTCACAGAGCGAGACGCCCAACGCCTCGGCGATCCTGGGACGCTGCCAGGGCTGCGGCTCGTATTCTCCGGCTTCCCAGCGGGCTACCGTCGAACGATCAACATCCAGACGTTCAGCCAAGCCCTCCTGACTGAACCCAGCGAGCTTGCGCGCACGAGCAAAGGAACGACGCTTGACGGATTGTCGCGGCGGCTGCGCGATTTGTCGGTGCGGACTTAGGTTCAGCATCGCGTCTCTGCCGGTTCCTTCCCGGTGCGGGGGTTGCTGTTCGTACTGGCTCATCGTGTCCCGAGTAAGCCTAGCTGACGACCAGCTGATTTCGTTCAGGACAGGCTGACCGTCGCGACTACTCGACTCACCGTCCTTCGCGGCTCGCCGAAGACGCTGGCGGGGACGGACAGTCTCGGAGCAGATTCCTGACCGCCAGCGGGTATCTGCCGGCTCACAGGTGTCTCATGGGCCGTAAAGATCGTCGCCTGAACCGAGCGCGCGCCCTACAGGATCCCGGAGACCACGGGAGCGGCTTGCCGTCCGTGCTGCCCCCCACTTGGCGTAGTGGTTGCCGCCCATGGCTTCGGCGCACGCCTGACTGACCGGGACGGCAGCGCTCTTGACGTCGAACGGCATCCCGACGAACATGCTGCCCACGTCGGTCCGCCAGGAACCCTATTGGTCGTCTCGGTGCGGTCGATCATGACGATTCCGTCCGGCGGATGATGTTGGACTCCCACTCGATGGCGCCGGTGTCTTGGTTAAGGATGGCTGAGTCGACGAACTCTCCGGCCTCACCAGGAACAGGACGGCAGCGCTCTTGACGTCGAAC
>JBOHFF010000106.1:0-4708 GCA_050699515.1 Pseudonocardiaceae bacterium
CAGCTCACCGGAGGGCACCACGTCGGCCACATGCTCGCCGTGCGCGATCACCGCGACGGTCTCGCCGTTCTCGGCACGGCGCACAGCGTCGTGCCACGCCTCGAACCCGTCGGTCGAGACGCTCACTAGCTGCTCACTCATGCCACCATCGTAAGCCTCACCGGCAGCGAAACGGGCATGTCCCGGTTGGGGGTGTCCGGATGGTTGGTCACCGGCCGCCCATCCGGGTGCTACGGGGGGCGGCAGACCCGCGCTCAGGGTCTCATTCGGGGTCTCAGTCGCTCGGGATCGCGGATGTGCGCGGAGGACCAAACTATGTCGGTGACCTGCTGAAACAGCCTAGACGATCGTGGCTGAACTGCGGATCGCAGACCTCGAAAGCGCGTGAGGGTTCGCGCCCTCCGTGGGTTCAAATCCCACCGCTACCGCCATCTACCAGCAAAGACGCCCGATAGGTCGTGCACGACCTATCGGGCGTTCTCCGAGTGGCCTCAGTTGCCCCAGTCACCCGTCAGCCGCGGGTTGACTGTCTTGAGGGGAGCATCAGCCGCGACTCCGGGACATTGCCCCACACGAACTCGGTCCACTGCTCGCGAGCGGTCCAGGTGCTCACGTAGGCCACCCCGGCCAGCAGATCGATCATCTCAGTGGGCCACTCCGGTGCCGCCTCATCATCGAGCACAACGAGCTTCTGCTCAGTGGGCAGCTCCTGATTGGTGTCAGAGAACATCGTGAAGCAGCGCTCCACTGCCGACCTCTGCGCGGCGGCGTGCCGGCCGTCCGCTGTCTGGATGTAGACCAGCTGCTTCTCGCTTCTGCCGGCCGCCGCGGTGACCTGGTAGCGCCAGCCGCTAGCACCTGTCAGTTTGGCTCGCGGTTTCACGAAGGAGACCTTGGCCCTCAGGTAGGTCGTCAGCCGCTCCGGGAACGCCGGTCGTGGAATGGGTGCCAGCAGCCTCAGGCCATCGAGGTTGGCCACCGCATCAGCCATTTCTTGCACCAGGTCGGCGGCGTGCTCGACTCTCGCCCGACGTACGAGCTGGCCACGGTCGTCCTCGTCGAGTGCGTGGGCCGCGATCAGTCTTTTCCACGACGTGCCTACCCGACTGTGCGACCTTACGTTCACGCCCACGCTGTCGAGTCGGGCCGAGACCTCGCCACCGTCGGACACGATCACTTCGTCGCCGACGGTCTGGACGATCAGCTCGACGGTATCCCCGTCTGCGTAGTGGTGCGACGTCACCAGGAGGACGGTGTCAGATGATACCTCGCGGCACGTCCACCGACTTCGCTCACCTGCGAGGACGGCAGCGAGCAGAGCGCTGCACATGGTCATCCAGTCCCCTCCTAGCGCGTCGGCAACGGTCTCCCACGACATTCACTGTGGGAACAGCGGGAATGTCACCAGGGGTGTACGCGACCGTGTCCTGGTGCTGCTCGGAGAAGGTGTGCTTGTGCGTGCGCTCGTTCCACACCTCACGGTCTCCGGTCCGGTTGCCGTGTGAGCCGTTGACGTCAAGCCGACGGAGGTGCTGGCCGTGGATCATCAGATAGACGGTCAGTCGCCACGGCTTACGTACGAGCACCTGAAGGCCGAGGACCAGGGGCAGGGCGTGGGCGTTGTGCACGCCCATCTGAGCGCGGACAGCAGTAGCGCGGGTCTCCCACCTCATCGGCACGCGAAGTTCCAAGCGTGCGGTCTCACCGAGGATCAGCGATGCGAGGTTGTTGTCCAATCGCATCCCGGCATCCCCACCCTCTCGTTGCTGACCGGGCGCTCCTGGGTCGATCAGGCTACGGTGCCGTCAAGACGGCATCCACGTCAGCGGACCGGAGCGAGACGTAGGGCATGAATGCGCGGCCAAGTCCCGATCGCCGCCTCACGGGCTACGCCGACCACGGTGACGCGGGCCCCACCGGGGTGCTGAAGGTCTGCGCCACCGGCCGCCGTTCGAACTGGTCGCCGGCCTGGTCGACGAAGGTGGCCCCGGCCACCGGCGTGACGGCCGCCGTCCGGTAGAGCAACCCCGTTCCGGCCTGCGAGGCGTCGTCCAGGATCAGCCGGTTGAGGTCGTTGGCGGCTTGGCGGTCCTGCACCGCCGCGGTGTCCGACGCAGGCAGCACCGCGGTGGGCCGGCGCAGCCTGCTACCGGAGGAGACGACCACCTGTCCGAAGCGGCCGAGCTGGAAGGTCTCGGTCACTGTCGCGGTCTGGCGCAGCCACACGAGCATGCCTTCGAACGGCCCGAGATCGGTCGCGATAAGTGTCCTAATCGACGAAGAAATAACCCGCCAAGCCGCCGATGCCATTCGGTGTGAGCGATCGAACCGGTAGGACAGGCCGCAAAGGGGGCCCAAGGCTTTGTAGGTGGCGAGCCGTGGGGGTAATTGGCAGGCTTGACGGATGCCAGATCAGCAGTACACCTACACCCACGGCCACCACGACAGTGTGCTGCGGTCGCAACGCTGGCGCACGGTGCAGAATTCCGCCGCGTACCTGATCCCGCACCTGCGGTCGGGTCAGCAGGTCCTCGACGTCGGCTGTGGTCCCGGCACCATCACCATCGACCTCGCCCGGCTGGTGGCGCCCGGCGACGTGGTGGGCATCGACAACGAACCGGCGCCGCTCGAACCGGCCCGCACCGGCGCCCAGCAGCAGGGCGTCAGCAACGCGTCCTTCGCCGTGGGCGACGTCTACCAGTTGGATTACCCGGATGACACCTTCGACATCGTTCATGCTCATCAGATCCTCCAGCACTTGGCGGAGCCCATCGCCGCGCTGCGCGAGATGCGCCGGGTGTGCAAGCCAGGCGGGGTAGTCGCCGCTCGGGACGCCGACTATGCGGCGATGACCTGGCACCCGCGAAATTCATGCCTGGACCGCTGGCTCGACATATATCGGCGCGTCGCACGGAGCAACCGAGCCGAACCGGACGCCGGACGGCGTCTGCTGTCTTGGGCCCGAGCAGCCGGGTTCAGCGAGATCACCTGCTCCGCCACGGCCTGGTGCTTCGCCACGCCGGAGGAGCGCGCCTGGTGGGGCGGCCTGTGGGCAGACCGAGTCACCACATCCGCGCTGGCCAACCAGGCACTGGAGCGACAGCTCGCCACCCGCGAAGATCTCCAGGACATAGCGGACGCGTGGCGCCAGTGGGCCGAGCAAGACGACGGGTGGTTCGCCGTCCTGCATGGTGAGGTGCTGTGCCGAGCCTGACCCCGACTTACCCGCAAGCAGGTCAGTCGGGGTTGGGGGCCAGCGGAAGCAGGATCTCGAAGCGGCAGCCCGGCCCGTGATTGCGGGCCTCAATACGGCCGGCGTGAGCCTCGACGAGGCCCCGCGCGATGGCCAGGCCCAGACCGGCACTGGACTCGTCGGGAAGCGCTGGAGTGCGTGCGGGGTTGCCGCGGTAGGCGACGTCGAAGACGCGGTCCAGCTCGTTTTCGGGAATGCCGCCGCAGGTGTCGTCGACACGCAACCAGGCCTGCCCGTCGCGGGCCCCCGCGGCGACCACGACGGTGCCGTCCGGTGGGGTGTGCCGGATCGCGTTGGACAGCAGGTTGCGGACCACCCGAGCCAGCTCCGGGTCGCTGCCCTGCACCACTGGCCACTCGCTGCCGGCGTCGGCCTGCAGCCGGATGCCCTTGCGGGCGGCGGTAACGGCTTCGGCGGCCAGGGATTCGGAGACGACCTCGCCCAGCGGTATCGCCGACAACGTTAACTGCAGCGCCCCGGAGCTGATCCGGGACAGCTGGAACAGGTCGTCGACCATGGCGGTCAACCGTTGCGTCTGCTGCCCGAGCCGTTGCGCGTAGTGGGCGACCCCGGCCGGGTCGGCGACGACGCTGTCGGCCAGTGCCTCGGTCATGGCCCGGATCCCGGCCAGCGGGGTGCGCAGGTCGTGGCTGATCCAGGCGACCAGCTCACGCCGGGCCGATTCGGCCGCCCGGTCCCGGGCGTTGGCCTCCCGCTGCCAGGTCACTTCCCGCGCGATACCCCGGCCGAGCAGCAATGCGGTTGGCACGCTCACCGCCGCCACCGCGACGCCCACGGCGAGCACGGTGGTCAGTTGGGGGGTGAACATCCACCCGTTGACGCCCAGCATCCCGGCCAGCGTTGCGGCCACCGGCACCAGCACCAGCACGGTGACCGCGGCGGTGATCGAGTACCGGCGCGTGTAGTGCAGCAGCAGCGCGCCGAGCAGGGCCACCGGCAAGGTGCACAACAACGCGACCGGGCAGATGTGGCGCAGCTCGTCGAGCACCGCCGGTCACTCCTTGCTGTCGTAGCGGTAGCCGACACCCCACACGGTGGCGATCCGCCTGGGCACGGTGGGATCGGCCTCCACCTTCTCCCGCAACCGTCGCACGTGGACAGTCACCGTGGACTGGTCACCGAAGTTCCAGCCCCAGACCTGTTCGAGCAGCTCGCTGCGGGTGAAGGCGTGACCCGGACGCCGGATCAGGAAGGCCAGCAGGTCGAACTCGCGCACGGTGAGCCCCAACTCCTGCCCGTCCAGTACCGCCCGGCGCGCCGCAACGTCGACCATCAGCCCGTCGTCGGTGACCGGCGGCAGCTGGTTGACCGGCTGCGTGGACCGGGCCCGGCGCAGCACCGAGGCGACCCGGAGCACGAGCTCGCGGGGGCTGAACGGTTTGGTGATGTAGTCGTCGGCGCCCAGCTCCAGGCCGGCGATGCGGTCCTCCTCCT
>JBOHFF010000107.1:0-5952 GCA_050699515.1 Pseudonocardiaceae bacterium
CACACGCTCGAATCCGGATCACTTCCAGCGTGGCGTGATCGAGCTTTCGGCCATCATTGTCTCGCATAGGAGAATTAAACCACAAGCAGATCCTCAAGTCCACCTACTTTTGATCTCCTTAGTAATTATCCAACTGTCTCGTTATTGTCGGCGATCCTTCTTTTGCTGTTCTTGTTATTCACGGCCGACACGATGGAGTTGATTCCTTCACTGGGTACATAACCCAGGTAGACTGCGTGCGCAGGACCGCAGAGATGGAGCGTCCCCGTTGACTCGTCGGTTTCAAGCTGAAGATTTGCGAGGTCGAACGCATGATTTCCCCGATTCTTGCTTACGACGAGAACCCTTCGATTGGTCAAGTAGACATAGACCATTTGACTCAGGTAATAGCGGTACATCCTGTGTTGCCAACCACCCCGGCCGCAGTAGAAAAGGGCATCCTCTTCATCCGGCGCAAGGAGTTTTGCAACGGCCTTCGGGTGATTCCAGACAAGGATCGGAGCATCGAACTTTCCGCCGCTCGCCGCCCATGCGCCAGCCTTGAGCAGAACCCCGAGAAGGTAGAATATCAGCCAAAATACAAAGAGGGCGAGTTCGAATAACCTCTCAATTATCCACCCTATAATTGGAACAATAACGTTCATAATTGCTACTCATCCTTCCGGGTCTGCACTGTATCGGCCTGTCGGTATGACGTCTCGTTATCCTGTGGTGACTCACTGTTGTCCAGTAGTCTCTGCGTGAGAAATATCGCAGCTGATAGCCAAATTGTTAACTTGACCTTGATTTTTCGTAACGGGAATTTTCGTTGCTAGCTGACGATTCGAGCGGAATGCCGTGTTTGCTCCGACGTTAGGTGCTGCTCAGGTAGCTCGGCGGCAGCCCACCGCGAAGAAACTGGGCCTTGCGCCGTTGGGTAGTCATCGGTACGTCACGAAAGAGACCAACCGCCGGGTCGCAGGACTGGCTTGTTTCGCCCGACTGAGGGTGCCGCCGGGTCGGGTGTTGTGCCCATCGAACAGGGGCGTCATCGTCAGACCGATGGTCGCGTCGAGCCGTCCGGCGGCGTGGGCCGGGGCGCTGTGGTGGCAGTTCAGCATCACCGGTCCAGCTGCCGGGGATGCGGTACCTGGTGTCGTAGCCACCCGAACGGAAGGAACGCCTCAGCGACCAGCGCATCAACCGAGGTTGCGGTCAGCATCCCCTATGGACTCCTGGTGGACCTAATTACCGCAGCCGGAGCGGGAACCCCACAGATCACCGCTCGTGTTTGTCGAGTGAGTCGCGCAACCGCCCCAAGGCCCGCACCCGGGTGGGCCCGATCCCGCCGAGTGGGATTGCGGCGACGTCGGCGATCGTGGCATAGGAGCAGGGATTTTTAGCGAACAGCATCCGTATCACTGTCCGCTGGCGTGGCGACAATTCGTCGACCAACTGCCGCAACCTCCGGGTGGTGTCAACGTCGATGGCGCACTGTTCGGGACCCACCGCAGGGTCGACGACGGTTTCTGCTATGACGTCGGTGAGGTTCAGGGTACGCTTGCTCTGACGCAGGATGTGCAGGCATTCGCGGCGGGCGGTAGTCGCCAGCCACCCGCTCAGCCGCTCGGCAAACTGTACACGGTCGGCATTTTCGAACAATCGCAACCAGGTCATCTGTACCGCGTCGAGCGAATCGGCTTCTTGCAGGCGAAACGATCGAACCGTCGAGGATACGCATTTTCCATAGCGGCGGAGGATTTCGCTCCAGGCTGACGTGTTCCCGTCTCTGATGCCGTGCAAGAGGTCAGCCACGGTATCTGTGGAATTGGCGGGCACGCGGCTGAGGGTTACGGCGGTCATTCAGATCACGACCCCTTGGTGAAGTTGATGTGCGCTTACCTGACCGAGTGTGGTCGGGCCGTCGCGTGGTGATATGAGTAGTCAGCTACTCACATCGACAAGGGGGATACGCAGCTGGTATCAGTGACTGTCGAGCAGGGCGGCCAGTTCGGCGCGGTTAGTGGCGCCGAGCTTGGCGTAGGCGCGGCAGAGGTGGTTTTCGACGGTACGGACCGAGACGACCAGCCGCTGGGCGATCTGACGGTTGGGCAACCCACCAGCGGCCAGGGTGGCGATCTCCCGTTCTCGGCGGGTGAGTGGCAGCGGTGCGGCGATGGCGGCCAGCGCCGGGGTGCGAGCGCCTTCGCAGGCCTGCGCCAGCCGGTGGGCGCGGGTGCTAGCGGCGTGGGCGGAGCCGCGCCGGTCCTGGCGAGCGTAGGCGGCTGCTGCCTGGGCGGCGGCGTCGGCGGCCAGCAGCAGGGCCCCCATCTGCTCGAGTTGGACCGAGGCGGCGTGCAACGCTGCGCCGTCATCGGCGGCCAGGCCAGCGGCGTGCGCGGCCGCGGCACCGGCGCGGGGCCCGTCGACCTGGGTGGCCAGCTCGGCGAGCCGGTCGGCCACGGTGCGGTCACCGAAGCAGACCGCGGTGTGTAGCGCGAATACCTCCACAGCTGGTTGGTGTTGCGCCCCCGCCGTCTCAGCCGCTTGGCGAGCTCCTTCGACAGCCTCGCTGACCGCGCCCTCAGCGGCGGCCACCCACGCCTGAGCGAGGAGCACCTCTGGTTCCAGGAAGAGGAACAGCGGATGCCGCGCGGCCGTCATGTCCACCAGGGCTCGGCGGGCTGACGTCGCGTCACCAGACATCCCGAGCGCGCCAGTGAGCGTTACCAATCCGTGAAACGACCACCCGCCAGGGTCCGCGCTCTGGACGCCTGCAATGGCCTGGCGGCACCAGCGCACCGCGGTCTTGACTTGCCCGCAGGAGACCGCCACGCATGCGCACATGGCACTGGTGGCCAGATCCCCTGGCCCAGGGGTGTCCTGGCAGAGCTCGCGATATCGCCGCGCGGTGTGCTCGGCTCGGTCCAGCTGGCCGGCCAGCAACAGCCCTCGCAGCCAAAGAATCACGACCATGGCTGCTTGATGCAGCCCGGGATCGGCGCCGGCGTCGGCTCGCTCGAGGTTCTCCTCTGCCCGCTCGAGGCGGCCGAGCCCCCCGCACGCGATCGCGAGTCCCCACCTGGCCAGATGCCGCGCAGCAGGGGAGCACCGCGAATCGGCGAGCACTCTGGCGGCGGCCTCGGCGGCTTGGCCGGTTCGCCCGAGAAAGGCGTCCAGAACCGAGCGCATCCCGGCTAGCACCAGGGTGGCGGTGACATCGGCGATGGTGGTTGCTGCGGCGTCGAGCAGTATCTCGGCCTCGGCGGGACGGCCGAGGGTCAGGGCCAAGGTAGCCACCCGAGCGATCAAGGCTTGGGCTCGCTGGCTGTCGGTGCGGGCCAGGGCGCTGAGCGTGGCTAGTTCAGCGTCGGCCTCGGCTCCGCGGCCAGACCAGGTCAGTGCGTGGCTCAATAGCAGTCGCGGCTTGAAGCCGCCGCCGGCGGCCACCGCGGCTCGGGCGAGTTTCTCGGCCAGCGCGAGGTCCCCGAGCGCGGTGGCGCGGCGGGCGGCGTGGGTGAGCAGCACTGGATCGGGCTGCAGATCGGAATCCAGCGTCAATACCGCGCAACGCAAGGTGTCATCGGCCCGCCGCCCGCCGGTGGCGGCCAGCGCGCAGGCGATCCGACCTCGTAGCCGCCGGGCGTGCAGCGTGCCTGTTTGCGCTCGTTGCACCTCACCGTAGAGCGGGTGGGCCAGCCGAGCCTGCAGCCGCCGCCCGTCGAGGTAGACCTCGACCAGGCCTCGAGCCTCGACCTGCTCCACCGCCGTGGCGTCGGCCAGTTCTGCCAGCAGCGACATGCCGAGCGGCTCGCCGAACGCCAGCACCTCCAGGACGCCTCGCTGCTCGTCGGGCAGCTGGCCGATCCGAGCCGAGACCAACTCGACCAGCCCCGGCGTAAGCGCCGGCTCCCCCGACCACCGCCACACCCCGGCGACCTCGCATAACCGACTCGTCTCCAGCTCTCCATCGACCAGTTGCTGCAAGTACAGCGCATTGCCTCGGGTAATAGACCACAGCCGCAGCGCAGCGCTGCTGTCCACTGGGCCGCCTAGCCTCGCCTCTACCAAGGCCGCGGTCTCGGTCTGGGACAGCGGCTGCAGCTCCAGCCGAGGCAGGTGCCCGTCCTTCCACAACGCGGTCACCGCGTCCGGTGGAGTCTCCCCGGTGCGCAGCGTGAGCACCACGGTCGCCGCGCGGCGCAGCACCAACTGGTGGACCAGCACCGCGGACAGCTCATCGAGCAGGTGCCCATCGTCTACCCCGACGACCACACCCGCCTGCCCCGCACCGGCGAGCAGCGCCTGGCTCACTTGGTGCACCAACTGGGCCGGATCCGGGCTGACAGCACCCAACGTGGCGGCGAACGCACCCAGTGGCAGCGCCCGCGCTGAGGCTGTGGCGACCGTCCACCGGGTCAGCGTGCCGCGCCGCTCCGCCGCCGCCAGCGCCTCCCGGGCCAGCCGGGTTTTGCCCACCCCAGCTGCCCCAGCCAGTACCACCCCCGCTGGCCCATCCCGGCGACGGGCCAGCGTGCTGATCCGGCTCAGCTCCTCGGCCCGCCCAGTCAGTGGCCACCCCACAGGCACACCTGAATGGTAGGGGCGATGCGATGTCGCTGTAGTGTTCCGCAGGCGATGAAAAAGGCGGTGCCGGTGATCGCGCGCGGTGTCCCCTACGGCAGGGGACTTTGCTAGATCACACCGTGGGCTGTCAGGCGGTATCCCCGGTCGGCTTCAGGTACCGGTGTCGATCACCGACACGGTGTTGGTACCTCCGTTGGTCACGTAGACGTGGCGTCCGTCCGTGGTCACCACTACAGCGCCTGGATCACCTCCAAGATCGACTGTAGCGGTGGCGGTATTGGTAGCAGTGTTGATAACCGACAAAGCCCTATAACCTCGGTTAACCACGTAGGCGTGGTGGCTGTCTGGGGCTACCGCCACCGTGATCGGGGCGTTGCCAACGTTGATCGTAGCCGTGACGGTGTTGGTAGTAGTCTCGATCACCGACACTGTGGCGGAGCCTTCGTTGGTCACGTAGACGTAGCGCCCGTCCGGGGCCACCGCCACGCCATTTGGGCCGCTTTGGACGTGGATGGTGGCGATGATGGTGTTGGTGGAAGTGTTGATCACTGATACTGTGCCAGATCCCCGGTTGGTCACATAGGCCCAGCGCCCGTTCGGAGTCACCACCACATCCCACTGAACGCTTCCGACGTTGATGGTCGCGGCGACGGTGTTGGTGGCCGTGTCGATCACCGACACCATGACGGAACCCCAGTGAGCCACGTAGACATGACGCCCATCCGGCGTCACCGCCACGCCAAGCGCGCCGCCTCCCACGTTGATGGTGGCGGTGACCGTGTTGGTGGCCGTGTCGATCACCGACATAGTGCCGGAAAAGTGGGTCACATACGCGTGATGTCCGTCCGGGGCCATCACGAGACTGCTTGGGTTGCCTCCGACGGGAATGGATCCTGCTAGGCGAGCCGTGGGGTGCTTGGATGGATCTGGACGGGCGTATCCTCCTGCTGAGCTGGTGCGGGCGCCCGAAGAGTCGAAGCCAGGAAGGTTAAGACTGTCACGAGTAACGACAACACCGTCGCTACGCTCCCTATGATGGTCCAAAACGCGAGTGAACGCCCGCTGAAGAAGCCTTTACCACTGTCACGCCTGTTGGAGGCCTCCGCCACAGCAACCACTAAAGATGTCCTGAGACTCAACTGTCAAGTATGTCGACTCGACGTGTCTTCCTGGGCTTGGTCTGATCATGACTGATTCCAGATGATGGATTCCTCTCCTCCTGTCGTCAGCTGCCTGGTTCGCGTGTCTGGTTACGTCTAAACCTGGATCCACCGACCGACTTTCAGTGATCATTTTAGAATCGTGTTCGGTGTTGTGGATCATGTTGTTTGGTTGTGAGCATACGAATACTGCTGGTCTGCCCAGCTTTTCCACTGCGGTCGCTCC
>JBOHFF010000108.1:0-41138 GCA_050699515.1 Pseudonocardiaceae bacterium
GGCCGGAACCCAAGTTGTTGGCGAAGCTATCTGGGTAGGCTGTGTTCGAGGGAGTAGTGCCGGGTCAGCAAGCAGTCTCAGCGGTCGCCGAAGTTTCGGCTGCTGGCAGGTCGGCTTTCATGGTGAAACAGAAGCACGCCTTGGGGGTATGTTCTTGGATGGCGGAGGGGCGTGATGTTCTGTGGGCGATCGCCAGAGGGATAGATGGATCGCGCACTCGGAGCTGAAGGGGCGGCAGTCCCAGCCGCCCCAGCGGGCCTCGGGCTCGAGCCCGGCCAAGCAGGCCATGAGGTCCAGCTCAGAGGGCCAGGCGTAGCGGATCTCGACCGGGTAGCAGTCAATGCCGCCGGGGCCCACCGTGATGTGCTGCGTGGTCACCCGCTGAGCCACGGGGTCGTGTACCGAGCAGTCCAGCCCGACCTGGTCGAGTTCGATCGTGCTCGTGGTGTTGACCCGTTGGCCTCGATCGAAGCGACTGAGATCAGGCACGAATGCCTCGATCAGAAACCGTCCGCCGGGTGTCAGATGCCGTGCTACCGCTCGGAAGCACGAGACCTGTGCTTGCTGGCTGGGGAGGGCGAACAACGTGTTGAACGCCACGAACACCAGCGCGAACCGCCGGCCCAGGTCGAAGTCGGCGAAGTCTCCGATGCGGACCGTCACCTCGCTCCCACCTGGTTTGGCTCGCAGGAGTTCCACCATGGCAGGGGAGGCGTCGATCCCATGCATCTCGACGCCTCGGGTCGCCAGAGGCAGCGCCAGCCGGCCGGTTCCGATGCCCAACTCCAGCGCTGGACCGGTGCCCGCCAGTTCGGCTAATAGGTCCACCTGCTCTGGAGCAGCTGCGGGGTGACGCTGGTCGTAGATGGGTGCTATGCGCTCCCCGTACGTCTGCGCAAGGTATCCCTCCATGCAGAAAGCTTGGCGGAAGCTGCGAGCTCGGGCGAGCGAGTTTCCACCAGTCTTGACCCACCGATAATCGCGGTTACCGCGAGGTCCCGCATCCTTTCAGGCGCCACCACGGCCGATGGTGTGTCGGCGCGTTGAGTCCAGCGTCATGGCGACATAAATCGTCGCGACGGCTGGTAGCGTGAGGCTGCGCAGCGGCGAGAGGCTGTAGAGACCTATTCTTTTGGTTCAATTCTTGTCCGGTTTCTTTGCGAGCACTACCAAGACGAACTGCGCGTGTCGAAACGCAAGTCTCTTAGCTAATGTTGCGCCAAGCTCCGGGTTCGGAGATGGCTCGACCGTGGGTATGCACCGGGTCCGTGCGTAGCGGCGTTCGCGCAGAGCTGCGGCACGATCGAACTCGACCGGCACCGAGACGCAGCCTGTTCTGGACAACCAGGTGGCGTTAGTTCCCGTGGTATACGGCCTCTACGTTGTGGCCGTCGAGGTCGCGCAGGAACACGCCGTAATAGCCCAGGTGGTACTCGGGCCACTCACGTGGGGCATGCAGAACCTCCGCGCCGGCCGTCACAGCGGCGTCGTGGACCGCGTCGACGGCATGGCGGTCGGGAGCGCGGAAGGCCAGGTGCAGCTCCCGGGCTTCGGCGCCGGTGGCTGGGCTGAGCCAGAAGTTGGGGATGCCGTCAGGACCGGACAGGCCGACGACGCTGGCATCGCCGTGTCCGAAGCGCATCATCTCGCGCATCCCGATCGGAGCGAAGGTCCGTAGGTAGAAAGCGAGCGACGCCTCGACGTCGGCCACCTGAATACCGATGTGATCAATCATGGCTGGAGCGTAGCGTCGGCATACGACATTATCCGCAGCGGCGGCCAGGGCTGGCCGAGCACCATCGCGTAGTTGGCGAGGCGATTCCTGCAGGTCGTCCTCGCCAGGGTCGCTCACGTCCCGGGGTCAGCGGGTGAGTGTGGGTGAGGAAGGCTTGCCAGGTGGCGGTGGGGATGGTCAGAGCGGGTCCGGTGCGGTTCTTGGAGTCGCGGACCAGCACGGCATCCGACGTGGGGGCAACCTCGACGCAGCCACCGTTCGTGCCGCTGTAGCTGCTCGTGTGCCAGACAATCCCGTCCGGCTCAGGCGCGGTCATCATAGTCCTCTCGATCCGCGTAGAGCTCGGTTGCCAGCGTGGCAATCAGCTGCCTTGATTCTCCCTCCCCCAGCGCGGTGTCCGCCAGCAGGGCCAGGATGTTCCGGTAGGCGGTGATCTCGACCGGCTTTTCCAGGAACACGCTGGAGGTCTCGCTCTCCAGGTAGGTCACCGGCTTGAACTCCGCGAACTCCATCAGCGTGAATGACCCGTTAATCGCGGCGTGCCCCCCGAGTACCGCTGGCACCACCCGCAGTGTGAGGTGGGGGCGCATCGACATCCGGTGCAGCTGGCCGAGCTGATCGGACATCACCCCCAGCCCACCAATCGGCAGCCGCAGCACGAACTCGTGCAGGTAGAAAGTGAAGCGGGCAGGATCATTCCGGCTGAACAGCGCTTGCCGAGCCAGCCGGGCAGCCACCCGATCATCGATCTCCCCGGGCGCAAGCGTGCCCGCTTCGCGGATCAGCGCGCGGGTGTAATCACCGGTCTGCAACAAGCCGGGCACTACCGTCGACTGGAACTCGCTGACCGCCACGGCTTTGTTCTCGTGGTCGATCAGGGTCACCAGCTGCAGGGGTAGCCGGGAGCCGTGTTGCTGGAACCAGCCCTGGGTGTGCTGCTCGTCGCAGAGCCCGAGCAACCGCTCCCGCTCCGCGCTGGGCGCCTGGCAGACCGCGAGGAATGTCGAGGCCTGCACCGCGGTAACGTTGCGCTTGCCGGAGATCAACCGGGACACCCAGCTCGGTGACAGGTCGAGCAGTCTCGCCACATCCTTGCCGGACAGACCGGCATTGTGCATCGCCCGGCGCAGTCCCTCGCCCAGCTCGCGGTTCCGGACCGTCGGCTCGTGATCTTCCATGATGACCTCCCTCTGCGGCACATTTTGCACTAGCAGTGAAGGACTTGAGGCAATGGGGGTTGCGTGCCCTCCGAGCAATCGGTTACCTCATCACCGGCGTATAGCAGGTGTCTCGCCGAATCCGAGGAGGTAGCCGATGGACACGATCTCACCCGTTCACGCCGAGGCGTTCCGGCTGCTGCCCACTGCCGGACCTGTCCGTCGGTCTGGCCCTGCCCGGTGGTGACGACACTCCACGCGCTGGTCAAGGACCCCGACCGGGAGTCCGCCGCCATCCCTTCGCCGTGCCAACGATGCGTGAAGCCCGCAAGCGAACAGGGGAGTCGTCGCGGTCCGGGATGATCGGACTAGGGCTCAGCTGGGCCGTTGTGCTCGGCGAGGAATTGCTCCAGCTCTGCGGCGATCTCGTCACCGGTGGGCAATGAATCCGCGGCGGCGGGCAGTAGCGGTCGCCGATCGGGATTGCTCATGACAGCGTCGAACTGCTCCTCGAGGGTGGTCACCACCGACATGCTCTCCGGGGAGCGGGCGAGCTGCTCGTCGACCTCGGCCAGCACCCGCTGCGCGGCGGACCGCAGGGCATCCACCGGCAAGCTCAGGCCGCTGCTGCGGGCCAGATGCTCCAGCAGGCCGCAGGCCGATTCCGGGTACTCGATCCGCGCCAGATAGTGCGGCACGTGCGCGACGAAGCCCATCGCGTCGTGCCCGAGCTCACCCAGCCGTAGCTCGACCAGCGCCCCGGCGTGACCGGGCAACTGCATCGTGTTGAACCACCGCCGGTAACCGGAGATCAACTCGTGACGAGTCGCGTGCGCGGTGACCGTCGAGGGCCGGGTGTGCGGGACCGCCATAGGGATCGCACCCAGACCCACCGTCAGTACTATCCCGAAGCGTTCGACCAGCTCACGGACCGCGTCAGCGAACCGCTCCCACTGTAGATCCGGCTCCGGGCCGGTCAGCAGCAGGAACGTGCCGCCTGCGGAGTCCTGGACCTCGTACAGCACCAACTCGGGCCGCTCGTAACCCGCCCACCGGTCCTCCTCGAAGATCATGACTGGTCGGCGCGAGCGGTAATCGAGCAGCTGGTCGATGTCGAAAGTGGCGACCACTCGGTGCTCCAGGTTCGCCAGCAGGTGGGCCACCGCAAGGTGCGCGGCCTGGCCGGCATCCACGAACCCGGTGAGAGCGTGCACCAGCACCATGCCCGCCCGGTCAGCAGGCTCCGCTTCGACTCGGTACAGCTCGGTGGTCATACCAGATACAACCCGCCGCGCCGGCAGATTCATCCCTCCGGGCATCTCGTGCTCCGCGAAGCCGGCAGCTCGCGGAGGTCGATTTCACAACGCCGTGCCCCGACGGGCAGGATCTGGCACCATGCCACTGCTCTCGCGGCACGTCGTCGCCTTCCTTGCTGCCGTTGTACGCAGTCCCGCTACGGTCGGTGCGGTGGTGCCGAGTTCCCCGCACCTGGCGGCTCGGCTGGCCGCGGTGATACCCCGCGTCGGCGAGCCGGTCGTGGTCGAGCTCGGCCCAGGCACCGGGTCGGTCACGACCGCAATCGAGTATCGGCTCGGTGGTCGCGGGCGGCATGTGGCGGTCGAGATCGATCCGGTACTGGCCGACTACCTGCGTGCCGAGCACCCGAGCGTTGAGGTGCTGGGCGGGGACGCCGTCGACATGGAGCGGTTGTTCGCCGAGTACCGGGTGCCGCCGGTGGATGCCGTGGTCAGTGGGCTGCCCTGGTCCCTGATCGGCTCCGACGCCCAGCGCGCGATCGTCGAGGCGACGGCACGCTCGCTGGCTCTCTCAGGTTGTTTCACCACCTTCGCCTACCTGCACGCGCTCTCGACGAGCCGGGCGCGTCAGTTCCGCGCGTTGCTCGGTGAAGTGTTCGACGAGGTGCTCACCACGCGCACGGTCTGGTGGAACCTGCCGCCAGCGGTGACCTACGTCTGCCGGCGGCCACGTGCAGTCCGACCAGGGGCTGACCGGTGATGCGGGCGCGGCAGGATAACCGCATCCCCCGACATTCCGGCAACCGTGTGGGCGTGAAAGGGGTGAGTAGTTCCCACGACCCCCTGTAGTCCACAGCAGGCGCCTGCGTGACTTCCCCCGGTCCTGCCGCTGGAGGACTGTTCAGCGCCATGAGCGCACCCGCCGCCGGCCGTATCCGGCTATCCGACCCGTCCGAGCTGATCGCCGCTGTCCCTCATCTGCTCGGTTTCCACCCGCGCGAATCCGTGGTCCTCCTGGCACTGCACGGGAAGAGCCTGGGGCTGACGTTGCGCGCCGATCTGGTCGCTGCCGACCAAGCACCGCGACTGGCCGAGCAGCTACTGACCCCGATCACCAGACAACGGCCCACCGGTGTCGCACTCATCGTGATCGGGGGCGACCCCGCCCCGGATGGCGAAATCCCACACCGCGTGCTGGTGAGCGCACTCGACGACGTGCTGACCGGCGCCGGACTTCCCATCGTGCACGCGGCGTGGACGACCGAGACGGCGAGCGGGGCGCCGTGGCGCTGCTATGAGGATCCGCTGTGTGCCGGCACGGTGGCCGATCCTGCGACCAGCCAGCTGGCAGTCGCTACGGTTGCCGCTGGGGCGGTGACCTTCGGCAGCCGGGAGGAACTGGCCGCGCTGCTGGCCGCGGATGATCCCACGGCGCTGCAACGACGAGCGGTGCTGCTGGATGCGGCCGACGCCGAACATCCGATGAGCGCCCGGGTCGTAGCTGCGCGCCTCGCTCAGCTGGCCGAGCTGCACCGAGCGGCGGCCACGGGAGACCCCGAGCTGGATGACAGCATCATCGCCGAGGTCGCCTCTGCGCTGTGCGACCATCGGATTCGGGACGCCTGCCTGCCCTGGTGCACGGGTTCCGGCGCGGTCGCCGCTGAGCGGCTCTGGCTGGCCCTTGTCCGGGTCACCCCTGCACCGGAGCGAGCCGAACCCGCGGCCTTGCTAGCACTCACCGCGTACCTCCGTGGGGACGGCGCGCTTGCCAGCGTCGCGTTGGACGCGGCCTTGCACGCCTGCCCACACCACTCGTTGTCCGGGTTGCTCCGGGCTGCGCTGGATGGAGGTCTGCCGCCTGAGTTGCTTCACGAAGTCGCGCGGGACGCCGCGGCAGCCCTTCGACGGCCGGCGCGCAGGTCTCCAAAGCGCCGATCACGAGGCAAGCGGTGAGCGGCGTCCGAGGCGGTCAGCGGGTGGCGCGGAGAATGCCGCGGGCGAAATCCCAGGCGTCTGCGGCGATCACGGCGAGGTCGGAGCGCTCCGGCTTCCAGCCCAGCTCGTGATGGGCCCGATCGCTGGAGGCGATCAGGACCGCCGGGTCGCCTGGCCGTCGCGCCGCGGACTGCGCCGGGATCGGGTGCCCGGTGACCTGCCGGCAGGTATCCAGTACCTGCCGCACCGAGAAACCGGTTCCGTTGCCCAGGTTATAGATCCGGTGCTCGCCGGGCACGGCCTGTTCGAGCGCCCGCTCATGGGCGTCAGCCAGATCCACTACGTGGATGTAGTCGCGGACGCAGGTGCCGTCCGCAGTGGGCCAGTCCTGGCCGAACACCATGATCTTCTCTCGGTGGCCGAGAGCGACCTGCAGAATCAGCGGAATGAGGTGGGTCTCGACGGTGTGCCGCTCACCGTAGGGGCCATAGGCGCCAGCGACGTTGAAGTATCGCAGGCTCACCGCGGCGATGCCGTGCGCGACGGCGTAAGAGCTGATGGCGTAGTCGATCGCCAGCTTCGTGGCTCCGTAGGGGTTGGTCGGCCGGGTAACCGCGTCCTCGGTGATGGGGACCGACGCCGGTTCCCCGTAGGTAGCCGCGGTGGAGGAGAACACCAGCCGGGCAGTGCCGTGCTCGCGCATCGCCTCGAGCAGCCTGATCGTGGCCACCACATTGCCCAGCCAGTAGCGTTGCGGCTGCGCCATCGATTCCCCGACCAGCGAGCGGGCCGCAAAGTGCAGTACACCGTCAAAGCCTTCAGCCAGCAGGGCGTCCGCGTCCTCCACGGTGCCCGCCACGAACCGGCAGCCGGTCGGCACCGCGTCCCGGTGCCCGGTGGACAGGTCGTCCAGGACCACGATGTCGTGGCCAGCCTCGACCAGGCGCGCGGCGCAGACGCTACCGACATAGCCCGCGCCCCCCGTGACGAGCAGCCGCATCCGGTTCGGCCGACTTAACGAGGACGGCCCGGTCACCGCCGACGGCCCATGACCGCATGTGCGAGTGTGCCCGCCACCTCTACCGTGGACCCGCGGCCGGAGAGCACCACCGGGTGTGTCGTCCGTGCCTGGGCCGCCACTTGGACCACGTTTCCAGGCACCGCATCGACCCTGTGCAGGTCCGCCATCAGAGCCGGGTCCAGTTGCACGTGCTCGGCGATGCGTCGCACCTCCACGGTGCCGCCGCCGCGACGGGCGACCTCATCCAGCCGGACAAGATCGGGTTCGATTGAGGTCACAGACTCTCCGACTCCGAGCTCGTCCAGGCCGGGGATCGGGTTTCCGTACGGGGAGGTGGTGGGGTTACCCAGTAACGCGACCAACTTGCGTTCCACCGCCTCGCTCATCACGTGCTCCCAGCGGCAGGCCTCGCTGTGCACCTGCTCCCACTCCAGCCCGATCACGTCGACCAGCAGACGCTCGGCCAGCCGGTGCTTGCGCATCACCGAGATGGCCCGGCTACGGCCCTGCGCGGTGAGCTCGAGGTGCCGGTCATCTGCTACGGCCAGCAGGCCGTCCCGCTCCATGCGGGCCACCGTCTGGCTGACGGTGGGCCCGCTTTGTCCCAGCCGCTCGGCGATCCGTGCCCGCAGCGGGATGACACCCTCCTCCTCGAGTTCGAAGATGGTGCGCAGATACATCTCAGTGGTGTCGATGAGCTCGTTCACACCGGTCTCCCTAGGGTTACACCTAATGGTAGAGCGCGAGTGCGGCGAAGCGGAGTACGCGTGTCAAGAAGTGGCTGGATGGGCGCTATGTACCCGGTGATCACGCCCCACGAGCTGGTCGCCCTGCTGGACGGCCCCGAGCCGCCCACCGTGGCGGACGTGCGATGGTCGCTCACCGGCCCACCCGGTCGTGTCGACTACCGCGCGGGTCACCTGCCGGGCGCGGTCTATCTCGATGTGGATGCGGATCTCGCCGGACCGCCGGGTTCGGGTGGCCGCCACCCCCTCCCGTTCGTCGCAGCGCTACAGGCTGCTCTGCGCGCCGCAGGCGTGCACGCGAGCACTCCGGTCATCGCCTACGACGCAGCAGATGGGTCGGTGGCGGCCCGGCTGTGGTGGCTGCTGCGCTGGGCGGGACACCCAGCGGTCGCGGTGCTCGACGGAGGTATCGCGGCGTGGCGAGCGGCCGGTTTGCCGGTGACTGTCGAGATACCCCGACCACAGGTCGGCACGTTCACCGTGCGATCCGGCGGAATGCCGGTGCTCGATGCGGCGCAAGCCGCGACGCTGGCCCGGAATGGGGTGTTGCTCGATGCGCGTGCGGCACCCCGCTACCGGGGTGAGGTCGAGCCGGTGGATCCGCGGGCGGGCCATATTCCGGGGGCGACCAGCGCGCCATCGAGCGAGCTGACCGACTTGCAGGGGCGTTGGCTACCGCCGAGCCGGTTACGCGAACTGGCCCACCGGTGGGGGGTCGCGGGTACCGATATCGGCGCTTACTGCGGTTCCGGGATCAACGCCTGTGCTGTCGTGCTCGGACTCGAGCTCGCCGGCGTCACGCCGTTCGGCCGCCCCGCGGCGCTCTACGCCGGATCGTGGTCCCAGTGGTGCACCGACCCCGACCATCCCGTTGCCACCGGCCCGGACCCCGGGTAGGTATCGGCCGCTGCCGCTCGCCGGCCGGTAGCGTCTGAGGGCATGAGCCCTTCCCACGCGGTGGTCATCTGGGACGAGGCCCTGCTTGGCTACGACCTAGGTGGGCGGCACCCGCTCAATCCCATCCGGCTCGACCTCACCATCCGGCTGGCGCGTTCGCTCGGCGTGCTGGATGGTGTGCGGCCTCTGGCGCCGGTGCAGGCCACCGACGAGGAGCTCTGCACGGTGCACGCCGGGGACTATGTCGCCGCGGTGCGCCACGCGCCACGCGGGCGCGCAGGTCACGGTCTGGGTACCCCGGACAATCCCGTGTTCCACCGCATGCATGAGGCCTCGGCGCTGGTCGCCGGTGGCTCGCTGCTCGCCGCCGAGGAGATCCTGAACGGTCACGCGAGCCGAGCAGTCAACATCGCCGGCGGGCTGCATCACGCGATGCGTGATTACGCCTCCGGTTTCTGCATCTACAACGACTGCGCGCTGGCAATCCGGCGGCTGCTCGACGGTGGGGTGTCCCGGGTGGCCTACGTCGATATCGACGTCCACCACGGCGACGGTGTGCAGGAGGCCTTCGCCAGCGACCCTCGGGTGCTCACCATCTCGCTGCACCAGCACCCGGCCACGCTCTTTCCCGGCACCGGCCGCTCCTCGGACATCGGCGCTGCTGGCGCCGAGGGTTCAGCGGTGAATGTGCCCCTTCCCCCCGGTACCGGCGATGACGGCTGGCTGCGGGCCTTCCACGCGGTGGTGCCCGCGCTGCTGCGCGCGTTCCGGCCCGAGGTCCTGGTGACCCAACACGGCGCGGACACGCACGCGGAGGATCCACTGGCCAACCTGGCGCTGTCGGTGGATGGTCAGCGCGCTGCGCACCGCGCGTTGGCCGACCTCGCCGACGCCACGGCTGGTGGCCGCTGGCTGGCCCTTGGCGGTGGCGGTTACTCCCTGTTCCGGGTAGTCCCGCGATCATGGACGCATCTGGTGGCCACCGTGCTCGGCCGCGAGGTAGACCCGCACACGGCAGTGCCGGCCGATTGGACCGCGTATGCCGCCACCGTGGCGGGTGGCGCGCAGCTGCCGACTTCGATGACCGACGGCGCCGAGCCCCGATGGACACGCTGGGACGGTACCGGTGACACCGCTGTGGACCGGGCGATCCAGGAGACCCGGCGTGCTGTCTACCCGCTACACGACCTCGACCCCGAGAACCCCGGGCGGTAGCAGCAGATCTTGATCCACGCGGCCGGAGGTGCCAGATGGCGTCGGGGTGCCAGATCTGGGACGTGGGAAGGCCGGACCCCCGACGAGCCCGACCTTCCGCGGCGCGCGACTGCCTGAGCCTGACGTCGCGTGGTCCGTATCACGTCTTGAGGTGACAGTGCCTTCTCCAGCGCTGCGGCGTCAATGCCGCCATTAGAGCGGTGACTCGCTGCAGTCAAGCAGCAGGTCAACAGGCGTATGCGCGGAGTCGCTCGGCGCGATCCCCGTGGCGCAGTTTGGCCATGACCTCACGTTCGATCTGGCGCACCCGTTCGCGCGAGAGCCCGAAACGCTTGCCGATCTGATCCAGCGTGTGCGGCTGGCCGTCGTCGAGGCCGTAGCGCAGCCGGATGACCTTCTGCTCCCGGTCTTCGAGGGTGGCCAGCACCCGACGAAGGTCATCTTGCAGTAAGCCGGAGATCACCGCCGATTCAGCGTCGGTTGCCTGGGCGTCTTCGATGAAGTCGCCCAGCGGCGCCTCCTCCTCGGCGCCGACGGGCATGTCCAGGCTCACCGGGTCACGGGAGTAGTCCAGCAGGTCGGCCACTTTCTCCAGCGCGATGCCGGACTCGTTGGCCAGCTCCTGGTGGGTCGCCTCACGGCCCAGCCGCTGGTGCAGATCCCGTTTGATCCGGGCCAGCTTGTTCACCTGCTCCACCAGATGCACCGGAAGTCGAATAGTGCGTCCCTGATCGGCCATACCGCGGGTGATGGCCTGCCGGATCCACCAGGTGGCATACGTGGAGAACTTGAAACCCTTGGTGTAGTCGAACTTCTCCACCGCACGGATCAGGCCGAGATTGCCCTCCTGGATCAGGTCCAGCAACGGCATTCCACGGCCTGTGTATCGCTTGGCCAGCGACACCACCAGCCGCAGGTTCGCCTCCAGCAAGTGGTCCTTCGCGCGGTGGCCGTCGCGCACCAGCCGGGCCAGATCAGCCCGTCGGCCGGGTGACAGCCGTGCCGCGGTGTCCAGGATGTGACGTGCGAACACGCCGGCCTCGATGCGCTTGGCGAGCTCGACCTCCTGTTGCGCGCTGAGCAGCGCGGTACGCCCGATTCCGTTGAGGTAGACCCGGACCAGGTCCGCGGCCGGGCTCTGCGCGTCGAGGTCCGCCTCGAGGACGGCGTCCGGTTCCACGGTGATCTGCGCGGCGGTCATCAGGTTCCTTTCCTGCGACGGATCCTCGTGCCGACCGGCGGTGCGGTCGCCGATCGGCGCGCGACGCTGCACGTGTCTGGCCAGCGGGTACCCCGTGGCGTTGACCTTTACAACGTCGGGAGCCCGGATTCCGTTCCCGGACTCTCGCTCAGAACGACGAACGGGTTCGCGGTGAAGTGCCCGATCCAGGGGACCCTCAGACACTTCTCAGGTTGGTAGCTGTCAAGGGCTGGGCACACCCCGGTTGGCAGCTTTTGAGGAGCGTCATACGTCGAGGAGGACGGTGAACGGACCGTCGGCCACACTGCGTACGGCCATGGGGGCGCCGAAGCGCCCCGTGGTCACGGTCACACCACGAGCCCGGAGCCGGGTGACGACCTCCTCGATCAAGGGTTCGGCGTGCTCCGGGCGGGCGGCTGAGGTGAAGGAGGGTCGCCGGCCCTTGCGGATGGAGCCGTAGAGGGTGAATTGGCTCACTATCAGCACCCCGGCGCCGGTGTCTGCCACGGAGCGCTCGTCGCGCAGGATCCGCATCTCGTGCAGCTTGCGCGCCATCGTCTCGGCCTGCGTTGAGCCGTCGTCATGGGTGACACCGAGCAGGACCAGCAATCCTGGTTGGTCCAGTGCCCCGATCACCTGGTCATCGACAAGCACCGCAGCTTCGGTAACTCGGCTCACCACCGCTCGCACGGCCTGGAGATCCTGCCAGGCTGCCTCGACGGTGCCGATCGCCGCCCTTGCGCTGCGGGCGCCCCGTCTGGACGCTCGTAAACAGAAGGGCGCCTAACAGGCGTCTGAGCGGAGGTGATGGTGTGGCAACGCCGACTCGATCGACTGTCGGCCCAGATCCAGCCGACCCTGCTGACCCGATGGCCGAGATACGCCAGGGCGCCGCCGACATCGCCTCGTCGGTTCGATCGCTGCTCGGTGTCGACGCGGCGGTGGCCGAGTTGGATCCGGCCGGGTTCGGTCAGGCGCTGGGCAGGCTCGCGATGTCGCTCGCCGGTCAGCCGGCAGAGTTGTCCCGATCGGCTATGGAGTACGGCATGCGCAGCGCCCAGGCCACCGTGACAGCGGCGCTGCGCAGCATGGGACTCGACCACGAGGGCCCGGTCCAGCCGGCGGAGGACCGGCGCTTCGCCGACCCGGCCTGGACCAGCAACCCCTTGTTCTATCTACTGCGCCAGCAGCACGCCCTGCTGGCGGATTTCTGGCAGAACCTGCTGGCCGCGGCGGATCTGGATGAGGCCACTCGGCGAAAGGCCGATTTCGCCCTGCAGCAGATGCTCGACGCCGTCGCGCCGACCAACTGGCTACCGACCAACCCCGCGGCACTGAAGAAGGCATTCGACACCGGCGGCCTCAGCCTGGTGCGCGGAGCCGGCAACGTGCTCCGTGACATGGTGACGAACAAAGGGCGGCCCCGGCAAGTCACCCCGGGTCGGTTCCGGCCCGGTCACGAGCTAGCCGCGACCCCCGGTCGGGTGGTGTTCCGCAACCGGCTGATCGAGCTGATCCAGTACGAGCCGCAGACCGAGACCGTGCACGCCGTTCCGCTGCTGTTCAGCCCGCCATGGATCAACAAGTACTACATCATGGATCTGGCTCCGGGAAAGAGTCTGGTGGAGTGGGCCGTGCAGCACGGGCACACCTGCTTCATGATCAGTTATCGGAATCCGGACGCGACCCTGGCCGAGCTGTCCATGAGCAGTTACCTGCAGAAGGGTCTGCTCGCCGCCCTGGAGGTGGTCGAGGAGATCACCGGAGCCGAGAGGACGAACCTGGCGGCGCTGTGCCTCGGTGGCACCATGGCCGCGGCTCTGCTGGCCTGGCTCGCGGCCCGCGGGGAGGATCGGGTCGCCTCGCTGACCGTGATGAACACCCTGCTCGACTTCACCGTGCCTGGTCAGCTCGGCGTGTTCACCGACGAGGCCGCGATCCGAGGCCTGACCCGCGTCATGGCGCGCAAGGGCTACCTACCCGCCGACAGCATGGCCACCACGTTCAACCTGTTGCGGAGCCGGGATCTGGTGTGGAACTACGTGGTCAACGACTGGTTGCTGGGGGAGGAGCCGGCGCCCTTCGACATGCTGAGCTGGAACGCCGACTCCACCCGGATGCCCGCCGCCATGCAAACCGAGTACCTGCGGCGCCTG
Source organism: Pseudonocardiaceae bacterium (assembly GCA_050699515.1). Lineage (GTDB taxonomy): Bacteria > Actinomycetota > Actinomycetes > Mycobacteriales > Pseudonocardiaceae. The sequence continues at coordinate 13,320 of JBOHFF010000108.1, forward strand.
TACCTGGAGAACCAGTTGGCGAAAGGTGAGCTCGAGTTGGCCGGGGAACGACTGGACCTCTCTCGGATCAGCCAGGACAGTTATTTCGTCTCCGCCGAGAAGGACCACATCGCGTTGTGGAACGCGGTGTACGCCGGTGCCCGGCTGATGGGGGGTACCGTGCGGTTCATGCTGTCCAACTCCGGACATATCGCCGGCGTAGTGAACCCGCCGAACCCGAGGTCCAAGCACTGGGTCGGCTCGGCGGAGACGTTGCCCGAGGATCCGGAGACATGGCGCAAGCAGGCCACCGAGGTCGCCGAGTCGTGGTGGTTGGACTGGACGCCGTGGATCGGTGAGCGGGCGGGTCCGCGGCAGCGGCCACCTGCGATGGGCAGCGCGATGCATCCGCCGCTGGAGACTGCTCCGGGCACTTACGTGCTGGAGAAGTGAGGACCACGCGGGCGTGGTGCCCCTTCTCTGAACGCGGATGATGTGAGTCATGGTGAGGGCAGACGACGACAGCGATGGTTCCCATGCCTGGCAAGCGCAGTTGGGGCCGCTGGGGGCGTTCATCCGCGCCCAGCGGCAGCTGGCTGACTTGTCGCTGCGCGAGATGGCAGCCCTGACCCGGATCTCCAACGCCTACCTCAGCCAGGTCGAGCGCGGCCTGCACCAGCCCTCGCTCACGGTGTTGCGGGCCATCGCTGACGCATTGGGGCTGACGACCGAACAGCTACTGGCCAAGGCGGGGTGGACCCAGGCCGGGCCGGTCGAGGCGCCCGGTGACGTCCCTGCCGAGCCGCCGGTCAGCACTGAGGACAGCATCCGGGGCGATCCGCGACTCACCGAGTCCCAGCGCGAAGCCCTGCTCGGGGTGTACCGCAGCTTTGTCGAGAACAAGCGCCGGTGACGGCGTCACGTGTTTGACATAGTTATCATTAATGCGTACTTTGATGATCGGATCCTACGGTTCGAGGATTGGGGATGACAATGACCACGACCGAGACCTTCATTGACGTGACCCGCCGCAGCCAGGAAGCGTTCATGCAGATCTGGACGGACGGTGTGCAGAGGTACTTCGAGTTGCTGCCGGCTCCGGACGCCAAGACACCCCCCGGTGTGCCCACCCCCGAGGAGGTGGTGGACCACGTGTTCGACTTCGCCGCGACAGTGCTCGCCACCCAGCGGGAGTACACCAAGAGCTGGCTGGCCGCCACCAAGGCGGTCGCCAGCAGCACGGCCTGGGTGGCGCAGAATACGACCAAGGGCGCGACCTCGAAGAAGAGCTGACCCCTGGCGTTGCCCCTCGCCAGGTGCTCACACCGGCCCTACGATGGTCCTGTGGGCTGGTGTGAGCCGATGCATGGTCCACCGATCGGTGCTCACGCACTGGAGGATGGTCAATGGGGCACATCGGGCTGGTGAGTGGATCGGCCGATCGGGCGCACCGGCTTTCTACGCTCCTCAGGGACGCGGGCGCCGATTCGGTGGTCATCACCGACCCCGCCGCACTGCCGGGTGAGCCGGGCGGTGACGGCCTCGACTTCTACATCCAGCTTCCGGTGACCATCCATCCCGACGGTGACACCGCTGTCGCGCGGGTGAGCTCGTTCCTGTCCGCCGGTTTGTTGGCCCGGTTCCGCGCGGTCGACCGGGTGCTTCCGGTGTTGGCGCCCGGCGCAACCGTCGTGCTGGTATCGGGAAACGCTCCGGACGAGGTGTCGCTACCCGATGACCGGCAGTCCCGGCTGGCACTGCTGCATCTGCTGGCGCACGCTGCCCGTGCTGAGCTCGCGACTAAGCACGTCGAGGTGCGAGTGGTCAGCAACCGGCGCAGCGACCGCGAGATCGTGCACTATGCGCTGGGCGGTGGCGACGAGGTGCCGTCCCATCCGGACTTGCGGGACCGTGCCACCGCCGCCAACGCCTACCAGGACTGGCGCGCCGAGGTGATGGGTCTGGTTGGCATCGACATCTGATCATTGATCCCCGAGGAGGTCGTTGGTGGCCTTGATGTTGAGCCAGGACGTGCCGGCCGATGCGTTGCTGGAGCGGGAGCCGCTGGCGTTGCTGCTGGCTATGCTCCTCGATCAACAGATCCCGATGGAACGGGCGTTTGCGGCGCCTTACCAGCTCCAGCAACGCCTGGGTCATGAGCTGGACGTTCGCGAACTGGCTGGATATGACCCCGACACGCTCGCTGAGGTGTTCGCCACACCGCCCGCGTTGCATCGCTACCCCAGGTCGATGGCGGTACGGGTGCAGGATCTCTGCCGGGTACTCGTCGAGCGTTACGACGGCGATGTGACGGGTTTGTGGCGAGATGTCCCGGATGCACGCGAGCTACTCGACCGGCTGGTCGCGCTGCCGGGCTACGGGAAGCAGAAGGCGCAGATTTTCGTGGCTCTTCTGGGTAAGCAGCGTAATGTGAGGCCCGCTGGTTGGCGCGAGGTGGCCGGCTCCTATGGCGACGAGGGTGTCCATAGATCGGTCGCCGACGTGACTGATGCCGACTCGTTGGCCAAGGTCCGCGAGTACAAGCAACAGATGAAGGCGGCGGCCACAGCGAAGAAGTAGGGCGGAAGCATCGAATCGGGACGTGAAGGCATGCAGGATCCACCTGAGCAGAATCACCGGCGAAGCGACGCTGCTGTACTGATCACAGCGGCTGAGCCGTCTTATGCCGAGCAGTACGCCACCCGTCGGCGCAAGTACGCGATCCTGATGTCAGCCCGCATCCCCTGCTTGATCCTGGCTGGCGTCTTCTACCAGACCTGGTGGCTTGCGCTGGCCTTTGTGGCGCTCTCGGTGCCGCTGCCCTGGATGGCGGTGCTCATCGCCAATGATCGTTCCCCCCGCAAGGCTGAGCACGTCAACAGGATGGGTCAAGGCCTGGAAGCCCGTGATCTTCCCCACCGGGAGTTGGAAAGCGGTGAGCACCGCATCATCGATGGGTGATGCTGCCACCCGCTGCGGCAGTGCGGCATCATGGAGTGCGTGAGCGCGCCGACCCAAACATTGCCCGATGTCGTCACTCGGCCCGAGGGGACCGACACCACCGACGACGACACACCCAAGATGTTCCACTACGTGCGCAAGAACAAGATCGCGGAGAGCGCGGTGATGGGCACCCGGGTGGTGGCCCTGTGCGGTGAGACGTTCCCGGTGACGCGCTCGCCTAAACCGGGTTCGCCGGTGTGTCCGGAGTGTAAAGAGATCTACGAGTCCCTGCCCAAGGGCGGCGAACCCGGCTGATCCGCTACCAGCCAGTCTGGACTCAGTGTCAGTCTGGACTCAGTGGCTGAGCGTCGACGGGCGCTCGTCGCCGGCCGGGTCGCGCTCGTCGCGGGCGCGGGCCGCCAGGCGCGCCATGGTCCGCCGTCGCCCGCGCCGGCGATCCCGCCGGGTGGAGTGCGCGGGCCAGATCTCCTCGATGGCGCTGTTGAACTCCGCACCGAGCACGATGGCCATTGCGATAAAAAAGCAGAACAGCAGGTACGCGATCGGGGCGGCGAGCGCCCCGTAGGTGTACCCGGTGCCGGTGACCGATGAGATGTAGAGCCGCAGCAGGGTGCTGGTCACCAGGAACACCACCATCGCCAACAGGGCACCGGGCAGTCCACGGTGCCAGGGCAGCTTGTTCGGCAACACCACCTTGTAGAGCGTGGCCAGGCCGACCATGAGCAGGACACCCAGCCCGGGGTAGTAGAAGATGCCGACCAGTTGGGTCACGGTGGGCCGCACGGCCTCCGGGAGCAGCCGGGGTATCAGGTCCGGGCCCAGCGCGGTCACCGGGAGCACGAACACCGATCCGATCATCGCCACCGCGTAGAGCAGCAGAGCGAAGATCCGCTGCCACACCGGGTGACGGACGTTGTACTGATGGTAGGCGGCAGTGATCGAGTCCACCAGGGACGCCAGCGCCGAGGAACCCGCCCACAAAGAGATCACGAACCCGACTGAGACGATCGAGCTGTTCCCCTGGGTGAGGATATCGGACACCGTTGGGCGGATGATCTGGTTGACCACATCGGCGCTGAACACGCCGCTGGCCAAGCGCACGATCTCCCGTTGCGCGGCCGTGACCGCAGCCGGGCCGAACCAGCCGGTCACGAATCCGAGGCTGCCCAGCAACCCCAGGAGCAACGGCGGCAGCGACAACGTCATCCAGAACGCCGCCTGGGCCGACATCGAGACGAAGCTGTCGTCCCATGCCTTGCTGGCGGTCCGGGAAATCAGGCGCAGCGGCCACCGCCGGGTCTGCTGATCGACGGCGCCCGCGCTACTGCTGACGGCGCGGGCGCCGTCAGCAGTGGGGTCGGCAGAGTTGTTCATGTCGTCTTCCAGGTTATTGGGCGGGGGGCGCGCGATGCGCGACCCCCGCCTCGTGAGTGCCCAACCGTGTCCTGACACTGTTTGGCACTCACGAGTGCAGCGACCGGAGGGAGCGCACATGCGGCCGCTGCGCGCCTGGCAGCGCAGAGCGTTGGCCCGTTATCTGGCGAGTGCACCGCGGGATTTCCTCGCGGTGGCCACGCCTGGCGCCGGCAAGACCACTTTCGCGTTGCGGGTGGCGGCGGAGTTGTTGGCGGATCGGACCGTGCAGGCGGTGACCGTGGTCACACCCACCGAGCACCTCAAACATCAGTGGGCCGCCGCGGCCACCGAAGTGGGCCTGGCGCTGGACCCCGAGTTCCGCAACACGGCCGGCGCCACCTCCCGGGACTACCAGGGCGTGGCGCTCACCTACGCCCAGGTGGCCGCGCATCCGAGCTTGCATCGGGTGCGTACTGAAGGCCGCCGTACCCTGGTGGTGCTCGACGAGATCCACCACGCGGGAGACGCCAAGACCTGGGGGGACGGGGTGCGGGAGGCGTTCACGCCTGCGGTGCGCCGGCTCGCCCTGACCGGCACCCCGTTCCGCAGCGACGACTCACCGATCCCGTTCATCAGCTACGAGCCGGACGGCGCCGGCGCGCTGCGCTCCGCCGCGGACCACTTCTACGGCTATTCCGAAGCGCTGGCCGACGGGGTGGTGCGCCCGGTGATGTTCCTCGCCTACTCCGGTGAGGCCCGCTGGCGGACCAGCGCCGGGGAGGAGTACTCCGCGCGACTGGGGGAGCCGCTGACCGCCGAGCACACCGCCCGGGCCTGGCGGACCGCGTTGGACCCGGCGGGGGAGTGGATCCCGGCGGTCATCACCGCGGCGGCCACCCGGCTGGCCCAGCTCCGCGCCGGCGCGCTGCCCGACGCAGCCGGCCTGGTGATCGCCACCGACCACACCGCGGCCCGCGCCTATGCCGGGATCCTGCGCAGGATCACCGGCCGGGACCCGGCGTTGGTGCTCTCTGACGATCCCGGCGCCTCCGGCCGGATCGGGTCGTTCGCCGATTCCGACGAGCCGTGGATGGTCGCGGTCCGGATGGTGTCAGAGGGTGTCGACGTGCCGCGGCTGGCGGTCGGGGTGTACGCGACCTCGGCAGCGACCCCGCTGTACTTCGCCCAGGCGGTGGGCCGGTTCGTCCGATCTCGGCGGCCGGGTGAGACCGCGACGGTGTTCCTGCCCAGCGTGCCGGTGTTGCTGGGGCTGGCCAGCGAACTGGAGAAGCAGCGCGACCACGTGCTGGGTGCCCCGCACCGCGCCGAGGAGGGCTGGGACGACGATGCGCTCGCGCAGGCCAACGCGCAGCGCGACGAACCCGACGAGCAGGAGCGCGCGTTCACCGCGCTGGGTGCCAGCGCCGAGCTGGACCAAGTGATCTACGACGGGGCGTCCTTCGGCACGGCTGCCTTCGCCACCACCGAGGACGAGCAGGACTACCTCGGGTTGCCGGGACTGCTGGCACCCGACCAGATGCGGGCGCTGCTGCGGCAGCGCCAGGACCAACAGCTGCATCGCGCAACGAGGATCGCCGACTCACCCACCCCCGCGGCAAGCCGGTCAGTGACAGTGCGGGAACGTCTCGGTCGGCTTCGCAGGGAGCTCAACACGCTGGTCGCGATGGCGCATCACCGGACCGGCCGCTCGCACGGGGCGATTCACCACGAGGTCCGCACCGCGTGTGGCGGCCCGCCCACCGCGATGGCCACCGCGGAGGAGTTGGAAAAGCGCATCGCCTACCTGCGTTCCCAGTAGGTGGGTGCCCTCTCAGGCCGTGGTTCGAGCCTGTGGTGGGGATCGGCGCCCGTTACCGAGCGGCCTGGCTGCGCAGGATGTCCCGGATCTCCTGGAGCAGCGCGATGTCTTCGGTGGTGGCGACCACCTCGGGCTCTTCACCACGCTTGCGGCGCTCCATCAGCGCGTTCACCGGCGCGACGACGAAGAAGTAGATCGCGGCGGCGATGAGGAGGAAAACGATGAACGCGTTGATGAAGTGCCCGTAGGTGACGCGACTGTTGTTGATCGTGAAGGCCAGCGCGCCGAAATCAGGATTGCCGCCGATCGCCGCGATGAGCGGGGTGAGGATGTCGGTGACGAAGGCGGTGACGGCGGCACCGAAGGCAGCCCCGAGCACCACGGCGACGGCGAGGTCGAGAACATTACCGCGCAGGATGAAGTCCTTGAAGCCCTTGAGCACGGGATCCTCCCCAACCGATCAGCACAGTGACCATCGCCACAGTTGTTGACCATTGCCACAGTTGTTCGTCACGCTACCGGTTGGTATGGATCTGTGGGTTGGGACACACCCCCGGTGCGGGATACCGGCGTGTGGGCCTCGCCTCGCTAGGCCTCGCTGGCATGAATGTCGGCTGAGAGCTCCTTCAGTTTCGACGAGTGCTCGCGGGCGTGGTGGTTGCAGAACAGCAGCTCGCCCCCGGAGGGCAGCACTGCGCGGACGCGTGCGGCGGCGCCGCACCTATCGCAACGGTCGGAAGCGGTCAACTCAGGGCGGGCAAGCGTGCTGGTCATGACTTCTCCCTCCGTCCTGGCCAGGTCACAGTGACCAGACCCGGTCGAACCGGCGGCGGTACTCACGGGATCCACCCGTTCAACCATCACATCGGATCCCGGGGTCTCACTGTTGCAGACGAACGCGATGCTCGGTGTGTTCCCGAGGTGACTCCTCAGGTGTCTGGAGCTAGTACCGCACCCCGCGGGCCGCCGCGCAAGGGGAAGTCAGGATCTGATCATCGCGGCGCGCTAGCCTGAACGCACGCATGATCGGGTGGGCACGCAGGCGGAGGAGGACGGACATGCTGGATGCGGATGCCGGAGCCCTGGACCTGGCGGCCAACGGCGTGGCCGGGGTGTGCATCGCCTGGGCGGACAACAACGGGATTCCCCGTTCGAGGATCGTGCCGGTGGCGGCGCTCCCGGACGTCGCCCGGCGTGGGGTCGGGGTCTGCCCGCTGTTCGCGGTGTTCGACACCCACGACGGCATCACCTTCGCCCACGAGGACCTGTCCACCCCCTCCGGCGACGTCCGGCTGGTACCGGACCTGCGGGGCCTGACGCGCCTGGCCGGACAGCCTGCGCTGGCGTGGGCGCCGGGACGGCAGATCGCCGCAGATGGCTCGTCTTGGCCCTACGACCAGCGAGGAGTGCTCGAAACGCAGGTCGAGGCCGCCGACGCAGAGGGGTTGGAGATCAAAGCCGGTTACGAGATGGAGTTCGTGCTCGCTGCCGCCGGTGATGTCGACGAAGGTGCGGAGCCCCGGCTGGCGTACCAGGCCCCAGCCTACAGCCCGCACGCCCTGCTGGCGGTGGACGAGTTCGTCGCCGACCTGTTGACCGACCTGGCGGCCAACGGGGTGCCGGTCAATCAGCTGCACGCTGAGTACGGGCAAGCACAGGTGGAGCTCAGCATCGTCGCATCCGACCCGATCACCGCCGCCGATCGGCAATTGCTGGCCCGCCAGACCATCCACGCCGCGGCCAGGGCGAATGGTCTGCGGGCCTGCTTCGCACCGCTGTTCACGGCGGCCGGGATGGGCAATGGCTGGCATCTGCACACCTCGGTGTGGCGGGCCGGCCGCAACCTGCTGGCCAGCGAGGCAGCTGCTGACCGCCCTGGTCCCGAGGGCACCGGCTGGTTGGGAGGGCTGCTCCGCGACTTGCCGGCGCTGGCCGCGATCACCGCGCCGAGTGTGCCGTCCCTGGCCCGGTTGCGCCCAGGCTACTTCTCCAGCGCCTACCGATTCTGGGGGGTGGAGAACCGCGAGGCCCCGCTGCGTTATGTCCTCGGTACCGAGCTGCTCGGCCTCGATCACGCCAATGTCGAGCTCAAGGTCTCCGATGCCTCCGCCAACCCCTACCTCGCGCTGGCCGCCGTGATCGCGACCGGCGTGGCTGGGCTGCGCGACGGCGCCGATCCCGGCGAGCCGATTCAGGTCGATCCGGGTGGGTGGAGCGAGCAGGACCGCGCTGCCCGCGGTGTGACCCGCCTGCCCAGCACACCGGCCGAGCAGGAGGAGGCGCTCAGCACCTCCAAGCGGCTCACCGCGGTGCTCGGCGAGCAACTGCTCGGCGCGTTCCTTGCCGTCCGCCGCGCCGACGCCGCCTGGGCCGCCGACCGACCCCTGGACGAGGTCATCGCCGCGCACCGCTGGCGGTACTGAGTCTCCGTCCGCCGGCACCCGTCGCATTCAGCGGGCTCAGGGGTTATTCGACCCGCCGCAATCCCGCTGAAGCGGGAGCGTCGGAGGAATCGGGGGACCACGCGTGGATGAGGGCTTCGGGCAGGCCCCACCAGCCCAGAGGGGTGAGGCGCTCGCGGTCGTCGAGGACACCGAGGAGCTGCCATTGCTCGACGACGGGACCGAACCACCCGGCCAGCACATCGATGTCGCCACCGTCGTCGTTGGCGCCCGCGGTGAACCGGGCGAGGTCCAGGGCGGACGCCGGGGTTCCTGGGCCGCCGCGGGCCAGCGCCTCGATCGCCCACAGCCACTCCTCGTGATCGAGGGCGATGGCGGAGAGTTCCTCGTCTGGGATGTCCTCCGGTAGCTCGCCCACCGGGTTGATCACCCCTGCGGCCAACCGTACCCACAGCTGCCGGTCGTCGGGATCCAGGTTGCTCGGATCAACTCCACCGCCGACCCGAAGAAGATCAACCCGCCGGCCTCCGCGCTGCAACGCGGTGCGCAAGCCCCGGCAGGCAGCCTGGAGCTCGGCATCCGGCCGGGGACGCTCGCCCACCTCGTTCAGGATGTCCTGGAGCTCGTCCAGCGCGGCCTGCTCGGCGGCGTCCCACTCGGCGATGAGTTCTTCATCCGCCTCGTCGAACAACTCGTCCATGGGCACTCGACCATCGGGCAACGGCGAGGTCAACCAGCGTTCCTGGAGTGCTCGGTATTCCTGCTGCGCCGCCGGGTCGTCCATGAGGAGCTGGTCGGGGTCGATGTCCCCCGCGGCGAGGCACTCTTCGAGATGCGTGACGAGCAGGTCGTACATCTCGTGCGCGAGGGAGGTGCGGGAGGGCTCCTCCTCCCACACGTGCAGCCCGATGATCGCAGTCGGCTCGGTTCCGGTCGCCTCGAGCCAGCCATGCACCTCGCCGACGGTCGCGGTTGCGCCGGCGATCCGTTCGAGGACGGATTCAGCGGATTCCCAGAACCTGGCGGAGAGCGGATTGCCGGCCGCGAGCAGCTCGCGGCGCAATCCGGGCATCGCTGCCAGGGCCTCTACCGAGGGCACGCTGAGCATCAGGCGGGCCACATCACGCCGGGTGAGCTCGGCGGTGGGGCGGTGGGCGTGCGCAAGCAGCGCGCTGGCGTCAATCGTCACGCGCCGATGTTAGGGCGCAGGTGGGGATTGTTCCGTCGAGGGGTGAGCGACCGCGAGCCGACCGGAAATCAAAGACCGCCTGTTGAGCGTGTTCGCCCGCATCCATGAGTAAGCTCACCCGGGGATGGGATCCGGTTGCGCAGGGCGATCACGGTAGTGTGATCATGACCACGCGGCGAACAGCGGGTGACGGCGGAGGATTCTAGGATGAAACGTGGGCGGGGGCGCTCCATCGGGTTAGTGCTCGCAGCGGTGGGGGCTATGGCCCTGGGGTGTACGTCCGCCCCCGCAGACACCGCGCAGCGGGCACCTGCTGGCGCGGTACCGGCAGGGTTGGAGCAGTTCTACGGCCAGAGCTTGACGTGGTCCGGATGCTCCTCCTTCGCCAAGACTCCCCGGGACAAGACGGCCTACGCCGACCCGGACTTGCAGTGCGCGTACCTCGACGTCCCGCTGGATTACGCCAATCCGAAGGGCCGAGTCATCAAGATCGGCCTGCTCCGGCGGCCCGCATCGGACCCAGCGAACCGCATCGGCTCCCTGGTGATCAACCCTGGTGGTCCCGGTGGGTCCGGGATGAGCACCGCGGCCAGCCTCGCCCAGGAGATCGCCACCAATGATCTCGGAGAACGCTTCGACTTCGTGGGATTCGACCCGCGTGGTGTCGGCTCCAGCGAGCCACAGGTCGTGTGCCGGACCAAGGAGATGCGGGATGCCGAGCGCCTGATGGATCTCAACGTCGACAGCTCCCCGGCCGGGGTCCTGAAGACGGAGAATCAGGAGAAAGCCAACAACGAAGGATGTGTCACTCGTACCGGTAAAGAAGTGCTCGCCAATATCGGTACCCGCGAGGTCATTCGCGATCTGGACGTCATGCGGTCAGCACTCGGCGATGAGAAGCTGACGTACCTGGGTTTCTCCTATGGCACGAAGATCGGCGCCGGCTACGCTGAGGAATTTCCCAAGAATGTGCGCGCATTGATCCTCGATGGCGCTGTCGATCCGGCTCAGGACCAGATTTCGCAGCTCATCGAGCAGGGTCGAGGGTTCCAGAAGGCCTTTGACGTGTTCGCCGCCTGGTGCACAAGCCGCCCTGACTGTGGCTTGGGGCAGGATAAAGATCAAGCTGTCGCTAAGTTCCAGGCACTGGTCCGCCCGCTGATCAACCAGCCGGCCGATGTGGCAGATGGTCGCAAGCTGTCCTATACCGACGCCACGATCGGCACGGTTCAAGCGCTTTATTTGTCCAGCCTGTGGCCGACGCTGAATCTCGGCCTGCAGCAACTAGCCCAAGGTCGTTTGAACGCAGATTGCCAAAGCCTGAACGCTGAGGTCTCCTGCCTCATGCGTCTTTCCGACATCTACTACGGGCGCGAGAAAGACGGCAGCTACTCCACCGAGATGGACGTCTTCCAGGCCGTCCACTGCGCCGACGATCCGGCCATCAAAGACCCGAATGTCGCCCGCGACATCGACGCGCAGTACCGCAAGGTGGCGCCATTCCTGGACAACGGGCAGCCACCCTCGTCGGCTCTTGACAGCTGCGCGTTCTGGCCGGTGCCTGCCACCAGTGACCGGCACCAACCGCAGACCCCCGGACTCCCGACCGTGATGGTGATCTCCACCACGCAAGATCCGGCCACGCCTTATCAGGCCGGGGTCAACCTCGCCAAATACATCAACGCCCACTTGCTGACCTTCGAGGGCACCCGGCACACCGCCTTCCTGCAAGGCAACACCTGTGTCGACCAAGCCGGGATCAGTTACCTCACCGACCTCGAGCTTCCGGCCGAGGGAACTCGTTGTAAGTCCACCACCTGAGCCGCGCGGACGGGCAGTATCCGAAGCCATACCTCCTGCCGGCGCAGGCAGCCCCCGGGGTACTCAGTGGAGGTCCCTCGCGTAGCCGGGTCGGGTGCCTGCGCCGGCTGTGCGTGGGTTGTCGCCGTGGGACGTCGATCCGCGCGATGCTAGGTGTCTACAATTATTTGTATGTCGCAACCAATAGATGTGGGTCTCGACGGCGTGGACCTCGACAGCCGGGCCGATCCGACCGGCGCGACAGCGCACACCGCGTTCACCCACCGGCAGGTCTTGACCATCGTCGGTGGCCTGATGCTCGGTATCCTACTGGCGGCGCTGGACCAGACGATCGTGTCGACCGCGATTCGCACCATCGCCGATGACCTGCACGGATTGAGTCTGCAGGCGTGGGCGACGACCGCTTACCTGATCACTGCGACGATCTCCACACCGTTGTACGGCAAGCTGTCCGACCTTCATGGGCGCAAGCCCTACTTCCTCGCCGCCATCTCGATCTTCATCGTCGGGTCGATACTGTGCACGCTCGCCACGTCGATGTACGGGCTGGCCGTCTTCCGCGCCATCCAGGGTCTCGGTGCCGGCGGGTTGATGTCGCTGGCGTTCGCGATCATCGCTGATATCGTGCCGCCGCGGGAACGGGCTCGCTACCAGGGCTACTTCCTGGCTGTGTTCGGGTCAGCGAGTGTGGTCGGTCCACTCGTGGGCGGTGGGTTCGCCGGGGCCGAGGAGATCCTGGGTATCGCAGGCTGGCGATGGGTGTTCCTGGTCAACGTCCCGATCGCCGCTGCCGCTCTGATCGTGGTGGCCAGGGTGCTCAACATCCCGCACACCCGGCGCGAGTCCCGCATCGACTGGCCCGGTGCAGTGGCGCTGACCGTTGCGGTGCTGCCCATCCTCCTGGTGGCCGAGCAGGGCCGGGACTGGGGCTGGGGGTCGGCGGGAGCGATCGTTTGCTACCTGATCGCCACGGCCGGGCTCGCCGGCTTCATCCTGGCTGAGCGGTCGATCGGCGACGAGGCGTTGCTTCCGCTGCGGTTGTTCCGCAACCGCGTGTTCGGCGTGACGGCGGCCTCGGGTCTGGTCATCGGCATGGGCATGTTCGGTGGCCTCGTGCTCCTCCCGCTGTACCTCCAGATCATCAAAGGGGCCTCACCCACTGAAGCCGGCCTTCTGCTGCTCCCGCTGATGGCCGGGATCATGACCAGCTCGGTGATCTCCGGGCAGCTGACCTCTCGCACCGGTCGGTACAAGATCTTCCCTGTGGTGGGCACGGCGATGATGGCACTCGCGCTGTTGCTGCTGAGTCTGCGCCTCGGCATCGACACCTCGCTGGTCGAGGTCGACATCTACATGGCGCTGTTCGGACTCGGGCTCGGCGGCTGCCTGCAGACACTGATCATGGCGGTACAGAACGCGGTGCCGGCGCGGGATATGGGGGTGGCCACCGCCTCGGCGACCTTCTTCCGCCAGATGGGCGGGACGTTGGGCGTCGCGGTATTCCTGTCGATCCTGTTCTCCACGGTAGGCGGCAAGATCGCTGATGCGTTCCGTGCCATCGTGCCGACGCCGGAATTCCAGTCCGCGCTGGCTGATCCCGCCGTTGCGGCCAATCCCGCCAACGGCGCCGTCCTGCAGGCCATCCGGGCCGGCGGCTCAGCCAATGCCGGCGGTGTGCTGCAGGACTCCTCGTTCCTGCAACACGTCGATCCCCGGTTGGCCCGCCCGTTCCTGGTGGGATTCTCCGACACGATGGACGGCGTGTTTCTCGTCGCGGCCGGGGTGATGGCCGTCGCCTTCGTGTTCATGCTCTTTCTACGGGAGATTCCGTTGCGCACCCAATCCGGCATCGAGGCTCTCGCGGCCGAGCTCGCCGCCGAGTCGGCCGGGCTGTCGGCAGGTCCGAAGCCAGGAGGCGATGACGGTGCTGCCGAGGGGGCCATCGAGCTGCGGGAGGGCACCTCGCGGTGACGGTCTTCGGCTGCTAGCTTCGGAGGCGGGAGCAACGCCGCTTTACTACCCGGCCGCTCTATGGGGAGAAAAAATGACTGCCGTCCAACCGACACCACGGCTGCCTTGGCGGGGCCCTTTCCTATTTTCAAGCGGGCCAGGAAAGCGTCCCTACTACGTGTATACGCCGGCCAGCTACACAGTGGGGACGAGCGTTCCGCTACTGGTCATGCTCCACGGCTGCAGCCAGACTCCCCGCGGTTCCGCGATAGGAACCCAATGGAATGATCTCGCGGATGAGCACAATATGGTTGTGGTATATCCTGGGCAGACTATTCAGGTTCTTGAGAACGCAAAAGTCGGGTCCGGCGAACAGGTGGCCGAAGCCCAGCTCGGCCAATGTTGGAACGACGGAAATGGCGATAATTGCTGGAACTGGTTCCTGCCGGCGCATCAGGCGCGAGACGCCGGTGAACCTGCAATCATTGCCGGCATCGCGCGCGCGGTGATGGCCGACACCGAACAGTGGACCATCGATCCAGGCCGGGTGTATGTCGCTGGGATGTCTGCCGGTGGCGGGATGGCCGTCATCATGGGCGCGACGTATCCGGACCTGTTCAGCGGTGTGGCTGTCCACTCAGGCTTGGAGTACAAGGCGGCAACCGATGGTACCGGCGCATTTCAGGTATTGCTTCGAGGAGGTCCTGACCCGGTTGGCCAGGGTGAGCAGGCCTTCCGGGCCATGGGGGATCACGCCCGCTCGATACGAGTCATCGTGATTCACGGTAGCGAGGATCAGCGCAATATCGCCGCCAACGGAGAACTGGTCGTGCGGCAGTGGCTGGAGACCAACCGCCTGGCCACCGACGGCTACTTCAACTCAGATTTCACACAGCCGACGAGCGATGACCGCTACGGTGAGCCGGTAGCCGGCGGCCATCCCTACCGTGTGCGCAGATGGAAGGACAGCGCAGGCAAGGTCATGCAGGAGTACTGGACCGTCGATGGGCTGGCGCATGCCTGGTCGGGTGGCTACTGGCTGGGCTCCTTTGCTGATCCGCGCGGCCCGAGCGCAACTCGAGCCATGTACGCCTTCCTATCCCGCCACTAGACACATTGGCGGCGCAGTATTCATGTCCGCTGCTCCGGCACGTTGTCCGGGTGGGGCACGGCAATCACGGTCAGGTCGTCGATCCCGGCGAAGTCCGCGGCATTGCAGGTGTAGAGAGGTAGGTCGTGGGCGACGGCAACGGCCGCGATCATCGCGTCGAAGGCCTGCGCTGCCGGTTTGCGGCCAGCGCGCCGCAGCGACGCTGCCACCCGGCCGAATGCTCTGGCTGCGGACACGTCGAAGGGAAGCGGGTCGAAGTCCGCCTCCGCTTGCTGCACGTGCGCCTGGCGGGTTGCCTGCTCAGCTTCCGAGGCGGCGACGAGCGGGCCGACCGAGAGCTCGGCCAGCGTGACCGTCGAGATCAGGGGCTCCTGAGGAAGGACCGTCGGGTCGGTCAGCCGGGTCAGTGCGATGACGGTGCTGGTGTCCAGCAGACCCTGGCGGGGCTGTGCTGCGGTCACAGCGAGGGGTCGATGACCGCGTCGATGTCGGCCCGGAGTTCCCGCGGGTCGACTGGTGGCAGGTGCTTCCAGCGAGAGAGTAGCGCCGCCGCTGTCAACGGTGGCCGCGCGAGCGGACGTAGTTCCGCGACCCGCTTGCCCGCGCGGGTGACCGTCACCGTCTCGCCGCCGGCGACACGGTCGATCACCTCACCCCCATGGTTGCGCAGTTCCCGGACAGTGACCTCGCTCATGAGCACACTGTATCACTTGTGAGACACGTGTCCCGCTCACCCTTGTGACGGGTGCAGTGGACTTCACAAGCCTTCGTGACTAGAATTCGGACCATGAAAGTCCTGCCGCTCGCCGAGGTGAAGGCCCATCTCTCAGCGCTGGTGTCCGAAGTCGAGTCGCAGCATGGCCAGATCACGGTCACCCGCAACGGCACGCCGGCGGCGATGGTGGTGTCGGTGGCCGAGTGGGAGTCGCTGCAAGAGACGCTGGCAGTGCTCAGCGATCCGCAAGCCGTTGCGGATCTGCGCGAGGCGGAGTTGTCGCGGTCATCAGGCGAGGTCTACAGCACCGATGACGTGTTGACCGATTTCGAGGCTCGACGCTCGCAGAGCGCGTGAGCGAGCCTTACGGGGTGGTCTGGTCCGGACCGGCGAAGCGCGCTATCGGCAAGGAACTGCCGGAGGCGGTCGCAGCCGCTGCTCTTGAGTTGATCCTCGGAGCGCTGCGGGAGAATCCGCGCCGGGTGGGCAAGCCGCTGCACGCCCCGATAGAGGGGATCTGGTCGGCCCGACGGGCGACCTATCGCGTGTTGTACCGGATCGACGACGCCAGCTATATCGTGATCATCGAGACAATCCAGCACCGGCATAGCGCTTACCGGTAGGCCTCTGCGCCGCGAGGGCCGGCTGACCGGCTTGCCTCAATGGGGTCCGTTACGCGATACTGGGGAAGCCAAGGCATTAGCTGCGGAAGTGGGCCCGGTTCCTCTCCGGCTGGTTTGGGACCGGGTTTCGCGTTTTCGAAGATTGTTACGTTACAAGATTGGGGCGACTCGTGCCCGCCAGCTGCCGGCCGCTCCCGCGCACCCACGCTATCCCGTTTGCCAGCCACAACATTGGTTTGCTAATCGGATCTTCGTGGTCCTAGGCGAAGCCGGACTCCTGATCGATGGCTACGGCCGCGATCATCGGGACGAAGGTTCCACTGCCGGTTTGCGGCCAGCGCGCCGCAGCGACGCTGTTACCCAGCCGAATGCTCTGGCTGCGTACAGGCCAAAAGGGAATGGATCGAAGTCCGCCTCTGCTTGTTGTACTACGCTTAGCAGGTTGCATACTCGGTTTCCGTGATTGCGACGAGCGGGCTGACCGATGCGACGTGCAAGACCTCACCAGACGATACCCGAGTCGTCATCGCCCGCGTGCCGCGAGGACCAGGATCGCCGCCGCGAGGATCAGCATCGTGATCGCGATGATGACCTCGACGGACGTGCCCATGATGATCATGATGGGAATGATCATCATGAGGCCGCCGATCCCCGGAGGCCCAACTGCCCACAAGCGTCGCCACCACCCATTCGGCGGGGGATGGTCGTCCATGGTGGTGCTCCGTCTCGGTGGTGATCTGAGGGCGTCGTCGCGATATCCCGGCGGCAGCGGTCTCACTGCCTAGGAGTGACGCTGCTCGCATCAGATCTTCAACGGGGGCTGCCGCCGGGTGGAGGAAGGCTAGCCCGGTAGGCTCGGCTAGCGCAAGTCTTGGTAGTAGCATCCCAAATGAGAGTTACCCTGCTAGCATCAGAGAACGTCAAGATTGGGCCGCCCAGCCTTCGCGCCACGAGGTGACGTAACGTGTTCGCCCTGTGGGGAAGCGGCGGCCCACCTATTGATCATGGGAGCAGCGATGGCCTTGAGTTACGATCACCTCTTCGACGCCGTCACGGGGGGCAGCGTTGGTCTCCGTAGCCGGCTGGAGCTCGAACCGCTCGGCGGACCGGGAGACAAGATCTTCCCCCCGACTTACGGCACGCCGGAGTCGGCGGAGACTCGCTACGCGGTCGAGGAACGAACCATACCCGGACCGGATGGGCCGACGACGGTCGTCAGCGCGGTATTGCATTCTGTCGCTGGGCAGGCTAACCACCAAGAGAGTGCGCTGCTCGAGGCCGTGCGCTCAGGAAGCCTTATTGCGCCGGTCACGTCGGTGGACTTCGCTGGCCGAGGTCTGTTCGGGATCGATCGCATCAGCGATTACGAGGCGCCGCACCGCATCTTCGACGCCTTGCTGCGGGACAGCTTCGATGGGGACGATCTGTTCCGGCATGGTCCGACCGGCAGAGCCATCACCGAGGCGACGAGTCGCAACGCGTCTGCGCTCTTCCATCACAGCCCGCACACGCTGGTTTTCGGGGGATGGGACTCCACTGGTCCGAAGGGTGGCCGGGGTGCGAAGTACGAGCGGGCACTGACCTCGGAAATCGTGGCCCACGGGGTCCAGCGGGGAGTGAAGACAGCCTCGCGGATCGACCCGGTCGGTGTGGAGATCAAGGCGGGCCCAGTCTACGAGTCGGCCGACGCCCTCGGCTGGACACTGGACGAGCACGACGCGGTGAAAGAGAAGAATAAGGCCAAGCTCTACGCCCGGGGCGGGGACCGTCCCGGGCGCCCTTCGCTGCTCAACCACGGCAACGTCACCCCGTCCATCGACTCCAAGGCCGGCGGTATCACCGCAGAGCGGATCGTCGGGACGACGGTGTTGTCCTTCATTCAGCTTCGCCGGCTTAGCTTCCCGACCACGACCACCGGTGAACCTGTTCCGGCCGATCAGCGGGCGGCGGCCGAGGATGCGGCGCGTACCGCGCTTGCTGCGCTCGGGCTGGCGGCCACGGTGCTGGGTTACGAGCAGGGGTTTGACCTGCGTAGCAGGTGCGTCCTGGTGCCACGGGACAAGCTGAGATTCGATCTCGTGGGAAGGGCCGGTGCCGTCGAGACGGTCGAAGTCGATGGCACCACGGCTCTTGAGCTGGTTGCCGAGGCTGCTGACCGGGCTGCGGCACTGCAACTCGGTTGGCGCACCGGCGAGATGGTGTTGCGGCCGAGCGACCGGCTCGTCGAGCTGATCCGCCGCAGCCAGGATGTCGCGGTTGCCGGGCAGGGCGAGGGCTGATGCTCGCTGTCGCGCTCGATCTGCTCACCGGGTGTTACGGGGCGACCGAGTACAACGATCGCGGCCGTGCCGAGTGGCCGCCGCACCCAGCCCGGTTGTTCTCCGCGATGGTCGCGGCCTGGGCGGATGCCGACCTACCTGATCAAGCCGAGCGCGCGGCCCTGCTCTGGCTGGAGGGCCAGGGGGCACCCCAGCTCGCGTGCAGTGACGCCAGCGAGTTAGCGCGTCGCCGGGTGGTCACGGTGTATGTGCCCGGGAACGATCCCACTGCGCTCCGGTCGTCGGTCGATGCCAAGGACTCGGCGCGGATTGCGGCAACGCTGGCTATACAACAGGCGCATCGGTCGGGCGACCAGAAGGTTCTGGAACGGGCAACGAGCGCGATGCGGAAGGAACAGAATGCCTACCGGGAGGCGCTGCTCCGGGTGACCGCCGCCACCGGCACCGAATCGGCGAGCATGATCGACGCGGCACTGGAGGTGCTGCCCGATCATCGGAACCGCCAGCCCCGGACCTTCCCGACGGTGACTCCGGCGCAGCCCACCATCTGGTTTGTCTGGCCGGCGGCTCACCCCGGCGAGGGCACCCGAGCAGCCCTCGACGAGCTGCTCGCGAGGGTCGCCCGGATCGGGCACTCCTCAACGCTCGTCTCGTGCCGCCTCGCCGAGGCGTGCGAGCGACCCGTGACCCTGGTGCCGCGCCCGGACGGCGGCACCGTGCTGCGGGTGCCTGGCGTCGGTTTGGTTGATCGGCTTGAGCGGGAATACGCGCGGCATCAAGGCACCTCGCCGCGACTGCTGCCGATGGCGATGGCCGCCTATGGACCGCCCGAAGCACCCCAGGCGCCTGAGCCCGCAGGATTGCATTCGGGTGACTGGATCGTGCTCGACCTGCCGATGCGGACGGACAGCGGCGAACGAAACGTCGCCGTGCACGTGACGCGGTCGCTGGAGCTGGCCCGCGCGGTGCGTGATGCGCTTGTCGAGCACCAGCCTCCCACTGCGGATGGTGTCCTCAGCGGGATATTCCTTGATGGGCGGCCCCGCCCGCATGTAGCCGTCGTCCCGCTCCCTGACGTCGGGCACCGCTGGGCCGGTGGCACGGTGCGCGGCGTCGCCCTTGTCCTCCCTCGTGACCAACAGCAAGAGCCTCTGGTAACCGCGCTGACGAACTGGCAGGCCAATGGGCTCGCAGTGCGGTTAGGAGATCGGCAGGTGACGTTCCAAAAGCCACAGCTCGCTGGGGCGGGGGATGGCTGGTCGGAGCAGCCGATGCCGCTGCGCCGAATGACCTGGTGCCGCCCTGCGCACCAATGGGTGTCGGTGACACCGGTCGCGCTCGACCGGTTCGTCCGCGCGCTGCACCATCCGACGCAGCATGACGTGTCGGACGAGCAGGTGCGCGAGATCATCTCCCGGTCCTGTGTGCACACCGGCCTTCCGGAGCCGGTGGACGTCGCGATCTCGCCGGTGGGCATGATGTCCGCTGTTCCACGGGCCACGAATGGACGATCGCGAGGCGGTCGAGCATTTCCCCGATTCGTAGCCGCGGGGAGCGGGGAGCGCAAGCAGACCGTCCACATTGCTCTGACTTTCCGGGAAAGGGTGCGGGGTCCGGTGCTCCTCGGCGCTGGCCGATACCTGGGCTACGGCCTGTTTCTGCCCGTCCGTGATCCGGGGAGTGAACAATGACCGGCTCGCTGACAGCAGATCACTTCCCGGACTTCTTCCGCGAACTGCACAGGAAAGACGACGGCGACGAACCGCCCGACCCGTTCCCGTGGCAACGGCGATTGGTGAGCTGTGTCGCGCAGACCGGCATCTGGCCCGAACTGCTCGACCTGCCGACCGGCTCGGGAAAGACCGCTGCGCTGGACGCCGCCGTGTTCCTGCTCGCCTTATGTAATGACCAGCCCCGTCGAATGGTCTTCGTGGTCGACCGGCGCATCGTGGTGCACCAAGCGGCGCAGCGAGCGAAACACATTGCTCAGCGACTCCAGAAGGCCCGCAGGGGAGTGCTTTTCGAAGTAGCGCAGAAACTGCGCGACTTGGCGGCCCTCGATATCGACCAGCCGCCTTTGGAGTACGCCGAGCTGCGCGGCGGCATCGTCCGCGATAATGACTGGGCGCGCCGACCCGATGTTCCCACTGTGATCGTGTCCACTGTTGATCAAGTGGGTTCGCGGCTGCTGTTCCGCGGCTATGGCGTGAGCAACGGAATGCGGCCCGTGCACGCCGGGTTGCTGGGCAGCGATGTGCTGTACCTCCTCGACGAGGTGCATCTGGCCCGGCCGTTCGCGGAAACGTTGGACGCCATTCGGCAGCGCTACCGCCCGCCCCGGGAGGTGCTCCTTCCGGACCGGTTTTCGGTGGTGGAGCTGTCCGCCACACCGAGCAGGGACGACGTCCCGGAGGATCGCGTGCTGCGGCTGGGGGACGAGGACAAGGTGACGCCAGTCCTGGCTCGGCGCCTGACAGCGTCGAAACCTGCGCGCGTGCGGTTGGTCAAGGTGTCTGGATCGAACCAGGCCAAGCACCACGCCGAGCTGGCATCGGTGGCTGTGGAAGAGGCTCGTAAATTGCTCGATCGTCCTGGCGTACGCACCGTTGGTGTCGTAGTCAACCGCGTCGACACGGCGTGCTGCGTGCACCGCCTACTCGACGAGCAGAAGATCGAGACAGTACTGCTCACGGGGCGGATGCGTCCGCTCGATCGTGACTTACTGCTGGCAAGGTACGAGCAGCGGTTGTACACCGGCCGGACCCGTGAGGACAGCGCACAGCCGCTGGTGTTGGTGGCCACCCAGGCAATCGAGGTGGGTGCGGACATTGACCTTGACGGGCTGGTCACGGAGTGCGCCGCGCTCGACGCCCTGATTCAGCGGTTCGGCCGGGTAGACCGGGACGGTAAGTTCACAAAGAGCGGCCGCACCGCAGCCTCCGTGATCCTCGCGACCTCCGCCGACGTCACCGCCACAGCGGAGGACCCAGTCTACGGCGACCGGCTCCGGCTTACCTGGAGCTGGCTGCAAGAACGCCCGCTCAATTTCGGCATCAACGCCTTCACGATTGATCCGAAGACCCGGAGAAAGTTGAGCAGCGAACCGCGTTACGCGCCCCAACTCATGCCGAGCCAGCTCGATCGATGGGTGCAGACGTCTATCCAGCCCGATGCCGACCCCGACCCGGCCCACTGGCTGCATGGCGAGCAATCCCGCAGTCCGGAAGTCAACGTGGTCTGGCGGGCGGATGTGCGGCTGGAGACGTTGGGGGGGCCGGACGCTGCCCAGCGGTTGGTTCCCCTGGTGTCGCTGTGCCCGCCCGGCAGCGGTGAGGCAATGTCGCTCCCGCTGCACGCTGTTCGGGCTTGGTTGGCTGACTTGTCCGGCGTCGGCGCGGCGCCGTCGTTCTCGGATACCGCGCTGGACGCCGCGGATGGTGGTGATACCGCTGGCGAGGCACCGCCAGCGGTCAGGCCAGCTCTGCACTGGCAGGGTGACAAGATCGACAAAACGACTGTGGTGATTACCACGAACGACATCCGGGCAGGCTCGACCCTCGTGGTGCCGGCCACTTATGGGGGCATCCGGGCGGACAACTGGGATCCGGCCGCGCGCGCGCCGGTGAGCGATCTCGGCACGGCGGTGCAGGCGAGGCAACGAACCCGGGCGGTACTTCGGCTGTATCCGGCACCCGCGCTCGACCCGGATCTAGCCAATCCGGACCACGACACAGTGCGTGACTGGCTCGAGGAACTGGCGGACCACCCCTGCGACCGAAAGCACCCCGAGCTGAAGCTGCTCGATGAGGTCGTATCCGCGCTGGCGAAGGCCAAGACGACGATAGATCGAGTAGAGATAGCTCCGGCGCGGCAGGGCGGGCACACTCCGGTGGAGGTGCTCGTTGTCCGATCCCGTCAGCGTGTCCCAGCGCTGGGACGTCATCGCGAATCTGCTGGTGCCGACTCGGAACCAGCAACCAGTTCGTTCCTCGGCGCAGAAGTGTTGCTGGAGCAGCACCTGTCCCACGTCGAATGCTGGGCGCGACGCCTGGGCCACGCGTGTCGCTTCCCGGCTGAGATCGTCGATGATCTGGCCCTCGCGGGGCGGCTGCACGACCTCGGCAAGGTCGATCCGCGGTTCCAGCTCTTCCTGCGTGGCGGCGAGGTAGTCAGCGGAGCCGTGCTGGCCAAGTCCCTCATCCCGGCCGCCGACTACCGGCGCAGGCGTAGAGCCGAGCAGGCGTCCCGCTATCCTCCCGGCACCCGGCACGAACTCGCGTCAGTAGCGCTGGTCGAGCATGACCGGACACTGCGGGAGCAGGCCAACGATTGGGACCTTGTGCTGCATTTGATTGCCAGCCACCACGGTTACGCCCGCCCGTTCGTCCCGGTGAGCTTCGACGAGGAACCGGAGCAGCTGCGAGCGGAGGTTGACGGCCGGGTGTGGGAGGCGCGCAGTGATCACGGCCTGCTGGGGCTCGACTCAGGCGTTCCACAGCGGTTCTGGCGGTGCGTGCGGCGATACGGCTGGTACGGGCTTGCCTGGCTGGAGGCGGTGCTGCGGCTCGCCGACCACCGGGCGAGCGAGGCCAGTGAGGAGCGAGTGGGATGACTCGCGAGATCGCACTGCCGGCGTTGGATGGGACTAACCCGCTGGGATTCCTCGCCGCGCTGGGAATACTGGACGTCTTGTCCCGGACTGGGCGGGAACCGACCATGCACTGGACCGCTGGCCTGGTTCCGGTCCCAATTTTCCGAGGCGTGACGGGCGAAGATGAGTTGGTCGAGTTGGTCGATGCGGATCGGATCCGCTGGCAGAACAGCATTGTGCTACATGGGCCCGCGGATAATCGGCTCGATGATGTGAAACCGTCACCCGGGGTATCGCGCAAGTGGGCACAGGAGATCGTCGGCACCCTCGGCGACACGCGCGCCGACGCGGATCTCTTCTGCGCCTTGCTCGCCGAAGGCCCGGTGGACGGCAACGGTAATGGTAAGCCGACCCACCTGCACTTCACCGCCGGGCAGCAGAAGTTCCTCGTGATGGTGCGGGAACTGGCAAGCCGGCTTGATGCCGAGCGAATCCGAGAGGCGATATTCGGTCCCTGGCGGGAAGACAGCCCGCTGCCAACATTGTCCTGGAGTTCGCAGGGAGAGCGCATCTACGCGGTGCGGGCGGTCAACCCATCCAACGAGAAGCGTCTCGGCGTGCCGGGTGCCGACTGGCTGGCCTTCCTCGGTCTGGTGTTCTTTCCCACCTGCGCGGTCACCGGAAATCACGGCCAGCCGGCGTCCCTCAAGACAAGCGGATGCGACAAGTCGTGGAAGCGAAGCGCACTTCGCTGGCCGCTGTGGACGGTTCCGCTGGAACGGGACACCGTCTGGTCCCTGGTGGGTGATGCCGCGGTCGTAGGGAAAGATCGGCGACTGTCGCCTGATCAGCTTCGTGCACGGGGTGTCCTCCAGGTGATGCAAGCACCGATCCGGCGGTCGGACCAAGGCGGCTATGGGAGCTTCGGGGGCGCATCGGTGCTGGTCGGGAGAGGCTGAGGTGCCAACTCTGGTGCTGCGGTTTCCGTGTGGGCGGTATCACGCCACCCCGTGGGGCGGGCACGTCAGCGAGGGCGCCGTGGAGCTGCCGCCCTCGCCGTGGCGGCTGTTGCGGGCGCTGTACGCGGTGTGGCGCACCCGGGTCCCGCAGCTCGACGGGGACACGGTGCACGGGCTGCTGGCGGCGTTGGCCGTGCCGCCGACGTTCCACGTCCCCAGGCACGGGGTTTCGCCCACCCGGCACCCGGATACCGTGCACCGCAACGGCGCTGCCAACACCGACCGCGTCCTGGACGCATTCGCTGCGTTCGAGCGTGACGCCGAGCTCGGGGTGCACTGGCGCGTCGCGCTGACCCCGGATCAGCAGGCCGCGCTGGCGCGGCTCGCTGGCGCGATCCCGTACTTCGGTCGAGCGGACAGCGTGTGCGAGGGTTCGCTGCCCGTCGAGTGGTCTCCTGGGCCGCACGACACCTGGATCCCCCTGGATGTGGCCGACTCGCTAGCCGAGAACGCGGTAGTGACGTCGGTGCTGGCCCCGGAACTCCCGTTGCGGCTCGACTCGCTGCTCGCCCGGCCCGTCGACGTCCGCAAGGGCGGCCTGCTGTTCCCAGCCGGGACGCATCTGGTGGCCTACCAACGTGACCGCCCGGTTCCCCAGCGCCACTCGCAGCCACGCCGTCGAGCCGAGCCGGTGACCGCGGTGCGGTTCAGCGTGCTGCAGGCCGGGCTGCCGCCGCAGACCGATGCACTGATCTACACCGACCTGCTGCGCCTGGGTGCGCTCAGCAAACTGGGCCGGTTACCCGAGGAGCGCACCAGCACGCAGCTGGGCGGCCGCACGGCCGGCGGCAACGCCATGGAGGGGCACGGGCATGCGCACTACCTGCCGTTGATCACCGATCGTAGGCTCACCGGCCTGGTGGTCTGGACACCCAACGGGCTACCCGAGGACGAGCTGAAGGCACTGACCACCGTCGACCGGCTCTACACGCCCGCGAACCCGGACTGGCGGCTCATCATTCGAGTCGCTGGGATGGGCGCCCTTGCCCAGGTCGCACCCGAGTTGGTGGCACAGCAACCGGCCAGCGTCTGGTGTTCGGTGACGCCGTTCACCCCGCCGCGCTACCCCAAGCGCCACGCCGGCCAGCTGGACTACCTCTGTACCGAGGTTGCCACCGAGTTGCGCCACCGCAGCTTACCGCCACTGCGCGCCGTGACGCCGCTGGCTGAACAGTGGCAGCCGTGGCGGCGCTACCGCCCGTCAGCCCGGATGCGTCGCGACACCCGGCAGGGCCAGGCCACTCGCGTTTCGGCGTTCCTGCGGATCGAGCTCGCCGAGCCCACCTGCGGTCCGCTGGTGCTGGGGCATCTGAGCCACTTCGGGCTTGGACTGTTCGCGCCTGAGCGGTGAAGCTCGGGCCAGTTGCGCTAGGCGCGTGACCGCCTACTTCCTGTAGTGTGCACGGCCAGGGTCACGGTTTCGTTGGCCCTGATTCCGGCCCTCGTGGCCGGACCCTTTTGAGGCAACCATCGTTGGTTCGCGGGTGTCGAAGCGCGTTGATTCCTGCCCGCGACCTGACCCGACCTGACCGGCTGTGATGAGGTCCAGGCGATGTCGGCTATGCAGCCGGCGCAGACCTCCTCAGTGCCGGAGTCTGGTGATCTGCCGAAGGAGGCCAGCATGTCCACTCCTCATCCATCGCGCGTTATGATGCCGCCGTTGCCCTCATCCAGCGACGATGTTGTCACCGTGTGTGTACGGGGCCTGGAAAAGACGCCGGCGGCGATCCGGGATGCGTTGGATCCAGCTCAGCGTGAGCAGTTCGAATTGGAGTACCGCGCCGTCCTCGTGCGTGCTGCGGACACTTTCGATCTGGAGCCGGTGCTCACGCTGGTGGAGCGCACCTGGTGGGTGCGGGCGGTGATTTGCCTTAACCCCGAGATGCTCGACGGTGTGGCTTCCGACATCAGCCGGGTTGCCGCAGGCGACGAGTCGGTCTTCGCCGACGAAGGCCGTATACAGGCCAGGTGAGAAAGGCTCATGGCTCGGTACTGCGTCCGATATGTCTCCTACGCTGAAGAACAGCTGAGCCGGCTGCCGCGCGCACTGCGTACCGAGTTCGACGCCAGGGTCGAAGATCTGGCGCGCGACCCATATGCCGTCGGTGACTACGACAAGGGTACGAACAGCTACACCGCTACGTTCGGTGGCGGGACGGGTATCGTCGGTGTTCGTCGTCTCAGACGTGATCGATACGGTGACGATCATCCGCGTCAACTGGGTCAAGTGGTGAGTCTGCTTATGCCGGAG
Organism: Pseudonocardiaceae bacterium; assembly: GCA_050699515.1. Lineage (GTDB taxonomy): Bacteria > Actinomycetota > Actinomycetes > Mycobacteriales > Pseudonocardiaceae. The sequence goes on from JBOHFF010000108.1 coordinate 39,389, forward strand.
CGCTGAGGCGTGGACCCCGACCTGATGCCGGCCCGGATGGTCAACGAGTTCGTCTACTGCCCGCGGTTGTTCTACCTGGAGTGGGTCGAGGCCCGCTTCGCCGACAATGACGACACCCGGCTGGGCCAGCAGGTACACCGCAAGGTCGACGTCGAATCGGGCGCGGCACCCTTACCTGACGAGGGTGAGCTGCGTCAGGCCCGTTCGATCACCATCAGCTCTGAGCGCCTCGGGGTGATCGCCAAGCTCGACCTGATCGAAGGTGACGGTGGGGCCGTCGTACCGGTGGACTACAAGAAGGGATCACCGCAACCTGACGGGACACCGTGGCCCAGCGATGAGGTGCAGGTCTGCCTGCAGGCACTGCTGCTGCGCGATCAGGGTTACGTATGTAATCATGCCGAGCTGTGGTATGCCGAGACCCGCCAGCGGGTCCGGGTGGAGCTGACGCCGGAACGGCTGAGCTGGGCGGCCGACATGGTCGCCGACGCGCGGGGAGTGGCCGATCGGGCGACCCCACCGTTACCGCTGGTCGACAGTCCCAAGTGCCCGCGCTGCTCGCTGGTCGGGCTGTGCCTGCCGGATGAGACCAACGCGCTGCTATCCCGCCGCGAGCAGCCACCGCGCCGGCTGGTGCCCCGCGACCCCGAGCAGCGACCGGTCTACGTCACCGAGCCGGGCGCCTTCGTCGGTGTGCGCAGCGGGCGCCTCGAGGTGACCCTGAAGAAGGAGAAACTCGCCTCGTGGCGCCTGCTGGACGTGTCGCAGCTGGCGGTGTTCGGGCGGGTGCAGATCAGCACCCAGGCGCTGGGGGAGTGCTTCGCGCGGGCGATCCCGGTGCTGTGGCTGAGCAGCGGCGGGTGGCTGCAAGGCTTCGCTCTCGGCCAGCCGTCCAAGTACGTGGAGCTGCGACGGCAGCAGACGGCGGCGCACGCGCAGGGCGGTGCGGGGCTCGCCCAGCAGATGATCGCCGGGAAGATCCTCAACTGCCGGACGCTGCTGCGCCGCAATTCCCGCGGCGACGTGTCATCCACAGCGGACGCGCTCAAGCGGCTCGCTGACCAGGCCCGCGAGGCGGAGTCCTTTTCCAGCCTGCTGGGTATCGAGGGCACCGCGGCGAGGATGTATTTCGGGGCGCTGCCCTCCATGCTGGTGGGAGATGGCGAAGCGTTCGGCGCTGAGTTCTCGCAGCTGGGTCGCAACCGCCGACCGCCGCGGGATCCGCTCAATGCGCTGCTGTCGTTCTGCTACTCGATGCTCACCAAGGACCTGGTCGCGGTCACCCTGGGTGTCGGGCTCGATCCCTACCTCGGTGTCTATCACCGTTCGCGTTATGGCCGGCCCTCGCTGGCGTTGGACCTCGCCGAGGAGTTCCGGCCGTTGATCGCCGACTCGGTGGTGATCAGCCTGCTCAACAACGGCGAGATCACTCAGTCAGATTTCATCCGGCGCGCCGGCGCGGTGTCATTGACCCCCGATGGGCGCCGGACCGTGCTGAAGGCCTATGAACGGCGGCTGGACACCGACATCCGTCACCCGGTGTTCAAGTACCGGATCAGCTACCGCCGGGTGCTCGACGTGCAGGCCCGGCTGTTGGCGGCGGTGCTGATCGGAGAGATTCCGGAGTACATCCCGATGGTCACGAGGTGACGTGGTGGCTCGGCGCCGGTATCTGATGGCCTACGACATTGCCGATGCGAAGCGGTTGCGGCGGATCTGCACGCTGATGGAGGACCATGGTGAGCGCCTG
>JBOHFF010000109.1:0-13785 GCA_050699515.1 Pseudonocardiaceae bacterium
TGGTGATCATGGTGGGGGTGCGGGGGAGGGCGAGGGCCACCAGGGTTTCGGGGCCGATGTGGTGGTGGTGGGTGAGGTGGTCGGCGAGGTGGGTGGCGTGGTGGTTGAGTTGGGCGTAGGTCAGGGACTCGGGGCCGCAGGTGATGGCGGTGTGGTGGGGGGTGGCCGCGGCCTGGGTCTCGAAGAGTCCGATGACATCAACGGGTGGGATGTCCCGATCAATACCATTCCACTCGACCAGTAACTGCTGCCGTTCCCGGGCATCGAGTATGTCGATGCGGCCGATGGGTATTGTGGGATCCGCCGCTACGCCCTCTAACAGTTTGATCAGCCTTGTGATCAACAGCATCACGGTGGCTCGATCGAACAGATCGGTGCTGTACCCGACCCGCCCGGCGACCCCGGCAGGCGTCCCCTCACCAGTCGAGCGTTCCCGTAAGTCGAAATCGAGATCGAATTTCACCGCAGCCAACTCGAGCTCGGGAACGCTCACCTGAATGTCCGGCAGTACCAAATCGTCCTCAGTGTTGTTCTGGAGCGCAAGCATCACTTGGAACAGCGGATGCCTGGCCAATGATCGAATCGGATTGAGGACCTCGACCAGGAGCTCGAACGGCACGTCCTGGTTGGCGTAGGCTTTCAGATCCCGTGCCGCCACGCGCTCGACGAGCTCGCCGAAGCTGGGATTCCCCGAGACGTCAGTGCGCAGCACCAGGGTGTTGACGAAGAATCCGACGAGATCCTCAAGTGCCGCATCAGTCCGGCCGGCGATAGGGCTTCCGATGGGAATATCCGTGCCAGCACCCAGTCGGGTCAGCAACGCGGCGAGACCGGCCTGCAGCACCATGAACAAGCTGGCGTTGCGCTCTCGTGCCAGGCGGATCAACCCGGCATGGAGCGCCGGAGCCAGCTCGAACGCCAACGTTGCGCCCCGATAGCTCACCTGCGCAGGACGGGGACGGTCTGTGGGCAGATTCAGCTCGAGTGGCAAGTCAGCCAGTGTGGCCCGCCAGTACGCCAGCTGCCCGGAGATCCGGCTGCCCGGATCCTGCTCGCTCCCGAGCACCACACGCTGCCAGAGAGTGTAATCGGTGTACTGCACGGGCAACGGGGGAAACTCGGGATCGCGACCGGACGCACGTGCCACGTACGCGGCCCCGAGATCACGGGCGAGCGGTCCCATCGAGGCGCCGTCGCCGGCAATGTGATGCAGCACCACCAGGAGCACGTGTTGCGTCGGCGACAACGTGAACAGAGTCGCTCGGCACGGGATCTCGGTGGTGAGGTCGAAACCATACCCGCACGCCTCGATCAGCGCCTGGTTCAGCTCCTGCTCGGTGATCTCCACGATGGTCAGGCCGGTGCCGAGCGAGTCCGCATCGCGGACCAGCTGCATGGGTTCGCCGCCGGCCTCGGGAAACACCGTGCGCAAGCTCTCATGTCTGGCCACCACGTCCTGAAGTGCCCGGTCCAGCGCCTGGCGATCCAACGGGCCGGACAAGTGCAGTAACGCCGGGATGTTGTAAGCCCCACCCGGCTCCTCGAGCCGGTTGAGAAACCACATCCGTCGCTGTGCGAATGAGAGCGGAACCGGGTCGGGCCGCGGCATCGGGATCAGCGGGGCCTGCGCGGGACCGGTACCACCATCGAGTCGCTCCACCAGCGCGACGACGGTCGGCGCTTCGAACACAGCCTGCACCGTGAGCTCAGCGCCGAAGGCGGTACGTATGGAGTTGATCAAACGGATGGCGAGCAGCGAGTGCCCACCCAGCTCGAAGAAGTTGTCGTCGATCCCCACCGAGGCCACCCCGAGGACCTGGGCGAACAAGGCGCACAGGGTCCCCTCCCGCGGGGTCCGAGGTTCTCCTCCCCGAATCTCGCTGACCAGCTCCGGTTCGGGGAGCATCTCCCGGTCGAGCTTTCCGTTCACCGTGACCGGCAGGGAATCCAGCACAACGAAGACGGCCGGGATCATGTAGTCAGGCAGCCGCTTGGCCAGATAGCTCCGTAACGAAGTGCTCAGCGTGCTGGTCTCACGAAAGCGCCCCGGATCGTTGGTGTGCGCGACGCTGCGAAGCTGCCCGTCATGGGTGCACAACCCAGCCGGGGAGGTTCCTCCCGTGGCGTCGACCAACAGCACGTCGAGCTCGCCGTTGACCCCGGCGCTGGACCAGGTGACGCCGACGAGGTAACCGAGCTGCTCACCGAGCTCGGTGAAGATCTCCGGGTCTACACCCGCAGCGTTACCGAATTCGTGGCGCACCTGTTCGATCGGCTCACCCGCCGAGACCGCGTTGGCCGCAGCCGCCTCATGTGCCATGCGACCGTTGGGGACATCGACCACGCGCAGCGTGGCCGGCCGATGTTGCTCGAGGTGCGCGCGCAGCGAGGGGAGACCCGCAATGTCCGCCGCCCACCTCAGTGCCGGCGCGCTGATCAGCGACACCAGTCCAGACGCGGGCGCGCGGTACAGGACGACGTCGTACCGGTACCGGCTGAGCTCGTTGTGATGGCGGCCACGCTTGACTCTGATATCCACCCCGGCGATATCCACCCCGGCGATATCCACCCCAGCGATATCCACCCCAGCGATCTCGGCGTCGCCGGCGCAGAGGTGGTGGAAGAATTCGGGCGCGACGAGGAGTTCCTTCTCCCGCATGACACTCCGGTCGATGGCTCGCCGGACCGAGACGGTGTCCTCCAGGGCGGCACCGCCGGCCATGACCACGCCGGCGTGGAAGCTGCGCAGTAGGTTCAGATTGCGGACGTCACCCACGAACACCGCGCCGCCCGGTGCCAACAGTACGAGCACGCGGCGCAGAACGGTGCTCAGGTACTCGGCGTTCGGGAAGTACTGCACGACCGAGTTGATGACCACAGTGTCGAATAACCCCGCCGGCAGACCGTCGAAATCATCGGCGGGCTGAGCCCGCAATGTGACGACGGAGTCGAGCTCAGGCCGTTTTTCGAGCTCTCGCCGTAACGAATTGATCGCCTCGACGGAGAAGTCGGTCGCCCAATAGGTCTCACACTCCGGTGCGAGCCGGGACAGGATCAGTCCGCTGCCGACTCCGATCTCCAGTAGGCGTCTCGGCCGCAGCGAGCGGATCCGGTCCACGATGGACTGGAGCCATTCCTGCATCTGTTCCACAGGAATTGGCGCTCCGTTGTAGCTGCTGTTCCACCCGGAGAAGTCCGAACCGAACTGTGTCGCGGGTGCACCGGCGTACATGCCTTCGTAAATTTGCTGCCACTCAGCGATCTGCTGCCGGGTAGCCGCCGCGGCCCGGTCGGTGGATCGGTTGCCGTCCGGCACCACATAGCCGATGAGTTGCCGCTCACCCCGGTGGTCGTCGCGGGTGAGCACCTCGACCTCGTGGATGTCGGGGTGCCCGGCCAACACCGACGCGACCTCACCGGGTTCGACGCGGAACCCGCGGATCTTCACCTGGTCGTCGGCTCGTCCGACGAACTCCAGCTGCCAGCTGGAGTTCCACCTGCCCAGATCGCCGGTGCGGTACATCCGTACTCCGACCGGACCGCAGGGATCGGCGAGGAACCTCTCCGCGGTGCGGGTGGGCAGGTTGAGGTAGCCGCGGGCGATACCCGTCCCGGCGAGGTAGATCTCACCGATCACTCCCGGTGGCACCGGTTGCAATGCGGCGTCCAGGACGTACACCCTGGTATCCGCGAGCGGCCGCCCGATGGGTATCGAAGTCCCGACCACCTGAGGTGCCCGCACCTCGTGCTGGGTTGCGCACAGCGTGGCCTCGGTCGGCCCGTAGAGCTGCCGGACCACCGCGCCCGGTGCATGTTCCAGCACCCGCTCGACCGCGACCGGGGACACCACATCGCCGCCGGTCAACACTTCTCGCACCCCCGCCAGGGACGTGGGGACGGCCTCCGCGATCACCCGAAGCAGTCCGGCGGTGAAGTGTACGGAAGTGATCTTCTCCTGCTCGATCAACCGTGCGAGAGTCGCGGCGTCCAGCCGCCCGGGTGGGGCAAGGACGACCTCGCCTCCGCAGAGCAAGGGCACCCACAGCTCGTAGCTGGAAATGTCGAATGCGTAGGGCGCGTGCAGCAGGACGCGTTCGTGGTTCCCGGTATTCCAGCACGGGTCACTGGCAAGTGCGAGCAGGTCGCGGTGCGAGATGGACACGCCTTTGGGGGTACCGGTCGACCCGGACGTGTACATGACATAGGCCAGCTGGTCCGGATGTACCGGCCTCGCCGGATCGCTCGAGGGCTCCTCGCCCAGCCAAGGATCGGAATCGAGGACGATCACTGCCGCGTGGTGCTGGAATTGCCGCGATAAGGTGGCCTGGTCGGTGAGTAGCACCACTGCTGCCGTATCGGCCATCACCCACTCCAGCCGTTCGGCAGGAAACGCCTCGTGCAACGGAACGTATGCGCCCCCGGCCTTGAGCACCGCAACGATCGAGACGGCCAGATCGAGCGATCGGTCCAGGAACACCGCGACCCGGCTCTCTGGACCGACGCCCAGGGCGATGAGCCGGTGAGCCAGCTGGTTGGCGCGTGCATCCAGCTCCCGGTAGGTCAGTGCCCGGTAGGTCAGTGCCCGGTAGGTCGGGGCCCGGTAGGTCGGGACCCGGTGCCCCAACCGCACCGCCGTCGAACCGGGACGGGCCGTGGCGATCTGGGAAAAGCGCTCATGAACGGCGATGGCGGGAATATCCTGGTTACTCCAGGTGCCGAGCAACCGCCGACGTTCGGCGCCATCGAGAACCTCCACTGCACTGATGCGGTGCTGCGGATTCGCGATAGCGGTGTCCAAAAACCGGATCAGCCGAGTCACCATGGTTTCGATCGTGGCGCGGTCGAACAGATCGACACTGTACTCGACGACCCCGCTGATACCGGCCGCAACGCGATTTTCGACAAATTGCTCACGCACATTGAACGCCAGGTCGAATTTTGCATAATCCAGCACCTCGCGCTCCACACGCATCGCAAGACCCGGTAAATCCAGCAGTGCGGCTTCGTTGTTCTGCAGGGCGAGGAAGACCTGGAAGAGTGGATGGTGTGACAGGGACCGCTTCGGGTTCAGCAGTTCCACCAGGAACTCGAAAGGCATCTCCTGATTGCTGTATGCCGAAAGTGCGGTTTCGCGCACTCTGGCCAACAGCTCGACAAAACTCGGATCACCACTGGTGTCGGTTCGTAAGACAAGGGTATTGACCAAGAAACCGACCATGTCATCCAGCGCGTCGTCCATCCGGCCGGAGATCGGGCTGCCGATCGGGATATCGTGACCCGCCCCCAGCCGGGTGCACAGCGCAGCGAGGGCCGCCTGTAACACCATGAACACGCTGACGCCCTGACGCTGTGCGAGCCGCAGAATACGCTCATGTAATGGCGCCTCCAGGACGATCTCCACGGTAGATCCCCGGAAACTGGCCTGGCGCGGTCTCGGGCGATCCAACGGCAGAGCAAGCTCGGCCGGCAGGTCGCGAAGTGTGTTGTTCCAGTACCTCGCCTGAGCTGAGATGACGCTACCGGCGTCATCCTCGCTGCCCAGGACCGCTAACTGCCAGAGCGTGTAGTCCGCATACTGCACCCGCAACGGATGCCATCGCGGTGGCTCCCCGCGCCTGCGGGCCGCATACGCGGATGTGAGATCGCGGGCCAGCGGCATCATCGACCAGCCGTCGCAGGCGATGTGGTGCACCACGATCAAAAGGACGTGCTCCAATGGCGTAAGCGCGAACAGGTGTGCGCGTAATGGCGGTTGAGTGGTGAGGTCGAAGCCCTCGACGGCAGCAGCCACCAGCGCCGCGCGTAGCCCCGCCTCGTCCACACCCGTGACGGGCAACGCTGGTCGCGCGTCATCGATACCGAGTACGCACTGCCGGGGCACCCCACTCGTCTCGGGGAACACGGTGCGCAGCGCCTCGTGGCGCTCAACCAGATCCACCAGCGCCGCTGCCAGTGCGGCGTGGTCCAGCTCGCCGGTGAGCCGCAGCGCCACCGGGATGTTGTAGGTGGCGCCGCCGCTGTCCATCCGGTTGATGAACCACAGCCGCCGTTGGCCGAAGGACAGCGGGATGCGTGCCGGCCGCAGCACGGGCATCAGCGCCGGCCGAGCGCTTTGCGCACCGTTGACCCGTCTCACGAGCGCAGCCACGGTGGGGGCCTCGAACACCGTGCGCACGGGTATCTCGATCCGCAACCTCGACCGGATCCCGTTGACCAACCGGGTGGCCAGCAACGAGTGCCCGCCCAGCTCGAAGAAATCGTCGTCGATCCCGACGGTGGGCAGGCAGAGCAGCTGAGCGAACAACTCGCACAAGATCTCCTCATGGGGGGTCCGTGGCGGGCGTCCGGTCACCGCTACGCCGGACTGAGGGGCCGGCAGTGCGCGGCGATCGAGCTTGCCGTTGAGCGTCAGTGGCAGCTCATCAAGGGTGATCACTGAAGAGGGAAGCATGTACGCCGGAAGGCTACGGTTGAGGTAGATCCGCAACTCGGCACGATCCAGCTCGGCGCCGGAGGCGGGGACCACGTAGGCAGTCAATCTCTTGTCGCCTGACTCGTCTTGAGTCACGGTCACCGCGGCCTGCCGGACGTCACAGTGCCGGACCAGCACACTCTCGATCTCCCCGAGCTCGATGCGAAAACCCCTGATCTTCACCTGGTTGTCGACACGATCGAGGAATTCCAGTTCACCGTCGGCGCGCCAGCACGCGAGGTCTCCGGTCCGGTACATTCGTCCGCCAGGAGGTCCGAACGGATTTGCCACAAAACGCTCCGAAGTGAGGCTCGCGCGGCCGAGGTAGCCGCGAGCAAGACCTGCACCAGCGATATACAGTTCACCCGGTATGCTCACCGGTACCGGACGCAGCGCCGCGTCCAACACGTAGGTTCGCGTGTTCGCGAGGGGTCGTCCGATCGGCGGGCGCGCCGACTCTTCATTATCCAGCCTCGACGCCGTGGACCAGACAGTGGTCTCGGTGGGACCGTACACATTGGTGACCTGTTGAGCGCAGTCCCGTAAAGCCAGAGCCAGTTTTCCGGTTAATGCCTCGCCCCCGACGAGGATCCTCAGCCGCCCCAAGATCTCCGGGCTCTCCGTGACGATGCCCTCCCACAGAGCCGGTGTCGCCTGCATAACTGTCGCACCGGTATCGGCGATGAGTTCACCGATGCCACGGGGGTCGTCGATCAGCTCCCCGGGCGTGATGATGAGTTGCCCTCCGGAAATGAGGGGCAGGAGCAGCTCCAAAGCAGCTATATCGAACCCGAACGTGGTCACGGCGAGCAAGCGGTCATCAGATGTGAACGGCAGCCGATCCTGGAGATCTGCCAGCAGATTTGTCAGGCTTTCATTGGTGACGACGACACCTTTAGGGACGCCGGTGGAGCCGGAGGTGTAGATAACATAGGCGGGGTTGAGTGGATTCACTGAATTGAATCTCATGAACACATCACCGATCCCCCGAGCAACATCACATCGCGCACCACACGTAGGTCGACGTTCGGTCAGCGATCTCCCTCCAGGTCGATCTCGACAGGAAGCCGACTGGGACCGAGCATCCCGATCGATTTGTGAAATTCGACTCCGTCGTCACGCAGGACATTGATTCGACCGAACCGCCGCATCAAGGCACCGAGAGCAATCCGGCACTCCAATCGAGTGAGGGACATACCCAGGCAATAATGTATTCCTCGACCGAACGCGAGATGCCGACCATTGTCACGATGGACGTCGAATTCGTCCGGGTTGCTGAAATAGAATTCGTCCCGATTAGCTGACGCCAGCCAGACACATACCGCCGAGCCGGCGGGTACAGTCCGTCCGCCCAACTCGACTTGGCTTTTTGCGATCCTTTGATCACGGACCAGCGGCGGCCTCCAACGCAGCACCTCTTCGATGACTTTCGGCAGAACAGCTGGCTGCAGGCGTACTTCGTCGAACACCTCGGGGTACTCATCGAGACACATCACAGTGTTCCCGATCAACACGGACGTCGGCAGGTATCCGGCGATAAGGAACATTCCCATGACACCGATGATTTCATCATCCCCGAGGGAATGTCCGTCGACCTCCGCGGCTGCGAGGTTGCTCGTCAGATCGTTCCCGGGTCGGGCGCGACGGTCTCTGATGTACTGAACCAAATATTCTCCGACCTCGCGCACGAGATCGGCCACCTTGCTCATGGCGACACTGTCCGCCACGCCGAGTTTCCCAGCGGGTTTCGCATTCAAAAGAGTGTCCGCCCATACCGAGAACATTCGGTGATCCCCATCCGGGATACCGAACAGCTCTGCGATCACTGTCGCGCTCAGCGGGCTTGCGAAATCACCCACGACGTCTACGGTCGCTGCACCCGCAGTGGTGATGTCGTCCAGCAACCGTTCCACGATACTCGAGATTCGCGGCTCCAGAGCGGCCACGACCCTTGGCGTAAACGCACGGTTGACGAGGCCTCGTAATTCATCATGCCGTGGTGGGTCGATCCCCGCCAAATGTCCCGTGGCGGCGCGTGCCAACTGCTGCAGCGCGGCCGGGACGGCTGCGTTCATATCGCTGGAAAAAATCTGATAATCAAGCAGGACCTGTACGGCTTCGTCGTACCGAAAAACTTCCCATACATTCGCTTGGGTACTCTGAGTGACTGGCCCCGACAGGCGTCTCTCGCTCAGATAGTCGAAGAACGTCTTGATCCGGACGTCAAACGGAAGATTAGTCAGTATTTCAAGGTCATCCACCACGAAATTCCCCCGCGAGTCGTGCATAGAGTTACGCGATCGTAGAGTGAATTACCACGTTGAATTCGTTCCGACTACGCGTATCTACGCAACACCCCAGCAATTCGCCACGTTTCGTGGACTCTACCGACCTGCCCGAAGCCTGTCAACCACGATTCTTCGGTCAGCTGCGCATGCCATCTGAGTTGATCTCTTAATTTTAGCCATCAGGCCGGTACTACATAGTCGGGATGACACCTGGTAATCAAGACCGCACAACTGGATATAATCGATGTAATTGGACCGCAAAGCCGCAGAGACGGCATCGCGCGCGGCAACACCGTAAAAACCGTATTCGACGCTGTACGGACATAGCGGACTCACTTCGGGTGTATGCTCGCTCAAGAAGTGCGCTCACTGCGACCGGGGAGGATCGACAATGCGCACATCCTCGACGATGACGCTTCCACTGACCTCGGCACAAACCGGAATATGGCTGGCTCAGCGCTTTGCGCCAGGCCTCGACTACAGCATCTCCCTATACATCGAAATCACCGGCCCGCTCGAACAGGCGTTATTACTGCAAGCGGCACGGCAGGTCTTCGACGAAACGGAGGCCCTCCGGGCACGTGTCGTCGAAGCGAACGGAGATCTGGTCCAGGAAATTCAGGACTCAGCTATCTTTACCATGCCCTACCTAGACTTCAGCGACCGACCGCTTGCGCGCGAGGCGGCAACGGCATGGATGTCCGAGGACCTGGGCCGCCGGTTTTCCATAGAGACCGGAAAACTCTACTCGTTCGCGTTGCTGAAGGTATCCGACGACAAACACTTCTGGTACCTGCGTTGTCACCATGCTGTGTTCGATGGTTTCAGTGGAGCATTGTACGTGCGGAGAACCGCATTAGTATACACCAGCCTCATCGAAGGAGCGGGGTGCGACCAGGGCCGTTTCGGTGCACTGAAGGATCTCGTCCTCCATGATTCCTCCTATCGAGAATCCGAGGCCTTCCGAGCCGATCGTGAATACTGGATGAAAAAGCTGGCAGGCTGCTCGGTTCCAGCAAGTTTCGGGCGGCTGGATTCAAGCCGCGCTGCTGGTTGCACCCGAGTGACCAGCTATCTCGAAAGCTCACAATTCAGGGACTTGGAAGTTCTGGCCAGGTCGAGTGGTGTCAGGTTGCCTGCCGTGTTCGTCGCTGCACAATTCCTCTACGTCGCACGCATGACAGGTGAAACAGAAGTCATTCTCGGGCTGCCGGTGACAGCAAGGATCGGCAAATTCACCAAGAACATCCCGGGCATGGTCTCCAATGTCGTGCCAATACGGTTGACGGTCGACCCGAACCTGGCGTTGTCAGAATTCTTGCGTCGTGTTTTCATGGAGATGCGGATCGGGCTACGGCATCAGAGGTACGGATACGAAACCTTGCGCCGCGACCTCAAATTGAGCGAGGACAACCAGCCGCTGGTGGGACCGCACGCAAATCTCCAGATCTTCGATTACAATCTACGTTTCGGAAAAAGTACCGCCACCTCGCACAATTTGACGAACGGCCCGGTCGAAGATCTAGCCCTCGTGATTTACAGCGGCACCGACGAGATCCCTTGGCGGATAGATCTCGATGCGAACTCGGAACGCTACAGTCCTGCGGATCTCGCGATCCATCAGATGTGCTTTCTTGGCCTTCTCGACAATATGGGAGAATCACGATCGGACAAACCGATCGGCCACCTCGACGCTCTTGACGCCGCCCAGCGTCGACAACTTCTGGTCGACTGGAACAAGACCGCACGTGAGGTCCCTGCGGCGACTGTGCCGGCACTGTTCGACGCACAAGTCGCACTCACACCAGAGAACGTCGCGGTGGCGTTTCAGGAAGAATTCTTGTCGTATGCTCAGCTGAACGATAGGGCGAATCGCCTCGCCGCGGTCCTCCTCGCGCGAAAAATTGGTCCCGAGCGACTCGTTGCGCTCGCCATACCTCGCTCCATCGAGATGATCGTAGCGCTGCTGGCGATCTTGAAATCTGGCGCCGCATACCTCCCCATCGACTCGGGTCATCCGGCCGAACGCATCGATTTCATGCTCGCTGACGCTCGACCGGCATTGCTGATCACCACTAGTTCGACCGATCGGCTCATTCCCGATGCGAGCGGTGTTCCGCGGCTCCAACTTGACGAGCTCGCGGTGTCCGAGTGCACACCCTTCGACATCGTCGATGTCGACCGCACTGAGCCCTTCAGCCCGGCGCCCCTCAGCCCGGCGCCTCTCACCCCGGCGCCTCTCACCCCGGCGAACGCCGCCTACGTTATCTACACCTCGGGCTCAACCGGCACCCCGAAGGGTGTCGTCAATACGCATGCGGGACTTACCAATCGCTTGCACTGGATGCAGGACCGGTACAGGCTGGAACATACCGATCGAGTTCTGCAGAAGACGTCCTGCAACTTCGACGTGTCGGTCTGGGAACTCCTCTGGCCGCTCGTCACGGGTGCGACGCTGCAAGTAGCCGAACCCGAGAGACATAAAGATCCGGCATACATCGCCTCGATCATCCAGGATGAACAGATCACCACTGTGCACTTCGTCCCTTCGATGCTGAAAGCATTCCTGTCGGAACCGGCGGCGGGGGGATGTCACTCCCTGCGGCGGGTCGTGTGCAGTGGAGAAGCGCTCGGAGCGGAGCTGGTTGCAAGATTTTTCGGCGTTCTCGATTGTGAATTACACAATCTCTATGGTCCTACCGAGGCGTCGATCGATGTGACGTCCTGGGAGTGTGCGCCAACATCCGATGACGGTTCTGCTCCGCCAATCGGCAGCCCGATCGCCAACATGAAGGTGTTCGTCCTGAACAAGGCCCTCCAGCCCGTTCCCGTCGGTGTGGCTGGGGAGTTGTACCTGGCCGGCGTCGGCCTGGCGCGAGGGTACTCGAACCGCCCGGCGCTGACTGCCCAGCGGTTCGTGGCGTGCCCGTTCGGCGACTCCGGTACGCGCATGTACCGGAGTGGTGATCTGGCTTGCTGGGACGAAAAAGGATCGCTGATCTATCTCGGCCGCGACGATGACCAGGTGAAAGTCCGCGGCGCTCGGGTCGAGTTGGGCGAGATCGCCGCCATGCTCAGCAAACATGATGATGTGGCCGAGGTGGAGGTGATCGCCCGCGCGGACGGATCGAGTGGGACCCGCGTGATCGGCTACGTGGTACCCGATCGGAGATCCATGTCCACCCGACTCGGGCGGGCGCAGCAGGAGCACGTAGACGAATGGAGACAGCTTTACCAGACGATGTACGGCGCAGGGGAAGCGACTGAGTTCGGTGAAGACTTCGCCGGATGGAACAGTAGCTACAACAGTAAGCCGATCCCGCTCGCAGAGATGGCGGAGTGGCGTGCCGCTACCGTACAGCGCATCCGGGCACTGCGTCCCACCAGGATTCTGGAGATCGGAGTGGGTAGCGGACTGATACTGTCCAGGCTTGCAGCTGAGTGCGAGTCCTATTGGGCCACCGATCTTTCGGTGGTTGCGATCGGCAAGCTGCGGCAGCAACTCGACTCCAGACCCGATCTTGTCGACCGGGTCGAGTTGCGCACCCAGGCCGCCGACGATTTCGGGGGCCTGCCGGTAGGATTTTTCGACACGGTCGTCCTGAACTCCGTGGTGCAGTACTTTCCGAATTCTGAGTATCTGGAAACTGTGCTGCGTGGCGCGCTCGACCTGGTGAAACCGGCCGGCACGGTGTTCGTCGGCGACGTGCGTAATCTGCGACTGAGGCGCTGTTTGGACACCGCAGTCGAGCTGGAAAAAATTGACGGTACCACGGATAGTGATGTTGTCCGTCGCGGAATCGAACTGAAGGCTCTACAAGAGAACGAGCTTCTGGTTGATCCGGAATTTTTCCACACAATAGGTAGTGGAACCGGTGGTGTCGATATCCGAGTCAAGCGGGGTCGGTACGACAACGAGCTGAGCCGATACCGCTATGACGTCGTTCTGCACAGGCATCCAGCTCGGGGTGCGATATCGCTGGCGGACACCATGCGAATGCTCTGGCGCGATCAGTCCGGTGGACTGGTAGAGCTGGGCGATCGGCTCGGTTCTGACCGCCCAGTCCGTTTGCGAGTGGTCGGTGTACCCAATGAACGGATGGCGCATGAGGCATCGGCTGCGCGGGCACTGTTCGCTGGGCGGCCACTTACCGACGTGCAACGCGAGTTGGGTCGAGTCGGGTCCACTGGCGAGCATCCTGAAGCATTCCACGAACTCGGTGAGCGACTCGGTTATCAGGTCGTGGTCACATGGTCGGGTACCGGTGCGGACGGTGAACTGGATGTGCTGTTCCTAGAGACCATCAGTTCCGGTTCTTCAGTTCTCACAGACGTCTATCTGGCATCAGATAACGAAAAGATCCCGCCGAACGCACGCACGAATAATCCGGGGGTTGCCCGCGGGGCGAGCGCGCTGAGCGCAGCACTGCGCGACTACCTACACCGGCACCTCCCCGAATACATGATCCCCACCGCGTTCGTCGTCCTCGACCACCTCCCCCTGACCCCCAACGGAAAACTCGACCGCCACGCCCTCCCCACCCCCGACCTCACCCCCACAACCCCCACCACCCATCCACCCACCACCCCCCAAGAACAACAACTCTGCGAACTATTCGCCCACACACTCCACCTCCCCCACATCGGCATCCACGACAACTTCTTCGACCACGGAGGGGACAGTATCAGTTCCATTCAGTTGGTGAGTCGAGCACGGCGGATAGGGATGGTATTCACTCCACAGGATGTGTTCCGGTGTAAGACGGTGGCGCGGCTGGTGGAGGTCATCGATGACGCGCCCTTGGTCGTGGCGCCGGATACACCATCAGACGACCCCCTCGTCACACTCACACAGGAAGAAATCGAACAGATCGAGGTCGTCCATCCGGGTTTTCACGACGTGTGGCCGTTGACGCCGTTGCAGGAGGGGTTGTTGTTTCACGCTCTCTATGATGAGCGGGTTCCTGATATTTATCATGTTCAGCTTGTGGTTGATGTGGAGGGGCCGCTGCGGGTGGAACGGCT
>JBOHFF010000110.1:0-23808 GCA_050699515.1 Pseudonocardiaceae bacterium
GCACCTCGTAGATGCCCTTCGGACTTGGCCTGATGGACCCTAGACAAGTCACATCATCCCAGCTCGGAGGGCATCTACCCCTCTCCGACACCCCTCACGCCGCAATTCACCGGTGGATCTAGGCTTAAACAAAACAAAGTCGTCAGCCCGGCAGTTTGTTGCCGTATTCCCCGCATTCGACCTCGTGCGAGCGGTCTCCACTGCCCAGGATCCCGAGGATCCCACCATCCTTGTTGTCCTTGTTGTCGCACTCGTGCGAGCCGTCATCGTCGGGTGTCCCGATCTGGGTCGGCGACACCGGGCTGCCCACCGCGACGCCGGCAACGGCGACGCCCGAGGCACCCAGTGCCACTGACACGGCCAGAGTGCCCGCGGCGACCACGCGGTTGAAGATACGCATTCGACTTGCCTCCATCTTCCGTGAGTTCATCGTGCTGACACTGCCAGCAGGCATCTACCCGGTCGACACGGAGCGTAAACATCTTCGTACGAAGAGTGAGCACCCAGACTCCGGTCAGCCGACGGGGTCGCGAGCTGCCTGATGACCCGTGGACGGTGGCGGCTCCGTCCGAACGCTACCTACGTGTCACTTGACGATCGCCGTATTCGGCTCGCGGCGGAGGCAGTAGTTCATGATCGCCTGCGCGGCCTGTTGTCTGGTGATCACCGGCTGATCGGGGTTGTCGACAGGGTCGCTCAACGGCCACCACCGTAGTCGCCGAGTGATGAACGGACGGTAGCCGACGACCTGGTGCGGAGCAGCCGCCACAGCAGGCCCGGACGGCGGCCGCGACTCCGGTGCGGTGCAGCGAGAGCCGCCACTCGCGACTCGGTCATCAAGACTGCCATGCAGTCCGGGCAAGGCCGGCCGGGAGGCGCGGCGAGTGACGCGGCAATGAATAGTTGCCCACACACCGCCTGGTAGCGGTCGGACTGACGGCTAGCGGCCACTGCCGCGTCGGTCACCCGGTGTTCGAGCTGTTGCTCGACCAGCTGGGCGGTAACCGGGATGGTGTTGTTCATGACGTTGAGCGTCGTATTCAAGGCGGCTTCACTCCCCCAATCCGCGATACACACTGTGCACACTGCAACTCGCTGGAGTAGTCGCAGCCGTTAGCGTCATCACGAGACTGCGCACGATCGTGAGAGTGAGACGATGACCACTGAGGGCGAGGTGCGTCGTGGTGGATGCTGACGCTACGTGTCGACCACGCGGTAGTGGACGATCTGGAGCGACGGTGGCTGATGCCTACAACACTGTTCGCTCAGCCGGGCCGTGTTCGAACACTGCGGTGGTAGGAAACTGGGTAGCATGATCGGGAGTATGGGGTAGTATTGCTGGTGTGAAACTGAGTGTCAGCATGTCCGAGCAGGACGTCGAGTTCCTGGACGACTATGCGTCGTCTCATGGTGTCCGGTCACGCTCGGCTGCGGTTGCCCAGGCGGTGGCGTTGCTGCGCTCACACGTGCTGTCCGACTCCTACGAGCGGGCGTGGGCTGAATGGGAGACGAGTGAGGACGCGCCACTCTGGGAGGCCGCCGCGGCCGACGGGCTTGACCGCGCCTGATGAGGCGCGGCGAGATTGTCATGGTCAACCTCGATCCGGTGCTGGGCTCTGAGGCGGACAAGGCGCGCCCAGCGGTGATCGTCAGCAATAACGGCGCGAACGCGGCAGCGCAACGATCCGGTTCCGGTGTGGTGACCGTGGTGCCGGTGACGTCCAGCGTCAGCAGCATCTACCCGTTCCAGGTGTTTCTCCCCGCTGCCCAATGCGGACTGCCCCGGGATTCCAAGGCGCAGGCTGAGCAGGTCCGATCAGTCGCCGCGGTCCGAGTCGGGCGCCGTGCCGGTGTCCTTCCGCGGGATCTCCTGACCCAGCTCGACGGCGCGCTCCGGTTGCATCTCGACTTGTGAGCATGTATGGAGTCGGTAGGTATCCGGGAGCTTCGGCAGCACGCTTCCAGGTATGTGGCCATGGCGAAGGCGGGTCAGCGCATTGCGGTGACTGAACGAGGCAAGCTGGTCGCCTACCTGGTGCCCGCGCAGGACACCGGAACGCTGCTGGAGAGTCTCGCGGCGTCCGGGGATTACGTACCGTCGGCGGGCGCTATCGATGATTTCCTTCCGCTGCCGTCGATCCCGCACGGGCGGCGACCGCTCAGCGAGGTCGTCGCTGAACTACGGATGCGGGGCGTTGGTGATCTATCTCGATACCTCCGCGTTCGTCAAGCTGGTCTGGGCTGAGCCGGAGAGCGACGCGCTCAGCCGGTTCCTCACCCGACGGCCGGCAGCACCGCTGGTGTCCAGCAGCCTGCTCACCGTGGAGACGCGTCGCGCGGTGCGGAGTGAGGACCCGTCCGCGCTTGCCCGCGCCGATCTCCTGCTGACCCGGATCGGCCGTATCGGCATGACCCCGAGCATCGTCGAGTCGGCAAGCCGGCTACCCGGCCGTTCGCTGCGCTCGCTGGACGCGATCCATCTGGCCACCGCGTTGCTGCTGCGCGAGGACCTCGACGTGTTCGTCACCTACGACAAGCGGCTGGCAACCGCTGCCCAGGCCCGCCAGCTGGCCGTTGACTCACCCGGCGTTCCAGCCAGCGGGTAGAGGTCACCTCGCCTGGCAGTCACATCGAGCGACACAGTGACCTTACGAGTTGCCACACCGGTTGCCGTACGAGAACTCTGTGGCTGGCTCCCGCTATGATGCGCAGGTCACCGCGGCTGACCCCTCCTCACCGCAATGCCGCTCATGATCACCGTTTGGGTGTCGAAAGTGACAAAATCTGTCACTTAGGACACCCAAACGGTGATCATGGACTACTCTGCCATCCTCAACTAAGCGGCTGACCTATCCTCAACGCCAACGTCGGCGAGAGCTGACGCGACCTGACGGACCCGTTCCCAGCGATCACCTGATCGAGTAACCGGCTGTATGCTCCCGGCTTCTTCGATCGGAGAGAGCGCAGATGACTCCCGGTGACTGGGCCTGAGATCGGGTCGACGTGGCAGCTGTCGCTATCTCGGGCGACGGTGGAAGGCACTATGCCACGGCAGCCAAGACGGCATGCCATGGATACCTGTCCAGATATTTCGAGCCTTGGTGCGGCGCGTGCGGTTCGTAACCGTCTGGTCCGAGTAGAATCTTCACGCCCGCCTCACGCAATTCCTTCACGCTGCGGCCAAAAGCCGGATGCATGGTCTGGGCCGCGTTCACGAATGGCAGCGCCGCCAGCGGCAAGCCCAGCCCGATACCCTCAGTCAGCAGCCCCAGAGCGAGCGTATCGGAGATCCCGGCGGCCCATTTGTTGATGGTGTTGAAGCTAGCGCCGCCCGCCACCATGGCGTCCGCCGGTGGCAGGATGTCCGGAGTGCCGGGCTCCTTGTACTCAGACCGCACAGGAGCACCGGTCTGGGTTTCCAGCGCCACCCGGTCAATGAAACGCAACGCCGAGGGCGTGGCGATCACGAATGGCAGCCAGCCTGAGTCCTGCGCCAGGTTCACCAGCTTGCCAATATCCCGCGCCGCCGGTGTCGCACAGGTGATGATGTAGAGAATCCGGTCATCGGGTTTTTTCTCGATAATCACACCGCTATCCCTACCGCTCGTGCCAACTGTGTGACACCGACCATCGGGGTCACGCCGCGCGGGTAGCTGCGCACGAGGTCGGTGATGATCTGCTTGGTGCGGTTGCGGCAGCGCACTTCCTCCGGGGCCAGCTGGTCGGCATCAAGGAGGACAGTGGAGGCCTGGTCGCGCTGTCCGGCTTGGAGATGCCCGCGGGTCACATCGAGCAGGTGGCTGGCTCGGCGTTCACGGGGTAGGTGCATGAGATCACCGTGGGGAATCTCGGCGGCGGCCTCGATGACCCGGCCGCCGCTGTGCATATCCGCGAGCGCTGACACCCGATGCACCAGGACATTGGTGGTCCCGAAAGCCGACCAATGTTCGTTGCGGTCTGTTTCCAGACGGGCGGCAACGGCCAGTGCCTCGTCCTGGAGATCACGCACATCGGCGGCATGGCCGAGCCGGGCAGCCGCGATACTGCCTTTGAGCAGCAGCATGCCGTAAGCGGAGACGAACGCCGGATCGGCACTGCGCAGCTGTGGTTCCAGCCGGCTGGCGGCTGCCTTGACCAACTCCACCGCATCGTCGCTGTGATGGGTCGCACTGAGGGCATGTGCGACCCCCCGCGCGGCGGACCCGATCAGCGTCATATCACCCGTTTGTTCGGCGATCTGGATGCCGCGGTCAGCAGCTACCCAGCCGAGTTGGGCATCGCCGAGCTTGAACGCTGTTGCCGCCGTCAGTTGGTATGTCCACGCCAGCCAAGCCTGTGCCTGCCGCTGTTCGTCGCTGTCCAGCTGCCAGACCGCCGCCTGGGCGTCGTGAATGAGATCGGCCAATAATTGACCGATGACCCGGTAATTCGACGCCTGAAACGCCATCCAGCCAAAACGCACGGTGCGTTCCAGCTTAGGCAGGTTCGGCTCCGGCAGTTCGTCGCCGTTGGACCGGAAGACATTGGTAATGGCATCGTAGCGGCGCAAGGCCTGCCGGATGGCATCGATCTCCCGCTCATCAGGACAGATCCGCTGACGCTCGGCTTCCTCAGGGTCGATGAGCACCGCCAGCGGAATACTCAGCATGCTGGCGATCTGTCGTAATACCGACAGGCGGTCAAGCTGGCGATCTCCGGCCCGGATCTTGTCCACCCAGCTCAGCGACTTGCCCATGCGGTCAGCGAAAATCTGGCGGGTCATCCCGCGTCGCCGCATCCAGTACAGCACCACGGCGGCTGTCTCCTGGCGCTGCTCGTGGTCGGATTCGGTCATACTCAACGCCTCTCGATCTCTGTGCCGGTTCGCCTGACCAGCCTAACGGGGCAGGTAGCGGCCAGCCGGGACAACGTTGGACAGTTTGTCCGGCCTTGATCACCGCTGTCGGCCTAGCGTGCGCGTGGCCCCAGGGCCGGGCTGAGCGCTGAGCTGGTGTGCGTCCCTTGCCCAGGGACGCCTCCCCCCAGCACTGGTCCGGTGTTGTCCCGGTCCTGGGTGCCGTCATAGGTGAACATGCCGGGTGAGAGGTGGCTACGCAGACGTGCAGCACGGGGATGACCGACCGGGTTTTGAGTGGTTCCGTAACGGTGACGGTGCGCAGGCGTGCTCCGGTGCCGGGCGCAGTATCCGGCCCGGTACCGCAGTGCCCTCTGCGGTGCTGGTCTCGGACATGGGTGATGGCTCGCTGTTACTGGAAGGCTGGCGGGAGGGGCCGAGTGCGTATCTGAGTCCGGCTGATGCGCTGACGTTGAGACGGCAACTGGCCGTGGCTTTCGAGAGCCCGCCTCGCACGCCCAGCAGTGGCCGGGGTGACATCGGGTGATCCGGGAGGATCGTGAGCTGTTGACGGAGCTGGCCCGGATCAACCGGGAGATGGCACCGCTGGCCATGCGCATGATGGAAGGAAGCGCCAGTACCGCCGAGCAGCAGGACTACGCCGAGCGCCTGATCGCCGTTGGTCAGCGGCTCAGACAGCGAACACAGGGCACGACGGGAACAGTCATCGAAGGCGACGTTCTCGCTCACGGACCGCTGACCCTTCCCGAACTCACCGCAGAGCCTGACCGGGAGTCGTGAGCACCAATGAATCGCGGAATGCGAGGACTTGCCCAGTGCAATCCTGGAGGTGGCTCGGGACGAGGCAGGGCCGTGAGCTGCCGGTGGCGAGGGTTTTCCCGTCGGGGCTGAACGCCACGCTGTAAGCGGAGCCGATGTGGCCGATCAGGATCAGAGGGTCAGGGTCGATGTGGATCTGCTGGGGTCTGATGACCATGAGGACGACGCTGGTGCCGACGATGACAGCTAAGAGTAGGGCGACGGCGGTGAGGGTACGGGCACTGCGGCTGAGGGGAAGCCAGCGCTGGAGGAAACGATCGAAATCGGACACCCGCTCGATGGTGAGAGGTGCCGGTTTTGGGCCCGCACTGTCCGGCGGCTGCGCGGCGGTGCCTGATGAGGCGCGGCCCGGGGCGGGCTGGTCGGCGGTGACGGTGCCGAGTACTCGTGGGAGTAAGGCAGCTGGTCGTCGTGTCCTGGCGGCGGGAGGTGGCGCCGGGCCGGTTCTCGGCCCGGCGGTGGTGACCGGGCTTGCAATGGCTGGCGGTGGTGGCTCCGGCTCCGGTGTGATCTCCACGTCGACGGGGATCACGGCCTTGCCGGTGGGGCCCGTGATGGTGATGTCGCCACGGAGCGTGCCCGCCCGGGAGGTGTCCACGGACACCTGGATGCCCTCGGTGGTCTCCTCGATCCGGATCCAGCGATCCGATGCCTGGAAGGTGCAGGCGCGGGCCAATGGGGGACCCAGCAGCCGGACGGTACGGCGCGCAGGGCTGGCATCCTTCGCGACCTGCCCGAAGTGCAGCTCTCGCTCCACCGGTTGTATCGCGACCTCGCGCAGTGCCGTCGCCGCGGCTTGGGCGAGGTAGTGAATATCGGTGCGGGCGATGTCTGCCAGCGCGTCGCGGGCTCCGGCGGCGGCCGGGAGGTTGTCACTGGTCAGCCGCGATCGCAGCTCGGTGACCGCGCCGAGGCGGGTGAACATGTTCGGGTCGGCCATCGCGGCCTGCAGGTCCGCCGGTATGTGCAGCGGACGGACGCGGCGGCGCCGGCTGCGAGCCACATACAGCTCACCCTGCGTCTCGATGTCGCGGCTCGGTGTCTGGTTCGGGTTCTGTTCGCGGACCCGGTCGAAGACGTAGTCGTAGAGCTCGTTGAGCGAGACCCAGCCGTCTTCGTCGCGATCGGCGTCGCCGGTGGCCAGGCCCTCGACCAACGCGCTGGTGAACAAGGATGGCCGCCGCCGGTGGTCGTCGGCGAGCCGGTCTCCTTCGAAGGCGTACTCCATCGAGCTGGACGCCGTGATCACCGCCCGGCCGCGCCCGCCGCCCAGCTTGTCACCGGGAAAACTGTCGAGCACGTTGACATCCCCAGCCCGAACCGCCACACCCTGGCCGAACGCGGCGCCGTAACAGCAGTCCAGCAACAGCACGATGCTGCGCGAGCGGCTCGAGCGCATGCACCGCCGGACGAAGTCCGCTGGGATGGCCGTGGAGCCAAGCCGATTCGGGCGGGTGTTGCGCGCGGCGAAGAACAACTCTCCAGAGTCGTTCTTCAGGCCGTGGCAGGACAGGTGCGCCTCGTGGTCGTATTCGCCACTGGCGATGATCAGGGCTTTGCGTCGGCCACTCACTGCTCGCCGTGCCCTGCGCAGTGCCAGCCGACGAACAGCTCGATCAGCCGGTCCTGGTCAGCCGCGCTCGCCTCAGAAAGCTCCAGCACGTCGCCATCGATCTCCACCCGCACGCTACGGCGGACGCCGTCCCCGCGCGCCAGCCACGTCCTGATGGTCGAGACGACGGCCGCTAGACCCGCCGCGGACTGGCCGAGACTGATCAGCAGCCCACCCACCGCGGCCACATCGAGGGCACGCGTGCCCGGCGGAGCGTCGCCGGCCCGCCACGCGGTGACGTCCTGCACGTCAAGCTGGAGGAGCTCGGTGCGAAGGAAGCCGGTCAGCGTGCCGAGCCGCTCGGCGTCCGCGCCCACCTCGCAAAGCTGCACGCGTACTACGCCCCCCACCGGCGCGCCTCCTTCGTGGCACCGATCCACCGCGCCCGGGGCACGGCTCCGAACAAGCCCCGCCTCGTGCTGACGGAGGTAGCGTGTCCGCCTGGATAGATCGATTCCGCAGTGCCTTGCGTTAGCGGAAGTGTAGAACCCGATGGCTCTGGGAGACCGACCTCGGCCTGTAGACCAGCGGCTGCAGGTTCAACAAGCGGCAGGGCGAACGTGCTGATCACTGCTGAATGATGACCGATGTTGCAGCATTATACGGTCTGAAATAAGGTGACACCTATGGCTAGTAGACAGGTCACCATCACGGTGGATGAGGATCTGCTGTCTTGGTTCGAGCACAAGGCCGCTCAAACCGGCAGCAAGCTCTCACCGACCATCGCCAGGGCTGCCCGGAACTGGATGCTGTGGGAAGACGCCGCCCGGTTGGCTGAGGCTGACCAGCGCGCCGGCCGCTACACAACCGACGCCGCCGAAGCCGAGCTCGCCATCCAGCGCGAGGCCGAGGCCGCGCAGGGCCACGCCGCATGAGGCAAGGCCAGGTCTGGCAGTTCGAGCGTGACCGCCCATCCAAGGAAGATGATCCCCGCACCCCCTTCCGCGTTATCGTCAGTGCGGACTACAGGTTGCCTCCGGAGCGCCGGTGGATCCTCACCGCCCCCATCGTGTCGACGCTGGACGTCGACACCCCGGTTGCCGTGCGGCTCCAGCCCGGCGATCCCGTCAAGGGATTCATCCGCGCCGACGAGGTGACTCGGACTTATGTCCCATGGCTGACCGGTCCAGTAGGAATGATCACGGCAGCCACGCTCGACGCGCTCACCGCCGCGTTCCGCACCGAAATGGACCTCTGATCCTACGTTGAACGTGATCAGGGCATGCTGGTTAACGTCCGGCCGGGCTACATCCCAACCAGACAAACCACGTGGAACTCCGAGTTCCCGGTGATCCGGCGGAGGGGTGCGATCGAGCAGACGTATCACCTGCTTGGCCACGATTCTCAATGGCAAGGTGTGACCGGACACAGATTCTTTTCACCGATTACAGAAGGCCACTGAAGACCTTCTTGTCCTCGGCCTTGCCGATCTGGTTCACCGAGCGAGCGAACAGCCGCGCTAGCCTGATGCCATGTTGACGTCGCCTGTGGCCATCGGTATCGAGCCGGTCGGCGCGGACCCGGCAGCCGCGTGATGGGGTCCTACCTGCAGTATCTGTCGGAGAACTCCACCGAACTGATCTTCTACGCTGAGCAACACTTCGTGCTGGTGCTCTACTCGGTGACCTTCGCCACGGTGATCTCGCTGGTACTGGCCCTGGTGCTGCACACCAACCGACTCACCCCGCCGTCGTGGACCCGCAGCCTGCGGGTGGGCAGCCGGGAGGCGGTGCTGCTGCTCGCCTCAGCAGCTCTGACCATCCCGTCGTTGGCGCTGTTCGGCGTGCTGCAGCCACTGCTGGGGCTCGGGGTCACTCCGAGCATCGTGGCGTTGACCTTGTACGCGATCTACCCGGTGTTGCGCAACACCGTGGCAGGGTTGTCCTCGGTGGACCCTGCGGTGCTGGAGGCCGCTCGCGGCGTCGGGATGGGTCCGGTGCGCCGAATACTCCGGATTCAGCTGCCGTTGGCCTGGCCGGTGATCATCTCCGGGATCCGGGTCGCGGTGCTGATCGTGATCTCGATCGCCGTGGTGGCAGCCATCATCAACGGTCCCGGCCTCGGCAAACCGTTGCAGGACGGCCTGGCCCGGCTCGGTGCCGTCAACTCGTTCAACGAGGTCATCACCGGAACACTGGGATGCCTCGTGGTGGCGGCCTGCTACGAGATCATCTTCGTCATCGTCCAGCGCTTCACCACCCCGAGGGGGATCCGTGACTGAGGCCGCGCAACCCGTGACCGGCTCCTCCAGCCGGACCGATCAGCGCCCGATGATCGCCCTCGAGGGTGTCAGCAAGACCTATCCCCGGCAACCGAAACCAGCCGTGACCGAGCTGACCCTGAACGTCCCCGAAGGCGCCATCGTGATGCTCATCGGGCCGTCGGGGTGCGGCAAGACGACCACCCTGAAAATGATGAACCGGCTCATAGAGCCCGATGCCGGGCGTATCCTGCTCGACGGCGACGACGTCACCGACGTCAATGCCGACCAGCTGCGCAGGCGGATCGGCTACGTGATCCAGCAGGTGGGGCTGTTCCCGCACCTGACCATCGGGGACAACATCGCGGTGGTGCCCAAGATGCTCGGCTGGGACAAGGCCCGCATCGCCGGTCGGGTCGATGACCTGCTGCGCCTGGTGGGGATGGAGCCCGCCGAGTTCCGGGACCGGTACCCCCGGCAGCTCTCCGGCGGGCAGCAGCAACGCGTCGGGGTAGCCCGTGGCCTCGCGGCCGACCCCCCGGTGATGCTGATGGACGAGCCCTTCGGGGCCATCGACCCGATCACCCGGGAGCGGCTGCAGGACGAGTTCCTCGAGGTGCAGCGCCAGGTCGCCAAGACCATCTGCATCGTCACCCACGACCTGTCCGAGGCAGTGAAGCTGGGTGACCGGATCGCCGTGTTCGCTCCCGGTGGGCGGCTGGCGCAATACGACACCCCGGACGAGGTGCTCACCCACCCGGCGGACGACTTCGTCGCCGAGTTCGTCGGCAGCGGTGCCGCGGTCCGGCGGTTGTCACTGCTTGCGCTCAGTCACCTGGAACTGGAGAAGGTGGTGATCTCCGATTCCAGCACTCCCGCGGACGGCCACCCGGTGCTCGCGGTGGACGACGCGGGCCGGCCGGCCGCCTGGCGCCTGCCCGGTTCCGCGCAACCGCCGCCGCTGGTGACGGTACCGCTGTCGGGCACGGTCTACGACGCCGTCGACGTCATGCTCGACGCCCGCGCCCCGCTGGTCGTGGTGGTCGACGACCACGACCGGCCACAGGGCGCGCTGCGCTGGGATTCCCTGGTCAACGACCTGCGGACCAAGGGGAGGTGGCCATGACCACCCGCCCGGCACCGGCCGCGGCGGCGCCCGCCCGCAGGCCCAGCTGGATCTGGCGTCACCGCGACCTGGTCGCCACCCCGGTGGTCGTGGTCGTGGGGTTGGCGCTGGTGCTGCTCTACACCGCCAGCCGGCAGCTGGACAGCGTCGAGCAGCGTGCGCTGGACCCCGCGTACCTGTGGGCAAAGCTCGTCGAGCACATCTGGCTCACGGTGGTGTCCACCGTGCTGGTGATCGTTATCGCGCTGCCACTAGGGATCGCGCTGAGCCGTCCGGCGCTGCGCCGGATCCGTACCGGGACACTCGCGTTCGGTGGCTTCATGCAGGCGCTACCGCCCTACGGTGTGATCATCCTGCTGGCCTTCCTGCTCGGCTTCGGCACTACGACGGCAGTCATCGCGCTGGTGCTGGCCTCATCCCTGCCGGTGCTCACCAACACCGTGGTCGGGCTGCGGCAGGTGGACCCGGCGCTGGTCGAGGCCGCTCGCGGGATGGGGATGTCGGCGCAGCAGACCCTGCTGCGGGTGGAGATCCCGCTTGCGGTACCGGTAATGGTGGCCGGAATCCGGGTGGCGCTCGTGCTCAACGTCGGCACTGCCACGCTCACTACCTACATCGGCGCGGGTGGCCTCGGCGAGCCGATCGGCAGCATGCTCCAACTCGGCCGGCCGCAGGCGGTGATCGTCGCCTCGGCCATCGTGGCGGCGTTGGCGTTGCTCATCGACTGGCTGGCCGGCGTCGCCGAACGGTTCGTGAGCGGGCGGGTCGGGTGAGACCCGGTCGCGGCCATACCGCCGCCTTGCTGGCAGCGTTGGCGGCAACCGCCGCGCTGGTAGCCGGATGCGGCGTGCTGGACAGGGGCGGCCCGCCGGCGGAGGCCGGCAGCCTCGCCCAGCAGGTCATCCTGGAGGGCCAGTCCTACATCGTGGGAGGCAAGCTCGCCGACGAGCAGTTGGTGCTGTGCCAGATCGCGGTCGCTGCCCTGGAGTCGGTCAGCGCGGCGGTCACGGACCGATGCAATGTCGGCGGCACCGACGTCACCCGCAATGCGCTTCTCGGTGGTGACATCGATCTGTACTGGGAGTACACCGGTACCGCGTGGGTCACCTTCCTGGGTCAGCAGCCCATTCAAGACAGCACGGCGCAGTACGAGGCGGTCAAGGAACGGGACCTGACCCAGAAAAAGATCGTCTGGCTCCAGCCGACCCCGTTCAACAACACCTACTCCTTCGCGGTCAACAAGGAACGGGCCCGGCAGCTCGGGCTCTCGACGCTGTCGGATATGGCCGCATACGTCCGCTCCGACCAGCCCGGCGATATCTGCATCGAGGTCGAATACCAGAACCGGGACGACGGATTCGTCGGCTTGCAGCGCAGTTATGGCTTCCAGGCCCCGCCGGACCGGCTGCGGGTGCTGCAGGCCGGTGTGATCTACCAGGCCACCGCCGATCAGAAGGAGTGCCTGTTCGGTGAGGTGTACACCACTGATGGCCGCATCCCACAGCTCGGACTGACGGTGTTGCAGGACGACAAGCGATACCATCCGCTCTACAACGCCGCACCCACCATGCGCACAGACGTCTACGACCGTGACCCGAACATCGCCACAGTGTTCGCGCCGATCTCCGCGGCCTTGACCAACGAGGTGATGGCCGAGCTGAACCGGCAGCGGTCCGCGGAAGGCAAGTCAGCGCGCCGGGTTGCCCGCGTCTGGCTTGCCCAGCAGGGCTTCATCGCCAAGGAACCCTGATTTCACGGTTGCTCTTGCCGGATTGGCATATTCGGGTGGGTCGTCCCTCCGGCGTCGCCGCCGGGCCGGAGCCGGGAGCTCCCGAGGGCGCAGCGCGCTCAGGAGCCGATCGAGGATCTTCTCCGCGGTGACCCGCCGGTCGGGATCGCGCGAGTAGACTGCTACCAGCGCCAGGGTGGCGATCAACAGCAGTGGCAACCCTCCCAGCACCGCGGCGACCAGAGCAATCGGCATCAGCAGTCCAGGCTGTACCGCGGCGGCCAGTGCCGCGCCTCCGGTCCCCACACCTGTGACCAGTCGGCTCGCCACCGCACTCACCGGTCCGTCCGGCGCGCGATTGCGCCATCCGGGCTGCACGTTGCTTCGAGTAGTGCCCGGCGCAGCTCCCACGCACCAGCCAGCACCCGCAGCCCGTACCACAGCCTTTCTCGACACGACAGCTCGACCAGTTCAACGCCGAACTCCGCGCGGTAGCGCCGTTGCTGCGACACGGGCAGCAACCGAACCGCCAGAGCCACCAACTGCCATGACAGCCAGCCAGGCGTCGACCAGCAGCGACCCGCTACTACCGCCCGAGCCCAGCGTGCCGCAGGGTCATGGTCGAAAAGACCGCGGACGAGATCGCGGGCAAGGGCACGTGCGAGGGAGTGGTGTAGGTCCGGGGTGCTGGTGGCGCGTGCGAGGGCATGGGCGAGGTCCTTGGCGTCGGCGAGGGTGGCGGCAAGGAACTCGGCGTGGTCGAGGTCGCCCGCGAGGATGAGTTCGTGGGCATCGGTGAGGGCGCGAATGAGGTCGTTGACGCGGGCGAGAGTGCCAACGGGAAACTCCGCATCGTCGAGGTCACGGGCGAGATCGAGGGCGAGATCGAGAGCATTGGCAAGGGAGTTGGCGCTCGCGAGGGCGCAGGCGTTGGCAAGGCTGACACGGCGCATCACGGTGT
This sequence comes from Pseudonocardiaceae bacterium, assembly GCA_050699515.1. Lineage (GTDB taxonomy): Bacteria > Actinomycetota > Actinomycetes > Mycobacteriales > Pseudonocardiaceae. The sequence goes on from JBOHFF010000110.1 coordinate 13,303, forward strand.
CCCTCCGGCCAGGTCTGGACGGAGCCGGCTCATCAGTGCCCGGGGAGTGTGCACCCGGGCCAGCGCGGTGCGGGCGTATTCGACGCCCTCACTGCTGAGGCGGTAGTAGCGGCGCCTGGGCCGGCCCTCTTTCGCTGGGTCGATGTCCTCCCAGCGGCTCTCCAGCCACCCGCAGCCCTCCAGTCTTGCGAGGATCGGGTGAATGGTACCGCTGGGCAACTCGGCTGCCTGGCAGATCTGCAGCCCATACATCTCCTGAGCGGGCTCGGCGAGCATCGCCCGCAACACCAGCTGCGTCGGCAACGTCATCCGCGGCCCGGAACCACTAGCCATACTGTCACTCTACCTAGTGCCTAAGTAGAGCACAAGCTTCCTGCTGCCAGACCCACCCCGTTGCGCTGGTTGGCCGCTCCAGCCTGCCGGATCGCGCCAGCTCGCCACGGCACTCACCGCTCTTCCCGGCGCGTCCGCCCGCCATCGGGGGTTCGCCCCGCCTCGTCCAGGGCGCGGCGCAACACCCACGAGCTGGCCACCAACCGCAGCGCATATCCACACTGCTGCCGACGCGGCAGCTCGACCAGTTCGACGGAGAATTCCTCGCGGTAGCGCGGTCGGTGCGCCGCCGGCAGCAGTAGCACCGCCAGCGCCACCAACTTCCGGGCCGCCCGGCCCGGCATCGGATCGGCGACACCCCCGGCTGCCGCACCAGTAGCCCGCAACACCGCAAGCCGGCGGGCACGGTCAAAGGTCGGATCGAGGTAGATGGCGCGGATGAGGTTGAGGTCACGAGCGAAGGGGTCGAGGTCACTGACAGGCACTGGGTCGAGGTCGCTGACGCGCATTCGGTCGAGGGTGCCGACCAGGATGAGGATGCGGATGAGGGCGCGGACACGGGCTAGGTCACGATTGAGGGCCCGGACACGGGCGAGGTCCCGGACACGGACGCGGGCGAAGTCGAGGTCGCGGGCAAGTGCGCGGGCGCGCCCGAGGGCACGGGCGAGGTCGACTTTGGCGGCGTGGATGCGGGTGAGCGCACGGACACGGTCGGTGTCGAGGATCTGGGCTAGGTCTCGGACGAGGTCCAGGGCGGCGTCGAGGGCGCTGGCGAGGGCGTCAGCGCGGGCGGTGCGGCGGATCACGATACCCCTCCAGCCATGTCTGGACGTAGCCGGTTCATCAGGCCCCACGGGGTGTGCACCCGGGCCAGCGCGGTGCGGGCGTATTCGGCGCCTTCGGCGCTGAGCCGGTAGTAGCGGCGTCGGGGCCGACCCACTTTCGCCGGTTCGATGTCCTCCCAGTGGCTCTCCAACCACCCACAGCCCTCCAGCCGGGCCAGGATGGGGTGGATGGTCCCGCTGGGCAACTCGGCGGCCTGACCGATCTGCAGCCCATACATCTCCTGAGTGGGCTCGGCAAGCATCGCTCGCAGCACCAACTGCGTCGGCAACGTCATCCGCGGTCCTGAGCCACTAGCCATAGTCCAAAACTATAGCCCCTATGTGGAGAACAATGAAGGGCATGTTGAGGCGGATCACGCATGCAGATGACTACCATAGGATACGTATCGTTCTCTATTTTTATGGACCGGTGGGATGGACTCCGCCTGGTGCGAGGGCGCCGGTCCCGATCCGGCGGCATCGTCAGGACGTGCCCACTTCGTCCACTCGGGTGGCTACCCCGCAACCGCCTTCGTGCCACACTCTCCCCTGACCCTGGAGGGCTGAGATGCACGGTAACCGCCGCAAGGTGCGGGACGAGTTCCACCGCACCGTCAGCGCGCTCGCTGAGGCGGGGCTGACCGGTGACGCGGCGGCCGCGGAGGCGGCCATCACCCGGCTCGGCGAGTTGCTGCCCGCGATGCGGCGCCACGACCCGGTGCTCGAGGAGGCGGTGGCGCTGGTCGGGCAGAGCGCCGGGCGGTTGCTTACCGGGCGGGAGGCGGCGCTGCGTCCCGCGCTGGCGGTGTTCCGCGCGCTGCTGCTGGCCACCCCGTTCGACTCGGGACTGCACCCGACGATGCTCATGATGGTCGGTGAGGACCTGCTCCGCGCCGCCCGGCAGACCCACGAGCGGTATCTGGTTGATGAAGCGGTCACGCTGGGTGAGGCGGCGGTGACGGCGGCCGAGCCCGGCAGCCAGCTACAAGCGATCATGCTCTCGGGCCTCGGTGAGGCTTACCAGCTCCGCTTCGGAGACCTGGGTGACCCCGCCGACCTGGACCGGGCCATCGACTCCTACCGGATGGCGGCGGATCGCATCGACCCCGACATGCCGTCACCGATCCCCGAACGCCACGAGATCGGCCGCGAGGTGCACGCGCTATGCCTGGACCGGTTGGGCAGCTGCCTGACCCGGAAATTCGAGCAGACCACCGACCCGCAGGTCCTCGACGACGCCATCACCGTGCGCCGGCGCGCGCTGCGGACCATTCCCGCTGACGACCTCAACCGGCCGAAACACCTCAACAAACTGGGCGTCGCGCTACACCGGCAATACCGGGAAACCGGCTGCGCCGACGCGCTGAACGAAGCCGTCGCGTTGTCCGCCGAGGCGGTGTCCACCGGTGTGCCCGACTCGAGCGGGTACGCGTCCTGGGTGAACACCCACGCCGTGTTCCTGCTGGAGCGCTTCGCGCTCACCGCTGATCGCAGCGACCTGGAACAGGCCAGCACGCTACTGCGCAACGTCGCGCGCGCCGAGCGTTCCGGCTCGACCCGGCAGGCGATGCACCACTCCACCCTCGCCACCGCGCTGATCACCCAATACCACCTCACCTCGGATCCCGCAGTACTCGCGGAGGCAGTCGCGGTGAGCCGTCAGGCGCTCGCTGCCACCCCCGCCGGTCACCCCTTCCGACCTGGGCGGCTGACCGGCCTCGGGGACGCTGTGCAGGAGACCTTCGTGCGCAGCGACGATCTCACCGCCCTGGACGAGGCGATCAGCCTGTATCGGGAGGCCATCGCCGCATCCCCGCCGCAGCACCCCGGCACGCCGCAGCTGCTGGGCAATCTCGGAGTCGCGCTCGGGCAGCGATACAAGGCCGGGGGCGGCATCGAGCAGCTCAACGAAGGCATCATCCTGCTCCAGCAAGCAGTCACCTCGCTGGCCGACGACCACCCGAACCGGGCCATGGCGCAGTCCAACCTCGACAAGCTGGTGGAACTGCGCGCCGGCTCAGACCACTGATGCCAATGGTGGGGGGGTCTGCGATGAGTCTGACGTGCTCGCCGCAGCTCGACGGAGGACGGAGCGCGCTGCGGTGGCCGCCGAGATCACCCGGTTGCAGGCGGCTTCCGGGATGGCCAGTGCCGAGTTCGCTTCGGCGATCGGCACCTCGGTATCGCGGCTGTCCACCTACCTGAGCGGCAAGGTCACCCCCTCGGCTGCCCGATATCGCTGCCGGGCAGATCGACGAGGAACCGCCGGTCCAGAAACCGGTTGGCTCGTTCGCAGGAGGTCTCCGACGCCATCACGCAGCAGTGGCAGGCGGCCCCGTGCAAGAAGTCCTCGGGGTTCTGTGGCGTGGTGCAGATGAGCAGCTCCGCCGCGGCGGAGCGCCCGTCGGCCTCGGGCCAGGCGTAGAGCCGCTCGCTCAGGCTCGCTGCGGACTGCCTCGTCCTCGTGCCGGGCACCGAGCGGGTCTTTCAGCAGGTAGCGCCATTCGGGGACCAGCAGGTCAACTGGATCCCACGTGCGGAGCTGCTCTTCCTGCTCCTCCACGGAGACAGCCGGTGCCGACGCGGTGACGACGGCACGATTCAGCTCGTCATCGGAGAGCGCGGTGACATCGCGAGGCTCGGCCGCCGACATGCGGTCGCTCACCCGAACTGGTGCATGAGGCGATGGGATGTCAAATCTCGGTGACGAGTTTGACGGGCTGCCCGGTAACCACGGCTATGGTCTCGAAATCGTGGTCGTCGCACAGCACCGTCAGCCGCTCACGTTCTGCGACTGCGGCGATGAGCAGGTCGACGGGACCGGCTGAGCGATATTTCCCGGCCTGGGTAAGCATCTGCTGAACCTCTTGAGCACGTTCCCAGGCGTGTTCACCCATCGGGACCCAGCCAAACAGGTCGCGCAGCAACCGCAGCTTCTCCAATCGATCCGCCAATGACCGCGCGGAATAAAGAAACTCTAACTCGACGACCGGGCAGGTCGCGATGACACCGGCGGTCAACTGGTCCGCCCACACCTGTCGCAGTTTATCTTGCAGGATCCGGAATATTCCCGAGGTGTCGATCAGGTAGAGGGCCGGGGCCATCAGCGGTAAGCGGCCTTGTTGCCGACGAACTCATCGAAGTCCCCGCGGTCGGCCATCTCACCAAGCCTGGCCAACGCCCGAAGCCGCACGAATCGTTGACCCACCTCGCGGAGAGCGGCGTTCACGGTATCCTTCTTGGTCTTGGTCCCCAGGACTTCAGCGGCTATCGCCAGAGCCTCCTGGTCGATCTCGACCGGGGTCTTCACCATGGTCATGGACTCAAACCTCCTTCGGCCGGGCACAACAAGGATATCATAGACGTCCAACTGCGATACCTTAGACATCTTCCGCCATCTCGCGCGGCTGCGGGACCTGCTCGACGCGTCAGGTGGACGGTTCGTCCGCGGGGTGGTGCTCTACACCGGCGACCAGGTGCTGCCGTTCGGTGATCGGCTGGTCGCGATGCCGCTCGCGGCGCTGTGGATGCCACGCGCATGACCGCAACGGGACCTCAGCCACTGGTTCGACCTGTCTCGGGGCATCGGGGAAACTGTGTTGATGGCCACGTTCCCCGGTCGTTGAGATGCCCGACCTCCTGTGGCCCAGGGCGCTTGTTCGGCCCACGAGCAGGCCCACGCTCGTGTACCTCTCACCTCGACGAAGCTGTGTTCATTCGGACAAATTCCGATGTAGCGCCCGTCTGGCCGCTCGCTCCTGTTCAGGACTGTCACTATCGACCTCCAGTTGAGGGCAGGCAGAACAGTTGATGTACAGTCGGCAGTTCCCGAGCCCACAACCGACTTTCACACCACGGAGACCCAGACTCACCCTTTCCATGTGCGTGAATCGCGCTCCCTTCACGAGGACCACCGAGTCATCGGTTGTGTCGGCAAGTATCTGCCGCACCAGATGCAGCGCATCTCTGGCAGAGGCAACGCTCCGCGTATTGCCCGTGTTCAAGCCCCCGTCCAAAGCAGCGGCTATCATCAGCTCACCCCCGGGACCGATCGTCAATAAATGAGATGCTACGGCAGCGGCCCGCGCGCCAACCAGGGTATGAAGTTCTGCTGTTTTCTGGCCCAACTCCCGCATCTCACCCAGTACGGCCACCTTTATTTTCCCCGGTAACTCCTCCAGCAGGGTCAACGCAGCGAGCACTGCTTCTGGACTCGCGTTGTGACTATCATCGAGGACCGTCAGGCCCGGCCGTAATCGAATCAGCGTCGACCTGCCTGAGGTCGGGACAAAAACCCTCAAGGCCGCTACGCTGTCTTTCAAGTCAATTCCGTTTTCAAGACCTACCGCTATGGCCAACAGTGCAGAGTACGCGAAGTGGCGACCAGGAACTCCTACGAAAAAATCCGCAGACTCCCCTGCGTACCTGATGACACCCGACGTCCCGTTCTCGCACAGCTCGACCGATTCGATCCAGACGTCGTTTCGAACACTAAAACCTACAGAAACGCGCCGCTTCCCGGAGCCATCGAGAAATCGCTCCGCCATGGCACTGAGAAGCACATCGTCCCCGTTAATGATACAAACACCACCAACGGGCACATGGTCGAAAATTCTCAGCTTTTCTGCCGCAATTTCCTCCTGGCTGCCGAAATTGCCAATGTGCGCATATCCCACGTTAGTAATGATACCGGCATCCGGGGCGACAAGTGCGGCGAGCTTATCGATCTCACCTTTATTATTGGTGCCAATTTCGACAACGGCATGAGAATGCGTCCGCTCTAGCGACGAGAGAGTCAGCGGTACACCTAGATGGTTATTGTGACTTCCCGAACTTTTCAACACTTCGAATTTCGACCTCAAGACATGGGCAACCATGTCTTTCGTGGTAGTCTTGCCCGCACTGCCAGTAATAGCAACAATCCGAGGATCGTATTTTCGCCGTAACGCGCCCGCGAGATTCTGGAACGCTTGCAGCGTGTCTTGCGTCTCGATCACAGTGACACCGGGTGGAACGTCCACTTTCCGGCTGACGAGAATCCCAGCAGCCCCACCGTAAATGGCATCACGAACATAATCGTGCCCGTCCCGTGCCTCACCGCGAAGAGCAACAAACAGAGAACCGCCGCCGACGCTCTTGCTGCTGATCGCCACCTTGGTGAAATTAGTGGGTCCATGTTGTGCCACCCGGGCGCGAGTGGCTTCCAACACGTCTCTCAACTCGAACAACTTCTGCCCTTCGGCGGGTTAATGACTCCAGGAAACAGACTCGGCTCAGTATAATATCACAAGGCCAGGCCAGTTCTTACAACCCTTCCACCGAAGCTGCACAAGAATCGATCCATGCTCGTTGAATAATTAGATTTCTCCCACTCCGAGGGATTATTGAAATAAATATGGGTCGATTCCTATGCTCAGCGCACCCAACGTAGGTTCTTCACCGCGCGGCCACGGAGGTACGTCCTTTGGTCAGTATGGCTGTGGCGAGGCGGGTGGCTCGGGTCCCGGCTCGGTCCGGTGGTGGGAGCCGGATGGTCATCGGGCGTTGCACAGCGCGGGGGATGTGCAGCGCGGGCGGTGGCGGGTAGGGGCTGGTCGGGGCGTCGGGATGCTCGGGGTGCACCAGATCGAGCAACGCCCGCAACGCCAGCTGCGGCGGGCCTTCATACGCCCACACCACGGCCTCGGGGGCGAACACGTCGACCCGGCCTCGCTGCGGTGCCGGGACCCGGGCCGTGGTGACCCGGTCGAAGCACCGGATAGTGGCCAGATCCACGTAGTCCTCCCACTGGTAGGACGCGACCAGCGCCCGCGGCGCCGCTCTGGGTCCGCAGCAGTGCACCACGAAACCATCGGCGACCACGTCGACCAGCAGACCCTCGACCTCCGGTGGCAGGCACACCTCCAGGCCCAGTGACGGACGCACCATCACCGGATCTGTGGCCATCCTGGGCGCAGCAATCGCACCAGCCCTTGCCGGGATCGGGATGGTCGACGGCGGCCCCAGCCAAGCGGGGGTGTGGCCGAGGCCGCCGTCAGCTCAGGTGGTCCTGCGATGGCACCCCACGGCTGGGATGGGTGGCCCCAGCGCGTGTCGCAGGCAGCGGTGTTCATGGCGCAGAGCATTCCGTCCGGGACGAGCCTGCCACCCAGATTGGCTATACACACTGTGCACACTTCCACCCACTGGACGCCGATCGGCCGTTACCGTGATCGCCGGCCGTGAAGGACGACGAGGGTGAGGCAATGACCGCTGGGGATGGCCAGATACGGCGCAATGTCGTGCTGGAACGGTTGCTGGCCCGGGCCGGCTGGACGCCGGAGAACCTGGGTGACCGGCTCAACGAGCTGGCCGCCGCGCTTAACCTCGGGTTGCGCGGGCACCGCCGCACCCCGCGCCGGTGGGTCTACGCCGAGCCCGGTCGGGCGGCGCCGCGAGTGCCGCGTGACCCGTGGCCCGCCCTGGTCTGTCACCTGCTGCACGAGCGGCTGGGTGAGCGGGTCACGCTCGAGGCGCTGGGCTGGGCGGATACCGGGCCGCTGCTCTACGTTCCGGCCGACCACGGGCTGGATCTGCCCTGGGATGCCCACGGGGCAGTAGAGGCTCTCGCCTCAGTCGTGGATGCTGACGCAATGGAGCGTCGACACTTCATCGCACTGACCGGGCTGACCCTGACCGCGGTCGCGCACCAGTGGCTGTTCGACCCGGCCCGGGTGGCGGCCTCGCTGATGGGCAAGCGGGTCGATCACGCGGTGGTCAACGACCTGGAGCGGGTGGCCGACGCGCGCCGCCGGCTGGACGACGCGCTCGGCGGCGGGACCCTGCTGCCCGCCGTCCGGGAGGATCTGCGCCTGGTCGTGGCGATGCTGAAAAACGCCGCGTACAGCGAAGAGGTGGGCAAGCGGCTGCACGCGGTGGCAGCCGAGTTCGGCCGGCTGGCGGGCTGGCTCGCCGATGATTGCAACCAGCCCGCGCTGTCACAGCGCTATTTCCTGGCCGCGCTGCGCGCCGCCCATGTCAGCGGTGATCGGGCGCTCGGCGCCAACATCCTCAGCAACATGAGCGCGCAAGCGGCCCAGTCCAGCAACCCCCGCGACGCCATCATTCTGGCCGAGTCCGCGTTGTCCTTCGGGAAGCAGCTGACACCCGCGGTGGCGGCCTCGCTGCACGGCCGGTTGGCGCTCGGCGCTGCCTACGCGGGAGACACCGCAGCCTGGCGGCGGGCGCACAACCGTAGCTTTGAGCTACTAGGCCGGTCGGTCCCCGAGGACGAGCCACCGTGGATCTACTGGTTCAACCAGGCCGACGCCGAAGGGCTCGCGGGTTGGTCTCTGCTCGCGCTCGGACGTCCGGCCGAGGCGGAGCCCCATTTGCGCCGCGCCGTGGCCACCATCGATCCTGCGTTCGCCCGGGACCGATCCGGAATGCTCCTCGACCTCGCCAGCGCGCGCCTGGGCGCGGGCGCGGTCGACCGGGCCTGCGCCACCGCCGGCGAGGCCGCCGGGATGATCCGCCGGCTGGATTCACCCCGCGAAAAGCGCCTGCTCCTCGACTTCCGCCGCGCCGCCGCGCCCTACGCCAGATCAGCCGCCGTCCGGGAATTCGACGCCAAGCACCGTGACCTGCTCGGCCCATCACTAGCCTGACCGAAAGCAGGGGAGAGATCGAATGGAAACGTCACCTATTCGCCCTGGCGCACCAGATCCACTTTTCCCGGAGACGATCACCGTTAACCGCGACCCGTTCATGCCAGCTCGGTACCGATTCCCGATGAATTTAGCCGTGCCCCCGACTAGCGATGAGCCGCCCAGTCACCGGCGGCCGTTCGTGTTGCGCGGGGTGACACCCCGACCGAGCGCCGGCCCCGGCGGGGTTGTGCGAGCTAAACACCGGACTCCGGCCACCCAGCGGAAGATTGAGGAGACGACGGGGCTGGATAACAAGATGGTCGATGATTCCTACACCGTCCCCGACGACTGACCATGACCACGACCGAAGCTGTGGTGCTCGTGCTCGGCGACGCTGGCGACTGGTCGGCTGCTGAGGTCGGCAAGCATCTGGAGTCGCGCGGCGTCCGATGGGTATTGCTGGACACCGCCGATTTCCCGCAACGGGTGAGCCTGGATGCTCGCCTGGACACCGGGAACGGCGGCTGGCAGGGCGAAGTAACCATCAACGGACAGACGCTGGATCTGGGCGAGGTCACGGCCGTCTACTACCGAAAGCCTCGGGATTTTGACTTGCCCGAGGGGTTGTCCGGACCGGAGCGGCGGTTCAGCCACGCTCAAGCTCGCGTCGGGCTGGGCGGGGTGCTGGCCAGCCTGCCCGTTCGGTGGCTCTCACATCCCTCAGCGCTCGCCGACGCCGAGTACAAACCTCGCCAACTAGCGCTGCTGCGGCAGGCGGGGCTGGCGACACCGCCGACCCTGGTCACCAACAACCCCGCCGCGGTGCGAGCCTTCGCAGCAGCACACGGGAATCTGGTGGTCAAGCCGCTGGCCGAACCGATCGTGTGGGAGGGCGGCGGCGAGTCGGTCGTGTTCACCCGCCGTGTGGCGGCCTCGGACCTCGACACCCTCGATGGCGTGGACACCACGGCTCATCTGTTCCAGGCATTTCAGGAAAAACGGCATGAGTGCCGGGTCATGGCCGTGGGCGTAGATCGGCTGTTCGCCGTAGCCATCCACGCCGGCAGCAGCGAGTCCTACGTGGACTGGCGCAGCGACTACGCGTCGCTGCGGTACGAGGTGATCGAGACACCCGACCACATCCGCGCCGGCATCGCCCGCTACCTGCACGCCGCGGCCCTGGCGTACTCGGCATTCGACTTCGTGGTCATACCCGACGGCACGTGGGTGACGCTTGAGGCCAACGGCTCAGGGATGTGGGGATGGTTAGCCGAGGAGTGTGGACTGCCCATCGCCGAGGCCATCGCCGATGAACTGACCGGAAAGTAGGCCCGTGGACACCGTCATCGACGACACCGACTGGGAACCTCGCGCCGCCGGACTGGCCGCTGAACTCATCTCCCGAGGCGTGCTGGACGACCCGGCGTGGGGCAGCGCGTTCACCGCCACTCCGAGACACCTGTTCACCCCCCGGGTAATAGCTGACGACGGTGCCGTGCTGCTCGCCGGGCAACGCGAGTGGCTCGAGGCGGTGTACTCCGACACCGCGCTGCTCACCCACACAGCCCCGGCCGGCGTCGCCGAGCAGCAGCTACCCACCTCGTCATCCAGTAAACCCGCCGTGATGGCCGTCATGCTCGACCGGCTCAACACCCACACCGGCCACCGCATGCTGGAGATCGGCACCGGCACCGGCTACAACACCGCCCTGCTATGCCACT
>JBOHFF010000111.1:0-84122 GCA_050699515.1 Pseudonocardiaceae bacterium
CACTAAGTTAGGGCCGCCGAACCGTTCATGATCACCGTTTTGGTGCCGAATTCGACACATTTTGTCACTTTCGACACCAAAACGGTGATCATGAGCCACTCTGTCATCCTTAGCTAAGTGGCATTGCCTCAGGGGACCCGTACGCTCGTGAGGAGCTTGACCGTGCCGTCGGCTTGGAACTCGCTGATCCAGTAGGTGGCTGAGGGGGGCTCACCGGGATCGGTGAACTCCAGCCGCCCGGAGGGACCGTCGTAGTCGATGTTCTTACGGTCTTTCACGAGCATCATGCAGACGGCGAAGCTGAGGCACCTCTCGCCGTCCTTCGTGACTCCGTTGATCTCCTTCGCAATCGCGACGGGCTCATCCGTGCCGGCGACGGCCGCTGCCAGCGCGGTGATCACCACTGCGTCGTAGGCCTGCGTGGCGAACGCCAGATCGCGTACTGTCGGGTTAACCTCTCTCAACCGTTTTACGAACGTCTCGTCTCCGGTGTCGACCAAAGTCCCTTTCATACCCGCCAAGACACCGGCATTTCGCGGAACGACTTGGCTCGCTAAGGTGTTGTTCATGTTGGAGTTCGTACCGTACACTCGTTTATTCTGCGGCCCCAGACCCTCCTCGACCATGCCCGAGAGAATACGGGCGCTCTCCGTGAAGCCAATCAGCACGATGGCGTCGGGGTTCTTATTTTTGACTCGCCGGATCTCCTCGTCGTAGCCGGACGCATGCGGATCGAAATGAAAAGAGTCGAGCACCTTCCTCCCGGATCTCTCGATCACTCTTGTCGTCACATCCCGTAAGGAATTTCCGTACGCGTCGTTGCGCGACATCACAACCACCGTCGAGTTGCCGTCCGCGACGACGAGCTCGCCGAGCACGGAGCCCTCCATCTCAGATGTCGGCGAGGTGCGGAAGTAGAGTCCACGATCGGGATAAGTGGTGAACAACGTCGCAGCGTTCGAGGGCGAGAACATGATCAAACCTGCGCAGGTCACCTTGTCGATCACTTTGACGGCCGCCGACGACACCACCGGACCGATGATCACATCGACCCCGTTGGACAGCAGCGCATCGACCGAATGGTCGGCGATGTCATTGATCAAGGGATCGCCCTCGTCGCGCTTATTGCCTTCATCGAGTATGATCGCGATGCCAGGGACACCGCCGGCATCGATGATGTCCGCCATCGCCAACTGCACGCTGGTTTGCAGTGTTGGAGACCTGAAAATCGCTGATCCGGTAATCGGTAGTAGGGTCCCGAGTGAGAGCACTCCATCGGCAGGCCTGGTGCTCGGTGAACACGGGATGGCCTCACCCGTGGGTGCCTTGTTCAGCACCCACAACGACGTCACGGACACCAGGACACCCAACACCACCGCAACCACCATCGTGACCGACCGGCGATCACGTCGAGGAGGATCTGTCTCAGCTGGCTGGGAGAGCTCGGTCAGGGCCCTATCGGCGGCTGCCCGAACGCCATCGTCGCCATCCTGCTCCCGGAGGCGGACCAGCGATTTTCTTGCCGTGAGCTTCTGCCCGCCGGGATGATCGCCAGCCAGCAGGCGTCGTAGACCATCGACGGCCCATCGACGCTTCCAGGCGGTTGCGCTGGTCAGGACCTGTTCGAGCTCGGCAGGCAACGGCAACGGCGCATGCGGATTCCTCGCCAGATAGAGCCGGCCACGTATCCCGTCCGCTGACATGGTCGGCGTCTGGCCTGAGGTGTGCTGGCGGACCTGGTCGTGCACGTAGCGATACAGCTCGCCGACCTCTACCTGACCGTCGCCGTCGAGGTCAGCGGCCCCGGTCTCCAGACCTCGGACGATGGCGTCGGTGAACTCCGATTCATAGGAGTATTCCATCTTGTCCGAAGCCGTGATGACGACTCGGCCACGGCCCTCGAGCTTATCGGCGATCTCTCCGGCATCTGGGCTGGTAGGTGGGAGACCCTTGATGAAGGCGCCGCTGTAACAGCAGTCGATAAGTAACACGATGCGCTGCGAGCGACCGTGGTCCATCTGCTGTCTTATCCACTGCGCCGAGATCCCGGTGGAGCCCAGCAGCTCCCTTCTCGTGTCGGCGGCGACGAAGTACAGCCGCCCTCGCGCATCCAGGACGCCGTGGCAGGAGAAGTAGAGCAACAGGAGATCGTCGGGTTTGCGGTCGACGAAGAATTCCTCGATTTTCACGGTGACCGTCGCCGACGGCTCGTTGAGCAGAGCCTCAACCGTGAAGTCACCGATCGCCGGGTCCTCGAGCACGCGGGTCAACTCATCGATATCATGGGTCGGCGCTGGTAGGTGCTGGAACCGCGAGTCGTCGTAGTCAGAACAGCCGATGAACAGTGCGACCCTCGCGCCACTCATCTCGACGTCATTGCGTGTGCCGGTCGATGAAGAGCTGGATCAGCTTACGCTGGTCCTCCAGTGTAAGCCCGTTGACCTCCAATTTATCGCCGTCGACCTCGATTTTTACGCTGCGACCGGGGGCCAGGGACACCCACCACCGCACGTTCTCGACAAGCTTGGTGAGGAGCTCTTGAGACCGGGCCAGCATGACGGTGAGCGCGCCCGCTACGAACATCTCACCGGAGCGCGTGCCGGGTGGTGCTTGACCTCGCGTCAACCGATCGGCAGATTCGATGTCCAACTCGAGCAGCAGCCCGCGCAGATCCACCGCCAACAGAGCCAACTCCTCGGCACCGGCATCCGAGTCCGTCGCAATGCGCAGCGTAAGAGCAACGACCTGCTCAGTCATGTGCTTGCTCGCCATCCACCTATGATGCTCCACGGTTCTGCGAAGGCAGAAGCAGCCAGAGTCGGGAAGCGCTGGCGGCGGTTAGACGTCGAGGAAGCGGACGTCCTTGGCGTTGCGGGTGATGAAGGAGCGGCGCGACTCCACGTCCTCGCCCATCAAGACGCTGAACAACTCGTCCGCCGTCGCGGCGTCGTCCAGGGTGACCTGGAGCAGGACCCGGTTGGCCGGGTCCATAGTGGTCTCCCACAGCTCCTTGGCGCTCATCTCGCCCAGACCTTTGTAGCGCTGGATCGCGTCGTCCTTGGGCAGCTTGCGACCTGCCGCGATGCCAGCCTCGATGAGCCCGTCGCGTTCCCGGTCGGAGTAGGCGTACTGCGGTTCCGTCCTCGGCCATTTGATTTTGTAGAGCGGTGGCGAGGCGAGGAAGACGTGGCCGTGCTCGACCAGCGGGCGCATGAAGCGGAACAGCAGCGTCAGCAGCAGGGTGCGGATGTGCTGGCCGTCCACATCGGCGTCGGCCATCAGCACGACCTTGTGGTAGCGCAGCTTGGCGAGGTCGAACTCGTCGTGGATCCCGGTGCCCAGCGCGGTGATCAGCGCCTGCACCTCGGTATTTTTCAGCACCCGGTCCAGCCGCGCCTTCTCCACATTGATGATCTTCCCGCGGATCGGCAGGATCGCCTGGTACAACGAATCCCGGCCGGACTTCGCCGAGCCACCCGCGGAGTCACCCTCGACGATGAACACCTCGCTGCGGGAAGGGTCACTGCTGCGGCAGTCGGAGAGCTTGCCGGGCAGCCCGCCCAGATCCCCCGCGGACTTACGGCGCACCCGCTCGCGAGCCAGCCGGGCCGCCAGCCGGGCCTGCGAGGACGAGACCGCCTTATTGATGATCGTCTTGGCCTCGGTGGGGTTGCGCTCCAGCCAGTCGATCAGCCATTCGTTGCAGGTGCGCTGGACGAACGACTTGGCCTCGGTGTTGCCCAGCTTGGTCTTGGTCTGGCCTTCGAACTGCGGCTCCTTGAGCTTGACCGACACGATCGCGGCCAACCCCTCGCGCACATCATCACCGGTGAGCGCGGTGTCCTTCTCCTTGAGCAGCTTCTTGTCCCGGGCGTAGCGGTTGACCACCGAGGTCAGCGCGGCGCGGAAGCCCTCCTCGTGGGTGCCGCCCTCGTGGGTGTTGATCGTGTTGGCGAAGGTGTAGACCGACTCGGTGTACCCGGCGTTCCACTGCATCGCGACTTCGATTTCCATGCTCTCGCCGCTGGCCTCGAAGCCGATCACCTTGCGGTGGATGGGGTCCTTGGAGTTGTTGATGTGCTTGACGAAGTCCTCCAGGCCTCCTGGGTAGTGGAAGGTCCGCTCCTTGACCTGGGCGGTCTGCCCCTCGGCGTCCTCGGTCTCGTTGCTGCCATTGACCCGCTGGTCGCGCAGCACGATGGTGAGGCCCTTGTTGAGAAAAGCCATCTCCTGCAGCCGACGGGCCACCGTCTCGGCGTTGTAGGTGGTGGTCTCGAAGATCCGCTCATCAGCCCAGTAGGTCAACGTGGTGCCGGTCTTGCGGGTCGGCTCGCCCTTGCACAGCGGGTGCGCGGGCTTGGACTCCTCGTAGCGCTGCCGCCACACGAACCCGTCCCGCCGGATCTCCACGTCCAGCACGCTGGACAGCGCGTTGACCACGCTCACGCCGACACCGTGCAGACCACCGGAGACGGCGTAGGAGGCGCCGTCGAACTTGCCGCCGGAGTGCAGCGTGGTGAGCACCACCTCCAACGCTGGCCGGCGCTCCACCGGGTGCATGTCCACCGGGATGCCCCGGCCGTCATCGACCACCCGGACCCCACCATCGGCGAGCAAGGTCACCTCGACCCTGCTCGCGTGGCCCGCCATCGCCTCATCGACAGCGTTGTCCACCACCTCCCAGACCAGCTGGTGCAGGCCGCGCTCGCCGGTGGACCCGATGTACATGCCGGGGCGCTTGCGGACGGCGTCGAGTCCCTCGAGGACGGTGATTGATGACGCGCTGTAATCGTTTTTCTTAGCGGCCACGGTCCTCGGTATCTCCTCGCCGGTACGATGCGGTGACCCGTCGCGAGAGCGCGCTCGCCGCGGTCGGTTGTGACACCGGGTTGGTCGGGGCCCGCAAGAGGAACCGGGTGTCACTTCAGATTCTACTGGTCCCGCCGGAGGAGAAGCGGTCAGGGACACCTCTCATCTGCTCAGAGCGCGGCTATCGCGTATCAATGCTCCTCCGGCAAGCCGGGGGGCAATGCTGGGGCTTCTACCGGGCTGTGAGCGGCTGTAGTTCGTGCCCGGCCGAGCACGGAGAGTGGACACACCGGGCAGGAGAGTGCGACATGCGGGGCACCAGGGCGCGACATGGGGGATCGGGGTTAGCCGTAGGTGTCGCGGGGGCCGCGTCCACGGACGCGGCGGGTGCCGTGGACCCAGGTGGGGGCGGTCGGGCCCTGCACGCGGATCCGGGTGACCACGCCGGAGCCGACGCCGGCGGTGATCCGGGCAATGAGTTGGCGCTGCAGCAGGCGGAGCTGGGTGGCCCATGCGGTGGAGCTGGCACGGACCAGCAGCTCACCATCCTGGAGCGACACCGGCTCGGAATGCTCGGCGATGTCGGCACCCACCAGCTGCGCCCACCGCCCGAACACCACGCCGGCGCTGACCCGGTCACCCCAGCCGCGAGTGGCGACCAGCCTGGAGGCCAGCCGGCCCAGCGGCTGCGGGTCCCGGTCATCGGGTCGGGGGCCGGACCAGCCGCGGCGCCGGCGGGGCTCCCCGCGCTGGCCTTCGGTCCGGCGTTGGCCTGCTGAACCGCGCCGAGCCGCCCGCGCGGACTCCAGGGCGGCGCGGGCGATATCGGCACCGCGGGGGGAGTCAGCGGGTGTCCGGGGTGGACTCCCGGCATCCTCGAACATCGACTTGTCCACACTATCCACAGGTTTGTCCCCAGATGGGGAACCCTCAACCGGCACCGCGCACCGTCCCCTCCTGCACGTCGAACCGTACGCCGTCCAGCTCGGCCGGCACATCGGCCGGCACCGCGGCGGTGACCACCACCTGCTCGGCGGCCAGCGCGACCTCGGCCAGCCGGACCCGGCGGTGGGTGTCCAGCTCGGCGAAGACGTCATCGAGTAGCAGCACCGGCTCCGCACCACTGGAGCGCAGCAGCTGGTAGCTGGCCAGCCGCAGGGCCAGCGCGAACGACCACGACTCCCCGTGGCTGGCATAACCCTTGGCGGGCAGCTCACCCAAGCCGAGCTCCAGATCGTCACGATGCGGCCCGACCAGGCACACCCCGCGCTCCACCTCGGCCGGGCGCACCCTGGCCAGCTCGGCGAGCATCGCCACCTCCAAAGCCGCTACATCGGCCTTGCCCGTCTCGTGCACCCCGGAGCGCACCGCGTCACCGAGGCTGCTGCGGTACTCCAGCCGGACCGGCACCGCTTCGGGGGCCACTGCCCGGTACGCCGCGACGACATAGGGCGCCAGCTCGACGACCAGATCCAGCCGGGCGCCCAGCAGCTCGGCACCGTGCCGGGCCAGATGACCGTCCCAGACGTCCAGAGTGCGCAGATCAGCGGCGCCACCGCCGGAGCGACGCGCCATTCCGGCGGATTTGAGCAACGCGACGCGCTGCCGCAGCACCTTGTCGTAGTCGGCCTGCACGCCGGCCAGCCTGGGCGCCCGCAGCACCAACAGGTCGTCCAGGAACCGGCGGCGCTGCGTCGGGTCGCCGCGGACCAGGGCTAGGTCCTCGGGCGCGAACAGCACGGTGCGCAGCACTCCGAGCACGTCCCGCAGCCGCGGCACTGGGGAGCGATTGATCCTGGCCCGGTTGGTCCGCCCCGGGGTGATCTCCAGCTCCACCGTCAGCTCCCGGCCGGCGTGCACCACCGCGGTGCGCAAGATGGCTCGCTGCGCACCGTGGCGAACCAGCGGCGCGTCGGTGGCCACCCGGTGCGAGCCCAGCGTGGACAGGTAGCCCAGTGCCTCGACCAGGTTGGTCTTGCCCTGGCCGTTCGCGCCGATCAGCACCGAGACCCCCGGCTCGAGCTCGAGCTCGGCGTGCTCCCAGGACCGGAAATCGATCACCGTGAGCGCTCTGACGTACATCAGTGGCTACGCGGGGGGATCGGCCTGCTGTACGGCGTGCCCGCCGAACTGCTGGCGCAACGCGGCCACCGCCCGCATCGCCGGCGAGTCGGGCTGGCGGGAGGCGAACCGGGCGAACAACGCCGCCGAGATCACCGGTGCGGGCACTGAGTGGTTGATCGCTTCCTCGACCGTCCAGCGGCCTTCCCCGGAGTCCTGCACCCATCCGCGCAGCTGCGCCAGCTCGGGATCCTTCTCCAGGGCGGCTACCAGCAGCTCCAGCAGCCAGGAACGCACCACCGTGCCGCGCTGCCACGCCTTGAGCACCGCGGGCACATCGGTGACCAGCTCGGCGGCGGCCAGCAGCTCGTAGCCCTCGGCGAAGGCCTGCATCAGGCCGTACTCGATGCCGTTGTGCACCATTTTGGCGAAGTGCCCGGCGCCGACGTCCCCGGCGTGCACGAAGCCCTCTTCCCGGGGCCCAGCGGGGCGCAGGGCGTCGAAAATCGGCATCAGGCGCTCGACGTGCTCGGCGGCACCGCCGACCATCAGCCCGTAGCCGTTGTCGCGGCCCCACACCCCGCCGGAGACACCACAGTCGAGGTACCCGATGCTGCGCTCGGCCAGTAGCTGCGCGTGCGCCTGGTCGTCGGTGTAGCGCGAGTTACCGCCGTCGACGACCAGGTCGCCGGCCTCGAGTAACCCGGCCAGCTGCGCGACGGTGTCCCGGGTCGGTTCACCGGCCGGCACCATGACCCACACCGCCCGGGGCGGTTCGATGCGTTCGACTAGCTCGGCCAGCGACGTCACGTCACGCGTGCCCGGACTGCGGGCGAAGCCGAGCACCTCGATGCCGGCGGCGCGCAGCCGGTCGCGCATGTTGGCGCCCATCCGACCCAGTCCGGCGAGTCCGAGCTGCACGGCGAGACCTCCAGGGTTGGCTGGTTCTACCGTAGCTGCGTGGGTTCGGGCAGCTGTCCACTGCGTAGGTAGTAAGAGTTTGCCTCTTCTAAAGAGAACACCAGTAGCAGTAATAGGTGCTGTGGGCAGTGTGGACTTCCCCCTTCTGCCCAGCTCCCACGGTGCGGTGGGGTGTGGACGGGACCGGTGCATGGTTCGTGGGGTACCCCGGCCGGTGGTGGATCGCGGTGCCGCCGGGTGCTCGGTACACAGCGTTATCCACTTATCCACAGAGTTGTCCTCAGGTGTGGGTGGATCGGCGACGGGGGACGAAATAAATGACTCCGTGACTGTCGGACCCGTCAGGCATGCTGGGTCGCGGCGTTGCCGTCCCGACCGGGACGGGGATCGATGAGTCGGGGACGGCGAACGGAGTGCGGGCGTGACTGGCGAGCGAAGACGGTGGCTGGCGCTGCTGGTGCTGTGCCTGGGCGATCTGATGATCGTGCTCGACACGACGATCGTGAACGTCGCATTGCCCTCGATCCGGGTGGACCTCGGGTTCTCGGAGACCTCGCTGGCCTGGGTGGTCAACGGTTACATGCTGACCTTCGGCGGGTTCCTGCTGCTGGGCGGTCGGATGGGAGATCTCTTCGGCCACCGCCGGCTGTTCCTGATCGGTCTGAGCCTGTTCACCGCCGCCTCGCTCGCGTGCGGCCTGGCCGGCTCGCCGGGATTCCTGGTCGGGGCGCGTGCGGTGCAGGGGCTCGGCGGGGCGATCGTCTCTGTGGTGGCGCTGTCGCTGATCATGACGATGTTCACCGAGCCGGCCGAGCGGGCCAAGGCGATGGGCGTGATCGGGTTCGTCATCGCCGGAGGCGGCAGTATCGGTGTGCTTCTCGGCGGCGTCCTCACCGATGCCCTCGACTGGCACTGGATCTTCCTGGTCAACATCCCGATCGGCGTCGTGGTCACTGCGTTGTGCCTGGTGCTGCTCCCGGCGGGCGCCGGTCAGGGCGGCACGGGGCGGCTTGACGTGGCCGGTTCGGTCACCGTGACCGCCGCACTCATGATCGCTGTCTATGCGATCATGGACGGCAACCAGGTGGGCTGGGCCTCCACCCGAACGATCGGCCTGCTCGCCGCCGCTGCGGTGCTGTTCGCGGCCTTCCTGCGCATCGAGTCGCGTGCCGAGTCGCCGCTCATGCCACTGGGGTTGTTCCGGATCCGCAGCGTCGCGACCGCGAACGTCGTCGGTGTGCTGTGGGCGGCTGCGATGTTCGGCTGGTTCTTCCTCTCTGCCTTGTACATGCAGCTCGTCCTCGGTTACAGCCCACTCGAAGTCGGTCTCGCCTTCCTGCCCGCCAACCTGATCATGGGTGCGTTCTCGCTGGGCCTCTCGGAGCGCATTGTCCTGCGCTTTGGCATCAGGGCGCCGCTGGCGATCGGGATGCTGTGCGTCGCCGCGAGTCTCGCGCTCTTCGCGCGCGCTCCGGTCGCCGGGGACTACGCCCTCGACGTACTGCCGGGCATGATCCTGCTCGGCCTCGGTATGGGGATCTCGTTCAACCCGGTGCTGCTCGCCGCGATGAGTGAGGTCGAGCCGAGCGAGGCCGGCCTGGCCTCGGGAGTGGCGAACACGTCGTTCATGATGGGCGGGGCCCTCGGGCTGGCCGTGCTGGCCAGCCTCGCCGATGCGCGCACCAGCGGCCTGCTCGCCGATGGCGTCGATCGGCTTGCTGCCCTCACCGGCGGCTACCACGCTGCCTTCGCCGTCGGGACGCTCTTCGCCGCCACCGCCGCCGCCCTGGCTGCCCTCCTACTGCCCCGGCGCAGCGGCGTCCTCCCGACGCCCCCAGATGCCCCGACTCTTCCCCACATGCAGGCAACAGCAGCCTGAAACCCAGACCTCTGGAGTGGACATCCCGCTCAGCACGGCACTGTGGCTCCTGAACGGCACTGAGGCTCCCGAACGGCACTGAGGCTCCCGAGCTCAACAGCAGAGTTATTTGATCAGCCTGGGACAGCGCTGCTGTTGAGCTCGGGAAGACGGGAGTGAGCATTCAGGAGCGGGCGCGTTGCTTGATGCGGGAGGTGAGTTCCTGGACCTGGTCGTAGGTGCGGCGTCGCTCGGCCATCTCCTTGCGGATCTTGCGGTCGGCGTGCATCACCGTGGTGTGGTCGCGGCCGCCGAAGGTCTGGCCGATCCTCGGCAGCGACAGGTCGGTCAGCTCCCGGCACAGGTACATGGCGATCTGCCGGGCCTGGGCGACGTGCTTGGTCTTGCCGGGCCCGCACAGGTCCTCCATGGTGACCCCGAAGAACTCCGCGATCACCGCCATGATGTTGGGTGCGCCGATCTCGTGCGCGGCCTCGTCGGGGATCAGGTCGCGCAGCACGATCTCGGCGAGTTGGTTGTCCACTGGTTGGCGGTTCAGCGAGGCGAACGCGGTCACCCGGATCAGGGCTCCCTCCAACTCGCGGATGTTGCGTTCGATGCGCGCGGCAATGAACTCCAGCACCTCGTCCGGCGCGGCCAACCGGTCACCAGCGGCCTTCTTGCGCAGGATGGCGATCCGGGTCTCCAACTCGGGCGGCTGGATGTCGGTGATCAAGCCCCATTCGAACCGGGTTCGCAACCGGTCCTCCAGAGTGCCCAGACCCTTGGGCGGGCGGTCGGAGGAGATCACGATCTGCTTGTTCGCGTTGTGCAGGGTGTTGAAGGTGTGGAAGAACTCCTCCTGGGTGCCTTCCTTGCCCTCCAGGAACTGGATGTCGTCCACCAGTAGCACGTCGACGTCGCGGTAGCGGCGCTGGAAGGCGACCTTGCGGTCGTCGCGCAGGGAGTTGATGAAGTCGTTGGTGAACTCCTCGGTGGAGACGTAGCGCACCCGCATCCCCGGGAACAACCGCTGGGCATAGTGCCCGACTGCATGCAGCAGGTGCGTCTTGCCCAACCCCGACTCGCCCCAGACGAACAGCGGGTTGTAAGCCCTGGCCGGCGCCTCCGACACTGCCACGGCGGCGGCATGGGCGAACCGGTTGGACGCACCGATGACGAAGGTATCGAAGGTGTACTTCTCGTTGAGTCTGGTCTGGGCGTTCGAGGGACGACTCGGTGCCGTGGTGGCCGGCCCTGCGAACGTGGGCCAGATCTCGTTCACCGTGGCCACCGAGGATTCCTCCCTGTTGTGATTGCCGGCCTCGGTGACCGCACCGGCGGCGGATCCGCCTACCGGGGCCCCGACCGGGCTGACGTCATCTGAGCCGGTCATCCCCGGCTCGGTGAACTGCGGCGGCAGTTGCGGCGGCACGGGCAGCGGATGGTCGACCTTCACCGCGAGCGAGACCTGCCTACCAAGGTGCCGGGACAGCGCCGCGCTGATCGGCTCGCGAAGCGCGCGTTCGATGGCGTCTTTGGCGAAGTCGCTGGGTGCCGCGAGCAACGCGGTCCCATCCAGCAGCCCGATCGGGCGGGTGACACGCATCCAGGCACGTTGCTGCGGCGAGAGCGTCCCACTGGAGAGCTCCCGAACGACCTCGTGCCACACCTGGCCGAGATCGGTTTGCCGCTCTGTCACCCGCTGACTCCCCTTCGGCCGGTGGTGAACTTCCGCAGGGCTGTGCGTCCACAAGGTTGTCCACAACTGTGGATGACAGTGTTGTCCGCGCTCCCCGACTCTCGACGTACCCAGTCTCGACATACCCAGCTTATCCAGCAGCATCCAGCTAAGACCGGGGCCGCAAGCTAACAAGCCTGGGGTGCTGCCACAAGAACCCTGCGTAAGCAAGCACCACCGATGTAACGGCGTGTCGCCCGGACAGTGACGCGAGACGCTTGTTTTGACGGCACCGGCCCTGTCGGCCTAGGCTCGGGCCGTCTCCCGCCCACCGGCGGGCATTCCTGCGCGCCCTCGCCCCGTTTCACGAGTGAGAGCACCCTCGCGGGAGCGTCGCCGGGGCCGGACGGGGGGCGACTCGACCGCTGCAGTCCCGAGGGCTGCGATCCGCGATGAGCACCAAGCACCGGGAGAACGACAGCCGTGAGCAAGGGCAAGCGCACGTTCCAGCCGAACAACCGCCGCCGCGCGAGGACCCATGGGTTCCGGTTGCGCATGCGTACCCGCGCCGGGCGCGCCATCATCGCGGCCCGCCGGCGTAAGGGTCGCATCGAATTGTCGGCCTGACGCGTTCGCGGGTCGTTCACCTTGCTGTCCGCTGCCACCCGACTGACCCGTCGCGAGGAGTTCGCGACGGCCGTGCGGCGGGGTCGTCGGGCAGCCTGCGGCTCTGTCGTGGTGCATCTGGCGCGCGTCGGCACTGGTGATACGCCGCCGCTGGTCGAGTCGCCCGTCGATCCGAAGATCGGTTTTGTGGTCGGTCGCCCGGTGGGCTGCTCCGTGGTCCGGCACCGGGTGCAGCGCCGGCTGCGGCACCTGATGCGCTCCCGGCTGCCGGGTGTGCCCGCCGGTGCTCTCGTGGTGGTGCGGGCGTTGCCGGCTGCCGCGGGCGCAAGCAGCGCGGCCCTCGGTGCCGACCTCGACGCTGCGCTGCGCCGGTTGATCGGCCCCCGCGCGGCGTCCCGCCGTGCCGCGACGGGTTCCGGTGACCGACCATGACAGTCCCGGGCTCGCAGACGAATCCGGCGCGCTCGTCCGATTTCCTCGTTCGGACGCTGGTGGGCGTGTTGCGTTTCTACCGCCGGTGGATTTCGCCGGCGCTGCCACCGAGCTGCCGGTTCTCGCCCAGCTGTAGTGCGTACGCGATCGAGGCACTGGTCGTGCACGGGGTCCTGCGCGGGTCGTGGTTGACCGTGCGGCGGTTGCTGCGCTGCGGACCCTGGCACCCTGGAGGGGTGGACCCGGTACCCCCCGTGAGATCTCCCCGCTCCCCCGCCGAGAGTGAGCCGTTGTGCTGAACTTCATCTACTACCCGGTGTCGGCCATCTTCTGGGTCTGGCACAAGGCCTTCGGTTACCTGCTGGGTCCGGGCAGCGGGGTCGGCTGGGCGCTGGCCGTCGTGTTCCTGGTGTTCACCCTGCGGGCGGTGCTGTTCAAGCCGTTCGTCAGCCAGGTCCGGTCGATGCGCAAGATGCAGGAGTTCGCGCCGGAGATCCAGAAGCTGAAGAAGAAGTACGGCGACGACCGTCAGAAGATGGCGGCGGAGATGCAGAAGCTGCAGTCCGAGCACGGGGTCAACCCGCTGGGTGGATGCCTGCCGATACTGGTGCAGATCCCGGTGTTCATCGGCCTGTTCCAGGTGCTGCGCTCGTTCAACCGGCCGTTCCTGTCCGCTGAGGCGAATCGTGAGGTCGGCAACTACGTGTTCAGCGCGGCCGATGTGCGGTCGTTCCTGGATGCCGACCTGTTCGGGGTGCCGCTGTCGTCCTACATCACCGAGCCCGCGGAGCTGCTGGCCCGCTACGGCGACATCACCCGGTGGCAGATCGCCGCGCTGGCCGTCCCGCTGACCATCGTCGCCGGCTTCCTCACCTACCTCACCGCGAAGCACTCGGTGGAGCGGCAGACCGAAGCGCAGCTGGCCAACCCCCAGGCCGCGATGATGAACAAGCTCATGCTCTACCTGTTCCCCCTGGGCGTGGTGGCCGGCGGTCCGTTCTTCCCGGTGGCGATCCTGCTGTACTGGCTGTCCAACAACCTGTGGACGTTGGCTCAGCAACGGGTGGTCTACCAGTGGATCGACACCGAGGAAACAGAGAAGAAGGACGCCGCGATCGCCCAGCGGCAGTCACTGGCACCCCGTCCGGGACAGAAGCCGAACCGGCCGCGCAAGGACGGCGCCACCACCGATAATCTGACCGGTAGTGAGACGCCGACGGGATCGGACGACGGGGTCGGATCGGATGCCGCCGGCTCGAACGGGGTCCGCTCGCAGGGATCCGGACCCGACGAGGCCGGCAACGGTTCAGCACAGTCGACCAATGGTCAAGGCTCGGACGGGGAGGATGCTCCGCCGCCTGGCATGATCCAGCAGCGACCGCGACCACGGAAGAAGACGAACCGGAAACGCCGTTGAGGACGCGATCACCCGGAGAGGAGACGGTTGTGGCGGAGACGCTGGTGACTGAGGCAGTGGAGACTGACACAGCGGAAACCGAGACGGACCTGTCGGTTGATGCTGAGGGTGGGACCGGGGTCGTCGAGGCCGTGAGCGCCGCACCGGTGAGCGAGGATCTTCTCGTTCAGGAGGGCGATGTCGCTGGCGACTACCTCGAACGATTGCTCGACGTGGTGGATTACGACGGTGACATCGATCTCGACGTCGAGGCCGGCCGAGCGATGGTGAGTATCGACGGCGGCGACGATCTGGCGAAACTGGTCGGCCCGCGGGGCGTGGTCCTCGAGGCGCTGCAGGAGCTCGCTCGGCTGGCTGTGCAGCAGCAGACCGGTGCCCGTAGCCGGCTGATGCTCGACATTGCGCAGTGGCGAGCCTGCCGGCGAAACGATCTCAGCGAGTTGGGTCGGACGACGGCGCAGCGGGTGATCGATGGCGGCGAGCCGGTCCGGCTGCAGCCGATGACCCCGTTCGAGCGGAAGATCGTGCATGACGCGGTAGCAGTGGTGGACGGTGTGCACAGCGAGAGCGAGGGCGAGGAGCCACAGCGTTGCGTCGTGGTGTTCCCCTCTGAATGACCTTGCTCTGACTTGCGACGATCCCCTCAGGATGGTCCTGAGTCGGGGGCATCCCAGCGGGCTGCTGGTGGGGTGAGGGGACGACGTTTCACGTGAAACATCCGGCAGCGGTGTTCGGTGATCGGTACCGGCTCGCCGAGCGATACGCCGAGATGCTCGCGGGCCCCGGGGTCGATCGAGGAGTCATCGGCCCCCGGGAAGCGGACCGGCTCTGGGAGCGTCACCTGCTCAATTCCGCGGTGCTCGGTGAGCTGGTGCCTGAGGGCTGCCGGGTGCTCGACGTGGGTTCCGGCGCGGGCTTGCCAGGCATACCGCTCGCGATCGCCCGACCGGATCTGACGATCGTCCTGCTGGAATCGATGACCCGGCGAGTCGACTGGCTGCATGAAGTGGTGGCCGAGCTGGGTCTGACGGTCTCGGTGCATCGAGGTCGCGCCGAGGAACCGCGGGTACGGGATGAGCTCGGCGGCAACGAGGTCGTCACCGCTCGGGCGGTTGCGCCGTTGGGTCGGTTGGTGCAGTGGGCGCTGCCGCTGGTGTCACCGGGCGGACGGCTACTCGCGGTCAAGGGTGCCAGCGCCGAGGAAGAGCTCGCCCGGGACATCGGTGTGGTACGGGCCGCCGGAGGGGCGGCGGTGGAGATCGTGCGGTGCGGTGCCACGATTGCGCAGCCACCGACGACGGTCATCGTGGTTCGCCGGTCGGCCCAGCGTGTCACGCGTCCCGCGAGGGCACGAAGGAGGAAGGATCGGTGAGCGTGAGGCCCCCGAAATCGCCCGACGATGGAACACGGTTGGAGAGCGCGGCGCTGAACAGTGTTGCGTCCGATTCGCCCCCCACGCCGGCCGCGTCGCGTCTCATGGTTTCACGTGAAACCGCGGTTTCACGTGAAACACAGCCGCGGCACGCTCTCGTTCGTGCGCCTCGGTCGACGACCCAGAGCGGAGCCCAGCAGGTGCCCTGTCCATCCGATATCGCTCCGGAGGTCGCCGGCGAAACCTCCCGGGAGCGCTGCGCCGACACCCCGCTCGCAGAGTCCGGGTGGACCCCCATCGCAGAGGAGGCGGAACGCGCGACCAGGGTGAAGCACCCCACCGATCGGCTACCCCGCCCGGTTCACCGCCGGGTACTTGCGGTGGCCAACCAGAAGGGCGGCGTCGGTAAGACCACCAGCACGGTCAACCTCGCCGCCGGGCTCGCATTGCACGGTCTGCGCACGCTGGTGATCGACCTGGATCCACAGGGAAACGCCTCGACCGCGTTGGGTGTCGAGCACCGCGCCGGTACCTCGTCGGTGTACGAGGTCCTGCTCGGCGAGCTCGGGCTCGCCGAGGTGGTCGCAGTGAGCCCCCAATCGCCCAACCTGCTGTGCGTTCCCGCCACCATCGACCTCGCCGGTTCCGAGATCGAGCTGGTGTCCATGGTCGCCCGGGAGTCGCGCCTGCTCAGGGCGTTGTCCGACGCCGCCCTGGAGGAACTGGCCGTCGACTACGTCTTCATCGACTGCCCTCCGTCGCTGGGACTGCTCACGGTGAACGCACTGGTCGCAGCGCCGGAGGTGCTGATCCCCATCCAGTGCGAGTACTACGCGCTGGAGGGGCTTGGGCAGCTGCTCCGCAACATCGAACTGGTACAGGCGCACCTCAACCCGGGGCTGACCGTGTCGACCATCCTGCTGACCATGTATGACGGGCGCACCAAGCTGGCCGACCAGGTCACTGCCGAGGTCCGTAACCACTTCGGCGACCAGGTGCTGCGCACGGTGATCCCGCGCAGCGTGAAAGTCTCGGAGGCGCCGGGTTTCGGGCAGACCGTGCTGGTGTACGACCCCGGCTCCCGCGGGGCGCTGAGCTACCTGGACGCCGCGAAGGAGATCGCCCTCGACCGTCGCTTTCAGCGTGGCCCGGACCGCGTCGATCTCAACGGTGTCAGTGAGGTGTCTGGCTGATGTCCCCGAGCAGTGCACTCTCTCAAGCTGGCACCCAGCGTAAGGGTGGGCTCGGCCGCGGCCTGGCGGCGTTGATCCCCACCGCGCCGGTCGACACCTTGGTGAACGACGTGGCGTCCCGTCCTCGCCGACCCGGTGAGCTGCACACTCCCCCGGAGTCCGTGGCTGGTCAGATCGTTGACGCGGTCTACCAGGAGCTACCGATCGCGGCCATAGTGCCCAACCCCCGGCAGCCGCGGCAGGTGTTCGACGACGAAGCTCTCGCCGAGCTCGCGCACTCGATCAAGGAATTCGGGCTCCTACAGCCCATCGTGGTCCGTGCCCTGCCAGCCGAGCCGGCGACCGGGAACTCGAGCACCTGCCGCTATGAGCTGATCATGGGTGAGCGGCGGTGGCGGGCGGCACAGCTCGCCGGGCTGGACCGGATACCAGCGATCGTGCGCGGCACCGCCGACGACGCGATGCTCCGCGACGCGCTGCTGGAGAACATCCACCGGGTCCAGCTCAACCCGTTGGAGGAGGCGGCCGCTTACCAGCAGCTGTTGGAGGACTTCGGGGTGACGCACGAGCAGTTGGCATTGCGGATCGGGCGCAGCCGCCCGGTCATCACCAACACGATCAGGCTGCTCAAGCTGCCGGTCCCGGTGCAGCGACGGGTGGCGGTAGGGGTGCTCTCCGCCGGGCATGCCCGCGCCCTGCTCAGCCTGGACGAGCCGCTCGCCCAGGAGGACCTGGCGGCCCGGATCGTCGCCGAGGGGCTCTCGGTCCGCGCCACCGAGGAAGCCGTCACGCTCAGCCGTTCCGAGCCGGTCAAGCCCCCTGCCAAGGCGCCGGCCCCCCGCCCGATGCGAGCACCCGGCCTGCAACACCTCGCGGAGAACCTCTCCGACACCTTCGACACCAGAGTCAAGGTCGAGCTGGGCCGCCGCAAAGGCCGCATCATCATCGAGTTCGGCTCGGTAGACGACCTAGAACGCATAACCTCTCTCATGACCCCGGGGTCCTCAGGTGCGGGAGATGGCTTGGGTTATCAGGGTGGTGTAGGTGGTGCCCAGATCGGTGCCGTCGGCGGCGACGGCCATGGGGAGCAGGGAGGTCTCGGTGAGTCCGGGGGAGACGGTGACCTCGAGGAAGTGGGCTACGCCCGCTGGGGTGATGATCGCGTCGGTCCGGGACACGTCGCGAAGGCCGAGTAGCCGGTGCGCGCTCAGGGCGAGCTCGGCGACCGCCGCGGTGGCGGCGGGGTCGAGCCGGGCCGGGGCGTGGAAGGTGGTCAGGCCGGCGGTGTAGCGGGCGGCATAGTCGTAGCAGCCGGAGGCGGCCTCGATCTCCACCGCGGGCAGCGCCCGGGGCCCGTCCGGTCCGTCAATCACGGTGACCGCGACCTCGATCCCCACGACGAACCGCTCGGCCAGCACGGTGTCTCCGTAGGCCAGGCACCCCACGATGGCTCCCGGGAGCTCGGCGACCTCGCGTACCACGTGCACGCCCAGCGCGGAGCCACCCTGAGGCGGTTTGAGGATCATCGGCAGGCCGAGCCGGTCGACCAGCGCGTCGAGTACTTCCTGCGGCCCGAGGTCGCGGAAGGTGGCATGCGAGAGCGCGATCCAGTCCGGAGTGCTCAGCCCGGCGCGGGCCAGTTCGTCCTTGGCGGTGGGTTTGTCCCACGCGCGGCGGCAGGCCCGCGGATCGGCGCCGACATAGGGCACCCGCAACATCTCCAGCACCGACTGCACGCCGCCGTCCTCCCCCGTGCCGCCGTGCAGCGCCACCACGACGGCATCAGGCCTGGAGTGAGCGAGCCGGCTGATCAGGGTGGCGTCGGCGTCCCACTCCTCGACGTGCAGCCCGGCCTCGCGCAGTGAGCTGGCCAGCCGCCGCCCGGAGCGC
The DNA here is from genome assembly GCA_050699515.1 of Pseudonocardiaceae bacterium. Lineage (GTDB taxonomy): Bacteria > Actinomycetota > Actinomycetes > Mycobacteriales > Pseudonocardiaceae. The sequence goes on from JBOHFF010000111.1 coordinate 18,262, forward strand.
AGCGACACGTCCCGCTCATGCGAGAGCCCGCCGGCCAGCACAGTAACGATGTGATCGGTCACCGGCGGCTCCTTACGCTGTCCTCGCCGGCGTGAGCCGGCACTGGGACTCAGGCGGTGTCGGGGGACGGGGATTGCGGACCGAGCACCGTGCGTGGTCGAACGCTACCGAACGTGCGCTGCAGTTCGAGCTCGCCCTCCAGCACGGCGGCCAGCCGGCGGACACCTTCGGCGATCCGGGCCGAGGTCGGGTAGCAGAACGACAGCCGCATCTGCCGGCTGCCGAGCCGGTCGGCGTAGAACGCGGTGCCAGGGACGTAGGCCACCCGCTGGGTCACCGCCCGCGGCAGCATCGCCTTGGTGTCGAGTCCTTCCGGGACGGTGAGCCAGATGTAGAAGCCGCCGGCTGGACGGGTCCAGGTGCATCCCGCGGGCAGGTGCTGAGAGAGGCCGGCCAGCATGGTGTCCCGGCGTTCCCGGTAGACTTCCCGGTAGATCTTGACTTGACCTTTCCAGTCGTGCTGGGCCAGGTAGCGCGACACCACGAACTGGGTGAACGCCGGTGGGCACAAGGTCGCCGACTCCGCGGCCAGCACCAGTTTCTCCCGGACCGCGTGCGGCGCGAGCGCCCAGCCGACGCGCAGGCCGGGTGCGAAGGTCTTGGAGAACGACCCCAGGTAAACCACGTTGTCCGGGTCGCTCGCCCGCATCGCCGGGTAGATCTGGTCGTCGAAGCCCAGCAACCCGTACGGGTTGTCCTCGACGATCAGTACCCGATGCTCGGCGCACAGCTGCATGATCTCGGCGCGGCGGGCCACGTCCAGCGTCACACCGGCGGGGTTGTGGAAATTCGGGATGGTGTAGAGGAACTTCGGTGTGCGGCCCTGAGCGCGCAGCGACCGCAGCGCGGCGTCCAGCTCGGCGGGTACCAGCCCGTCGTCGTCCATCGCCACCTGCACGACCTGCGCCTGGTAGGAGGCGAAAGTGGTCAGTGCGCCGACGTAGGACGGGGCCTCTGCCAGCACCACGTCTCCCGGGTCGCAGAAGATCCGGGTCACCATGTCCAGGGCCATCTGCGAGCCGACGGTCACCGTGACGTCATCAGCGTGTGCCCGGATGCCTTCCAGCGCCATGACCTCGCAGATCTGCTCGCGAAGCTCCGCGGTGCCTTGCGCCGAGCCGTACTGCAGCGCCGCCATCCCGTCGCAGGCGACCATCTGGGCCAGCTCGTCAGCCAGGGTGCCCAGCGGCAACGCGGGCAGGTAGGGCATCCCGCCGGCCAGCGAGACCACCTCGGGCCGGCTGGCGACGGCGAACAGCGAGCGGACCTCGGAGGCGGTCATGCCCGCGGTGCGCTGCGCGTAGCGACGCAGGTGTGGGTCGAGATCACGCTGGGTGGGTGGTCGGTGGTTCGGGTGCTCGAGTGTCACGGCGGCGCCTTCGCTGCGGTTTGGGGTCCCCTGGGAGTGTAGAGCCGCCCCGGATGACGTCCTGCGGCCTTCACTCCTGATGGCCATCGGCATATGCTGCGCCAGGCGCTCCTAAGCGCTGGTGGATTGCCAGGGAGGTCCCGTGTCACGTCGCGTGGTCGGCGTCACCCTGGACAACCTCGACCTGTTGCCCAAGAAATGTCGACGCTGCGTCTTCTGGGAGCTCTCGCCGCACATCCGGGAACAGGCTGAGGATTTCGGGCAGACCGAGCTGGAGAAGGAGTCCTGGGTGTCCAGCGTGCTGCTGGAGTGGGGCTCCTGCGGGCGGATCGTGATGTCCGGAGACGTGCCAGCCGGTTACGTGCTCTACGCTCCCCCGGCGGCGGTGCCGCGGGCCTCGGCGTTCCCCACCTCGCCGGTCAGCGCCGACGCTGTCCTGCTCACCGCATTGAAGGTGCTCCCGGAGTTCGGTGGCGGCGGTCTGGGCCGGATGCTGGTGCAGGCGGTCGCGAAGGACCTCACCCGGCGCGGCGTGAAGGCCATCGAGGCCTTCGGTGACGCCGCGCCCGACCAGGACTCCAGCTGCGTGGTCCCCGCGGAGTTCCTGCAACAGGTCGGGTTCAAGACGGTGCACGCGCACCCCCGCTGGCCCCGGTTGCGCCTGGAACTGCGCACCGCGCTGACCTGGAAAGAAGACGTCGAAGCCGCCCTGGAGCGCCTCCTAGGCTCCGTCACCATCCACTCCCCCGAACCCAGCCTGCGCCCCGCCTGAGTCGTGAACGCGTTCCGCCTCCCGAACTCAACAGGAGCGCTGTCAAATCTTGATCGAAAAGCTCTCCTGTTGAGTTCGGGAGTGGGAGAGCTGGGGGCGGCGCTCAGACGGCGATGGTGATGCCTTTGATGCTCTTGAGCTCGCCCAGCAGGGCCGAGGACACTGTGACGGGGTAGTCCTTGATGGCCATCTCGGTCTTGCGGGTGCCGTGGCAGAGCAGGATGTGCAGGGGGGTGTCACCCTTGTTCGCCACCAGCGTGGAGCGCAGCTCGAATGCCGCCTCCCGATCGAGCTGGCCGGCCTCGACACGCAGCACGAACGGCGGCGTACCGCCGGGATTGAGCTCGGCGTCGGTGATGTCCAGCGCGATCACGTCTGATCCGAAGACCGACATCTTGTCCTCGCGCCAGTTGACCCGGCCCTTGATCGCCACCGCGGTGTCGGCCACGAGGTGTTCGCTCAGCACGCTGTAGGACTTGGCGAAGAACAGCACCTCGATCGACGCGTCGAGGTCTTCCACCGTGACGATCGCCCACGGCTCGCCGCTCTTGTTCACCCGCCGATCGACCACCGAGATCATGCCGGAGACCACGATCTCGCCTTCCTTGGGCGCCTCGTCGAGCACCGCCGCGATCGGCTTGGGCGCGTGCTTGCGCAGGATACGTTCGGTGCCGTCCAGCGGATGCGCGGAGACGTAGAGGCCGAGCATCTCGCGCTCGTACACCAGGAGTTCCTTACGCGGCCACTCCTGCGACTGCAGCGCCAGGTGGGCCAGAGGTGATGAGTCAGCTGGCGCGGGCATGTCGCCATAACTACCGAACAGATCGAACTGACCTATCGCCTCCTGCCGTTTCAGCCCGGTCACGGCATCCACGGCTTCGTCATGGACCTGGACGAGGGACAGCCGCGAGTGACCGAAGGAGTCGAACGCGCCGGCCTTGATCAGAGACTCGATCGTTCGCTTGTTACAGCAGACCAGCTCGACCTTTTCCAGGAAGTCGAAGAACGAGGTGAAGCGACCCTTCTTCTTGCGGGTAGAAATGATCGACTGCACCACATTGGCGCCCACGTTACGGACCGCGCCCAGACCGAACCGGATGTCACTGCCCGCTGCGGCGAAGTAGAGGCCGGAGTCGTTGACATCGGGAGGCAGCACCTTGATCCCCATGCGGCGGCACTCCGCCAGGTAGATCGCGGACTTGTCCTTGTTGTCGCCGATCGAGGTGAGTTGGGCGGCCATGAATTCGGCCGGGTAGTTGGCCTTGAGGTACGCCGTCCAGTACGAGACCAGCCCGTAGCCGGCAGTGTGGGACTTGTTGAACGCATACCCGGCGAACGGGAGCATCACGTCCCACAGGGTCTGGGTGGCCTTCCCGGAGAAGCCGTTGCTCGTCATTCCCTCGCGGAAACGTTCGAACTCCTTCTCGATGATCTCCTTCTTCTTCTTGCCCATCGCCCGGCGCAGCAGGTCAGCGCTGCCGAGGCTGTAGCCGGCGAGCTGTTGGGCGATGGCCATGACTTGCTCTTGGTAGACCAGCAGGTGGTAGGTCTCTCCGAGGATCGGCTCCAGTGCGTCTTTCAAGTCCGGGTGAATCGGCTTGATCACCTGGCGGCCGTTGGAGCGCTCGGCGTAGTCGAGGTGGGCGTTGGCGGCCATCGGGCCGGGCCGGTACAAGGCGAGCACGGCGGCGATGTCACCGAACTTGTTCGGCTGCATCCGGCGGAGCAGGTCACGCATGGCGGCGCCGTCGAGCTGGAACACCCCGAGCGTGTCCCCCCGCGACAGCAGCTCGTACGCCAACTTGTCGTCCAAGGTCAGAGTGGCCAGGTCGATGTTCACCCCGTGGGTGGCGCTCACGGCCTTGATGGTGTCGTCGATGACGGTCAGGGTGCGCAGTCCGAGGAAGTCCATCTTGAGCAGCCCGATGTCTTCGCACGACGGGAAGTCCCACCCGGTGATGATCGAGCCGTCGTCACGCTTCCACAGCGGGATGACGTCGAGCAGTGGCTGGGCGGACAGGATCACCGCGCATGCGTGCACACCGGCGTTGCGGACCAGTCCTTCCAGGCCGCGAGCGGTCTCCATGATCTTGGCTACCTGGGGGTCGGACTCGACCAGGGCCCGAACCTCGGTGGCCTCGGTGTAGCGCTCGTGCTGGGGATCGAAGATTCCGGACAGCGGGATGTCCTTGGCGGCTACCGCCGGTGGGAGAGCTTTGGAGATGCGGTCGGCGATGGAGAACCCGGGCTGGCCGTGCAGCACTCGGGCCGCGTCCTTGATCGCCGCTTTGGTTTTGATCGTGCCGAAGGTGATGACCTGTGCGACGTTCTCCGCACCCCACTTATCCACGGTGTATTGCAGGACCTCGCCCCGGCGACGGTCGTCGAAGTCGAGGTCGATATCCGGTGGGCTGACCCGCTCGGGGTTGAGAAACCGTTCGAAGATCAGTGAGTGCTCGATCGGATCCAGGTCGGTGATGTGCAGGATGTAGGAGACCAGCGAGCCGGTGGCCGAACCACGGCCGGGTCCGACTGCGATCTTCTGTGCCTTGGCCCAGCGCACCAGGTCGCCGACCACCAGGAAGTAGCCGGGAAATCCCATCTGGGAAATGACGCCGAGCTCGATATCGATGCGCTCGCGATACTCGGGGGTGAGTCCATCCGGGAAGCGCGATGGGATGTACTTCTCCACGTCGCGGCGCAGGAGCAGGTCCTCGGTCTCCCCCTCCTGGAGGGGGAAGCGGGGCATCCGGTTGACCTCGGCGTAGACCTCGTCGTAAGGCTCGATCCGTTCGGCGATCAACAGGGTGTTATCCGCCGCGCCAGCGACCTCGGTGTCCCAGTAGGTGCGCATCTCGTCGGCGGACTTGAGGTAGTAGCCGTCACCGTCGAACTTGAACCGGGTGGGGTCGTCCAGCGTCTTGCCCGCCTGCACGCACAGCAGCGCGGCGTGCGCCTCGGACTGGTCCTGGGTGACGTAGTGGCTGTCATTGGTCGCCAGCGGCTTGAGGTCGAGTTGTTTTCCGATCTCCAGCAGGCCCTCGCGCACCGAGCGCTCGATGGGCAGCCCGTGGTCCATCAGCTCCAGGAAGAAGTTCTCCGCGCCGAAGATGTCCCGGTAGTCGCTGGCGGCTTGGAGAGCCTCGGCGCGATGACCGAGACGCAGCCGGGTCTGCACCTCACCCGAGGGGCACCCGGTGGTGGCGATGATCCCCTGGGCGTACTCGGCGATCAGCTCCCGGTCCATCCTCGGTTTGCGGTAGTAGCCCTCGAACGAGGCTCGGCTGGACAGCGTGAACAGGTTGCGCAGCCCGGTCGCGCTGGCGGCGAGCATGGTCATGTGCGTGTACGCGCCGCTGCCGGAGACGTCACCGCCTTCACCGAACTCATCGGAGCCGCGCTGGTCGGCCTGACCCCAGAAGATCGGCTTCTTGTGGTGGCGGCTGGCCGGGGCGATGTAGGCCTCGATGCCGATGATCGGTTTGACCCCGGTCTTGCGGGACGCCCGGTAGAACTCGGCCGATCCGTACATGTTGCCGTGGTCGGTCATGGCCACGGCCGGCATATCCAGCCGCTGGGCTTCGGCGAACAGCGGGCTGACCTTGGCCGCACCGTCGAGCATCGAGTACTCGGTGTGCACATGCAGGTGGACGAACGAATCGGGCACGGCTCTCCCTGGGCGTTCGGCGTGCGGGTGGCCTGGTCGCACGTAGGGTAGCCGCGCTGTGCCGGAGCGTGCGCGGCCCCACGCGAAGCCGCGTGGGTCGTCTCCTGTCCGCCGCCATCGCCGTGAACGCGCTCGCCACCCGCGGCCTCGATGAATGTGAGGTACATCGGCCGAAAATCGCTTACGGCGGCGACCAGGACCCACGCACCGTAGTGGGGTTGATCTATCGGCTCACTGGTGACCCTCTCTGTGCTCTTGTCCTGATCGGCCTGTTGGCCGCCTTGGCGGGAACCTTCGTCCTGCTGCTGAGTGTGGTCACTCCTCTCAGCATGCCGGCACCAAGTGATCTCCCGCTTCACCCTGCACGACACCTGTTCGAACTGCCAAGATCCACGTCTAGATCAACGACCTGCGAAGATGCTCCTACATGACATCACGCACAAAGACGGATCCCCAGAGAAATCGAGGATGTGAACGATGGCGGAACAAGCTAGGGTCGTGCCTGGACCCACCGGTGCCCTCGGCGATCACTCGACCTCCCTCGGTAGAGTTTTCCAGATGAGTTGGATCGATCGTGGGTCGAGGGGGGCGGGGTGATTCGGGAACCGGTGACGATTGAGCACGTCACGACCGACGACGGACGGCGACTAGCGGTCGACGTCACGGGTGCCCCGGATGGGTATCCCGTGTTCCTCCTGCACGGCACCCCAGGGAGCCGGAACGGCCCGAAACCGCGCGGGATCGTGCTGTATCGCCTCGGTTTGCAACTCATCTGCTATGACCGTCCCGGCTACGGCGGCTCGCACCGGAACGAAGGTCGGACCGTCCGGGACGCGGCCGATGACGTGGCGGCCATCGCCGATAAGATGGGCATCAACCGCTTCGCCGTAGTGGGACGCAGCGGTGGTGGACCTCATGCCCTCGCCTGTGCGGCGGTGATGCCCGAGCGGGTGTCCAGCACGGCCGTTTTGGTGAGCCTGGCTCCCGCCGACGCCGTCGGCCTGGACTGGTACCAGGGGATGAACCGGCAGAATGCCCAGGAGTATGGGACCGCGGACGTCGATGTGCAGGCTCTGCTGACCAAGCTCGCGTCCTGGGCGGAACAGGCGCAACGGGATCCGAGGCGGTTGATCGGCCTGATCGGGTCGGAGCTCAGCGAACCCGACGAGAGGGTGGTGGGAGATGTGGTCCTACGTCGCCTCCTCCTCGACACGTACGCGGAGGCGCTGCGTCAGGGCGCGGTTGGTTGGATTGACGATGTCCTGGCATTCCGTAAGCCGTGGGAGATCGAGCTCTCGGACATCACCTCCCGGGTCCGGCTGTGGCACGGGGAGGACGACCGGTTCTCCCCCGTCGACCACACCCGATGGTTGAGTCACCACATCACGCAGGTGAAGGTCGAGGTCCAGATCCAGGCTGGCATCGGCCATTTCGGAGCCGTGGAGGTACTTCCCGAGATTCTGTCCTGGGTCGCCGACGACCTCGACGAGCCAGGGTCAGGCTCTCCCACCCGCGTCGTCGATTCAGGCCGAACCGGTGACTGCCCAGAACTCTTTGGTCAGAAGGGGTCGTGAGGATCAGTAACCCGGTAGAGCAGCTGTCCTTCCCACAGCGCGGTGACCGACGGATGGCTCTGCCCCACCCGGGCAGCCAGATCCTCGATGGCTCTCGTCGTCGCCGGGTCGCCACCCAGCAGTCCCCCGGAACCGTCACCGCGCACGCCTGACTCCAGCAGCGCGAGATTGACACGACAAGCCAACGCGTCCGGGTGCTGTTGGCCCAGGGTTTCGGCCATCCGGGTCGCCAACACGGCCGTCTCCTCTGCCGCGCCCTCGACGTCCCCGGTGTCATAGCGACACGTCGCGTGGTTCATCGCCGCTGCCAGGTAGTCGGGATGCGAGTCGCCCAGCAATCTCAGGCAGCCCTCGGCCGCGCGCCCTGCCAGCTTCCTCGCCCACTCAGACTCTCCCTGTTGCCGCCAGGCCGCGGACTGGTTGTTGACACAGACGAGGCTGAAGGGGTGCTCGGCACCGAGGGTGTCCTGGTAGGACTTGGTGACAGCGACCATCTCCTCCAACGCCTTGGTGACCTCTCCCATGGCGAGGAGATTGGCCGAGCGATTCAGCCGGCAGGAGAGGGTGTTCGGGTTGTCGGGGCCGAAGAGACCACTCAGCTTCTCGTACGCCTCCTCCAACAGTTCCGCGGCCTCGGCCGCCCGTCCGGCACTGCGCAGCGAGGAGGCGAGATTGGACTGGGCATTGAGCGTTCCGATCGCTTCGGGACCCAGGTGTTCTTTCGAGAGAGCATGGACAGCGCGCAGCATCGTCACGGACTGCTCGTACTCGCCTGCCTCCCGCAGATCCCGGCCGAGGCTGGATTGCGAGTGCAGTGCGGACGGGTGCTCGGCACCGAGCACGATCTTCCGACGCTCCCAGACGTTCTTGTCGATGCTACTCGCCGTGCGGAAGTCTCCCAGTGCCCGGAGTGAGACCGCCAGGTTGTTCGCCGCCGCCAGGGTTCGCCGATGATCCTCACCGAATCCTTCCAGCCACGCCAGATGGGTGGCCTCCTCCAGCGGGAGTGCCTCCGCATAGCGGCCGAGGGCCCGGAGGTCCGCCGCCAGCCCGCCAGAGGTCATCAGTGTGTGCGCGTGGCGCTCCCCGAGCAGGGTTCGCTGTGCCGCGAGAACTTCTTCATCCAGTCTCAGCGCCTCTCCGAACTCGGCCTGGTCCCGGAGGATGTTCGCGATGTTGAAGCGAAGATGGAGAAGTTGGCGACGCAGCGACACTGGATCGACATCCGGGACAGCTGGCTCGTCGTTCTCGCCAGCCGACTCGACTTTGTTCAGTAGTATCTCCCACGCCGCCGAGACCGTGTTTCCGAGACTCAGGCCCCGTGGGAGGTCACCGCGGCGCCACAGGTATCGGACGCGATCGATCAGGAGCTGGCGTACCGATTCGTCGTTGCACGACACGGCACCTGAGATCTCCAGATGGGCCCAGATCTTCCGGAACCGGTCCCAGGTCTTCGGGTCGTCTGGCTCGCCGGCGGGCCTGAACGCGGCTAACGCCAGATGCGCCTCATGCCTGGTGCGCGCCGCTTCCTCGTCCGTCATCCGGCTCCGGACGACATCCTGGAGCAGTCGGTGTACCTGGATCTGCCCGGCGTGGGTGTCCAATTTCAGCAGGGCGAGTCGGTTGATCTGCTGGACCAGGCCACCGCGCATGTCGCGTACCGCCACGGAGGGATCGAAGGGGATCAGGGCCGTGGTCAGCTGGTCGCTGTAGAGCAGATCCAGAGCGGTCTCCGGGGCGAGCACCGAACAAATCTGGAGCAGCCGGAAGGCACCGGGGGACTGCTCCTGCAGCCGTTGCAGGGAAAGATCCCAGATGGCGTCCCAGGTGGCCTGCACGGACCGGGTACCGGCACTGTGCCCTTCGATGGCGTGCAGGTACTCCGTGACCGGGGTGCCCGTCTCCGCCAGCCAGGCCCGGCCGCGGCCACCGCGATCGGCAGGTCCCCCAGAGCCCGCGCCACCAGCGCGGCCTGCTCCGGCGTCATCGCACCGGCCCGGCCGCGAAGGTGGGCGACGCTCTCCTCGCGCTGGAACACGTTGACCTGGATCGGGTTTGCGCGCTCCGCCCAGTCCGGGTTGCGCGAGGTGATCAGAAGATGGCCTCCCCCGCCTTGGGGGAGGAAGTTCTGGACGTGTGCGATGTGGTCCGCGTTGTCGAAGACGAGTAACCAACGGCGCGTCAGTGTGCCTCGACGCAGGGCTTCGAGGGTGGAACGCACACCTTCGACCGTCGTGCCTTCCGACGGCAACTTCAACTCGACGCCGAGATCGATCAGCGCTGTGTCGACGAATTGGGGTGGGTCGGCCTCGATCCACCAGACCAGATCGTAGGCGGACCTGAACCGGTGGACATACTCCAGAGCCAACTGGGTCTTGCCGATACCGCCCAATCCCTGCAGCGCAACCGGCAGCACGACCGCCCGTCCCTCGGCTCGCAGCTCGCGGCGAAGGCGTTGTAGATCCTCCGTCCGCCCGGTGAAGCGAGCGTTGCGTACCGGAGCCTGAAACCAGCGAGGCTCCGCCCCCAGGAAGCGACCGGTTCGGGAGCCCCCGCGCGACGTTTCCGCACCGACCTTGCCGACGAGCTTGATCAGCCGCTCTGTCGCCGCATTCTCGTCGAGCCCGACGATGCTGGTTCCGGCCTCGGTCGCCACCTCACGCAACCGCACGTCCTCGATGTACATCACCAGCTGGGAGGGTCCCACCCCCAGATCCTGCGACTCGATGCCCTCCCGGACCGCGACGTAGCTTTTCGAAACGATCGCCAGAACTGCGGGGGCGGAGGACGGCACCGGATCCGCCGGGACGATCTCCATCGGGCCGTCGTCTACCACCGTCATGCCCGCGGTGGTCAGGACGCTGCCGGCCCACTCAGCCCAGATCTGGTCCTCGGCCGCGTATTGGAGGCGGATCGGGGTCTGTTCCGCGTGTGTGGGTCGCTCGAACCGCCGCCGCCAGTGGGTCCGGACGGGCTCGTCCATCGTCGCGAGCGCCGTGACCTCACCCTGCGTGATGACGCCGGTCAACCGCTCGTAGGCAGCCAACAGTGAAGTCGGGGAACCCGGCTTGTCACCGAAGGTGGCAAGGGTCTCCTCGTACGCATAGAAGGTCTGGTAGGGCACCTCCACGGACGCGAAGAACTGTATCCGTTCCGGCTCCGTCATTCCGGTGGGTAGGCCGGGGAAGCTGCGCATCGCGAGCAGCCGCCCCGCGTCGGCCTTCTCCTTCTCACCTTGGTCCACGCGCATCGTCACCGGCAGGATCCGGATCTTGCGTTTCGGGCCGTCCTTCTTGGACAGGGTGGCCACCGCGCGGGCGACCCGGGCCGCGCCGTCGATTCCCTGATCGCTCAAGGTGAAACAGTCGACCAGAACGTCGGGCAGGTGCTGGGTGCAGATGTCCGCGACGTCGCTGAAACCCGTACGGCTGTCGATCAACGCGTAGTCATAGTTGCGCCTCATATCGTCGCGGAGCGCGTCGAGGAAGATGCCGCCGCTCAGCCGGTCGTAGAAGGTGTCCCAGTCCAGGCTTCCTAGCGTCGACGCGTAGGCACCGTTCTGCCGCCCCGCCGACAGCACATCGAGCGACCCATCGCCGTCGAACTTCCAGTCGACGGGGAAGGCGTAGCTGTCGACCCGGGCCAACTGCTCCACCCAGCCGTCCGGCCGATCGGTCCTCCGCCTGACCTGGTCCTCGTACTCGCGCACCAGGTCGATCACCCCTCGGCGATGGGCGACGGAATCCATCTCGAGGAAGGGGGAGAAGAACCGGTGCAGCCCAGGCGCTTCGAGGTCCCAGTCGGCGACCAGCACCCGCTTCCCGGCGGAGGCGAGGATCCAGGCCACATTGGCCAGTGCCATGGTGCGGCCGGTACCACCCTTGTACGAGTAGAAGGTGACGACCTGACCCTCTCGGGGCTCATTCATCTTTCTGTACCACCCTTCGGCGTAAGGAGAGGGCCTCGTTGTGCCGACCCATGCCGGTCAGAGCATGTTCCAGATTTGGCGTCCTGAACACCCGCATGCATGGTGCTGATCCAATTGCTGCCTGGCACGAAGTCCCACGCCTGCAACAGGATCCGGAACCCGGCGTCCTCCAGTTGCCAGGCGATCCATTCAGCCCAGCCTCGACCCACTAGCTGCTCACTCACGGGTATCGTTTTGCTTTGCGTTCGGAGGACCGGCATCCCTCAGCCGTCCGGGGCGCTTCGACGACCCGACCGGCGGAAACACCGGGCCCTCTCTCAGGTATGTCCGTCGCGCTCTGGCCACCGCAGTGGGCAGGATCTCGTCCAGCTGGTCCATGCTGTTCACTCTATTGACGGGAACATGCAATGCGCTGCCCAGTGCCTCCACTGCCTTCTCGGCCATAACCGAATCCGAGCCCCCCCGCTGTCCGTCGAGGACCAGAGGAACGACCCACTTGGGCAGATCGGCGAAGGTCGACGTGAGGAACTCAGAGCCGCGGTCCGCCACCACCCACGGGTCGACGATGACGATCGCGGGGGTCCGGGCGAAGAGCTCCTTGACCTCGACGAAATCCGCGACCCAGGTATCCAGTCCCAACCGCTCGGCCACGCTTCCGGCATACTCGGCAACAGGCGGAATCCGCCGCCCGACGTACGTGCGCCACCAGGAATTCTCCCCACCCCTGACGGCGTGCGGCGCGCGCGACACACCGTGCTCCGGCGCGAGCATCGCCACCAGGAAGCCAGCCTCCGCGGTCGCTGGACCGGGGACGTCGTTCAGGTCCGGAGCCGCCGACGGGCCGAGTGGGGATCGTTCCGCCACCTTCACGATCTCATCCGCCAGCTGGGACAGGACGAGTTGGTAGGAGTGCCGGTACGACGCCAACATGCGGAGCGCGCGCAGCCCGTTCTCGCCGTATTCGGAGATGCCGGCTCCAATGCTCAGTGTTCTGGCCGCAGTCGGGGTATGGGTCTCCCACGACGAAAACGGCGTCCACAGGATCGGAATGATGTGCTCGTCGGGTGCCACGGCACTCGCGGTCCGAAGCCTTCCGTGGAACACCGCCTGCTCGCGCATCGGCCACGGCTTGGCGAAATATCCCGGCGAGTAGAGCGGCACGAACACCTCGGCGGATCCGAGAGCCCCGGAGAGCAGAGCCTTCATGTCGGCGCCGGGCGGGATCTGTTGATCGAAGAATCCGATCTCCATTCCTTCCGCAGGTTTGGCGCGTTTTTTGACCGCCTCGGTCAGATCCTTGAAGAAGTCGCCCACCGAGGGATCCGAGTCCGAACGGACCAGTTCAGAGGTCGGAGCCGAATGAGCATAGCTCAGGAAGAAGTAGACACCGTGGCGGGTCTGCTGCACCTTGGCCGTTTGACTGGACGTCGAATTCATCCGTCATCACCCCGGAAGGACTTGCGCAGTTGCCGAGGATCTGTAGGGATCTTCGGCTCGACACGGTACGTGTGGTAAGCATCCACGATCCCGCGGGCCAAGCGCCAGGCCACGGCCTGATAATCCGCCTCGTCGTTCAGTGCGAGGAGCCCGTATACCCCGTCGACGAGGTAGCGTTGGGCGATGTCCGGGTCCTTCAATTGTTGGGGTAGGAAGAATTGCAGCTCTCCCACCGCCGGGGGCACTTGGCCCTCCCGCATCGGCGACCATGTCACAGGTAGGATCGCGGTCTTGTTCCCCGACGAGTCCGTCGACCGACGGACGACGCTGCGGCGTGTGAAGGCGTCCCATTCCATGGCGCACCATTCGCTCTCTACATAAGCTGAGGAAATGAGTGGAATGAACACGTGACAGGTTCCCGCCGCCGCGAGCACCTCGGGGGGCCACCTCGTTCCGCCCTCCATCGCCCGGTCCATGAAGCCCGGGTCGACGCCGGTGGGAGGGCCCACCAATTGGTCCACATGCCTCGAGAGGTCCTCGAAGAGGCGCACCACAGATCGATTCACGTCGTGCGGGCCGGCCTGCGACCTGATGGGTCGCCGGGCCCGGGCGTAACTCAGGAAGAAGATAGGGCCCTGCGGATTGTCGTCGCCCCCAAGCGCCACGAGACGATCTCCTCGCCGAACTGTCGCAGTTCCCCACCGCGATCATACGTCTTCCCGAGTCCGCTCGGTGGCTTGTCCCGGACGCCACCGGGACATCCAATCCACGGCGAAGTCCACCGCTGCACGGAGCGGGAACCAGGTGGCCGTCGTCCGTCCCACCCGGCCGCGGTGGACGAACTGCGAACGGGCCGCCATCGCCGCCCCAAGGAGGTCGAAATCGCTGTCGTCGGCTTCGGCCGCCATGAACTCGCGCAGTGTCCTGCGACCACCCTCGCGGACGTAGCACCGGAACAGGCGCTGCGGGGCCGGGTTGGACAGCCGGTGCTCGGCCAGGTGGAAGCACGTGCAGACGTCCTCGAACCCCTCCCTGAGCAGGAGCACGATCGCGTCGGCGGTGTACAGCTTCGCCAGTGGCGACCGCTCTCCGAGATGGCAGTCGAGCGCATGGTCGCTGGTCAGTTTGGTCGCGGCGGGGCCAAGGGCGGTGAACGACGTCTGGGGGTGGTCGCTGCGAACCGCCTCCGGACGCCGACGGATGAATTCCGCGAAGGCTCCGACATCCTGGGCGGGGGTCGTCAACCGGTCGAACCCCTCGATCTTCGCTTCCTCGGCCGCGACCCGTTCCGGCGTCATGCCGGCCACGAGGCGCTGGAACTGGCGGGTGGTCGTCGAGTTCCTCGCCGTGAAGGTCGGGACGACGATGGTGGACCACGGGCCGAGCACGTCCTGCAGGGCCCTCACCAGGGTTTCCGGGCCAGCCGCGAGGGGACCAACCTGGCGCAGTGAGCTGTGTATCAGATAGGTCGAGCCGACGGGCAGTCCGAGCATCGACATCTCGGACCGGATCTCCGCGCGGTCCAAAGGTTTGGTGCCGCGGTCAATAACTGTCATCGAATTGCAGGCACCCCTTCGATCCGGGCGCGCAAGCAGGCCAGCAGCAGCCGTCCGGCGTCTGACCAGCCGCGACCGCGGTCCAGCACCTCGAGCGCATCCGACAGCGCGTCCCGCTCTGTGACAACGGACATCATCCGGCCCACCGATTGTCCGGCCCGGATCCGGGCTACCGCCAGCTCCAGCACTGCCGCCCGTGCGAAGACGTCCGCGAGCCGGGGAACGTCCGTCCGTTCGGTATTGGCTGGCCCTGGCGACGGCGCTTCGGGGTCGGCGAGGTCGCACACATCCTGCACTGCGGCGAAGGCGATCCGGGCGACCTGTTCCACCAGCAGCGAGCCCAGCACTGGCGGCGCGGCGGGGGATAGTGCCACGGCCCCGAACGCGTCCGGCGTCGTGGTCGCCCTGGCGGGCCGGTGCGATCTGGACCGGATCGGGGTGACGGTCCTGATCAGGGTGTCCATTCCCCTGGCGAGGTCTGGGGTCTCGGCCCTTACCAGCGCCCACGCGCGCGCGACGGCACCACGCCACTCGTCGGCGACGGTCGCGGACAGGGCTGCGGTCACCGGGTGCGCGAAGCAGTCGCGGTCCGGATCCGTGTCGTCGAGCTGGATCCGCGCACCGTCGAAGGGCACGGTCCGCACCGGGTGCCACCACTCGACCGCAGACCCGGTCCCCGACACGGCCCGGGTCGGACCATGGTCGGGATGCACAACGAACTCGCCGGGGTGGGACGGGACGTCGACGACGGCGCAATCCGCACCGTCGAGGGACATCGTTCCGATGCCCGGCAGGGACAGCGCCCCGCGCCACAACGGGACGTCGAGCGAGGCCGCGAGGCCGGCCCGCACGGCCGCAGCGACCGCCACCGACGCCAGCAGCCCGGCGCGGGTGTCCGATCCAGTTGACCGCGCGGTCGCCAGAGTGCGGCGTGCCCGTACCCGGACGAAGGGATGGCTGAGCACCGACCGGACCGCTGCGGGTGACCGCTCGTCCAGCTCGCCGAGCAGCTCCCACGCCCTAAGCCCAGCGCCGTGGGTCACTCCGGCCGCGACCCGGGCCATCAGTACCCGGTCGAGGGCGTACTCCAACGCCGTCAGATATCCCAGCGTGGCGTCGGTGGGACTGCCGCCGGCCAGATCGCGCAGGACGACGGCTGGCAGACCCGACGGCGGCCCGAGCTGCTCAGTCGGCGGCTGACTCCTCGCGACCATGCGCTGCCGGGTTCTCACCTGATTGCTGCGCCGCTGCCGGTTCCGGACCCCGGTGATCAGGTAGAGCAGATCGGAACAATAGACAGAGGGGTTGGCGAACCCGTTCCCGCGGCCGAACCGATGCGCGAACAGCCCTCCACCACAGGTGTCCACCACAGGGCAGGCCCGGCACGTCTGCGATAGCTCGCCGGCTTGTCGCTCGATGACACCGGCATGGGCCGCGACCTCGTCGACGGCGTGCAGCCGGACGTCGAGTCCGGTGCGCGGTGCATTCTCGGACACCGTCTTCAGCGAATCGACTTGCTCCCAGCTGCCGTCCGTCTCGATCACGGCGGTGGCGCTGGCGCCGGGACCGATGGCTTCGGTGCTGCTGCTGGCGCCCCGCTCGAGGGATAGCACGGAGTCGAAGATCCGGATCGGTACGCTCCGACCGTCGGCGGTCCACCGATCGTAGATAGTGAGCAGCCAATCGGCATAGGCGCTGTGCTGCCCCTCCGGGCGCGACGGCGGATGGTCCCAGGTCGCGTGCGGGAGGAGGAAATCGATTCGCGGCGGCTCCTCGCGCAGCAATGCCTCGTACACACCGATCGGATCGTTCTCGATGTCGATCGTGCACAGGATGCCGCCGTAGATGGCCCGGTACGGCGGTGTGCGGAGCAGTTCCAGCGCGCGCAGGACGTGGTCGTGCGAGCCGGTGCCGTCGGCGAAGCGCCGGTGCCGATCGTTGGCGAGCCGATCGCCGTCCAGCGAGATCCCGACCTTGACGTCCTGATCCGCGAGGAGCTCGCAGACGGCTGGGGTGAGCCGGATCCCGTTGGACTGCAGGTGCAGGGCGAGCTCGGCCACCGGATCGATCACGGATCGTAGCTCCGCCAGGATCCGGCCGAGAGCCGCGCCGCCGACCAGCAGGGGCTCCCCACCGTGCAGGATCACCGCGACGCGGTCCAAGCCGTGGCGGGCGGCGTGCTCAGCGATCCGGATGGCGGCAGCGCGGACTGTGGCCGGATCCATCACCGTGGGGCGGCGGAGCCAGCCCCTGTCGGGGTCGCCGTAGACGTAGCAGTGATCGCAGGCCAGGTTGCACCGGCTGGCCACCTTGAGTACGTATTCGGCGATCGGCCGCACCGGGACACGGGTCACCGCCACCGCGGGTGGCATGGCTCAGATCCCAGAGTTGAAGGTGACACCCTCGTCGAGACCCCGCTGGCGGCCGGGCGCCGGCATCCGCTGCACCTCGCCGTCCCATCGGTCGTCGGTACCCGGGTCGATCCTGCTGAGCGGCAGCGAGAGAAAAGCCTTCAGTGCACCTTGCTCGGCAGCCAACGAATCTGGAGCGGAACGATCCACGCGACCCACCTCAATGCTGAACGACGACGAGCCCTGGCTCTAGAATAAGGGACGATTGCGCACGATGTCACCGGGCCCGGCCGCAGCTCACCGTCTGTAGCGGTCGTTTCCGCGGACACACTGCCGGGCGACCCATCGGCAACCAGGCGAATCAAAAGGGTGCGGTCGCGTAGCTCGTCGTCGCAGTCCGCGGGTGGTTCTGCTCCGATCAGTCATCGGCGATGGCCTCAGCAATGGCTGTTGGTCTCCTCACGCGGGGCGGGGTGGGTCGACCAGTTCGATGGCGACGGCGCCAAGGGCTTCGCGTTCGGGCGGATAGACGACTTGGTAGCTCGTGACGCCGGCGTCTTTGAGCTGCTCGCGCGTGGCCCGCCCTCGCCCTCGAAGTCATAGTCGCTATAGCCGAATAAGAAGTCCGGGCGCAATGACGCAACCCGCGCCGCCGCCGACTCTTCATCCGCGACCAGCCGGACGAAGCTCAGGGCATTCGCCGGCGCCGCTCCGCCTCCAGCGCCCAGGGTTGATCGGCAAAATGATGTCTAGCAGTACGGCGTTTTGACAACTATAATCAAGTCCGTGGTGCTGGAGCGGAATGCGACGCAACGAGTCAGGGAGCTGTTGTCGGGGTTTCGCCTGGTGGTGCTCGGTGGTGCCCGGCAGACCGGCAAGTCCACGCTGGTCCGTGACCTGCTGGGCTTGCCGGCGGACGCGCAGTTCAGCTTCGACGACGAGGCGCTGTTGCGCAGGGCGGTTGCGGACCCGGTCGGCTTCGTGGATGTGCTGCCGCGTCCGGCCGCGGTCGATGAGTTCCAGCGGGCCGGGCGGGGCTTCCTGCTCGCGGTCAAGCAGGCCGCTGACCTCGACGCGACTCGCGGCCAGCTGCTGCTGACCGGCTCGGCGAACTACCTCGCCGACCGCACCATCTCTGAGACCCTGGCCGGGCGCGCTGGACGGCTGACGCTGTGGCCGCTGTCGCTGGGGGAGCGCCACGGCGTCCGCGAGACGTTCATCGATCACCTGTTCCACGCCGGGAGCTGGCCGGCCCCGGCGGCGTCGCCGCCGGCTCGGGCCGAACTGGTCGAGTCGATTCTCGAAGGCAACTACCCCGAGATCGTCACTCAGCAGCTGCGGGGTCGCCGCCGGCGCAGCTGGTTCGACGCCTACACCGCCGACGTCGTCTCCCGGGAGTCCCTGCGCCCGATGGCGGACGTCCGGCTGGAGAACGAGTTGCGGGCAGTCCTGCGGTTGCTCGCTGCCCGCACCGCAGGTGAGCTTGTCGTCTCAGAGGTCGCGGCGGACGCGGAGCTGTCGCGCGCGACTACGGCCGATTACATCGGGCTGCTGGAGGCGCTGTACCTGGTGATCCGGCTGCCCGGCTGGGCGAGTAGTGCCACGACGCGAGCCAAGCGCCGCCCCAAGGTCCTCGTGGTGGATACCGGGCTGGCAGCCGACCTGTGCGGGGTCGGCGAGGCCGACTTCGGTCCCCGAGCGGACGGGAAGGCCGCCGGTGCCCTGTTTGAGACCTTCGTGCTCAGTGAGGTACTCAAACAGATCGGATGGTCCGAGCGCGCGGTTGACCTATACCACTTCCGGGACCGTTATGGCGCGGAGATCGATCTCATCGTGTCGGACCGCCGGACCGGTGAGCTGGCCGGGGTAGAGGTCAAACTCACCGCGACACCGACCCAGCGCCACGCCCGGACGCTCGCCGCCTTCGCCGAACGCCTCGGGCAGCGCTTCACCGTCGGGCTGGTCATACACGCCGGCCGGCACAGCCTGCCGCTAGGCGAGCGCCTCTGGGCCGTGCCGGTCAACGCCTTGTGGCGCAGCGACCCACCGCCGGACTGAGGGTCTCCACGAGCCGACCGCGGCGAACCGTGGTTGATCGGCGGCGTGGAGGCGCCAATAGCTGTCGATCAGCGACGGAGCGGGAATGTTCAGCTCGCGATAGGCCAGGCGCAGCAGCAGGAACCGGCGGTACTCGAGGTTGACCCTGCCCCTTTCGCGAGGCGACGCGGCGGCACCCGGCCCCGTCACGAACCGGTGCTGGAAATCGGACAAGTCCACCCAGGCCAGGCGCTTCACGACGGTGTCGCTAACCGGCGCCCGCCCATCCGTCCTGGTTGACCGCGTCTCGCCAGGCCCTGTACTTGTCCTCTTCAGCTCTCGCATGCGACGGCCCCGGTCATGGCGCTACCGGTGTCTGGACTGCCGGTGTGTCCTGCGTCGCCAGCCGGTCGAAGCTGAGGTGGGTGCGGTGGGTGTCGGGGTCGGTCCAGAGGCGCAATTGCACGCCGAAGACGTTGGCGACGAGCTCGGCGGTGAGGATGCCGGCGGGTGAGCCGTTCGCGATGACCTGGCCGTGGTTGAGGACGTAACTGAAACCGTCGGAGACCCTGGCCCGCAACGTCCGGGTGACGGCCTCCTTCTGGGAGCCGATCAGGCGCCAGATCCAGCGCTACGGCCTCTCGGAGGTGTACGCATTCTCCACCGACTCCCCCCATCCAGAGGACGGCACCGATCCAATCGAGCGATTCCACCACGAGCTCACCCCCTCGGCGACAAGGTCGTTGAGCAGTTCTTCGTGACCGATGGGGAGCTCCTCTTGCCAGCCTGACACCATCAGGACGGCGGCCCCACCTGGAGATACCTGATGGGATCAACGCATGCCACTTGCATGCGCAGCATAGGATTGCATACAGTGTCGGTCATGTCGTTGATCCAGGTACGTGACGTCCCCGAGGCCACCGTCAACGCGCTCAAAGCTCGCGCCGCCGAGAAAGGTCTGACGCTGGCCGGCTACCTGCGTGGCGAATTCGACCGGCTGGCCGCGCGGCCCTCCAATGCCGACATAGCCGAGCGGCTGGCTCAGCGCAACCGGCGAGGCGGTCCTTCGGTCTCTGACACCCTCGCGGAAATTCGACGAACCCGCGAAGCTTCGTGATCGTCATTGACGCGTCCGCGATGGTCAGCGCTCTGGTCGACGATCCCGCGATCCCTGAGCTGCTGGCCCTGCTGGCCGACGAAGAGCTGCACGCGCCGGCCCTGCTGGACTTCGAGGTGGCCAGTGCGCTGCGCGGTCACCTGTTCGGGGGCCTGCTCGACCAGGTCAGGGCCGATGAAGCGCTGGACGACTTCGCCGCCCTGCAGATCGAGCGCCACCAGATGACTCAGGCGCTGCACCACATACTCGACCTACGGGAGAACTTCACTGCCTACGACGCCGCTTACGTGGTACTCGCCCGGGGACTTGAGGCGTCGCTGGTCACTTCCGACACGAAGATGAAGGAAGCCGAACGGCTCGGGGTGAAGGTACAGATCATCCCCGCGGGCTGAGAGCCGAGCAGCGAGCGGATGACCTTCCGCATCCCGGCTCAGACCCGCCATCTGCTTGACGAGCGCGCCCGCGACCAGGATCGCCCCGTTGCCGACGTCCTGCGCGAGGCCGTTGAGCAATACCTGCACTGACCGTGGTACGCGCGCACCCTGTCCGCCATGGCAACGCCGACTGTTCCTCAGTGGCGGTCTATTGGTGAGTCTCGGAGGGCCGATCGAGCGCGTCGGTGCCCAGGGGAAGGAGCAGGCCGTAGAACTGAACCGCCAGGATGGTCTCGCTGTCGCGGTCCCGGGGTGCGCGATGGTGTGGGATGCGTTGGCCAGAGAACAAGAAGGGCACGGTGCTGATGTCGAACGCTGTGCCGCCCTCGGGCAGGCCGTTCGTGGCCTCGGCCAGGATCTGGATCTCTGCTAGGGGCGTGTCCGCCAGGTGCAGGTAGCAGTGGAGTGGTTCGACTGAACCGCTGAGCAGCGTCAGCACCACGAGTTCGCACCCGTAGGGGTCGTTGTGGATTCCGATGAAATCACCCGAGCGGTAGTAGAGGTAGCCGCCGGCCCCGTTAGGCGAGACGATCGCGCCGGTCTGCTCTGCGATCAGCCGCGGACTGGCGCCCTTCCAGTGAAACTCGCGCAAGGCGGGACCGCGCTTGGCGCTCCACCACCGGTAAGGGCCCGACACACAACTGCCCCGGGTATCGACGCCGGGGTGCCGGTTAAACTCCGCACCCGCTTTGGTTCCGACGTCGTGCTCGATGGCTGACGCCATCGGGATATCACTGATGCACTTTGGGAGTACTCGGCGCTGGTTGCCATGGACCGGAATCATTTTGGTATTCTAGAATGCCATCCCGGTACCGGTAGTTCTGAGCCTGTCTCGCGCTCGGGCAACAGTTAGCATCCATGGCCTTGTAAACCGCATAATCCATTCGCACAGTTTGCCCATCTTGATTAAGAATCTTGACTCCGCGGTAAAGTGTGGCCTTTAAATCACTTTCTCCGCTGCCGACACCGACGAAATCCTGCGCATGGAAGAAAAATATTTGCTGACAATGTTCAGTGGCGCTAATCGTACATACCGCGGTGATCGCTCGTAGCGGCCCAGGTGGGATCGGGGCAGAATTCGGATCGTAACCGAAGCTCTTGATCAATAGATGTGCGCTGGATACGTCGAACGGCGCCACTGGTTCGTTGCCCTGATCAAGAGTTGATTCCTGATTCTGATCAGGTGCTAAGACCAGTCCGATCATCAGAGCCACGATCACCACCAGCCCGGCAGTCACCGCTAGCCCAGTAAGCAAGCGGAGCCATGACAGGCGCACGGTCATGGGCACCCCTGAGACTGCTCGAAGATTTCACAAGTGCGAGCGCTATTCATCCTTGGTCTGGTCTGCGTCCACAGCCGCACGACCCCTTGGCCAGAGCTGTGCAGGCGGTGGCGTAACTGGCGGTTCACCCGGCGTAGTATGCCACGGCCGACATGTAGTGCCTTTGGCGTGCTGTCCACGCGGCCGCAGGAATGCTCTTGGTGAGTCGTTCGCCGACCAGCCGGACCAGGGTGTCGACGTAGTCGGCTGGACATCCTTGAAGGTGGCCTGACTTGCGGTATTCGACAAACGTAGCGTGCCCGTTCCGAGAGCCCAGCGAGCTGGTCTGCCGTGAGCAGCTGCACCGATGACACCATCATCCTCCGCAGGCTGGCGGGTAATCAGGTGGGACCAAGCTGGCGCCCGCCGGGATTCAGTGTGACCCGATCTGCGCATGGCTCAACGAGCACCGTCCTTCGGGGCACCGTCTTCACAAGCTCGGCACGGCTCGGATCAGCTGAAGTGGCCTGTGCGCAGGGCGATGGTGAAGGTGGCCCACTGGGTGGTGGTGACGATCAGGGCGGGGCCGGTGGGGTTCTTGGAGTCCCGGACGGCGCGGTGGCCGCTGTCGAGGTCGGCGACCTCCACGCAGTTGTATTGGCCGTTGCTGCGGGTGCTCTTGCGCTAGGTGGCGCTGGACAGGTCGGTGGTGCTCACTGTGCTGCTCCCTCGATGCTCTGGGTGAGGCTGACGCGGCTCAGCGTGCCGTGGCCGGTCCGGCAGTCGCAAGGGGCGGCCGGGGTTCTTGATCGCTGTTTGGGTGCGAAAAACGACACATTCTGTCGCTCTCGGCACCCAAACAGCGATCATGCTCGGCTGGTGTCAGGCGAAGTTGCCGGTGCGGATCGCGGTGGTGAAGGTGGCCCACTGGGTGGGGGTGACGAGCAGGGCGGGGCCGGTGGGGTTCTTGGAATCCCGGACGGCGCGATGGCCGCCATCGAGGTCGGCGACCTCCACGCAGTTGTATTGGCCGTTGCTGCGGGTGCTCTTGCGCCAGGTGGCGGGGGACAGATCGGTAGTGCTCACTTTCCTAGCTCCTTTGTCACGTGAATGATCAGTTCCTGGGAAGCCCGCTCGCCCAGAGACGTCTCCCAGATGTTGGTGAATGCGGTGTCGTAGCGGTCGATCTCGCGAGGTCTGTCCAGGTACAGCGCTCCGGTGAAGCCATCGACATACACCGTGGGCGGTTCGGTCTCTTGTCCGTTGCCGTGGCGGGGGAATCGCAGGATCACGAACGGCCCGGACATGACACCGCGGTGCAGTCCGGCACTGAAGGGCATCACCCGGATCGACACGGTGGGCTGCTGCCAGGCGCTCCAACTGGCGTGCCATCACGTCGCGGCTCCCGATCGGGCGGCGCAGGATGGCCTCGTTGAGCACCACCTGAAGTAATGGCGGGTTGGTGACCCTGGTGAACAGCGCTTGCCGGGCGATGCGGACGCGGACGCGCTGCTCGATCTGGGCGTCCTCCATGCCGGGGTTGTCGGCTCCGATCACGGCGCGGGCGTAGTCCTCGGTCTGCAGCAGGCCGGGGACCAGCTCGGATTCGTACCAGCTGAACTGCGACGCGGCTTCCTCCAATCCGATGTAGACGTCGAATCCTTCGGGATGACGTCGCCGTAGGAGTGCCACCAGCCGCGGGCCTTGGTCTCCTTGGCCAGGCCCATCAGCCCCTCG
The DNA here is from genome assembly GCA_050699515.1 of Pseudonocardiaceae bacterium. Classification (GTDB taxonomy): domain Bacteria; phylum Actinomycetota; class Actinomycetes; order Mycobacteriales; family Pseudonocardiaceae. The sequence continues at coordinate 41,563 of JBOHFF010000111.1, forward strand.
GTGGTCTCCGGCGGCGCGCCGTAGATCTTGCACATGGCCTCCACGTCGAGGCTGCGCAGGGCGGTCTGGCCGGTCTCGATGCGCCAGATCTTGGCCTCGGACCACTCCAGCCGCTCCGCCGCCGCGCGCACGGTCAGGCGCGAGGAGTTTCGCAGATCACGCAGATACCGGCCGAGTTGCCGGCGAGGCACGGTCGAGCCCGTCGTCGGGCTGGCCTCGGTCATCGTCCACCTCTTTCACCATGAAGGAATCCTACACCCCGGAATGAAAGAATTCCCGGGTCCATTTCGCAATGAGTTTAACCATATTGGGTGGTCGTGGCGAAGTATGAGATGAGAACTTGCATTCCGGCGTGTCGGGGTGTTTGACTGCGCCCAGCCCACCACGGTGGAGGCACCACCGCAGGTCAAGGGCTATGGCTGGACCGGCGACTCCCCGGCAAGAAGTCGCCGGTCCGGCCATTCCATAGCGAGTGATAAGGGGATCCGTAATGAGTGCATCGCAGTCAGGATCTCGCTCACTCCATGGAGGAACGCTGGATGGAGCCCGTCCGCATGGTTCCAGCACAGCGTTTATCAACGGCGAGGGCCCCGCCTGGACCTCCCCCCGCACCTGGGCGGGGGCCGTCGCCTTCCCGGGCCGCCGAGCGGCTCGTGGGGTGGACCGGTGACCAACCCGACCCCCGTGATGACGGACGACCGTGCGTCCCGTTCGTGTCGAAAAGCCGTAGTCGGGAATGGTCCACGGGTGGCCGGTACGGGTGATGTCACGCTGCCCGCGAGCAGCGTCGAGCCCGTTGACGGTCCGGGCACGAGACTGCCGGTTCGGGTACCTGGTGCGAACCTGTATCCCCAGCTGCGCCGCCCGGCGTCGCGGGTCGGCCTGTCCGGTCGAGCGGGGAGTCACGCATGAGGCTCGGGTCAGCGGCGCTTCTCGAAGGCGGGCCGCAAGTGGCTCTGCCCGCAGGGGTGGAGGAGCTGCTCGTCGAGGTGGTCACCGACGGGTTCACCCTCTACTGCTGCGGGCCCAAGGACGCACCGCGGGCGCTGGTGGCCTGCTACCAGTGGGCGCACCACGTGGATCTGCTCACCGTCGGTGATTTCGCGCGGGTCATCACAGCCCGGGTGCCCACCCCCGGCCTCCCGGTGGACATCTTCGCGCCTGAGCTCGTGGTGTGGGCCTACGAGGGCCCACCACAGCACGCGGTGCAAGCCCTGCTGAATCTGGTGCACCCCGAGCACCCCGACGCCCCCACCACGAGCTACCCAGCACCCGCGCGGTTGCGGGTTCCCCGCGCCCAACAACGCCCGATGAGCATCCAGCTCCCGCTGCCAGGCCGCGCCGGGGTGCGGGCCGACCGGCTCGCCGCCGCGATGCCGTGAGCAACCCTTCTGATGAACGATCGGCAACCGACACCGACTCCGTCATCGGCTCGACGCGACGCAGTCACCGGCGGGTGCTGATGACGACCTGCCAAAGGCACGGCGCGGCGGGCTTCACCAATCTGCTCATCACCAGGGAGGGCGCCTTCATCGTGCTGAACCCGCACGCGGGGAACTGCTGCGTACTGCGGCTCGATGAGCATGTCTCGACCGCGCTGTACCACCTTCTCGGGGAATGGCTGGGACTCTGATCCGAGACAGGTGATAGGTGATAGGCGCCGACGAGTTCTCGGTCGACGGTTTTGTCAGGGGTGGGTGCCAGAATCGGGATGTGACCGTAGCCCTCAGCGATCCCGCGCAGGTGATCTTTGGTTGCCTGGAGGACCTGCGTGGTGGGCTCAGCGGCCTGCAGGACGACGAGATCGTGCGTGCGCTGCGGCGGATCGAGGAGCTGTCCCGCAGGACGCATTCGGTGCTGCTGGACGTGGTCGCTGAGGCTGAAGCGCGCGGCATCGCAGGCCGGACAGGGTTCGGCACCACCCCGCGGATGCTCTCGGCAATGCTCCGAATCTCCGCCGCCGAGGCGCGCACCCGGGTTGAGCACGCGGCTCTGGTGGGCTCCCGCCGGGCGATGACCGGGCAAGTGCTGGAGCCCACGCTGCCGGCGACTGCGGCGGCGCTGGCCGCAGGCCAGATCGGCACCGGGCAGCTGAAGGTGATCACCGAGACCATCATCCTGATGCCCGCCTCGATGCCCGCCTCGATGCCCGAGCCGCTGCGGGAGCGGCTCGAGGCGGACCTGGCACTGGGCCGATGACGGTGTCACGTCCGTCGGTAATTGCTGCCTGCTCTGCAGTATGCATCACCAGCAGGCTCACCTCCAAGGCTGGGACATCGCCATTCACGGCGGACGCGTCGAGTTCCGCCCGCCCACGATCATCGATCCCGACCGCAAGCCTCTCACCAACCCGCTCCGACACTGAGCCCGTAGGGCGCTGGTCGCGGCTTGGCGTGCGACCGGCGACCCCATATGCACTTACGAGAGGGTGAACTCGCCTTTGAGGAGGTCGGCGAAGGTGAATGTGCCGGTGGGCTGGTCGTTCTCGCCCAGCAGGTAGAGCCGCTTGACGGCGACCAGGATGCCTTCGGCGATCACGTCGCGGCACGCCGGGTCCAGGAGTCGGCGACGGTCCTCGGGGTTGGTCAGGTAGCCCAGCTCGATGCGGACCGCGGGCATCCGGGTCAGCCGGAGCAGTTCCCAGGTCTTGGGGTGGGCGCCGCAGTCCAGCATGCCGGTGCGGGCGGTCAGCTCGCGCTGGATGAATTGGGCCAGCGCCTCGCCGAGCGTGGAGGTCAGGCCGGTTCCGGTCCCGAAATGGAACGTCGCAACCCCGTGCGCCAACGCGGTGGGATGGCTGTCGGTGTGCAGGGACAGCACCAGATCGGCGCCTGCGGTGTTGGCGAAGGCGGCCCGCTCGGCCTCGGTGGGACAGCGCGCCGGGTCGCGGGAGAGCAGCGTCTGCATCCCGGTGGCCGCCATCCGGTTGGCGAGGCGCTGGGCCAGATCCCACATCAACTCGGCCTCGACCGCGCCGCCCACCACAGTGCCCAGGTGAGGGCCACCGAGGCAGGGATCGATGACGATCCGCTTGCCACGCAACGCCGGACCCGCCCGGCGGGCCCGCTCCTGCTCGCGCAGCAGGACCGGCCGGCCACCGCGGACCTTGGGCTGCAGCTGGCGCAGCGCGCGCAGGGTGGCCGGTCCGAACACCCCGTCCACCAGCAGGCCGTAGTCACGCTGGAAGCTGCGCAACGCCGTCTCGGTCGCCGCGCCGAAGATGCCGTCCGCGCGGTCGGCGTCGTAGCCCAACTCCAGCAGCCGCTCCTGCAACGCGCACACGTCGTCACCGCGCATCGGGCGCGTGACGACGTAGTTGAGCAGCCGGCAGCCGAGTTCCAGCCGCGCATCGCACAGCGCCTGGTAGGTGGCCAGTCCCACCACTCCATCGGTGATCAGCCCGCGGCGCTGTTGGAACGCGCGGACCGCATGCTCCACGGTGAGGTCGAAACGGTCAGCAGCTGTGGTGTGTGAGCCCACCGGCGCTGGGAGCAACCCTTGCGAGGTCAGCAGCGACCTCAACTGCGCCACCGCCGATCCGGTGTCGCCGCGGCGCAGCAGCTGCATTCACCCTCACTTCTGATCGGCGCCGGGGCGCAGTGGAGAGCCAAGCCGGACCGGACAATGGCACAGCGAGTCGACTCACCCCGCCGTGACAAGACGCGTTCCCAGGGTAATCGGTTGCCTGCGGTGGTGAAGTGTGCGGTGGTTATCGCGCACGAACCGATCAGTCCAGGTAGTCGGCCAGATCCTGCAACAGCGCGGCCTTGGGCTTGGCGCCGACGATCTGCTTCACCGGCTCGCCACCGGAGAACACGATCATGGTCGGGATCGACATGATCTTGTAGTTCCGCGGCGTGTTCGGGTTGGCGTCGATGTCCATCTTCGCCACCGTGATCTCCCCGTGCTCCGAGGCGATCTCCTCGAGCACCGGTGCCACCATCTTGCACGGGCCGCACCAGGTCGCCCAGAAGTCCACCAACACCGGCTTGTCGCTGCCGAGTACCTCGTCAGCGAACGTCTTGTCGGTCACGATCACGGTCGACTTGTCTGCCATGTCATCTCCTGTGTACGGAATTCGGCGATCAGGACTTGTGGTGATCAGACGCAGATGATCAAGACGTCACGCCGTAGCCACCGCCGACGAACTCGGCGGCCATCTGGGCAGGGGAGTCCACGGCGTGCTCGGCGAGCCAGCGCTCGGCATCGATCGCGGCCGAGCACCCTGTCCCCGCGGCGGTGACCGCCTGCCGATAGGTCCGGTCCACCAGGTCACCGGCGGCGAAGACGCCGGTCACGCTGGTCGCGGTGGTCGGTGCGATCACCTGGACGTAGCCGTCATCGTCGGTGTCGACCTGGTCGCGGATCAGGTCGCTGCGCGGGTCGTGTCCGATCGCGACGAACATGCCGGTGACGTCCAGCGTCGAGCCATCCGACAGGGCCAGGCCGCTGACCCCACCGTCGCCGAGGACCTCCTCGACTGTCACCCCGGTGCGCCAGCTGATCTTGTCGTTGTTCCGGGCGCGCTCGAGCATGATCTTCGAGGCGCGGAACTCGTCACGCCGGTGCACCACGCTCACCGACCGCGCGAACCGGGTCAGGAAGGTGGCCTCCTCCATCGCCGAGTCACCACCGCCGATCACGGCGATGTCCTGGTCGCGGAAGAAGAAGCCGTCGCAGGTGGCGCACGAGCTGACGCCACGGCCGAGCAGTTCCTGCTCGCCGGGGACGTTGAGATAACGCGGCTGTGCGCCCATCGCGAGGATCACCGACCGGGACAGGTGTGTGGTCCCGTCGACCATCACCCGCTTGAGGTCACCAGCCAGCTCCATCGACGTCACGTCCCTGGCCTGCAGCTCGGCACCGAAGCGTTCGGCCTGCGTGCGGAACTGCTCCATCAGATCCGGACCCATGATGCCGTCGCGGAAGCCTGGATAGTTCTCCACGTCGGTCGTGGTCATCAAGGCACCGCCGTATTGGCTGCCCTCGAAGACCAGCGGCTCCAACTGGGCCCGCGCGGTGTAGATCGCAGCGGTATAACCAGCCGGACCCGAGCCGATGATGATGACGTCCCGAACCTGTTCACTCACGCCTGCCACAACACGATCCTACGGACCGATGTTCCCTCACCCCCAACCTCGGGTGTTGCGTGGCCAGATTCGGAGAAGCGCATTATGCCGTGAGCGCGGGCTCGGCGGCGCCGTGCGCGCTGGGCCGTTGGGACAGGTAGGCCTCGGCTGCCGCGGCGTGCAGCAGGAACGACAGCCAGAAGGCGACATCGTAGCTGTCCTGCCACGACATCAATCCGAATGCTTGGAACACTCCGATCCAGACCCGGATCGTGCCGACCGCCAGCCCGATGGCGAACGCCCGGATCATCCACCGGCGGTGGTGCGTCACGTCACCGCGCTTGATCGCCAGGAAAGCGATGATCAGCGCTGCGACGAAGTAGCCGCCGAACACGACCGTGGCGCTCGCCTCCAGGAGACCGCCGAACGGGAACATGGTCCCGAAGATGATCGCGAAGATCCCTGCCGCGATGCCGGCCGGCAGTACGACCCGGCCCATCCGCCGATGCACGGTGAAGTGCCGCTCCCGGAAGCCGCGGGAAAGCTGGAACGGTGCGCCTACCAGGTAGACGACGCCGGGCAAGATGTGTGCGTAGGCCATGATCGGGTGCAGCGCATAACTGTGGTCGGTCGAGTCCTCGGGTGGCACCGTCCCAGCGGCGACATTCGGCCAGTCGATGGCGACTCGTATCCCAGCGAACACTAAAACGATCATGACCAGGATGATCAGCGTCGCCCACCCGGTCCTGGTAAGCACTCGACCTGACGTCACGCCGCGGAGCCTACGGCCGCCCACAGCAGCCGCCAACGGATTAAATGCCCGAGCTCAGCGAACATGAGTGTTTGATCAGTCCCTCAATGCGCGGTTCTCAAATGACGCAGCTTTGTGGCAGCCTGGGCGACCATGGCGGTCCGGCGGGTACACGAGTCCGACGTTGAGGCAGTGGTTGCGCTGGTGCACGGGCTCGCCGGCTACGAGCGGGCAAGCGATCAGTGCCGGCTGACCGGCACGCAACTGCGGAGGGCGCTGTTCGGCCCGCGGCCCGCGCTGTTCGGGCACGTTGCCGAGCACGACGGCGAGGTCGTCGGCTGCGCGCTGTGGTTCCTGAACTTCTCCACCTGGGACGGCGTGCACGGGATCTACCTGGAGGATCTGTTCGTGCGGCCCGAGTACCGGGGCGCGGGGCTGGGCCGTGAACTGCTGGCCGCACTTGCCGCGGAGTGCCTGCGCTGCGGTTACTCCCGGCTGCAATGGTCTGCGATGCACTGGAATGAACCGGCGATCGGCTTCTACCGCCGCCTTGGCGCGGCACCGATGGACGACTGGACCGTGTTCCGCCTCAAGGGAGCCGCGCTGGGCGCATTGGCCGAGTCCGGGACGCCCAGACATGGTTGAGCTGACCGGTTGTCCGGGTCAGCGACGAAGTTCGGCGACCAGCGTCGGCGTCAGTACGGTCGGGTTTTCGTGGAACCGGAGCTCGGCGTACGTCACCACGCTGACCCCCACGGCGAAGAGTCCTATGACGATGGAGAAAATCCATCCCAGAACGCTGCTCACGAAGGAATTCGGGCCAGCAATATAATCGATACCGATGAGGACCGTAATATAGACGACAAAGATCAGGAACACGACTGACATCCGACCGGTGGTGGGCCAAAATCGCCGGTTGACCAACTCGAAGGATCGGTTGATGTTCCTGCGTTCCACAGTCACGACGCCGATGAGCGATGCACCGAAAACGATCATCAGATAGATTCCGGGAATCACGAGCAGCGCGAATCCGACTATCGTCATGATCCCTGATATGATCATCCAGCCTGTTAGTGGCAATACCCTTCCTCTGGTGAACCTGAGTGCGGCGCCCACGCTGATGGGCTCGCCGGCCGCATCCAGAACCGCGATGACAAAAGATGCGGCCTGAACCCAAGCGCTCACAATCAAAAAGACGATAAAAACTGCCACGAAGATGAGAGAGTTCAGTCCTGCTGTGGCGCTGCGCGAGGCGCTTTGGTCCCACACCAACAGGGCCACCAAAGCACCAGCTATAGCCCCGAGCACCGCGATGACGACAGTGAGTCCGATCTGGATCACCAGCAGCCGCACAAAACTGCGGCGGATGAGTTCTATGATCTTCTCGAACCAGTCGCCGAGGCTAGTGGGCACCAACGGATCAGTAGCGGGACTGATTGGCGACGGTGCTGCCATGTGCCGCAACAGTAGTCGCAAGCTAGTCCCGACACCAGCCGTTTCCGCCAGGCTCAAGTGGCCCGCTGCTGGATCTCGAGATCGCTGAGCTTGGACTGGTGGCGACCTTGCTTTCCGCCCAGCCCGGTGATCCAGACCAGCAGGTAGCGCGCCGACGGTGCGCCACTCAGCGAGATCTGGTTGCTGCCCGATTCGAGGGTGGCGGTGCCGACCAGAGTGGTCTGGTCCAGCCGCGCGTTCGGCGACGTCGCGGTGCGGATCTCCACGATGGTGCCCACCGATGGTGATACGACGGTCATCGAGGCGGCCGAGATGGGCGCCTCGAAGTTGAGCATCACGCCCAGCCCACTCTTGTACGCCGGGAACTGCTGGGAGTACGAGTCGGTGGACCAGACGGTCCGGGGATTGCCGTCCAGCAGCTTGCCGACGTCTTTCTGGTGGTCCGGGCGGCCTTTCCCAGAGGGATCGTAGACGGTCAACGACCTGACCTGGACCGGTGTGACCAGCGCCCGCGGCGCCACGGGCGCCGTCCCAGCGGGAGCGGTACCAGCGACGATCACCGGCGCCCGCCCGGTGTCGGTGAACACCGACACCACTTCCATCCCGACGTAACCGAGGATCATCAGCGTGGCGGTACCCAGCGCCGTCATCGACACCCCGAACTTGATCCGCCGCAGCCGCTGCGCCCGCCGCGGGTCGACGGGGCGGGCGCCTGCGGCGAACAGGCCGTCCGGACCGGCGGCGTTGAGTTCCAGCACCTGCCGCACGGCGGCCCCGGTGTGCACGCCCCCGGGGGCACCGGGAGCGGTGATGCAGCGCAGCGCCAGAGTGGACAACTCCACCGGCACCTCAGGCCGCAGCGTCGTGGGGCTGACCGGCGAGCCGTCCTGACCCAGCGGCGGGCCCGGCAGGCCGACTGGCCCGTCGGGCAGTGGCCAGCATCCGGTGAGCAGCAGGTACAGCATCGCGCCCAGGCCGCGGATGTCGTCCCGGGACCCGCCAGAGGGGGGCGGCCCGGGGAAGGCGAGCCGGGCCTGCCGATCCGGTGCCACCCGGATCCGATCGGGATGGTCACAACCCAGGACCAGACCGGCGTTGTGCGCGGCGTCGACCGCGCCGGCCAGCGGAACCAGCACCCGGGCCGCTATCGGCGGCGGTAACGGCCCGCTCTCCAGCAGCTCCGTCAGAGCCCAGCCCGGCGTCCACTCGGCGACCACGACGGCGGCACCAGGGCCGTCGGAGCGCTCCGGCTCCAGCACGTCCAGCACCCGCGCCGCCCCCGAACTCTCCAACCGCGCAGAGCGCAACGCGCGTGCCACGGCCGCGGGAATCCGGGTGACCGACGCCGGGTCCTGCGGCGCGGCGGTGAACAAGGTCAGGGCGACGTCCCGATCCAGCAGCAGGTCGCGGCCTCGCCACAACAGCACGGCGTGCTGGTCGTCGCGACCGACCTCGGCGAGCAAACGGTACCGGCCCCGGCCGAGAACGTACCCAGGAGTGGGCCAGGGGGGAACGGACGGGGGTGTCCCCGTCCCCGCCGACTCGCTCATCGTGACGTCACTTCCTGGGCTCCTCGTCGACGATTAGTCAAGCGTACGGCTCCGCAGGGCTACCGCGGGCGATTATTGCGGATCAGACGCTCCAGCATCGGTGTTCGCAACGCCGCGATGAGCTCGGGTGTGCGCAGCACGAGCAGGACCACGCCCATCACGACGCCGACGATCAGCGTGGTGAGCACCAGGTCCAACCAGGCGCCGCTCACGCCGGTCCAGCCGGTCACCGCGCGTAGCGCGAGCACCGCGGCCACCGCGGGTACCGCGGCGAGCACGCAGTTGCCGAACGTGATCAGGCTGCGTTTGGTCTCCACCCGGCCCAGCCGCCGGCGCAGCCAGATCTGCCCGATCAACGCACCCACCACCAGCGACAGCGAGTTCACCGCGGTGAGTCCGAGCACCACGTCGGCGTCGTCGAGGAACACCGGGCAGGCCAGCAGCAGCGGCACCTTCACCGCCACCATGATCGCATTGATCATCGTTGGGGTGCGCGCGTCGGCCATCGAGTAGAACACCCGCAGTTGCAGCATCGTCACCGCGTACGGCAGCAGCCCGAACGCCGAGACGGCCAGCGCCAAACCGAGGCGCTCTGCGTTGCTGCCCGCCCTGCCCAGCGAGAACAGCGCGACACCGATCGAGGGCCCGGCGAGAGTGAAGACCACCACGATCGGTCCCAGCAGCACGATGAGGTAGCGGCTGGCCAGCGACAGATGCTCGACCAGACCGCGCCAGTCGGAGTCGGCAGCGGCCCGGCTCATCCGCGGCATGATCGCGGTGAGCAGGGAGTAGCCCAGGACACCGTAGGGCAGCTGAAGGAGCAGCCACACCAGGCTGTAGATCACCACTCCGCCGGGCTCGCCCTGCGCGGCGGCGCGGGTGGTGATGACGAAACCGAGCTGGCCGACCAGGACGTAGACGACGAACCAGGCGGCCATCCCGCTGGCCTGGGTCAGCCGGGGATCCCAGCCCCAGCGCCAGCCGAAACGGAAACCGGCCCGGCGCAGGCCGGGTAGCTGGACCAGGGCCTGCGCGACGATGCCCGTCATCGTGCCCAGCCCCAACACCAGCAACTTCGGATCACTCAGCTGCGCGGGATTGACGGTGATCTCCCCCGGGACCAGGGCGTAGACGCCCAGCGAGACCAGCACGATGACGTTGTTGAGCACCGGCGCCCAGGCCGGCGGGCCGAAGATGCTGCGGGCATTGAGGATCGCCCCGAACAGCCCGGACAGGCCGTAGAACAGGATCAGCGGCAACAGCAGGTAGCCGAACACCGTCGCCAGCTGCGGGTTCGCATCCTCACCGGAACCGAGGAACAGCGCCGCCAGCAACGGTGCCGCCACCGCGGCCAGCACGCTGGCCGCGGTGAGCGTCACGAAAGCGACGGTGACCAGCCGCTGCAGGTAGGCCTGGCCCAGGTCGGCGTCCTCCTTCGCGGCACGCACCAGCAACGGAACGATGACGCTGGTCAGTACCCCGCCGAGGAGGATCTCGTAGAGCATCGCCGGCAGCGTGGCGGCCACGGTGTAGGAGTCGTTGATCACACCGAGCCCGAGCACGGCGGCGAGCCCGAGCTGGCGGAGGAATCCGGTGATCCGGCTGACCAGGGTGGCGATGGCCATCGTGCGTGTCGCGGCGGCCAGCGAGTACTGCGAGGATCGTGGTGTGCAGTTCGCGGTGTCCAAACCTCACCCGACTTCCCGTGGTCTGCGTGCTCGGCGCACGATCCGGCGAGCCACCAAAAAGATCAACAAGGCGCCGGCGCCTGCGGTGAGCGCGACTGTAACCCTGCCGAATGTGGTGGAGCGCAGCTGTAGGGTGCTCGGCTCACCCAGCGGGGTGCCGCCCGGGGTGCTCAACGAAGCATCGACGCTGAACTGACCAGCCCGGCTCACCTTGGCCGGGATGACCAGTTGCCGGGTGCTGCGAGCCGGCACCAGCTGCAGCCCGACTGCGCCGGCCCGCAGCCCAGGGGTCTCCGACAGGTTCAACGCCACCTGCACCCCGACCGGCAGCTCGTTGCTCACTGTGATCAGTAGTGGGGCGTCGGAGGCCGCCAGGCTGTACGGGCCGGGTGGCGCGACGATCCGCACCGAGCGGCGGATCTCATCGAGCCGGCCGCTCTCCTGCTCGGTGACCAGGACGGCCTGGTTGGGCATCTCGCGCCACGCGGTGGAAGCACCACGCAATAACCCGAGCCGCAGCGGCTCGAGCAGCGTCGCCGGGTTGAGGTTCGCCGCGGGATCCAGCACGGTGGCCACCTGCAGGTCACGCAGGACGTCCCGGGCCCGCTGGATCTCGGCGGTGACCTGCGGCGGGATCTCCCCGGTGCGCAACGCCGGTGGGTAGGTCAGCGTCGCCGTGCTGTTGTTGGGTGCGGGACGCGTGGCGGCCAGCGCCGGCAGCTCGCGGGGTGTGACGAAGCCTGCTTCCAGCAGCTGCCGGGCTGCGCTCACCAGGGCGGCAGCCTCCGTCCCGCGAGCCTGCCAGCGGCGCGGGGGCACCAGCAGCACGCCTGCGCCGCTGGCCGCGCGGTATACGAGGGCACCGAGCCCGTCCTGGGTCGACTGCGGGTCCGCGGTACCGGCCAGCGCGCTGCTCAGCAGCGGGTCGACGAGCAGCCCCACGGCACCCTCGCGACTGCCCGGTAGCACGCCGCCGGGGTTGGTAGCGCTGAAAGAGCCACCGATCAGGTTGACGACCTCGACGGTCCGCGGTGGGAGAAGGTTCGGGAGGGTGGGCTGGAGCGTGATGCCCCGAGGGGTCAGCAGCATCGCGTGGGTCTGGAGCGCGGTGAGGTCGGCGAGCGTGCGCTCGTCGAGCATCTCACCGGCCGGCCAGTACACCCCGGCCAGCGACTGGACCCCGAGCAGCTCATCCACCAGGCGGGCGCCGGTGCCGATGGCCAGGGCCGTCAGGTCCGTGAGCCCGGCTCCGGACAGGGCCACCAGGTCGGCATCGGCGTAGGGCAGCGGCAGCACGCAGCGACCTTGGACGGTGGCCCGCAGGCGATCGAGCCAGCTGCGTGCCTCCCGCGCCCCGGTGCCGTTACTGATCCCGCGGGGATCGGACACCCGGTAGCCGCGGCTCATCCCGTCGAGGGTCTCCAGCAGCAACGGGTCCACGGCTACGCAGACCGCCGCGCCGAGCGGGGAACCCGGCGGCACCTCCTGCTCGAGCGCACCGAGCAAGCCCTCCAGCCGTCCACCGGGGGCGACCTCGGCGGCCACCGGATCGAATCCGGCCCGGTCACTGCGAATCAGGATCGGTTCCCCGGGGGCGGTGGGCACCCGGTGGAGTGCCGCGGCCAAGGGCCAGAGCACGGTCAGCGGGGCTGGCAGCGGTGGCGGGTCCAGCACCGGTCCGGGTGATCGGTCGGTGGTGGCTGGTGGGATCCCGAGTACCGGCAGCAGTAACGCGACCGAGGCCAGCCGGGTGATGGCGCCGGTGCCCGGCTGGCCGTTGAGCTTGACCAGCAGCGGGTACACGCCGGGTTTAGTGATCTGTAACGACTCCAGCTCCGCCCCGCCGCGCAGCGGGACCTCCAGCTGAAATGCGCTGCTCTGACCTGGCGCGAGATCACCCGGCACGGGCTGGAACCGGGTGAGGCGCGGCGCCTCCGCCTGTCCCTGCAGGGCCCGGTCGAGCGCGTCATCGGAGCTCACGGCGTCATCGCGTTGCAACCGGACCCCGAGGTTGCTGATCGGGCGATCGCCGATATTGACCACCCGGCCGGTCACCCGGACCACCGGCGCGCTGCCAGCGGTGACCAGTCGAGGGGACAGCTCGGCGAGCTCGAGCCGGGCCAGCACGTTCGCCCGAGCTTGTGTCGGGAACCGATCGAGAGACTGCCCCGCAGCGACCGGGACGCCCAGCAGTAGCAGTCCCAGTAGCGCCACCAGGACGGCCGCGGCGCCCCGGCTCCTCACGCCCGGGGCCTCACGCCTGAGGTGCTCAAGCTGGGGGTGCTCAAGCTGGGGGTGCTCAAGCCGAGTCCGCGAGCATCGTGGTGGCGCGCTGGACCAGGCGGCGCTCGTCGGCGTATGCCAGCCGGGCCGGCAGGTCGGCCAGCGGCACCCAGGCCACCTCGGTGACCTCGACGTCGGCATCGGAGAGCTCCCCGCCCACCGCGCGCAGCAGGAAGTGGTGCACCGTCTTGTGGATCCGGCGGTCCTCGGCGACGAACCAGTAGTCGATGCTGCCCAGGGCGGCCACCACGGCACTGTCGATCCCGGTCTCCTCGGCCACCTCGCGCACGGCCGCCTGCTCCACCGTCTCGCCGTCCTCGACGTGGCCCTTGGGCAGTGACCACAACAACCTGCCGCGCCGATCCAGCCGGCCGATCACTGCCGCCTGCCCCGTCTCGATGTCCACCACCAGCCCACCCGCGGAGGTCTCGGCCACCGTGCGCATCCGGGGAGCCTGGCGTTTCCCGCTACCCGGTGTGGATCCCTTCTGGGCAGATCCCTTCCGGGTCGATTCCTTCTGGGCAGATTCCTTCTGGCCCTTCTGATTAGACTCCTTACGCGCACCCCTGGCACGACCTGACCTACTGGACGACGAGGGCATGCGCCGATGGTATAGCCGCCCCCACCCGCCCCGCCGCCCCAGTAGCCAGCACTCCGTTCCTCCCGAGCTCAACACCAGAGCTTTTTGATCAAGAACCGACAGCGCTGCTGTTGAGCTCGGGAGGAGCAGCGCACCCCGGTGGGGCGGGGGGTTAGGGTTGTCGGCTGTGTCTTCTGTGGTGGGGAATCGGGTCCCGGGGATGAGCCGGGCGCAGCAGAATGCTGTCGTGGAGCTGCTCCGGGTCGCCCCGGTGGCCGACGAACTGGCCGCCCGGTTCAGCGCGGGCGGGTACTCGCTGTACCTGGTGGGTGGCAGTGTGCGCGACGCACTGCTCGGCCGGCTGGGCAGCGACCTGGATTTCACCACCGACGCGCGCCCCGACGCCATCACGGCGATCCTGGCCGGCTGGGCGGACGCGATGTGGGACACCGGGATCGCCTTCGGCACCGTCGGCGCCACCAAGTCCGGCATCCAGTGCGAGATCACCACCTACCGGGCCGATCGCTACGACCGGGTCTCCCGCAACCCCCAGGTCGTCTTCGGCGACACCGTCGAGGCCGACCTGGCCCGGCGCGACTTCACCGTGAACGCGATGGCTGTCCGGCTGCCGCTGCAAGGTGCAGGCCAGTTCGTCGACCCCTACGGTGGGATGGCCGCGCTGGCCCGTCGCGAGCTGGACACTCCGATGACACCGCAGGAGTCCTTCGCTGACGATCCGCTACGGATGCTGCGCGCGGCCCGGTTCGTCTCCCAGCTCGGCGTCACCCTCGCCCCGCGGGTCCGCGACGCGCTGAGCGAGATGGCGGGCGAGATCCGCCGGATCACCGCCGAGCGCATCGCCGCGGAGCTGACCAAACTGATGCTCGGGGCGAACCCGCGGGCCGGGGTGGAGCTGATGGTGGAGGCCGGGCTGGCCGATCATGTGCTGCCGGAGGTGCCCGCGATGCGCCTGGAGATCGACGAGCATCACCAGCACAAGGACGTCTACACGCACTCGTTGATCGTGCTGGAGCAGGCGATCGCGCTGGAGGACGGCGAGCCCGACCTGGTGCTGCGGCTGGCCGCGCTGCTGCACGACATCGGCAAGCCCGCCACCCGCCGGCACGAGTCCGGCGGCGGGGTGAGCTTCCACCACCACGAGGTGGTCGGCGCCAAGCTGACCCGCAAGCGGCTGCGCGCGCTGCGCTACCCCAACCAGGTCATCGACGACGTCACCGCGCTGGTGTTCCTGCACCTGCGGTTCCACGGCTACGGCGGCGGCGAGTGGACCGACTCCGCGGTGCGCCGCTACGTCACCGACGCCGGTGAGCTGCTGCCACGGCTGCACAAGCTGGTCCGCGCCGACTGCACCACCCGCAACCGCCGCAAGGCGGCCGCCTTGCAGCGTACCTACGACGACCTGGAGCAGCGGATCGAGCGGATCCGCGCCGAGGAGGACCTGGCCGCGGTGCGCCCGGATCTGGACGGCAACGCCATCATGGAGTTGCTCGGCCTGCCGCCCGGTCCGGACGTCGGCCGCGCGTGGCGGTATTTGAAGGAGCTGCGCCTGGACCGCGGCCCCTTAACCCGCGAGGAAGCCGAAACCGAACTCCACCGCTGGGCCCAGGACAACCTTCCCACCGGTCACCCACGCTGTCGTCGAGACTGACGTCATGACTGCGGCGACGAGCACGGCGGAGCGGGGTCTTCGCTGGCTCAACATGGCCTCACAAAAAAATGCCCGGATCAGTAGATCCGGGCATTTGGGTCATATACGAGCCATCGTTGTGGCCAGGCTAACGTGGCGCTAACGTGGCCCCTTAACGGGGTTGTGGCGGTGCCGATCTACACATAAGCCGAAGGCTATGCTTCGGCGGCTCGTCTTGCTGTGTAGCCTTGTCGCCCCTCTCACTGATAGCGGCTTCGGGTGAAACTGATCAAGTTCCACCGTCCTTCCGGTGAAGGCGAACCTTCAGCGGATCGCCGCCTACAGTACGCGCCTCCCCCCCATCTGTCACCTTCTTCCCTTGATCTACTGCCTACGTCGGCCACGACGGTGCCCATCGGCACGCTGCGATCGTGCTCCGCTAGCTAGCGTCTCGTCAGGACGCTGTGCCGCGTACTAAGGGGAACGGAGGTTTCAAGACTGTTATTCCTTCACGGGTGTGATGCGCTGATGTACCGGAGCTTCGGATCTCCGAAGAATCCCTGGACGATTCCAGGGCATTTCTTGAGTCGCTCAAGAGCTTCGACTGCGAGTTCCATTAGGCCGTCTCTGGTGAAGGGTACAGCCCGTGCGATCCTGTCGTGCTTGATGTTCTTGTTGACCCACTCGTCTGGGTTCAGCTCGGGTGAGTAGGGCGGCAGGAAGAACAGTTTCAGCCGCCCGTTTGTGCTGGCGACGTATTCTTTGACGATGTTCGCCTTGTGGACGGACGAGCCGTCGACGTCCGCACTCGCGACCTGTGGAAGAAACTCGGCGGCACCACCCGCAGCATCACGTGCGGTTGCCCGGCCACCACCAGTGCCTCGTAGTTCTGCACCCGGGCGGCGGGTCCACCAGCCGGGCTCCTCCGAGCGGCGCACCAGCTCGTCACAGTGTCGGTACGTCGTCCTACCGTGATCAGCATGCGACACTGGAGCCGACGCCAGGGAGGTGAGCAGTGGGCGCGCAACCGCTCGATGAGCTCTTCGCCGGACATGCCGGTCCCTGGACCGAGCAAGAGTGGACCGCACTGCCCGAGAGCATGGGCCGGGTTGAGCTGATGGATGGAGCTCTGGTCGTGAGCCCGTTCCCGGCAGCAGCACATCAGCGCCTGGTGCGCAACCTGGCACGCGCGCTGGAAGAGGCAGCTCCGGCGGGCTTCGAGGTGTTCGAAGGCCTCAATATCTAGGGTGGGTCGGGACCGGATCATGATTCCCGACATCGTCGTCCTCAACGAACCCGGCCTCGACGCCGTGATCTTCGAACCCGATCCCGTCGCACTGGTCGTCGAGGTCACCTCCCCGTCCAACGCCTGGGTTGATCGCCTGGTCAAGCCCGATGCCTATGCCAACGCTGGCATCCCGTACTTCCTCCGGATTGATCAGTTATTCGTTGGCCACGGAGGGATTCGTCGCCTCCGCCCGGGCCGCCGAAGGCCGGCTCACGCTGAAGGAGCCCTTCCCGGCTGCCCTGGACCTCGCTGCGCTGGCCACCGCCACCCGCTACCCCGGACAGTGATCGGCCCAGTCGCCTGAGATGGGCATGACCCGGCGCAGACGGCACTGTTTGGCTAACCTGCAAAGCGTTGAGCACTGACCGCGGTACCGGAAGGAAATCCCCGTAATGCGCAGTGATCTGTTCGCTCCGAGCCACCAGGAGACCGCGGCCGGCCAGCCGGGCATGGTGCTGCAGAACTCCAAGATGCTCAAGGTCGCGCTGGCCGGTGAGGTGCTCGCCCGGCAGGGCGCGATGGTCGCCTACCAGGGCGAGGTGCAGTTCAAGGCGCTGGGCTCGGGCGGGGTGGGCAAGTTTCTCAAGCAGAAGCTGACCGGTGAGGGTATCCCGCTGATGAAGGCCTCCGGCCAGGGTGACGTGTTCCTCGCCGACTCCGGCGCCGATGTGCATCTGATCGACCTGGAGGGGCCGGAGGATGCGCTGACCATCAACGGCAGCAACGTGCTCGCTTTCGAGTCGACCTTGAGCTACGACATCCGCCGGGTCGACGGGATGGGCGTGCTCTCCGCATCGGGGCTGTACAACTGTGTGTTCTCCGGGAAGGGCCGCCTCGCGATCACCGCGAAGGGCTCGCCGGTGGTGCTCACCGTCGATCAGCCCACCTACGCCGACCCGCAGGCGGCGATCGCCTGGTCCGCGAGCCTGCGGACCGGATTTCACCGGGCTGACCAGCTGGGGTTGGGCACGTTGCTGGGCCGCAGCACCGGGGAGGCGTTCACCATGAGCTTCGCCGGCCAGGGCTTCGTCATCGTGCAACCCTCGGAGGAGCTGCCGGCGGGCCTGATGGGCGGTGGCAGCGGGGATGAATCCGGATCGGGTGGGCTGCTCGGTGGCCTGATGGGTCGTTGATCCGTGCTGACTGAACCGGCTGAGGATGCTTTGGTCGTCCTGCTCGATGAGAATCACCGGCCTATCGGCCAGCTGCCCAAGTCGCAGGTTCATCACGCCGCGACGCCGTTGCACCTGGCGTTCTCCTGCTACCTGTTCGATGACGCCGGCCGGGTACTGATGACCCGCCGCGCCGTCAGCAAGAAGACCTGGCCCGGGGTGTGGACGAACACCTGCTGCGGGCACCCGCTGCCTGGCGAGTCACTGGTGGCAGCGGTGGGTCGGCGGTTGGCTGAGGAACTGGGGTTGCAGCTGAGTGACCCTGAAGTGGTCCTACCCGACTTCAGTTACCGGGCGGTGGCCCCCGACGGCGTGGTCGAGAACGAGTTCTGCCCGGTCCTGGTGGCCAGAGCCGAAGGCGAACCGCACCCCGACCCCACCGAGGTGATGCAGTTCCACTGGGCCCCCTGGCCCGATGTCGTCACCTTAGCCACCATCACCCCCTGGACCCTGAGCCCCTGGTCCGCCCTCCAGATCCCCCAACTAGCCCCCCACCTCCTCCTCAGGGGCGGGAGCGGTCGATGAGGGAGTGGAGGGGGATTGCGAGGAGGTAGATGGTGGCGGCGGCGAGGATGAGTTCGGGGGCGCGGCCGTCGAGGGGGATTACGGTGGCGGCCAGGGTGAGGGCCAGCACGTAGCCGACGTGGAACACCGTGTCGTAGAGCGCGAACACCCGACCTCGCGCCTCGTCGGGGACATCGGCCTGCACGGTGGTGTCCAGGCTCAGCTTCACCACCTGACCGGCGGTGGCCAGTACGAAGGCGGCGGCCAGGATGGTCGACATCAGCATCGGCAGGCCGAGCGCGAGGAGCGCGGCTCCGGCCAGTAACAGGGCCCCGCGGACCGTGCGCTGCCGGCCGAAGCGGGCCACCAGCAGCGGGCTGAGCACTCCCGCGAGTAGTAACCCGGCCGCTCCGGCGGCGAGCAGCTCGCCGACTCCGATGAGTCCGGCCCGGAGCAGCCCCTGGGAGGAGAACGAATTGCGGTAGAGCAGAAGCGCCACCAGGCTCGCGATGCCGAACGACATGCGGTGCGCGACGAGTGCGACCAGACCCGCGGCGACGCTGGGTACCCGGGCCGCCGCGGCCAGCCCGTCGCGCAGCCCGTTGGCGACCGCGCGGGTGGCCTGGAGTGTCACGTCGGTGTGATCGGGGCCCAGTTGGCCGCGATGAAAACCGGTGGAGATCGCCGCCGCGACCAGTGAGCCCACCACAGCGCCGGCCGTCACCCATGCCGAGCCGGTGTTGTCCGGCCCGATCAGGCCGCGCAGCCCGATCGCGCAGACCCCGCCCGCCACGGTGAACGCCGAGCCGGCGGTGGCGGCCAGCGCGTTGGCCTGCACCAGATGCCCCGGTGGCGCCACGTGGGGCAATCCAGCGGAGAGCCCGGCCAGCACGAACCGGCTCAACCCGGTCACCAGCAACGCCCCGAGATACAGCGCCGGGCCGGCCACTCCCAGCCCGACCGCCAGTGCCACCAGCAGGATCGGGATGCCACGCAGCAGGTTCGCCATGACGAGGATCCGGCGCCGATCCCAGCGGTCCAGCAGCGCCCCGGCGAAGGGCCCCACCAGCGAATAGGGCAGCAGCAGCACCGCCAGTGCGGCGGCGATCGCCATCGGGGTGGTTTCGCGCTCCGGATTGAACAGCACCGCGCCGCCCAACCCGGCCTGGAAGAACCCGTCACCCCACTGCGCGGCGAAGCGAGACCCCAGCAACCGGCCGAATCCAGGGGTGCCGAGCAGTCGCCGCACGCCGAGCCGACCGGTCACCCTGGCGGGAGTAAGAATCTGCGACGACGTCACGAGCAAGCAGGCTAGCGCCCTCGGGCGGTCTGGTGTGACCCGTGTGAGGATGACGTGGGCACCAAAATCCCGGCGATTGCGGTTTTAGACAATTCCCTCGACGAAGTGCGCCCGCTGCACGCCCCGCCTACGCTCGGACCTATGAAGCCAGACACGCCGGTGCCGGGCTCGGAGTGTTCGCGCATCGCTGCGGGCGTCGAGCGGACCCTGGCGGAAGGCAGTGCCGAGGTGGAGATCGCCCTCGAGTACACCTTTCCCGATGAGGCCGCTGAGGAGTCGCTGGGTGAGGCGATGTCGACGCACTACCGCGGCGTCGTCGACTTCCGCAGCGACCGCGTCTCGCTGGCGAGCGGGGAGATGTCGCTGATGCTCGAAGGGGCGGCTTCCTACCAGAGCATGCCCGACGGGGTGTGGACGCACAGCCACGAGGCCGGCCAGGCCGGGCAGTGGACGTGCACCCACCCCCGCTGGGCGCTGGAGGTACTCCGGCAGGGTTGTCGATCGGCTGAGCCGGACAGCCGCTCCGACGTCGAGGTGGAGCTTGACCGCGATCGGGCCGCCGGGTTGACGCATCCGGGACTCAACCCCGACTGGCAACTGCGCGCCAGCACCGCCTTCGACGACGCCGGGCGGCTGCGCCGCATCGAGGTCACCATGGCGGGTTCGGCCAATCCCGACGCGTGGATGCGGAACACCGTCGAGTTCATCCGTTTCGATCGGGCGGCTGTGCGGATCGACCTGCCTGTTAACAGTGTCGCCCTCGCCTCCTACCTGCGTGCTTCGCCCGATCAGTAGGTTTCGACGCCGCCACGGGCCTGGTGCGGGGGTGAGTTCGGCAGAATCGTTGCGTGCCCACGCACGTCGCGCTGCTGCGCGGTATCAACCTCGGCGCCCGCAACCGGATCGCCATGGCGGAGCTGCGCGCGGTCGTCGCCTCCCTGGCGCACACCGACGTGGCGACCTACATCCAGAGCGGCAATGTCGTGTTCACCAGCACCCAGACCGACACCACCGCGATCGCCACCGCGCTGGAGCGTGCGATCGCGCAATCCCTCGACGTGCGGCCGGCGGTCGTGGTGCTTTCCCGCGACGAGCTGGCGCAAGTGGTCGCGGACAACCCCTACCCCGGCGAGACCAACCCCCAATGCCTGCACGCCGCATTCACTCGCGGACGTATCGGAGCTGACGAGTCGGCCGCCATCGCCACCGCCCAGCAGCGGGCCACCGATAAGGGCAGCCGCGATACGGCCATGGTGGTCGGCCACACCCTGTACCTGCACACCCCGGACGGCTTCGGACGCAGTGAGCTGGCGGCCCAACTCGTCCGAGCCTGGGGGCCACTGGCCGCCACCGGCTCAGCCACGATGCGCAACTGGGCAACCGTGACCAAGCTGCTGTCCCTGTGCCAGCCGTGACAGTGGCGCACTCGCTACGGTCATCAGGGCTTTCGCAGGAGAACCTCACCCTCGAGACCGTCCGGATCCCGGAAGAAGATGCTCAGCGCCATGCCGAAGTCGTTGGTCGTGCCGTCGCTGGCTCCGGCCTCGACCAGCCGGTCCCGGATCGTCTCGAAGGCTTCCGGGGACGCGGCGGCCAGCCCGACGTGATCGATGCGGCCGCGACCCCACATCGGGGTCTGGTGATCGGCCTCGGTGTTGCCCTCGATCACGAAGATGTTCAGCTGGGTGGTCGGGCCGATGTCGATGATGGTCATCGTCTCGCCTGGCGCGTGCTCTCGCGTGGGTCCGATAACAGCATCGAAGACCGTCGCGTAGAACCGGCTGAGCCGATCGACGTCCTTGGAGATCCAGGCGATGTGATTCACGCCGTCCAGCAGCATCGTTGACTCCTCCGAAGACCTGGGTGTCCCACCACCGTACGTTCTTCGGGCCAGCCGTCGACCGATCTTCTTGACATGAACCATACTTGAGGTTCGAGTATGGAAGGCATGACGGACTATTCACAGTTGCCCGCGCTGATGACCCGGATGACCGGTGACGAGAAGCACGGGCCCAGCGCCACCTCCACCCTCGACGTGCTGTGGGTGCTCTACCACCACGTGCTACGCGTCGACGCCGCACACCCCGACGATCCGAACCGGGACAGGTTCCTGCTGTCCAAGGGGCACGGTCCGATGGCGTACTACGCGGTGCTGGCCGCGCACGGATTCCTCACCCCGGAGCAGCTGGACGGTTTCGGGACGTTCGACTCCCCGCTCGGACACCATCCCGACGGCACGCTGGTGCCCGGGGTGGAGATCGGATCCGGCTCACTGGGCCACGGGCTGGGCCTGGCGGTGGGCACCGCACTCGGACTTCGCCTCACCGGACACAGCTCGTCCCGCGTCGTGGTGCTGGTCGGTGACGCCGAGCTGGAGGAGGGCAGCAACGCTGAGGCCATCCAATTCGCCGGACGGGCCCGGCTCGACCAGCTCACCGCGGTGGTGATCGACAACGTCTCCGCCGGGTTGGGCTGGCCCGGTGGGATCGCGGCCCGCTTCGCCGTCGAGGGCTGGGCCACCGCCGACGTGGACGGCCGCGACCACGACGCGCTGCGCCGGGCGTTGCGCGCCGAGCACCAACGGCCGTTGGCCGTCATCGCCCATGTCGAACCCAGGGAGACCTCATGACCGCCACCATCGCGACCCGCAGCGCTGCCGCTGCCGCCGAGGACCAGCGCGAGCGTTTCTACCGGCTGGTGCCCGAGCTGCTGGCCGAGCACCCCCACCTCGCGCTGGTGCTGGCCGAGATCGGGGCCGGCTACCTCGACCCGGTGGCCACCGCACCGGTAGCCGATCGCGTGATCAATGTGGGTATCCGCGAGCAGCTGCTGCTGGGCGTGGCCGGCGGGCTGGCGTTGACCGGGCTGCGCCCGATCGTGCACACCTTTCCGCCCTTCCTGATCGAGCGACCCTTCGAGCAGGTCAAGCTCGACCTGGGCCACCAGGGCGTCGGCGCGGTGCTGGTCAGCGCCGGCGGCTCGTACGGCTGGCCGGGCGGCGGGCAGACCCATTTCGGGCACCGCGACGTCGCTCTGCTCGACACCCTGGATGGCTGGACCGTGCACGTGCCCGGTCACCCGGCCGAGCTCGACACCCTGCTGCGCCGGGCCGTGGCCGGCCAGGGCCGGGTCTACCTGCGCTTGGACAACTCCGCCAACGACCGCCCGTACAACGTGGCCGACGGGGCGATGAGCGTGCTCCGCCGCGGTGATGGCGGCACCGTTATCGCGGTGGGCCCGATGGCTGATCGGGTGCTCGCCGCCACCGCGCACCGCGACCTCACCGTGCTCTACGCCGCCACCGTCCGTCCCTTCGACGCCGACGGTCTGCGCGCCACCCTCACCGAGCCCGACGTCGTCATCGTCGAGCCCTACCTCGCCGGCACCTCCACCGCCGCGGTGACCCGGGCGCTGCGCGGGGTGCGCCACCGCCTGCTCGCCCTCGGAGTGGGCCAGGCCGAACTACGTCGCTACGGCACCACCACCGAGCACGACGCGGCCCACGGCCTCGACATCCCCGGGCTGCGCCACTCGATCGACGACTTCCTGGGGTAGCTCTCGTGGTCTGGACCGCAGTGCGCGAGCGGCTCGGCGCAAGAATCTCCGTCACAGGCCTTCCCATACTCCTGGAGATTTCGGTTGACCTCCCTGAGCCAAGCCACTCGTGCAGGACGCAACCCAGCCAACTCTGCGGAGTTGGGGTCGACGGATGCGCGGCGTGCTCGACGAACTCGGGCTCACCGAGCTGGTCTGCTCCATCCCCGGGGTGTCCGCGATCGGCGCCGCGACGATCCTGGCCGAGGGCGGGGACCACCCCTGCGAACATGCTCACCTGACGATGCGGTCGCCTATGAACCTTGCTCGGGTATCGCAGGACTCTCGCCGCGATCGGCCCACCACGGCAGCAGATCGGCGACGGCGATGTCGAGGACGAAGGGCTCGATGACGGACAGCCGCGGGCCCGACCCAGTCATCTGGTAGGAGTCGCCGTGCCCGATGCCGTGTGTGCTGACCAGTGGCGGCTCCAGCTCGATCCGCCAGTAATGCGGGATCCCGTAGCGCGCGTACAGGGCAGGCTTGGTGGCGCGGTCCTCCAGGTGACTTCCCGGTGACTCGATCTCGATGGCCACGAGCACCTCGGACGGTGCGAACCAGTGCCGTCCCGGCTGCTCGCTGTGTACGACGAGGACGTCGGGGATGCGGGTCAGCTGCCGTCCGAAGCGGATCTCCACGGCCTGCGTGACAATGAGGGGCTTGGGTGCGGCTGCTTCCAGGCGGATCATCAAGTGGGCGGCGACGGCCTGGTGCAGGCTCGACGGTGACGGTGACACGGTCAATGCTCCGTCCGTGAGCTCGTACCGGTGGTGGCTTTCCGGGAAGTCGTCGAGGTCATCGACGGTCCAACCGCCGGACGGGACCACCAGCAGCGGTTCGGTCATCGTCGCCTCCCTGTCAGCCTCACTGTGGGGAGTGTAGGGCTGTCTACACCGCATATCCTCGACCGGTGGGCAACCCCAGCATTGATCGGATGCTGGCCAGGATCGGGAAGAGCGCCGGTGCCTGCGGCATTCAACAGGTCCGCCTGGGGATGGCTGGCTCGGGCAAGAGCCGACGTCATTTTGGCAACGCGGCCACCTTGCTCACCCCCAGCGCGATCGCCACCACCTATCAGCTGTACCAGCGCGACGCATTACAAGACGGCATCTGGTTGGCGAGAGCCCACGTCGGTCGCGGTGAGCTGGAGCAGGCGTGCGAGGTGGGACGGACCGTTCTGGAGTGACTGCCGCACATCGACTCACCGCGCGGCCTGGCGCTCCTGCGCCGTCTCGCGGGCGAACTCCGCGCCCGGAAGGCCAACTCCCATGTCCGCGAGTTCTCCACCGAACTGGACCGCAGGCTAACACTGGCCGACTGACCGGTTCCGCGGAGATCCTGCGCCATAGTTCTGCCTTTTGCACCCGGCCGAGCTCGATTTACTATGGCACCACCGAGCGCGACGCAGCCCACGGCCTGCACATCCCCGAATTACGCCGAACCGCACGGGCAGATGCCGCCATCGTTGCCAGGAAGGCCAGGGGTATCCACTTGCCGCCCATCCTATGCTTTACCCAGGATCTAGAAGATCGTGAGCTGTTCACAGGGTAGAAGGCATGGAGGTGTCCAGTAATGATCACAAAGCTGAGTAGAGCGAAGGTGCAACCGTGACAGACAGCTCGTCCACTCCCGAACAGAAGTGGCCCATGATCGATATCACTGTGCCGCACTCGGCCCGGATCTGGAATTACTGGCAGGGCGGCCAGGACAACTATCTCGTGGACCGCGAGGTCGGCGATCAGTTCTGCGCGATTTTCCCGGATATCATCCCGATTGCCCGCACCTCCCGAGCGTTCAACATCCGTTCGGTCCAGTATCTGGCTGGGGAGGTGGGTATCCGCCAGTTCCTCGACATCGGCACCGGACTGCCCGGCGTGAACAACACCCACGAGATCGCCCAGGCGGTCGCGCCGGAGTGTCGCATTGTGTACGTCGACAACGACCCCCTGGTGTTGGCGCACGCCAGAGCCCTGCTCACCAGTACCCCCGAGGGCGCGTGCCAATACATTGACGCCGACCTGCGTGACCCCGGCACGATTCTGCATGCGGCCAACCGGACGCTGGACTTCGGCCGACCGGTCGGGCTCATGCTGAACCAGATCCTTGGTCACATCACCGACGACGCGCAGGCGTACACCATCGTGAACCAACTTATGGAGGTCCTGCCCTCCGGGAGCTACCTCGCGCTCAACGACGGTACTAACGTCGTTCGCGGAAAAGAGTTCGATGTGGCCATGCAAATCTGGAACCAGGCCAGCCCGGTGCCGTACTGCCTGCGCAGCATCGCGCAGATCACCCGTTTCTTCGACGGCCTGGAACTCGTGGAACCCGGCGTGGTCTCGGTTCCGCGTTGGCGGCCCGAAGCGAGCCCCTTCGGCATCCCCGCCGAGCTGGACGCGTTCGGCGGGGTGGGACGAAAACCCTGACCAGTCAATCTATCCGGCGAGGCAAATCACCGTTGGAGGTGCTCATCTGGTATTGCCGGTGTTGGCCGGCGAGAGTGATGACACGGACCAGGTGCGGGTGGATGCGCGCCAGCTTCCGCACGGGCCCGGCCCGCCGGACGCGGGTGATCACCGCCACGATGGCGGCGGCGGTGCGCGGATCGAAGCCACACAACGCGGGCTCCAGGCCAGCCCGGCATCCTCGTTCTACTCCGCCGCGAGCCCATGGTTTCTTGGAGCGGTTTTCGGAGGATGCGGACCTCCTACTGATCAGCTGAAACGGGATTCAGGTGTTTCCAGGCGAGGGTTCGTTCGCCGAGTTCGGTGATGGCGGCGAGCAGGCCGAGTCGGGTAGCGCGGCGTTCGGCGGATGCCTTGATGGCAGGTTACCGAGCGTGCCCGACTAGTTGGGCGAGGTAGCGGTTGGGGGACGCGAGTCGTGGAGCGTGAGGGGAGAGGTCAGTCTCCGTTGGGTTCGGGGCTGATGCGTTGGGTGGGTGTGTGTAAGGGCAGCGTTAGCAGCCGTTCGTGCAGGTCTTGGGTGGCTTGCCCGGGGTGGCGTTCGCGGAGCAGGTCGGCGTCGAGCGCGGCCATGCGGCGGCGCGTGGTTTCCCGCAGGGCTGCTGGTGGCACAGTGTCCAGGACGTCGGTGGCGAGCGCGGCTGCGTCGATGGTGCTGTGCTCGGCTGCGTGGGCGCGGGCGAGGATGACCGTGGCGGCGGCCCAACCACCCGACCCGGGATTTTTCAATTCAATGGACTGGCCTGCGTGTAAGCGGGCGGCGTGGGTGTCGCCGAGGCGCAGGGATGCCTCGGCGAGATGCTGGTTCAATTCGGCCCGGTCGAATCCACAACGTCCCGGCTCATCACGGTCGGCGGCGTCCATATGGCGTTGAGCCACCGCTGCCGCACGTCGGGCGTCGTCGCTGAGACCGAGCGTGGCTAACGCCCGGAGTTCACACCATGCAGTGATTTGGGCGCGGTGCAGCGCGGTGTCGGCATACACATTGGCCTGGCGGGCGAGATCGAGTGCCTCGAGTGGGCGGTCGCCGAAGAAGGCCACCATGGACTGGGCGCCCAGGCTCCATCCTGTCAGTCGGGTGTCGCCGACCGCGATTCCCAGTCGCGCGCTGGTACTCAGGTGAATGTGCGCGCCGGTGTAGTCGGAGAGGGTGAAGGCCAGGTCACCGAGCAGGGCGGAGAGCCATCCGCCCAGCCGCCGTAATTCCCTGCGGTCTGTTTCCCGCTGGTCGCGTGCGAGCATGTCGACGACCATCGTGCGGCAGCGGTGGATCTCAGTGGCCAGGGGTGCTGGGGTGTGGCGGGCGTAGTCCAGCGTGTAGTAGTCCACTACTCGCTGAAGCTGCTCACGGGTGGCCGGGCCGCCGCCGGGTCCTTCGATCTCGCGTTGGAGCTGCACTGAGTCAGCAACGGCGGTCAGTGCGTTGTCAGCCATGGCGGCTCCCGGCTCGGACGGTTGGGTGGGGTGACCGTACCCACCGTCGGCCACTATGCCGCTCACTGTGATGCCGAGTCGGCGTGGCGAGACCTGGTAGACCCGTGCTAATGCATGCGCGTAGTCGAGCTCGGGTTGGACGCAATCGTGTTCCCATCGGCATAACCGTGCGCTGGTCAATCCTGGTTCGGCCAAGCCGGCGTGGCGGTAGAGCTCCAGCACGGCGGCGACCACCTGGGGACGGCTCCACCCGTAGGCAAGTCGCCAGGCTTCTAGCGGTGTGACCTCAGGGAGCTGGCGTGCGATCTCGCTGGCGATGGTGGCGACGTCCCAGGCGGCACGTTGGCCTTGTTGCCGAATCTGCGCGGCACGGTGCTGGAACTCGGCGCGCCGCGCCCGACTGATCCTCGGCATGACCACTCCCCTCCGCTGGCCATCGACAGTATCCGGTCACCATTGACGGCCACATTGCCGCGCGAGGCAATGTTCGCCCACGTGGCGGCATTGAGCCGGTCAGTCCTCCCCGGCGACAGTGGGATCGGCCGAGAAGACGAGGAGGTGAGTGAGCATGGACAATCGTGACGAAGAGCTGATAGCGGCTATCGAGCAGCTTTCAGATGTGCAGAACCGGGGTGATTTCCAGATGTCCGATGGGGCGCAGGGGGACTCCGGCGATAACCGAGATCCCTAATCCGCTGTATCCCGCCGGCGTGGGGTCGTGGACAACCGTCCCGGCCCCATCTCCCCTTTGAGTTATCCAGCACGAGAGGTTGGTCATGTACGAACACCGACTGATCCACGATGTCGAGTACGCCCTGGGCTGGACGGGGCCTAGCGTGTTGGGTGCCCAATTCGCCTGCGGGAGGTTGCCTGAACCTGAGCTGGTCGTCCGATTGTTGACTCCCAAGCGGCTGCTCGATGTGCTGATGCGGCGCAGCCTGTCCCCACCGCAGGTGCGTTGCCAGCGAAACGGCATCGAGCTACACCCCCGCGATTACATCGTTGAGGCGACAAGCCGACGAGGCCAGGCCATACCCATGCTGGATATGCACCGGCTTGGCCATCTCCTCGAATCCGGGTGCACGCTGGTCGTCGATGCGATCAATCGCTGGGACGCCACCCTGGAGGTCGCCTGCCGCTCCTGGCAGTGGTGGGCCCGGGAACGAGTCCAGGTCAACACCTACCTGACCACACAGGACACTTCCGGATTCACCCTGCACTGGGACGATCACGACGTCATCATCGTGCAGCTCGCGGGCGAGAAACACTGGGATGTTCAGGCCCCATCCCGCCCGGTGCCGATGTACCGCGATGCCGCACCGAACTCCGAGCCCAGCAACGAACAGCTGTGGTCGGGGACGATGAGAGCCGGTGACGTGATGCACATTCCGCGTGGCTACTGGCACCAGGCCACCCGCGTCACCCAGGGCGCCGGGTACAGCTTGCACGCCACCTTCGGGATTGAGCAGCGCACCGGTGTGGACTGGCTGACCTGGCTGGCCGACCGCTCCCGGCAGGACGAGGTCTTCCGCCACGACCTCATCCGAGACAGCGCGCAAGGCCAGCATGCGCAAGCGCGGACGCTCACCGCGGCCGCGTGTCGCCTGATGGCGTCGAACTCGCCGGAGGAGTTTCTTGCGGTGCGGGAACTGCAACAGCCCGCGCCGCGCCAGATCCGCACCTGCGGGGTGTTCGGCGCACCAGCGGCAGTGGTCTGTGTGACCGATTTCCCACCCCGCTTGAGCCCATGCAAGGACACCGTCATCGTGCTCGGCGCGGGGAAACGGATCACCCTCGCCGCGAAAGCCGAGCCGGCACTGCGGATGCTGCTGTGCGGGCAGCCGATCGACCTGAACTCGGTCAACGCCGCTACCGGGATCGATGCGGCGAAGCTGGCCGAGGTGCTCATCGAGGAGGGATTGTGCGCAGAGGTGACCGACGAATTGCTCTCGGGCTATACCGGTCTCATCTCGACCGACAATTGCTGGAAACTGCCCTCACTCTCGGGGTGACCGACCTCGACACGGCCTACAACTACCGGGCCTTCACCGCACATCGCACACTGGCAGCCACCGCGGGCGATCTGCTGAGCGACTTCACGATCTCCACCAAGGTAGGGTTCTTCCCGGGTGATCGAGGACATGAGCACAGTATGGATCCTGTCCGACTGCGCCGGGCGATACACGAATCCGTACAGGATCTGGGGATTCAGCCGGACGTAGTGCTACTCCACAATCCCGAGCGAACGCTTGCCACGCTGGCGCCCGAGCACGGCCGCGACTGTTGGGCAGCAGCCTGCACCGCTCTGGATGACTCAGTCACGGCAGGGTGGTGCCGGTCGTGGGGCGTTACCTGCTGGGATCCCCGGCCTGCCCTCACCGTTGTCGACCACGCGCTGCCGGCCCCGGCGCAGGTCATGGTTCGCGCCGGTCTGCTCGTCCGCGCGGAGATCCTGCACGCCAGCGAGAGGCTGGCCGACTGGTTCGGCCTCAGAACTCACGCTCGGTGGGGAATGAGCCCCTATGGGGGTCAGGCAACCCATCCCATCTGGGACAAGGTCGACCCGCGGCAGCTCCTTCACGGAAACCCGAGCTGCTCGCCGATCTCGGCCGCGTTTCGCCTCGCCTATGAACTTCCCGACGTCAGCAGGGTGGCCGTCGGCGTCAGCACCGCCGAGCACCTGACTGAGCTGGTTACCGCCATCTCGCTCCGCGTCGACCACGATCGGATCGCCCGATACCGGTCGCTGTTGCATGCTAAGGCTCTTGCTGCTGGAGCGAGCTGATCAGCCGGGTCGCTTCCCGGTGAGCGGGCCCAGCCAGTGGCCCCGCATAGCGATCACCAGCAGCGATGATCTCAGCGCAGAAAAACAACTGGGACAACAACCCGGACCTGCTGCCCAGATCAGCCTGGTACTCCCACTGCACACGGGCCGCCAGCTCGGGCACTGCCAAGGAGTTGCCCCACAAGGTCGCCGCGTCCCACCCGCGCGGCGCCATCCCCCAATCCTCCCAATCCAGCAGCCAGCACTCCGGGGCAGTCACATTCGCCCACGCCACATCCGCGTGCGCTGCCGTCCACTCGGTCACCATGGTCTCCACGCGGCTCGCGAACACCCCCTCGATCGTGGCCGTCACCCGCCGCTGGCAGACCGGGACCGTGTGCGGCGTCGCCACCCGGATCGTCGAATGGGCCCCTAATGCGCCCAACGACCTGCTCATCGTCGCCCACCACGCCTCGGTCAACCCCGGATCGGTGTCCAGGACGCCACCCGGCTTGATCGGCGATGCGGCCACCAGCTCGGTCTCATCAGCCCGCCACAGCAGGCCGTGCTCGCGGGCCTGCCACGACAGGCCCTGATACCACGCCGGCTTGGCCACCACCGCCGGCAGACATGCCGCGCCCTCCACACCGCCACCCTGCCCCGCCAGCATGGACAACGGCCTCGCCTCAATACGAACCCAGCTACCCCGATCAGTACGCGCCCCCACCGAACGCCGCTTCACCACCGCGGTCCCCCGGTCCAACCGCACACTCAGACCTCGCTCCACCCGAGCAATCACCTCATCACACGAGTGAGTCCTGAGATCCACCATCGCCTTCCCGATGCCGCTGCTGTGTGTGGCTCGTGCACCGTAGCGCGGACCCTGTCGAGGGCCGCGGGACAATGACCGTCGTCCACGCCGAATCCACGATGGATCGTGCCGCCGCACCCGAAAATCCGACATCACAGAGCATGATGAGCCCACGCCGATACTCCCCACGATCGGAGTGTGGACCACACGGACTGTGGCAACATCAAGTTCAGCCGTCAGTCGTGTCAGGGTGGGTGGTGATCGCCCCGTCGCAGGCTCCGCCAGGCCAAATCCGGTCATCGAGCAGAGGTCCCAGTTGGGTATGTCCAGAATGTACGATATTCGTGCAGTCTCCCGAAGACCTCTCCGTGACTTCTGACAGAGGAGCCTCAACATGGCCGATGAGCGGTTTCCCGACTCGCACTCCGGGTCGACCTCCAAGATCAGAACCGATATCCCGCATTCGGCGCGGATCTGGAATTACTGGATGGGCGGTAAGGACAACTACGAGGTGGACCGTGCCGCCGGTGACGCCTGGATCGCAGTGCACCCGGACATCGTCACCCAAGCCAAGCAGTCCCGCCAGTTCCTCATCCGTGCGGTGCGTTTCCTGGCCAGTGAGGCCGGGATGCGCCAGTTCCTCGATATCGGCACCGGGCTGCCCACGATGCAGAACACCCACGAGGTCGCCCAGCAGGTCGCGCCCGAGTCCCGGATCGTCTATGTCGATAACGACCCGCTGGTGCTGGCGCATGCCCGTGCTCTGCTGGTCAACACCACTCCCGAGGGCGTGACCACTTACGTGGATGCCGACTTCCACGATCCCGATCTGATCATTGCCGATGCTCGGAACGTGCTGAACTTCCACCGGCCGGTCGCGGTCATGTTCATGGGCGTGCTCGGCCACGTCGCTGAGATGCGCTCCATCGTGGCGCGGGTGATGGTCGCGGCACCTGGAGCTGCTGTTGAGCCGCCCGACCGGTGGGGCGCCACCGTCATACTACCGATGTAGATAACTCTCTGTGTACATCATCTGACTTAGTGTCACTGCGCGAACTGGGGTACCCGGAAGATGGCCCCTGGAGATGATGACCGGCCCCAGGGGATCCAGCATTCTTGCTGGCGCTGCGGGGCCATCCCCTAAGGCAACCCGGTGGAGGATCGAACCAACTCGGTTATCGGACTCGACTGTCTCGTTAGAGAAGTTCTTTTCAATCGAGTCGGGATATCAATACTTTCTTTTGGGGAGTCATGGCTGTGCCCACTCAGCAAAACATGTTGAACCATCCGTACGTCCACGGCGAGCTGCCGGGACCGCGCTCGGCTGAACTCCTCGCCCGGCAGAACGCCAGAGAGTCCAACGCCAGGACTTACCCGCGGCACCTTCCGATCGCAATAGCAGACGCCGCCGGCAGTTTCATTCGCGACGTCGACGGCAACGTTTTCATCGACTTTCTCAACGGTGCCGGTGTGCTGCCACTGGGACATAGCCATCCGGAGTTGGTCCGGGCAGCGGCGGAGCAACTCAGTGTCTGCACCCACGGTCTGGACTTCCCCACCCCAGTCAAGGACGCCTTTACCGAGGCGCAGCTGGACATGCTCCCGCCGGGCATGCGCAGCCGGATGAAGATGCATTTCTGCGGACCTACCGGAGCCAACGCCGTGGACGCCGCACTGAAACTCTGTAAGACCGCGACCGGCCGCGGCGAGATCATTTCCTTTCAGGGCGGTTTCCACGGCACCACCCATGCCGCGATGGCGCTGACCGGGCTGGTGGCGAACAAGGCTCCCGTCGCCAACGGCCTGCCGGGCGTCCACTTCTTCCCGTACTCGTCGTGCACCAGCTGCCCGATGGGCCTCACCCCGCAGACCTGCGCGATCAACTGCGTCCACTACCTGGAGCAATCATTGCGGGACCCCAACGGGGGGATACCACTGCCGGCCGCGGTCGTGCTGGAGATGGTGCAGGGCGAAGGCGGTGTGGTACCCGCTCACCCCGACTTCGTCCGGCGAGTGCGTGCGCTGACCCGCAGCCTGGACATCCCGCTGGTGGTCGATGAGGTGCAGACCGGCTGCGGTCGCACCGGCACCTGGTTCGCCTTCGAGCACTACGACATCGAGCCCGACGTCATCATCGCGTCCAAGGCGCTGAGCGGGATCGGTGCTCCGGTCGCGATCATCATGTACGACCAGCGGCTGGATGCCTGGGCTCCGGGCGCGCATACCGGGACCTTCCGGGGCAACCAGCTGGCCTTCGCGGCAGGGGTCGAGACGATCCGGATCTTTCGCCGGGACGACGTGCTGGGCAATGTGCGGCGGCGCGGTGAGCAGATCGCCCAGATACTCGCCGGGCTCGGCAGCAACCCGTGGGTGCGCGAGGTGCGTGGCCGGGGACTGATGTGGGGCATCGAGCTCGCTGACCCGCGAAGCGGCCGACCGTGCGGTGAGCTGGCCAGTCAGATCCAGTCGGCGGCGTTGCGCGGGGGATTGATCGTCGAGCTCGGCGGCCGTGACGACTGCGTCGTGCGGATGTTGCCACCACTCAACGTGACCGCCGATGTCATCGACACCGCGTGCGCGATTCTCCTCGCTGCCCTGCGGGAGTGCTGCCCATCGGTCCCGTCATCACCAGGACCGCTGCTGCCGACTACATGATCGACAACAGCCTGTTCCGAGGGGGATTACCACCATGACAAGCAATGTCATTGATCTCGAATTCGGCGCGAACACGCCGGCCGGCGGCGTCCTGGTCGACCAGGGAGCGCAGCACGCGATCCGCTGGACACCCGGCGAACGTCTCGATCACCTTTTCGAGGACCGGTGCGACTGGATGCAACACTGCGGCTGGCCGGCGGTGGACGTCGGCGGCAGCGTCTTAACCTACGACCAGCTGGACGCGCGGGCCAACCAGCTTGCTCGTCACCTGCTGACCCGGGGCGCCCGGTCTGGTGACCGGATCGGGCTACTGTTCGACGACGCCGTGCACTCTTACGTCGGCATGCTGGCCATACTCAAGATCAACGCCGCGTACGTGCCGCTGGACGTCGGTTTCCCGTCCGACCGGTTGTCCTACATCCTGAGCGACGCCAGCGTGAGGATGGTGCTGTCACTGTCGCACCTGCGTGACCGGCTCCATGAGGTCCCCGCCACGTTGCTGTGCGTCGACGAGGTTGCTGCGGTGATCGCCGCCGAAAACGACCACCGGCTCAGCGCCGCGGAGAAAGACGGGCCAGTCGACGAGTTGTGTTACATCATCTACACGTCGGGCTCGACGGGCCGGCCCAAGGGAGTGGCGATCGAGCACGCCAGCATCTGCAACTTCGTTCGCGTCGCGGCCGAGTGTTATGGGATCCATCCGTGGGACCGCGTCTACCAAGGCATGACGATCGCCTTCGACTTCTCCGTCGAGGAGATCTGGGTGCCGCTGCTCGCCGGGGCGACCCTGGTGCCCAAGCCAGGCGGGTCCAGCCTGCTGGGAGCCGAGCTTCACGAGTTCATCCAGCGCAACGAGATCACGGCGCTGTGCTGCGTCCCGACCCTGCTGGCGACTCTTGACGAGGACCTTCCCGGTCTGCACTTCCTGCTGGTCTCCGGTGAGGCGTGCCCGCAGGACCTCATCGCCCGGTGGCATCGGCCCCACCGCAGATTCCTCAACGTCTACGGCCCCACCGAGGCCACGGTCACCGCGACCTGGACGACGGTCCACCCGGACCGGCCAGTGACGATCGGGGTCCCGCTGCCGACTTACTCCGCGGTGATCCTCGATCCGGACGGCGAGCACCGGGCACTATCGCCAGGTGAGGTGGGCGAGATCGGCATCGCCGGGATCGGTCTCGCGCGGGGCTACCTCAACCGGGACGATCTCACCGACCGGGCGTTCATTCCCGATTTCCTCGGGATCGACAACAACCTGTCCGGCCGGATCTACCGCACCGGTGACCTGGGCCGGATCAATGACGATGGTGAGATCGAGTACCACGGCCGGATCGACACCCAGGTCAAGATCCGTGGCTACCGCATCGAGCTGACCGAGATCGAGTCGGTGTTGCTGCAGGTGCCGGGGATCGCGCAGGCGGTGGTCGACACCTACGAGCCGGAGCCCGGCACGGTGGAACTCGTCGCCTACTACAGCCGGCGCGCCGCCACCGCCGCCATCGACCAGCAGGAGATCTCCGAGTATCTGCGTGAGCGGCTGCCGCGGTACATGGTCCCGGCCTACTTCGAGGAGCTTGCGGTCATTCCGATGACCCCGAGCGACAAGGCTGACCGCAAGAACCTCCCCGCGCCGAGCGGCCGGCGGAGCCTGGCTGGACAGCACGCCTACATCGCCCCGAGCACCGATACCGAGAAACTGCTCGCCGACGCGCTGGCCCGCTGCCTGGGTCAGGAGCGCGTGTCGATCGAGAGCCACTTCTTCGACGAGCTGGGCGCGAGCTCGCTGCTCATGGCGCAGTTCTGCGCGCAGGTCCGCAAGCGCGCGGACCTGCCGCCGGTGTCCATGAAAGACGTCTACCTGTACCCGACGATCCGGGGTCTGGCTGCGTTTCTCGGTGACACGGTTGCCGACGCCGGGCCCGCTGCCCCACCGCGGGTGCCGTCCCCGAGCTACCCGGCGCCTGCCGGTTCCTCGCCGGTGCTCTGCGGCGCGCTGCAACTTCTGGCGTTCCTCGGCGTCAGCTATCTCGCCGCGCTCGTGTTCGTGGTGGGTTTCGAGTGGATCCGCGCCGCGGATGGGATCATCGGCACCTACCTGCGCTCGTCCGTGTTCGCCTGCGCGAGTTTGGTGGCGGCGTGTGCCCTTCCGATCCTGGCCAAATGGGTGCTGATCGGGCGCTGGACGCCGCGACAGATCCCCGTCTGGAGCCTGGCCTACGTCCGCTTCTGGTTCGTCAAGACCCTGATCAGGTCGAGCCCCTGGGTGTTGTTCATCGGCTCGCCGCTCTACGTACTCTATCTGCGCGCGCTCGGCGCCAAGATCGGTCGCGGCGTGGTCATCCTCTCCCGGATCGTGCCGGTAGGCACCGACCTGCTCACCATCGGCGATCACACGGTCATCCGTAAAGACTCGTCCTTCGCTGCCTACCGGGCCCATGCCGGCTGGATTCAGCTGGGGCCGGTCACACTCGGCAACGATGTGGTCGTCGGTGAAGAGAGCACTATCGACATTTTCACGTCGATGGGCGACGGGGCCCAGCTCGGGCATGCCTCCTCCCTCCACCCAGGTCAAGACATCCCCGCTGTGCAACGCTGGCACGGTTCGCCGGCGCGGCGGACCGACACCGACTACCGGGCGGTCCACGCGGCCCACTGCGGCACCCTGCGGAAAGTCCTGTACAGCTTTGCGCAACTGCTAACCAGGGGATTGCTGGTCGGGCCGCTCGGAATCGCCATCGCGATCACCGTGATCACGGACTTCCCGCTGCTCGCCAATCTGTTGGGGCCGGGCCACTCCATGGCGACCTGGACGTTCTACCGCGACGCGATGGTGGTCTCACTGGTGTTGTTCTTCGGGATCGTCCTGGTCGGTCTCGCCATCGTGATCACCATTCCTCGGGTGTTGAATCTCGCTGTCAAGCCGGACACAATTTATCCCCTGTACGGTTTCCATTACTGGATCCATCGGGTCATCGCGCGCCTGACCAACTCGAGATTCTACATGAAACTTCTCGGCGACAGCTCTTATATCGTCTACTACCTGCGCTGTTTAGGATATGACCTTTCCCGGATCATGCAGACGGGATCGAATTTCGGTAATGAGCTCAAGCAGGATAATCCGTACCTGAGCTCGGTGGGTACGGGCACGATGCTCTCCGACGGTGTGTCGATCATCAATGCCAGCTTCTCCGACACCTCCTTCCGCGTGTCCCGCGTGTCGCTCGGGGCGGGCAGTTTCTTCGGAAACAACATCGCCTACCCATCGGAAGGTCGGACCGGTGACAACTGCCTGGTCGCGACGAAGGCCATGGTCCCGATCGACGGGGAGGTCAGGGAGGGTGTCGGGCTGCTCGGCTCGCCGTGCTTCGAGATTCCCCGATCGGTCCACGGCGGTGCCGTATCCGATCACGTTCCGAGCGGTGACGAGCTGCGTCGCAGCCTTACCGCCAAGAATAAGTACAACCTCGCCACAATCGGGTGGTACCTGATCGTGCGCTGGATCCGCTTCTTCGGTTTCGTGCTGCTGGCGCTAGCCGCTGTGGATCTCTACCACTGGTTCGGCCTCTCGGTGATCCCGGTGACCGTACTCGCATCCCTGCTGTTCAACGTCAGTCACTCCGTGCTGGTCGAACGCGCTGTTACGAGGTTCCGGTCCTTGCGCCCGCAGCTCTGCTCCATCTACGACCCCTACTACTGGTGGCATGAACGCCTGTGGAAGCTGGAGGCATCGGTCCCGTTGCGCGGTACGCCGTTCAGCAGCCTGATCTGGCGGCTGCTCGGTGTTCGTATCGGACGACGAGTCTTCGACGATGGCTGCTATATCCCGGAGAAGACCCTGGTCACGATCGGGGACGGCTGCACGCTCAACGCCAGTAGCGTGATCCAGTGCCATTCGCAGGAAGAAGGCATCTTCAAGTCGGACCGCACCGTGATCGGCGAAGGCTGCACCGTCGGGATCAACGCCTTCATCCATTACGGCGTGACGATGGGCGACGGCGCGGTGCTCGACGCCGGCGCTTTCCTGATGAAGGGAGAGGAGATCGCGCCGCATGCGCGCTGGTGGGGAAATCCGGCCCAGGAGGTCCGGAACTCAACCGCAATGACTCCAGCCGCAGCCATACCTGCAGTGTCCGTCGACAGACTGGTCTGCACGAATGCGCCGCACAGCGCCACGTAGGTCGGGGT
Organism: Pseudonocardiaceae bacterium; assembly: GCA_050699515.1. Taxonomy (GTDB): domain Bacteria; phylum Actinomycetota; class Actinomycetes; order Mycobacteriales; family Pseudonocardiaceae. The sequence continues at coordinate 78,759 of JBOHFF010000111.1, forward strand.
GAGGCGCCATCTCGACACCAGGTCATGAGCCGAGACCAGGTGCGCGCATCGCGGCTCGCTCACCGACCACCCCCGCAGTCCTGACAGACCTGTTCCGGGTCCGGTGGATTCCCTTCAGCGCCGGACCCGCCGCGACCAACTCACCCGGCGGCGGGCCCACCACCTGCAAGGTGGGCCGGGGTGTGAAGCTCACCCCGCAGCGCGCCAGGACCGTGCCATCGGCGCCCAGTTGGCCGTGGTGGGTGTCATGGTCGCCCAGCGATCTCAGGAACCACTGGCCGGAATGGGCCACGGTGCCGAGTTCGCTACTGGATGCTTGCTCACTGGCTGCACGTTCCGTCACAGGTGCGACGATCATCGACTGGACACCACCGGGGTTTGCACCGCTGCAACCCTCCCCCAACCGGGCTACACCGGCAGACCAGCCCGATAGGCCATCCCCTGTAGCTCCCGCCGGATCGGGTCCGGCAGTGAAGCCCTCCTGGTGAGCAGCTCGGCGAGTACCTCGCGAGCCAGCGGACTGCGTTGCAGGTGAACTGGGGAGATCGTCTCAGCGCGCCGGAACGCCATCACCGAGTCGGCGCCACGTCGGCGCACCCTGGCCAGCGCCCGACCGTAATCAACCCAGTACGCGGCTTGCCGGGATCGACTGGGGTGCACCTTCGGATTTAGGGCCTCCGCGGTCGCTACAGCACGCTCGTAGTCGCCAAGCTCCACGGCGCCGGCCAGGTGCCACAAGCCCACATTGGTCGGCCCGAATCCCATCCAGTAGGCGTTGCCTTCCCCGGTGCGATGCGCAAGCTCGGTGGCGTGCTCTAGTGGAGCATTCACGTCCCCTGGCTGCTTGTCGGCGGCGGCCACTAGTGATTCCGACAGCGCGAGCATGCCCGCCAGCTCGGTCGCTTCCTGGCCGGTCGTCGGCACAGTCACTGAGTCGAGCGCTCTCTGTGCCGGATCGAATGCCCCGGCGGAGAGCATCACGCCCACGGAACCGACCGTGGCGATGCCCAGCGCGATCGGTTCATCGCGTTCTCGCGCTGCCTGCTGAGCCAGGGCAGTGGCTTGGGACCGCAGGTCCAGCGGGGCACCCACGACCCGCAACCATGCGCTGGTCCCCTGGGTGTGCAGCAATACCGTCAAGTCGAGCAGCTCGGCGACGTCATGGCCGGCGGCGATACTGGCATGCACATCGCGGATCAGGTCCGGCAGCGTCGCTGCAGCCTGGTCTTGCCGGTCGCAGCGACGGCGAGCGTCCAGCATCGCGAACACCCGGGCCCGCAATACATCCACCGCGGTCACCTGCCCGTCGGGCTGGCCGTGGTTGACCGCCATCAGTGCGAGGCGCACGGCGTCCGTGGCGCTGTCAGCGTTTCCGTCAGCGGGCGCGGGTACCGGCAGCCGGGTCAGCTCGGAGGGGGAGATCTCCAGCACCTTGGCCAGGGCCACGATCTCCGAGCGACGGTCCAGCGCGCGCAGCCCGTTCTCGATCCGGCTCAAAGTCGAATAGCTGATCCCGGCCAGCTCGGCGACCACCCGCTGTGACTTGTCCCGCGACTTGCGGATCTGCCGCAGCCGAGCACCGATCGTCCGCGCGTCGTCGCCAACATCCACCAAGCACCACTCCATCGCCGAAGGAGTACGCCGTCAAGGCTACTGCTGGGGTGCTGGGAGCCGTCGGGCGCGCGGGTGATGACCGCTGCGACGGCCTCGGCGAGCGGTCCTGCGTCCACTGAGGACCGCGGCGGTCCGCTTGTAGTCCGCGACAGGTCTGCGCGCGCCGGTAGACTCGCGATATGCCGCGTCACTGGCTGAACGCCAAACGAGCAGGTCAAGGTAAGTCTGAACCGGTAAGCCGCTGGCCAGTCGGACCTGGTCAGGAGTCGGTGTGGGACTACCCCCGGCCGCCGCGGGCGGAGCGGGTGTCGCGGCGGGCTCGGATCGTGCACGGTGGGACGCTGGTGCTCGACACCGAGGATGTGGTCCGGGTACTGGAGACCTCGCACCCGCCGACCTACTACCTGCCACGCTCGGAGTTCCGGGTGCCACTGCGGCCCTCGCCGCGGCTGACTGTCTGCGAGTGGAAGGGCGAGGCGTGCTACGTCGACCTGGAGGTGCCCGGTGCCGCGCCGCTGCGCGGGGTCGGGTGGTGGTACCCGCAGCCCGATGTGCGCTACCCGCAGCTCACCGACCGGGTCGCGGTCTACGCCGGCCGGTTCGACGAGGTCACCCTGGACGGTGAGCCGGTGACGCCGCAGCCGGGTGAGTTCTACGGTGGCTGGATCACCGCCGAGGTCGTCGGCCCCTTCAAGGGAGTCCCCGGCAGCTGGGGCTGGTAGCTGTTCCCAGGTACGCTTCAGGGCCAGGTAAGCCCGCGCCCGGAGCCGTCGTGCTCCGGCCCTTCCCGAGTGCGCGGGCTCATGCGGATGGATCACCGGTTCACCGAGCCCACCCCTACCAGTCAGCTCGATCGCCACACAGTGGAGGTTTTCGTCGCTTCCTGGGAGATCGAATGTTGTGCCCCGTCCCCGGAGGTCGGTTCGCGCAGCAGCTGGACACTGCAGTTCTGCAGTGCCGCCGAGTTTCCCACCCCGGAGCTTGACCATCCACGGGATCGTCCCCGCTGACTTCCCCCGCACCACAGGCCGGGTGAACCGCCTCCGGCTGGTCACCCAGCACTACGCCAAGCTCGCCGAGCGGAGCTGGCAACCGGTCCCTGGCACCGTCACCCTCACCGACATCCAGCGAAGCCCGCGCTGGTTCACCGACGCTCCACCAGCCCCGCTCGCCGACCGCACCGCCCCCCAGTCTCGCGTCTTCCAAACCGGCGTACTCCTGGACCTAGCCGTCCCCGAGTCCCCCGAATAACAACCGAGCGTGCACTGAGACTCCCGAGCTCAACAGCAGAGCTGTTTGATCAAGCTCTGGCAGCTCCGCTGTTGAGCTCGGGAGGGTGGGAGCGCAAGGGGGTGAGGGATCAGGCGGTGCGGTGGTGTAGTCCGCCTGGTCGAGCACGGCTTCCAGGGTTGAGCCACGCAGCAGCTGCATCGAGGATCTCGACGGTCTCCGGGCCGTCTGGGCTGGTCGGGATCGATGCCGACGGTGGGCGGAGCAGCTTGATCGCCACCCGCCGGTCCAGGCGTTCGTCGTAGCCGTGGAAAACCTCGCTCATGCCGCCCCGGCCGAGCGAGCCCTCCAGCCGGTAGCGCCCGGCGAGCCTTCGTCACCGCTGCTCCCTCACCCGCTCGTCGATTCTCACCGGCCATCCCGTCACCACAACACCGAAAGAGGAAGTGTCCACAAGCGCCCGCCCAGGTGCCGGGGCCGGGCAGCGGTGCACAGCACGACGCCCGCGGCGAAGTCAGCACCGAGTCGCTGCTCCAGCAACCGCAGCCCGCGCAGATCCTCGGCACGCACGGTGGCGCCCGCTTTCACCTCGACCCCGACCACCCGGCCGTCACCCGACTCCAAGACGAGATCCACCTCGATGCCGTCCCGGTCACGGAAATGGAACAGGCCCGGTCGGGCCTGTGACCACTCAGTCTGCGCGCGCAGCTCACCCGCGACGAACGTCTCGATCAGCCGGCCGGCCAGGTCGGAGTCGGAGTGGAGGCGGCCCCCGAGCAGCCTGGCAGCGAGGCCGGTGTCAGTTACGGCGATCTTGGGTCTTCGGACGACCCGGGCGGTGAGGTTCGTCGACCACGCTGGGATGGTCTGGATGAGGAAGACCGACTCCAGGTGCGCGAGGTAACTGTCAGTGGTCGGACGGGAAAAACCGAAGTCACGGGCCAGATCGGTGATGTTGAGCTCGCCTGAGGTGCGCGATGCGACCAGCCTCAGGAGGCGAGGCAGCTCGCGCAGGTAGATGGCGTCGGTGACGGCCCGCACCTCCCGATCTATGACGCCCGAGACGTAGCTGTCGAACCAGGCGTAACGGCGCCGATCGGTCCGGGTCAGGGCAGGCAGGAAACCCCCGGCCCCGGCTCGGTCGAGCACCTCCGCCCTGGTCACTGCCGAAGGCCGGAGCCCGACCAGATCGTCGTTGAAGGCCCGGTCGATGAACCCCGCCGCCGCGACCCCGCCACCCAGCTCGGCCTGGGTGAACGGCCAGAGCGTCAGCGCCTCCATCCGGCCGGCCAGCGAATCCGCGAGCTTCGGCGCGCCGAGCAACCTGGTTGATCCGGTGAGCAGGAAACGACCCGGGCGCCGCTCGCGGTCGACCTCTGCCTTGACGGCCAGCAGCAACTCGGGCACTCGCTGTGCCTCGTCGATGCCGACGAGCCCGCTCCGCCCGCTGACGAACCCCGCCGGATCGGTCCTGGCGGTATCGAGGATCGTGGCATCATCGAGGGTGAGCCAGGTTCCCGCACGGTCGGCCACCACGTGCTCGGCCAGAGTGCTCTTGCCTGCTTGGCGGGGACCGGCCACGACCACCACCGGGGTGTCAGCGAGCGCCTCGGCAAGGGGACCGGCCAGCATCCGATGCCGATACATGCCTGAAGGCTAGCCGGGTCTGTGCGATCCGCGCATACGAGCCCTGCGAAACGCGGACACTTACCCTGCGAAACGCGGAGCCGGTCACTGCAATTCGCTGTTGAAGTCCGCGTTCAGACTCTCCCCATCAGGGCAGGTGACCATCCTCGTCCCGCTCGGGATCGGCACGTCGATTCTCGATCGCCGTCAAGGTCCGAAGGTCCTCCAGGCTCGTCGGCCTCCACTGCTTTACGACGCTCGTCGAACTCGACGTAGCGCTCGGCCGCTACCACCTTCATCCTGGCCGCCTCCTCGTCGCCCGCAGCGTCGGCGTGGTGCACGTAGAACCGTAGCTGCGGCAGGGCCTTGTCCGATTCGCCGATCTCGGCGTAGGCGTGTCCCGCGTAGTAGGCGCTGTCGAGGACGAAGGCGTTAGACGGCGCCAGGTACCGGCGGTAGTCACGTCCGACGACGTCGAACAGCGGCGCCGCGCGCGTGTACTCCCCAGCGTAGAACAGCGCGGCCGCCAGGAAGTGGCGCAACCGCAGCTGGACGAAGGGGTCGTGGCCGGCACGTTCGACGCCGTCTTCGAGGAGTCTGATCGCCTCAGCCGGCTGGTCGTTGTCGTCATTCCCCGCCGTGTCGTCCGTCTGGGATGACAACGGCACGAGTGCGTGGTAGACCGCCTCAGCCGACGGCCGCGCGTGCGGCTCCTTACGCCAGCATCGCGGCGACCAGTGCGTCCACGTCGGCGGGAACGTCGGCCCACCGCTCCCGCATCGACGGTGCCGGCGATTGGAGATGACGGGCCCGCAGCGAGACGTCTGCCGTCCCGTGGAAGGGCGGATCCCCGGTGAGCAGCTCGCAGAGCAGGCAGCCGAGCGAGTAGACGTC